>JAFRPG010000057.1 GCA_017429265.1 Clostridia bacterium | reverse complement strand
GCTCCGTTGATGAGGGTATGCACCTGCGGGCGCACCAGAGGGCTTTCCGATCGATCCGGGGCTGCCGCCCATTCTCCGCTGAAAACTGTCCCCCGGACAGTTTTCCGGGCGCTCCGAATCCTCTGGACTCCTTCGGGGCCGTCCCGTAAAAGATAGTCTTTGGGTTTGAAAGGTTTTTTATCCACTATACTTTACCCAATACCACACAAGGAAGACATGCTTCCGAAGGGTCCAGGGGCGATCGGAAAGCCCCTGGCGCGCTCCGCAGAGTGCGTATCCCCCCCATATGGTTTTCCTGAGCTTTCCGTAATGAGCCCGAAAAAGTCAGGCAAATAGAGAAGAGCACCGAAAAACCTCCCCGCGCGATGCAGGGAGGCATTTTGGATCCGGATCAGAAGATGCCGTGGAAGAAGTGCACCAGAGTGTTGCCGACGGTGGACATCATCTTGATGAAGATGTCGAGCGCCACGCCGACGACGTCCTTGCGGGTGTCGCCCACGGTATCGCCTGTGACGGCCGCCTTGTGCGCTGCCGTGCCCTTGCCGTGGCCTTCCAGCGCACCGGACTCAATGTACTTCTTGGCATTGTCGAAGGCGCCGCCGGAGTTGCCCATGAAGATCGCGCGCGGGACCGCCACGATGGTCGCGCCGATCAGCAGACCGCCGACGAATTCCGGGCCGAGGATGAAGCCGCCCACCACGGGGATGCAGACCGCCAGGATCGACGGGACCAGCATCTTGCGCAGCGCGCCGTTGGTGGCCATCTGGATCATCTTGTTGTAGTCGGGCTTCACCTTGCCCTCAAGCGCGCCGGGGATCGACAGCATCCTGTCGCCCTCGTCGGCCATGGCCTTGGCGGAGTCGATCGTGTTGTCAGTCAGCATGGCGGAGAAGTATTCCACCAGCGCGCCGCCGATCAGGGCGCCGGCCACGACGGTGAAGGCCGCGATGTTCAGGATCGGGTTGCCGCCGTCGGCCGCCTTCACGAGCAGGTCCTTGATGGCGCTGCCGGTCTGGCTCCAGTTGATGCTGCCCACGTAGGAGACGATCAGGGACACCGTGGCGAAGGCCGCGGAGCCGATGGCAAAGCCCTTGCCGATGGCGGCGGTGGTGTTGCCGACGGCGTCGAGCTTATCGGTGATCTTGCGGACGTCGGGATCCAGGTGGCAGGACTCGGCCAGGCCGCCGGCGTTGTCGGCGATGGGGCCGAAGGCGTCGATGGAGACCGTCGCGCCGACGAAGGACAGCATGCCCAGCGCGGACACGGCGATGCCGTAGGTCCCGGCGAGGGTGCCGGCGAGGAAGAGGCTCAGGCCGATCACGACGATGGGCAGCAGGCAGGAGCGGGAGCCCACGGCGTCGCCCTTGGTGATGACGAAGGCCTCGCCCTCGGTGGCCATCTCAGCCAGCTCGCGGGTGGGCTTGTACTCGGTGGCGGTGTAGTATTCGGTGATCTTGCCGATGGCCACGCCGCTGATCAGGCCCAGGAAGACGCAGATGACGGGGGCAAACTTCCCGGCCTTCCAGCCGAGGGTGGCGAAGGCGGCGTCATCCAGCTTACCGAAGATCAGCAGGGCCGCGACGACGGTCATCGCCAGGGTGCACCCGGCGGAGATCCAGGTGGAGAGGTCGAGTTCCTTGGAGGGGTTGTTGCCCATCTTCTTCACGGCGGCAAAGCCGAGGCCGATCAGGCAGGAGATCAGGCCGAGGCCGGCCACGGCGATCGGGAAGATCGTCATCTTGCTGAAGATCATGTCCGCGTTGGCCACATTCTCGCCGAAGCCCTTGAAGATGATCACCGCGATCATCAGGCAGGCCGCGATGGTCGCCACGAAGCTCTCCAGCAGGTCGGAGCAGTTGCCGGCGATGTCGTTGACGTTGTCGCCGATGAAGTCCGCGATGACGTTGGGCACGCGGGAGTCATCCTCGGGCAGGTCGTTGCGGATCTTCGCCAGGATGTCGGCGGAGATGTCCGCGGCCTTGGTGTAGTTGCCGCCGGCCACACGGTTGAACATGGCGACCAGGGAGCAGCCGAGGGAATAGCAGGAGATGCGGATGATGGACGCGTTGACGCCGGTGTTCTGCAGGATCAGGCCGCTGCTGTTGATCTCATGCTTCACGGGCCAGATGATCACGACCGCGATCAGACCCAGCAGGCCGAACGCCTGCACGGCCAGGCCGGAGATCGAGCCGCCGGTGAGGGCCACCTTGACCGTCTCGCCGATGGACATGGACTCGCGCGCCTTGTTAGCGGTGCGGACATTGGCGTAGGTGGCGCTCTTCATGCCCAGCACGCACACGATGGAGGACATGACCGCGCCCAGGAGCAGGGTCACGCCGGCCGTCACCTCGATGAAGAGGGAGAAGACGAGCGCCAGCGCGATCACGACGAACGCGATGGTCCTGTACTCGGTGAGCATGAAGGTGTTGGCGCCGGAGCGGATGATGCCGGCCATCTCGGTCATCTCAGCGGTGCCCTCCGGCATCTTCTTGATGCGCAGATAGTTCGCGACGACGTAGCAGATCGCTGCCACGATCGCCGCAAGGACGACGTAGTTCCAGTTGCTCATGAAAGATCAAACCGCCCTTTCTTTCCGGTTCGCGGACACGGTCCCGCCAACGGCGGGCTGCCGAAGTCCTGTTACATATTTTAACGCAAGCCCCTGTGTTCGTCAACCGTTTCCGCCCGCGGAACGCACTTTTTCGGGCATCCGGAGTACCAAAAAGCCCTCCCGCGCGGGGAGGGCCGGTGAAGCCTTGATTACTTGATGTCGGCGTACTCGTAGAAGATGTGGCCGATGGGGTTGCAGGTGACGCCGGTGACGTTGGGCTTGACCAGGTACTGGTTGTCGTAGGAGTACATGGGCATGCCGGGCATCTGGTCGGCCAGATACTTCTCGGCCTCGATCAGGGCAGCCTCGCGCTCGGCGGGGTCGGTCATGGCCAGGGTCTTGTTGAACAGCTCGTCATAGACCGGATCGTCCCACTGGTTCTCGGAGGCGTTGGAGCCGGTGACCCAGATCTTGAGGTTGGCGCTGGCGTCGGCATAGTCGACGGTGTAGCCGTTGCGGTCCACGGAGAAGTCGCCGCGGGCGAGGTCGCCCCAGTAGGAGGAGGACTCACGCGGGTCGATCTTGCAGCTGATGCCGAGGTTGTCCTTCCACATCTGGCTGAGGATCTGCGCCATGCGCAGCTGCTGCTCGTCGTTCTTGGTCACGATGACCACCTCGGGGAAGCCGGCGCCGTCGGGATAGCCGGCCTCAGCCAGCAGGCGCTTGGCCTCGGCGACATCTTCCTTGAACATGTCGCCCGCCACCTCGCGGTAGGACTTAGAGGAGTCGGTCAGAGAGGGCTGTGCATAGGGCACGAAGCCGTACACGGCGGGCTCCACGATGCCGAGCATGGTCAGCAGGGACTGGCGGTTGATCGCCATGGCGAAGGCCTGACGGACGCGCTTGTCGGAGAACTCGGGCAGGTTGCAGTTGAAGTCGCAGTACTGGATGCCGACGCGACCGGAGGTGTGGAACTCCTCGGTGCCGGCGTAGCGCTTGAGGGCCTCGGCGTCGAGGTTGGTGGAGACGTTGATCTCGCCGTTGCCGTAGGCGATCAGCTCGGCGCTGGAGTTGGCGATGACCACGAAGTCGACCTCGTCGATCTTGACGGTGTCGGCGGAGTAGTAGTTCGGGTTCTTCTTGAGGATCAGCTTGTTGGAGTGGCGGAACTCAACGAGCATGAACGGGCCGTTGGAGACATAGGTGTCCACGCTGGCCTTCCAGTTGTCGTTGTTCTCGACCAGGTCCTTCTTCACCGGGAAGAAGGAGGTGGTGGCGGTCAGGGAGATCAGCCAGGGGGTGTTGTTCTCGAGGGTCACCTGGAAGGTGAGATCGTCGAGGGCCTTCACGCCGACTTCCTCAGCCTTGCACTCACTGTTGTTGTAGGCCTTGCCGTTCTTGATGATCCAGAGGTCGGAGGCGCAGCGGGAGTCGGGCGCCAGCGCGCGGATCCAGGAGAACTCGAAGTCGCGGGCCGTCAGCGGGGAGCCGTCGGACCACTTCAGGCCCTCCTTGAGGGTGAAGGTGTACACGAGGCCGTCCTCGGACACGTCATAGTGATCCGCCATGGCCGGAACGTAGGTGGTGCCGTCCGCGTCGAGCTTGTACAGGCCGACGAAGAGGTTCTGCAGCACACGGCTGGAGCGGGAATAAGAATTGCGGGTAGGATCCATTTCCTCGGGATCGTCCGCGATGGCGGTGATGATGACCTTGCCCGCGGCGGGAACCGTCTCAGGCTCGGTCGGCGCGGCGGTTTCCTCCGTCCCGGGCGCCTTCTCAGGCTCCGTCGGGGCCGCCTCGGGCGCATTTGTCGCGGTGGCTTCCTGGGTCGTCGCGGCCGGCTTGTCGGCTTCGGGTTTCTTGCTCAGTCCGAACCAGCCGGTCAGCAGGCCGACGATCACGATGACCGCGATGACGGCGATGGCTCCGATGATAACTTTCTTGTTCTTGGCTCCCTGCATGAACAATGTCCTCCTTACAAATTGGATTCAGTGTCATGTACCTCTGGCACAGGTGTGTCTGCGTTTGCAGACGTATTCCTTGAAAGCATACACAGAATTCTGCCGCTTGTCAATTCCAATTCCTGCAAATGGCATGAAAAAACAACACGGATACAAAAAAACCACAAGATATGGTATCGGCCGGATGCCTGTTTTCCCCTTTGCTGAAAGGAAAAGGAAGCGGATGTGCTCCGCTCCCTCGGAATGCCTCGTCTGAATTACTTCTTCTTGTTCTTGAAGACGAAGGCGCCGCCGCAGGCGATGACCACAACGCCGATGGCAACCCACAGCCAGGGGAAGTCCTTCTTGGTCTCTTCGACCTTCTCCTCGACCTTCTTCTCGGCCTCAGCTTCAACGGACTTGACAGCGTCCTTGACCTCTTCGACCTTCTCCTCGACCTTCTCTTCGACGGTCTTGGCGATCTCTTCGATCTTCTGCTCCACGGGGGTAGCTTCCTTGGTGCCCTCAGCCAGAGCGGCCACAGAGCAGAGGCACAGAACCAGCGCCATCAGGATAGCAGCAATGCGGGTCTTCATGTGAATTGTCCTCCTTCACAATGCTTTTTTCCGCCGGATCCTTACAGGTCCGTCGGGCTTGCAGTTTCTGTGCTCCGGTGTGTCTCACCGTCCGGAAGAGAGGTCTCCGGCGCTTTGACCAGCAGCACGGCCAGGGCCCCGATCGCGATCACGACCAGCACCGTCAGCAGCCACTTGACTTTCGGCGTCATCAGCATCCCTGCCTTCGCACAGTTGCGCATATGCGCACAAGTGCTTTTATACCACGTGCGCAAAGCACTGTCAAGAACAATTGTAAATTTTCTGAAAATTCTGCGGGCTTTTCACGCTGATTTCATGAAACGCGGGATGTCAGGCGGCCTGCTCAGCCTTCCTCCGGGATGCGCAGGGCGAGGGAGGAATTCTTGTACTCCTTCACGCCGGTGACCTCGCGGATCAGCCTGAGCTGCGGCGGGAAGTCGACGGGCTCCTTCTCGTCGCGCATGTGGAGCTGAACCATCGCCTGCCTGTGCCAGAAGGGATAGAGGTCGATCTTCAGGCTCTGCTTGCCGTAGGTCATGCAGAAGCGGGTCTTGCGCAGCTGGCGGCGGGTGGTGTCCGCGTTGAGAAGGAGAGAGAGGTATTCCCTGTCCGTCAGGCGGCGGGACAGCTCGATGACCTGGCCGTCGGGCATGATGCGCTTGGTGGTCTCGTAGTAGAGGAAGGTGCCGTTCTCGCCCCGCTGGCGCACGCGGCGGTCCTGGCCGTCCTCGCTGGCCAGGTAGGTCTGGATGATCTCCACCCGGTGGCAGTTCGGCTGCCGCTCGAGCCACGAGACGTCGGGATACTCGATGAGGAACTTGCGCTCGATCTCGTAGGTCTCCGGCTCGCCCAGGGCGCTGCTGATCTCGCTGAGGAGGCGCTGCAGCTTGTTCTCGAAGTTCGTGTCGTTGCCGATGACCCGCAGGTGCGGATGCCCGGTCCAGGCCGCGATAAGGCGGTCATCCAGGGCGCAGGCCTGCTCCGGCGTCTCATAGCGGGCGGCGTTGTTGGCGAAGGTATAGGCTTCCACGGCGCCCTTGGCGGCGGTCTCCAGGTGGAAGACGGCGTCGTAGCTGTCGCGCAGCTCCACCTCGTCCAGGTGCAGGCGGGTCAGCACGGCCCGGAACTCCTCGTCGTTCATGTAGGCCTTGTTGTCGAGGGCTCCGCGGTCGCAGACGATCAGGATCCGGTCGTCCGGCATGGACTCGGCGGCGGCGCGGAAGATCTCCTCCTTGGTGACCTGCAGGCGCATCTGGCCGATCTGGTAATCGAGGTTGGTCCCGCAGGTCCAGGGGCACACGCCCCCGGTGATGAGCTCGGTGGCCGTCTCCGGCACGAAGAGCACCTTCCACCCCCGCTGGGAGAAGGTGTTCTGGATCCAGGAGAGTCCGGTGGTCTTGCCCGCGCAGGGGCCGCCGGTGACAACGATCTTGCGGATCAGGTTCATGGCGTTCACGCTCCTCGGATGGATTGTTTCCATTATATGCGTATTCCGCCCGAAAATCAAGCGCAGGCCGGAGGGAATTGGCCCGCGGCGGCCTCCCCGCGCCTCCGAAAAGCTCTTTTTCGCGTTGCTATTTCTCTGTGGATGTGCTATGCTGAGACCTGCGGCGGGAAGAATTCCGCCGCGGCAAACGTTGCATCAAGGGAGGTGTCCCATGGAATACAGCAAGGCCTACGCCCTCGCCGACGAGATCAAGGCCAGCGAGGAGTACCGCACCTGTCACAGTCTGCGCGAGACCGTGACGGCCGACGAGACCACCGCCGCCCTGATCCGCGAGTACAAGAAGCTCAGCGTCCGCCTGCAGATGGCCGCCGTCAACGGCACCCAGGCCGATCAGGAGGACATCCAGCGTTTCTCCGGCATCAACGCCGTGCTCTTCGCCCGCCCGGACGTGACCCAGTATCTGCTGGCCGAGATGCGCCTGCAGCAGGCCATGGCCGACATCTTCCGCATCCTGACCGACGCGGCGGGGCTCGAGATGCCGGGCTTCGGCGAATGACCCCCGCCATGCGGTCCGGACGGACCTGAATATAAAGGAAGGAATCGTATGGAACCAAACCGGATCGCCGTCATCGGCGGCGGAGCGATCGGCGGGATCACCGCGGCGCTGATGGCGGAGAAGGGATACGACGTGACCCTCGTGTGCAAGCACGGGGAGATCGCACACAAGGCGGCGGGCGAAGGCCTGCACGTCACCGGACACTGCGGCGACCGCCGCGTGAGGCTGCGGGCCGTGTGCCGGACGGAGGAACTGGAGGGTCTGTACGACCTGTGCCTGATCGCCACCAAGGCCTACGACATGCCCGGCGCGGCCCGGGCCGCCCTCCCGCACCTGAAGGAAGACAGCCTCGTCGTCAGCATGCAGAACGGCATCTGCGTGGATGAGCTGGCCGCCGTCGTGGGCAGGGAGCGCACGGTCGGCTGCGTGATCGGCTGGGGCGCCACGATGCACGCCCCCGGTGAACTGGAGATGACCAGCGGCGGGGACTTCATCATCGGCCTGCCCGACGGGAGCCGCCCGGCGAGGCTCGAAAGCCTCCGCGAGGCCCTCTCCGCCGTGACTCAGACGCAGGTTTCCGACAGCATCCTCGCCGAACTCTGGTCCAAGCTCATCGTCAACTCCTGCATCACCTCCCTGGGCGCCCTCTGCGGGCTGCGCCTCGGCGAGATGATGGCCCGGCGCGACGCGCGGCGCATCTTCCTCGCGGTCATCGGGGAGGCCGTGCAGGTCGCGAAGGCGCTGAAGATCGACGTCCCGCCCTACGGCGGAAAGCTCAACTACTTCAGCCTGATGAAGGGGAACGGCGCCCTCGACCGCTTCCGCCGTCACACCGTGATCCGCGTGGTCGGCCTGAAGTACGCGAAGCTCAAGTCCTCGTCCCTGCAGTCTCTCGAGCGCGGGCGCCCCACCGAGATCGACTGCTTCAACGGCTACATCGCGCGGCAGGGCGCCGGCTGCGGCATCCCCTGCCCCGTCAACGAACGCCTCACCGCCATGGTGCACGAGATCGAGCGCGGCGAGCGCCGGATCTCCGCGGAGAACCTGGGCGATCCCCTCTTCGCCCGTCTCAGATAAACCGAACGAATCGAAAAGGAGCCTGAAGTCATGAGCGCCAGCATCCATGTCGACGCCCGCCGTCCGGGCACGGCCATCTCCCGCAACATCTACGGTCATTTCTCCGAGCACCTGGGCCGCTGCATCTACGGCGGTCTCTTCGTGGGGAAGGATTCCCCGATCCCCAACGTCAACGGCATGCGCTCCGACGTGGTGAACGCGCTGAAGAAGCTGGAGGTCCCGGTCCTGCGCTGGCCCGGCGGCTGCTTTGCCGACGAGTACCACTGGCGCGACGGCATCGGCCCGCAGGAGCAGCGCCGCCGCATGGTCAACACGAACTGGGGCGGCGTGGTCGAGGACAATTCCTTCGGCACGCACGAGTTCCTCGAGCTCTGCCGGCAGATCGGCTGCGCGCCCTACATCAACGCGAACGTCGGCTCCGGCAACGTCCGCGAGATGGCCGAGTGGGTGGAATACCTGAACTCCGACGGAGACTCCACCGTGGCGCGGGAGCGCTGGGCCAACGGCAGCAGGGAGCCCTTCCATGTGAAGTTCTGGGGCGTGGGCAACGAGAGCTGGGGCTGCGGCGGCAACATGCGGCCCGAGTTCTACGCCGACCTGTACAAGCAGTACCAGACCTTCTGCCGCACCTACGGCAGGGACCGCCTCTACCGCATCGCCTGCGGCCCCAGTGGGGATGACACCCGGTGGACCGAGGTGCTGATGGAGCGCGCCGGCAAGCACCTTGACGCCCTCACCATGCACTACTACACCGTTCCCGGCCCCTGGGAGAACAAGGGCAGCGCGACCGGCTTCACCAAAGAGGCCTATGACATCACCATCGAAAAGGCGAACCGGATCGAGGCCATCCTCGAGTCCCACCTCGCCGTGATGGACCGCTTCGATCCCGATCACCGCGTCGGCCTGATCATCGACGAGTGGGGCACCTGGTACGACGTGGAGCCCGGCACCAACCCCGGCTTCCTCTACCAGCAGAACACGATGCGCGACGCCATGGTCGCCGCCCTGTCCCTGAACATCTTCAACGCCCACGCCGACCGTCTCGTGATGGCGAACATCGCCCAGATGGTCAACGTCCTACAGGCCGTGATCCTCACCGACGGCGAGAAGATGCTCCTCACGCCCACCTACCACGTCTTCGACCTCTTCCGCCCGCACATGGACGCGAACCTCCTCGGGACCGCCGTCTTCGCAGACACGATGGCAAACGGCGTCAGGCAGGTGTCCGCCTCCGCCTCCGTGAAGGACGGGGCCGTCACCGTGACCGCCGCCAACCTCGATTTCGAGCGGGAGACCGAGCTCGTCCTCAACGTGGAGGGCAAGGAGACCGCCGCCGTCGAGGGCCGGATCCTGACCGGCGCGCCCGACGCCCACAACGACTTCGGCAGCGAGCACACCGTCGAGCCCGCGCCCTTCACCGCCTTCCGCCGGACCGAGCGCGGCCTAGTCCTGACCCTGCCCGCCTGCTCCGTGGCAGCGCTGACCTTCCGTGCCTGACCGTCCGCCCTGCCGCTGCCTGCTGGCCGAGGCAAACCCCGACCTGGCCCTCACGGTCCGGGAATACGTGGAGAGCCTGCCCCCCGGGATCCGCGTCCCGGAGGACGTCTACCGGCGGCGGCTGGACCGTTGTGAACAATGCCCGTCCCTGCGCGGCGGCACCTGCGCCCTCTGCGGCTGTTACGCGGAGGCCAGGGCCGCCAAGCGGGGGCTGCGCTGCCCCGACGTGCCGCCCCGCTGGCGCGAGGCCCCCTGACCCGACCCCGGAAAGGAGAGAAAAGCCGTGAAAGCCAAACGCTACTACACCTACCGGTCCAACCACCGGGAGCGCGAGTACGGCTTTTTCTGGTACAGCGGTGCGTGGCGCGCGGCCCGTCCCCTGCTGATCGGTCTGGCCTCGGTGATCGCGGTGATCGGCATCCTCTGGGGCGTGGGCAGCAGCCTCTACGGCAGGTACGCCGCACCCGTGGCCCCGGACGACGACGTCCCCGTGGCCTTCGACGTCCCCGCCGGCGCCAGCCTCACCCGCGTGGCCGGCAACCTGGAGGAAGCCGGGCTGATCCGCTCCCACACGGTCTTCAAGTATTACTGCGACTTTGCCGGCCTCGGGCAGAAGATCCAGACCGGCCACTACCAGCTGACCCGCAACATGAGCATGCAGGAGATCGCCGAGCGCCTGACCCTCGGCGACGGCATCCCGATGGTGCGGACGATCACCTGGATCCCCGGCTGGAGCGTGGAGGACTTCGCCGCCTACCTGCAGCAGCGCGGCATCCTCGATCACACCGACCGCTTCCTCGCCCTGTGCCGCGAGGGGACCGCCTTCAGCGAGTACGCCTATGTGAGCGACGTGCTGAAGACCGGCGATGCCTCCCGCCGGAAGTACGTTCTCGAGGGCTACCTGGCCCCGGACACCTACGAGATCTACACCGACGCCACCGAGGAGGACATCCTGCGCAAGCTCCTCAGCCAGACCGACCGGATCTGGACGGAGGAGAATCAGGAGGCCGCGAAGGGCCTGGGCCTGACGATGGACCAGATCATCACCCTCGCCTCCATCATCGAGAAGGAGGCCGGAGCCGGCGACTTCGCGAAGGTGTCCGCCGTCTTCCACAACCGTCTGCGCAGGAACATGCCCCTGCAGAGCGACGTCACGATCCACTACATCACCGGCGTGCGCAAGATGGCACTGACCGACACCGACACGGCCGTCAGCAATCCCTACAATACCTATCAGGTCATCGGCCTGCCCCCCGGGCCCATCTGCAGCCCGTCCACGCAGGCCGTTCAGGCGGCCCTGCATCCGGACGCGACCTTCCTCGCGGAGGACTACCTCTACTTCTGCGCCAGGGAGCCGGGCAGCGGCCAGCTCGTCTTCTCCCGCACCCTGGCCGAGCACGAGCAGGCCGTCGAAAAGTACCGCCGTCTCTGGATCGAATACGACCAATCGAGAGGGATCCAATGAACATACCCGAGCTTCTGGCCCCCGCCGGGTCACCGGAGAGCCTGCGCGCCGCCCTGCACTTCGGGGCGGACGCCGTCTACGGCGGCATGAAGCGGTTCGGCCTGCGCGCCTTCGCGGGCAACTTTGACGAGGATCAGCTGCGCGAGGCGGTCGCCCTCTGCCACGCCGCGGGGGCCCGCTTCTACCTGACCATGAACATCTTCCCCTGGGACGATGAGTTGGACGACTTTGTCGCCGCGGCCCGCTTCGCCCGGGATACCGGCGTGGACGCCGTGATCGTCAGCGATCTGGGCGCGATCTGCCTCCTGCGCGAGGAGGTGCCGGACCTGCCGGTCCACGTCAGCACCCAGGCCAGCACCATCAACGCCCGGGCCGTCCGCCACTATCACGAACTGGGCTGCGAGCGGGTGATCCTCGCCCGGGAGATCAGCATGGAGCGGATCGGCAAGCTGCGCGCCCTGGCGCCAAGGGAGATCGAACTGGAGACCTTCGTTCACGGGGCCAGCTGCATGGCCTGGAGCGGCCGCTGCCTGCTCTCCGCCGGCCTCTCTGGCCGCAACGGCAACCGCGGCACCTGCGCCCAGCCCTGCCGCTGGAAGTACGCCGTGGTGGAGGAAAAGCGCCCCGGCGAGTACTTCCCCGTCTCCGAGGACGAGCACGGCACCTATGTCTTCTCGGCCCGTGACCTCAACCTGATGCCGATCCTGCCGGAGCTGTGTGCGACGGGCGTTTCGAGCCTCAAGATCGAGGGCCGGATGAAGACCGAGTACTACGTCGCGGTGACCGTCGGCGCCTATCGCCGCGCCCTCGACCTCCTGCGGGACGGGGGCGAGGAAGCCTTCCGCGCCGAACTGCCCGGCCTTCTCGACGAGCTGCGCTGCGCCAGCCACCGTCTGTCCGACACGGGCTTCCTGCTCGGCGAGCCCGAGCATCCCGGCATGGCGAGCGGTTTTTCCCAGCGGCGGGAGTACGCGGCCCGCTGCCTGGAGTGCGCGCCGGCCGGGGAAGTCTCCGTCTTTGAGCTGAAGAACCGCTTCTCGAAGGATGACCCCCTCGAGCTGATGACGGCGGCGGGCGTGAAGCCCTTCGCCTGCCCGGCCTTCACCGTCGAAAAGACCGGCGAGACCGTGGAAAGCTACGGCATCGCGGGCGACCGCGTGCTGCTCCGCCTGCCCTGGGAGACCAGGGTCGGCGACATGCTCCGCGGCCCCGTCCACAACCACAGCCGCGACACGGGAGGCAAATGACATGGCATCGATCAAGGCTTACTTTCGCGGATGGGTCGACCATCCGCATCTCGGACGGCGGCTGGCCATCGCGATCGTCTCCACGATCCTGATGGGCCTGTGCATCCTGGCCTTTGAACGGCTGGAGGTGGGCACCGACCCCTTCTCCTGCGTGTGCATCGGCCTCTCGAACCTCCTGCACATCGACCTGGGCCACGTGGAGGCGGTGGTGCACACCGTCACCCTCTGCGCCGTGCTCGCGGTGGCGAAGGAGATGTTCGGTTTCGGCTCCCTGGCCAACATGTTCCTGGTCGGGTACTCCCACGATTTCTTCAAGTGGGCGCTGGGCGACCTGATCCCCAAGGCTCCGGAGATGGCCGCGCGGATCCTGCTCTTCGTCCCCTTCGCGGCCCTGTTCCTCCTCGCCGTCTCCTCCTACGTGGCGGCGGGGCTCGGCACGTCGCCCTACGACGCGGCGCCCATCATCATCCACCGGAAGCTGAGCCGGCGTCAGCCGAAGCTGTCCTTCACACCGGTGCGCATCGCGTGGGACGCCCTGTTCACCCTCGTGGGTCTCCTGCTGGCCGGTCCCTTCGGCGCGGTCACGATCGCCTGCGTCCTCTTCCTGGGCCCGCTGATCACCTGGATCTCGAATCAGATCAGGCGGTTCATCGACTGACCTTGCTCACAACGGACGTCTCCGGACGTCCTTTTTCATGTCTTGACAAGGCTGCGGAAGCGCCGTATCCTGAGAGCAAACCCTGCAGAGGAGGAACCGCCATGCCGCGCCTGCCCTACCGCGCCGTCATCCTTGACCTCGACCGGACCCTGCTGCGGGACGACAAGACCGTCTCGGAGGAGACCCTCGGCGTCCTGCGCGAGTGCGCGGAGGCCGGCGCCCTGCTCTACGCGGCCACGGCCAGGCCGATCCGCGCGATCGCGGCCTACCGGGAGATGATCGGCTTCCGCTCCGTCACCACGCTGAACGGGGCGCTGACCGTGACCCCCGACGGCGTCTTCGCGGAGCCGATCGCCCCGGCCGACGCTCTCTCCCTTCTGGAGCAGCTGGGGCGCGTCGGGGAGGCGGTGGTCTCCGTCGAGGCCGGGCACGGCTTCTATGCCAACCGGGAGATCCCCGAATGGCAGCCGGACGTGCTGGAGGACCTGCGCGTCCTCCCCGGGCGGGACCGGGTATTCAAGGTGCTGGCGAGTCATCCGTCCGTCCCCGCCGACCGGATCCCGGTCACGCCGCCCGACGGCGTCTACGCCACGGTGGCGGAACGGACGCTGCTGCAGTTCATGAGCCGGCGCGCGACGAAGTGGAACGGCATCCTGCGCATGCTGAGCCATGACGGGATCGACCCGGCGGACGCGGTCTGCTTCGGCGACGACCACGACGACGTCGAGCCGATCCGGCGCTGCGGCCTGGGGGTCGCCGTCGGCAACGCCCTGGACTGCGTGAAGGCCGTCGCGGACGACATCGCCCCCTCCAACAACGACGACGGCGTCGCGCGGTACCTGCGCGGCCTCCTCTCCCGCTGATTGGCTCTTGACAATTCGCCGGTCTCTGCTATAATTCACCGTGTTATCACTTTACCACGCTAAATCGGAGGTGCCACATGTCCGTTCAGAAGCTGCAGATCCCCACCGGCATGCAGGACACGCTGCCCGGCGAATGCCACGCCCGGCGGCAGCTGGAGCGCCGGTTCCGGGAGCTGTTCCGCCTCTCCGGCTACCGGGAGATCGAGACGCCGATCCTGGAACTCTACGACACGCTGAGCCAGCGGCCCTACGGCTACCATCCGGAGCATGTCTGGAAGACCTTCGACCGCTCCGGACGGATCCTGGCCCTGCGCCCGGACTCCACGATCCCCGCCGCGCGCCTGGCCGCGGGCGCCCTGCGGAGCCGGCCTCTCCCCCTGCGCCTGTGCTATCTGCAGAGCGCGACGGCCTTTGAGTCCGACACCCTCTCCCTGCTGTGCGAGCAGCCGCAGGCCGGCGTCGAGCTCATGGGTGAGGGCGGCTCCCTGGCGGACGCGGAGGTCATCGCGCTGGCGATCGACTGCCTGCAGGCCGCGGGCCTCAGAGAGTATCAGATCGAGCTCGGGCAGGCAGCCTTCTTCACCGCCTTCATGCGGGAAGCCGGGCTGAGCGAGGCCCAGGCCCACGAGGTGCGGCACCTGGTGGAGCGCAAGGATTCCTTCGGTATCCAGCTCTATCTGCGGCAGGAAGCCGTCTCCGAGGATGTGACGCGCCGCCTGATGCGCCTCCCGCGCCTCTACGGCGACGCCGGCGTCCTCGACGAGGCCGCCGCCCTGACCTCCTCCCCCGAATGCCGTGCGGCCCTGGACAGCCTGCGCGAGGTGATCTCCCTGCTGGAGCGGCGTGGGCACGGAACGCGGGTAGCCATCGACCTCGGCATGGCCCAGGAGGCCGGGTACTACTCCGGCATCATCTTCCGCGGACACGCGGCGGGCGCGGGCCAGCCGATCCTCTCCGGCGGGCGCTACGACGGGCTCCCGGCCCACTTCGGCCGCAGCGTTCCCGCCGTGGGCTTTGCTCTGATGACCAAGCTGCTGATGATCGCGCTGGAGCGCCAGGGCGAGCGCTTCGCCCCGGAGCCCGTGGATTGGCTGATCGCCTGCGATCCGGACGACCCCGACGCCGTGGCGGAGGCCCTGGCCGCCGCCGCCGAAAAGCGCGCGGCCGGTGAGAGCGTCGCCATGCTCTACCGGACCGACCCCGGCGCGATCGATGCCCAGCTGGCCGGCGGGAACGCCCGGCAGGCCCTGTGCTTCCCGGATGACCCCGCCGCGCGAAGGGAGGTGTGACCGTGGAGACGATGCTGACACTGGCTCTGGCCAAGGGACGCCTGGCCGAACAGACTTTCGATCTCCTGGAGCATATGGGGATCGACTGCGCCGAGGCGCGCAGTCCGGGCCGCCAGCTGGTCCTCTGGGACCGCGCGGCCAACATCCGCTTCATCCTCGTCAAGCCCAGCGACGTCCCCACCTATGTGGAGCACGGCGTCGCGGACCTCGGCGTGGTGGGCAAGGATACCCTGCTCGAGGCCGGACGGCCGCTGTATGAGCTACTGGACCTCGGCTTCGGAAAGTGCCGCCTGTGCGTCGCGGGCTATCCCGAGCCGACGGACACCACGGTCTCCCACGCCACCTTCCGCGTGGCCACGAAGTATCCCGCCGTCGCCCGCCGCTGGTGGCAGGCCCAGGACAAGGCCATCGAGATCATCGAGCTCCACGGCTCGGTGGAGCTGGGGCCCGTGATCGGCCTGAGCGACGTGATCCTCGATATCGTGGAGAGCGGCTCCACCCTGCGCGCCAACGGCCTGACCGTGCTGGAGGAGGTCTGCGAGGTCTCCGCCCGCCTCGTGTGCAACCGGGTGAGCCTCAAGACCAAGCGCGAGCGCATCCGCTGGCTCCTCGACGGCCTCGAAAAGCAGATGAACCCCGCCCCCGCGCCGAACGGATCCGACTGAACGACAACATATCATAAAGGAGATACAGAGATGGTACCGATCATCGCATCCGGTGACGTCCGCGCCCTGCAGGAGCGCGTGATGTCCCGCAGCCAGCTGACCCGGGACGATGTGACCGCCCGCGTCAAGGAGATCATCCAGCGCGTCCGCACCGAGGGCGACGCCGCCCTCTTCGACTACACGGCGCGCTTTGACAAGGCCGTCCTCACCGCCGACACCGTGCAGGTGACGCGGGAGGAGATCGAGCAGGCCTACCGCGCCGCCTCCCCGGCCTGGGTGGAGGCCATGCGCGAGGCCGCCCGCCGGATCACCGCCTTCCACGAGAAGCAGAAGCAGAACACCTGGATCGACTTCCAGCCCGGGATCGCCCTCGGGCAGAAGATCACCCCGCTGAACCGCGTGGGCGTCTACGTCCCCGGCGGCACGGCGGCCTATCCCTCCTCCGTGCTGATGAACATCATCCCCGCGAAGGTGGCGGGCGTGAAGCAGATCGTCATGGTCACCCCGCCCGGGGCCGACGGACACGTCTCCTACCCCCTGACCCTCGCCGCGGCGGACATCGCGGGCGCGGACCGCATCTACAAGATCGGCGGCGCGCAGGCGATCGCCGCCCTCGCCTTCGGCACCGAGACGATCCCGCGGGTGGACAAGATCACCGGCCCCGGCAACATCTACGTCGCCGTCGCCAAGCGCGAGGTCTTCGGGCACGTGGGCATCGACATGGTGGCCGGCCCCAGCGAGGTGCTGGTGGTGGCCGACGAGGCCGCCGATCCGCGCTGGGTCGCCGCCGACCTGCTGAGCCAGGCCGAGCACGACCCGCTGGCCGCCGCGATCCTCGTCACCGACAGCGGCGCCCTGGCCGCCCGCGTGGACGCGGAGCTGCAGCGCCAGACCGCCCTCCTCCCCCGCCGCGAGGTGGTGGAGAAGAGCCTCGGCGCCTACGGCACGATCGTCGTCTGCCCCGACCTGGACGCCTGCGCGGCGGTCGTCAACGAGATCGCCCCGGAGCACTGCGAGCTCTACGTCCGTGAGCCCTACGCCCTGCTGCCGAAGATCGACAACGCGGGCGCGATCTTCCTCGGCGCGTGGTCGCCCGAGCCCCTCGGCGACTACCTGGCCGGCCCGAACCACGTCCTGCCCACCAGCGGCACGGCGAGGTTCTTCTCCCCGCTGAACGTCGACGACTTTGTGAAGAAGTCGAGCGTCATCTGCGCCACCCGGGAAGAGCTGGAGAAGGTCAGCGAGCAGGTCATGCTCCTGGCGCGCCGCGAGGGCCTCGACGCCCACGCCAACGCCGTGGCCATCCGCTTCGGGAAGGAAATCCGCTGAGAACAAAGGAGAGTGCACCATGCGCGAAGCCACCGTGACCCGCAAGACCCGGGAGACCGACATCGCCCTCACCCTGAACCTCGACGGCTCGGGCAAGACGCAGCTCGGCACCGGGATCGGCTTCTTCGACCACATGCTCGACGCCCTGTGCCGCTTCGCCCTGACCGACCTCACGCTGACCTGCGCGGGCGACCTCGAGGTGGATGCCCACCACTCCGTGGAAGACTGCGGCATCTGCCTGGGCCAGGCCATCCGTCAGGCCCTGGGCGGCCGCGCCGGCATCCGCCGCGTGGGCAGCGCCTATCTGCCGATGGACGAGGCCCTCGCCTTCTGCGCGATGGACATCTCCGGCCGCCCGTACCTGAGCTGGCAGGCGGAGTTCACCGCGCCCATGTGCGGGACCTTTGACACCCAGCTGGCGGAGGAGTTCTTCCGCGCCGTGGCGGTCCACGCCGGACTGACCCTCCACATGAAGCTGCTCGAGGGCCGCAACGACCACCACCGGCTTGAGGCCCTGTTCAAGGCTTTCGGCCTGGCCCTGCGGGACGCGGCCTCCGCCGATCCGCGGGTCACCGGCGTGCTCTCCACCAAGGGCAGCCTCGACTGACGAGGGAGGGCACAGTCCATGATCATCTATCCGGCCATCGATCTGATGGGAGGCAAAGCCGTACGCCTGCGCCGCGGAGCCCGCGAGGACGTCACGGTCTACGGCGATCCGGTCGGCATCGCGAAAAAGCTCCGCGTCGGGGGCGCCGAATGGCTGCACCTGGTGGATCTCGAAGCCGCCTTCGACGGGCGTACGAAAGCCCTCCCGCTGATCCGGGAGATCGTGCGTGCCTTCGGCGGCCCGGTGGAGCTGGGCGGCGGCCTGCGCTCACAGGACGACCTCGCCGCCCGCTTCGACGCCGGCGTGGCCCGCTGCATCCTCGGCACGGCGGCGCTCGAGGATCCGGCCCTGGTGGACGCCGCCTGCGCCCGCTGGCCCGGGCAGATCGCCGCGGGCATCGACGCGAAGGACGGCAAGGTCGCCCTGCGCGGCTGGGTGGAGACCGCCGACGTCACCGCCGTCGATCTCGCCCTGCGCCTGCGGGATCAAGGGATCACCACCGTCATCTACACCGATATCAGCCGCGACGGCATGCTGCAGGGGCCGAACATCCCGGCCACCCGGGCCCTCGTCGAGGCGACGGGGATGGACGTGACCGCGTCCGGCGGCGTCACTGCGGCCGACGACCTTCGCGCGCTGCGCCGGGCCGGCTGCGCGGGTGCCATCCTCGGCAAAGCCATGTACGAAAACAAGCTCACGCTGGCGGACGCGCTCGCCTGTGTGCGGGAGGAGGAAATCTGATGGATCTGAGTCAGGTGAAATTCAACGAACAGGGGCTGATCCCCGCCATCGTCCAGGACGCGGCCACCGGTGAGGTGCTGATGCTGGCCTGGATGAACGCAGAATCGCTCGGTCTGACCCTCGAGACGGGTTACGCGACCTACTTCAGCCGCAGCCGGCAGAAGCTGTGGAAGAAGGGCGAGACCTCCGGACACACCCAGAAGGTGCTCGGCCTGAAGCTGGACTGCGACCGGGACGCGATCCTGCTCACGGTGGAGCAGACCGGCCCGGCCTGCCATACCGGGGCGCGCTCCTGCTTCTTCAACGACGTCCTGACCCCCGATGAGGACGAGCTGCCGGCCTCCGCCGCCATCCTCGAGCGCGTCTACAGCGTCATCGAGGACCGCAGGGAGCACCCGCAGGAGGGGTCCTACACCAACTATCTGCTCGAAAAGGGGATCGAGAAGATCTGCAAAAAGGTCGGCGAGGAGGCCAGCGAGACGATCATCGCCGCGATGAAAAACAGCCCCGAGGAAGTCACCTACGAGGCTGCGGATCTGCTCTATCATCTGCTGGTGCTGTGCTTCGAGCGCGGCGTCAGGCCCGCGGATCTGTGGGCGGAGCTGGCTCGGCGGCGCTGAGCGCAGCAAGCTCCCCCGCGAACATCTCCCGCACCGTATCTTCCATCAGGCGCTCCGGCTCCCAGCCGAGCGCTTTTGTGATGCGCGAGCGGTCGCAGATCTGGACCGGGTTCTCCTCCGGGCGCACGAGGGAGGGGTTGATCTCCACCTCGATCAGCTGCGAGGAAAGGGACACGATGAAGGCGAGGAGGTCCGACAGCAGGACCGCCTTGCCGGAACCTACGTTGTAGATCTCTCCGCCGGTCATTGACTGAAGGATCATCCGGTAGGCCCGCACGACGTCGCGCACGTCGCTGAAGTCGCGGCGGACGTTCAGGTTCCCCGCGTAGATCACGCCGGGCCGGCCGCTGTGCTCGATGGCCGCCGCCTGGCGGCACCAGGAGGGGACGGCAAAGCGCCTGTCCTGCCCGGGGCCGGTGTGGTTGAAGGCCCGGACGCAGGCGATGCGCAGGCCGTACCGTTCGGCGTAGCTCCGGGCCAGGTGCTCCTGCTCGAGCTTCGTCCTGCCGTAGGGGCTCACCGCGTCGAGGGGGGAATCCTCGCTCAGCGGCGACTCGCTCGGGGCGTACATCTCGCCCGAGCCGATCAGGAGCAGGCGCGGCATCGGGTCCATCCGGCGCGCCGCCTCGAGCAGGTTCATCGCCCCGCCGACGTTCACCGCGTAGGTCTCGTTCGGGTACCGCCAGGACTGGGACACGCTGGAGATGGCGGCGAGGTTGACCACGGCGTCCGGGCGGACGGTGTGCAGCAGCTCCATCACGGACACCGCGTCCGTCAGGTCGGCCCGATGATACTCCAGGTTCTCCGGCCCCGTCTCCGTCCGGTCGGAGCCGATGACCGTCATGCCGCGGCGCGACAACTCGCGGGCCAGGTACGGGCCCACAAAGCCGCCGACGCCGAGGATCAGGATACGCTCACTCATCACAATCCCTCCTCCCGTTCGTTTCCTTCCGCCGCTGCCAGGATTTCACGCAGGCCGCGCACCCGGACACAGTTTTCCGGCAGCCTTCCGGCCGGCCGGGGGGACTGTTCCGTGCGGAGATACATGCTGTCCATCCCGGCCTCCGCCGCACCCCGGCAGTCGCAGACGTCATCGTTGCCGACCATCACGCAGTCCCGCGGGGCAAAGCCGAGATCGGTCACCTTCCGGAAAAAGGCCGGGGACGGCTTCCCCACCCCGCACTCGCTTGAGAGGAAGACCGCGTCGAAGCAGTCCTCCAGCCCCAGCAGCCGCAGTTCCGGCCGTGTGAAGGCTGCCTGGGCGTTGGAGAGCAGGATGACCGTCCGCCCTTTCCGGCGCAGGGCGGCCGTCAGCTCCTTCGCGTGCGCAAAACACCGCAGGCGCCGGATCGACAGGGCGCGGAAGAGCAGGGCGATGCGTTCCGCCTCCGCCGGATCGGTCTCCGCCAGACGCGCCCACACCGGCACGATGTCGATCTCCCCCAGCGGATCGCCGAGGCGCCGTTCCGCCTCCGCGCAGGCCTTCCGGTACGCGCGGCGCAGGGCGGCGGGTGTCCACGGGCGTCCGGCGAGGGAGAGATACCGGGCCGTCTGCTCCCAGAGCGCCGGATCCTCCTCGTCGGTCAGGATGTCGACCATGGTTCCGTAGAGGTCAAAGACCCAGCAGGGCCATTTGTCGCGGATCGTCGGTCTCATGTCATCCACCCCGCTCACGACACGCGGTCGAGGAGGTCCCGCAGGATCAGCGCGGACATCGCCTTGCCGTCCTCCCCGATCTCACCCACCGGACCCGCGCAGGAGGGACAGCCGTGCTCGCAGGGGCAGGCCGTCACGATCTCGAGGCACTTCTCCAGCAGCATCCGGTTCATCCCGTAGCCCTTCTCCGCCAGGCCCACGCCGCCGGGACAGTTGTCGTAGAGGATGATCGTCGGCTTGTCGGTCATCGGGCTCTTCACCTGGTACTGCACGGCGATGTCCTGCGGGGCGCACATCAGGTAGAGCGGGGAGACGATGCGCAGGAGATTCGCCACGCCGAGCATGCCGTTCTTCAGCGCGTCCGAGGGCAGGCGCTGCGTCAGCTCATCGGGCAGGGTCCACCACATGGCGACCGTGTGCATCTCGGTGTCCGGGAGCTGCACCTTGCCCCAGCCGAGGGTCTCGTGGGTGTCGAAGCGCATCTTCTTGAACATGGAGACATGGCTCAGCACGCGCACCTCCGCCAGGGCGCGGCCGACCCCGTTCTCATCCTCCTCCTGCTCGATGTCCAGGAGGCTCAGGGTCACGTTGAGGTCGGCATCGGTGTAGTAGCCGACGTCCACCTCGCGGATGAAGGCCTTGCAGGCGTCGAAGTCCAGCTTCTCCACCTGGTACTGCCGGCCCTCGTGCATGTAGATCGCGTTCTCGTGCAGGAGCATGGGGACCGTGAAGCGGTCCATCTCGCCGATCACGCGGTGATGCGCCGCGTCGGTGATGTCGATGATGACGAAGTTCTCCGAGGCCGCTGAGCGCAGGCTGATCTCGCTGGCCGGGAAGTCCTCCGCCATCCAGTGGTAGCGGCCGTCCACATGGCGCAGGATATGCTGCTCCGCGAGGTAGTCGAGCATCGTGTCCGGGGCCGGCGCGCTGCCGAAGGCCTCCCCGTCCTCGAACGGCAGCTCAAAGGCCGCGCACTTGAAGTGGCTGAGGAGGACATAGAGGTTGTCGGGGTTGAGGATCGCATGCTCCGGGCTCTGGCGGAGGAGGTAGTCCGGGTGATTGACGATGAACTGGTCGATGGCGGCGGAGGAGGCCACGAAGAAGACGATGCTGGTCCCCCTGCGGCGTCCCGCGCGGCCGGCCTGCTGCCAGGCGGAGGCGATGGTCCCCGGATACCCGCACAGGACGCAGGCGTCGAGGGCGCCGATGTCGATCCCCAGTTCCAGGGCGTTGGTGGAGACCACGGCGTCGATCTGCCCGGCCCGCAGCCCGCGCTCGATCTCCCGGCGCTGGGTCGGGAGGTAGCCGCCGCGGTAGCCGCGCACGCGCCCGGCGTTGCCGAGGGGATCGCGCACCATGTCCTTGAGGTAGCGGGTCAGGATCTCCACCGTCACCCTCGCCCGGGCAAAGGTGATAGCCTGGATCCCGTTCTGCAGGAGCATCCCGCTCAGCCGCCGCACCTCGGGGACAGCCCCCTTGCGGATGCCGAGCTGGCGGTTGACGATCGGCGGGTTGTAGAAGACGAAGTGCCGCTGTCCCATCGGGGCGCCGTTGTCGTCGATCAGGGTCACCGGACGGCCGGTCAGGGTCTCCGCCAGTTCCTGCGGGTTGGCGACGGTGGCCGAGCAGAGGATGAACTGTGGGCGGCTGCCGTAGAAGTCGCACAGCCGCAGGAGCCGCCGCAGGACGTTGGCCAGGTTGGAGCCGAAGATCCCGCGGTAGGTGTGGATCTCGTCGATTACGATGTAGCGCAGGTTCTCGAAGAGCTTGACCCACTTGGTGTGGTGCGGCAGGATGCCGGAGTGGAGCATGTCCGGGTTCGTGACCACGATGTGGCCGGCCTGGCGGATCGCCCTGCGCGCCGCGGCCGGGGTGTCCCCGTCGTAGGTGTAGGTCTTGACGTCCACGCCCATGGCCTCGATCAGCTCATACAGCTCGCTGACCTGATCCGCCGAGAGGGCCTTGGTCGGGAAAAGGTAGAGTGCCCGGGTGTCGTTGTCCTTCAGGATCGCGGAAAGGACGGGCAGGTTGTAGCACATTGTCTTGCCCGAGGCGGTCGGCGTCACGACCACCACGTCCCGGCCGGAAAGGACCTCCCGCACCGCGTGCGCCTGGTGGCTGTAGAGCCTGTGGATGCCGCGCCCCTCGAGCACCGGCTTCAGCCGCGCGTCCAGCGTCTCCGGAAAATCCGCGTACACGGCCTCCCGCGCCGGGATCACCTCCCAGCGCGTCACGTTCTCCATGAACAACGGATCCTGCCGCAGCACCTGTGTCAGCTGATCCACATTCATCCCGATCCCTCCCCGAAAAAGGCGAATGTCTGTTTGCCTGTATGATAGCACGCAGGGGACCGATTGGCAAGGGGAACACCAGGGATCGGCATGATGTAGTATAATGTTGCCGATCCCGGTGCAATACATTCAATCACACAAGCAGGAGGCCTTGTCGGCGATTTGTTTTCTCACCAGCAACACCCATAATGACAGCAAAGCCGGTACATAACCGGCTTTGCTGAAATGGTATCCGACTGCCCGACTGATGAGTGGATAAGTTCTCGTCAATTGTCATATCAAGTGATATTGCCTTGCTTGTCAACCTTATGTTTCTTATAGTTTATGATCACTATCGCCTGGCCGTCATGGAATGGGTCTGCCTCGTCAAACTGATAATCAATAACCAGTTCCCCCTCCGCATCAATGTAGCCCCATTTTCTTTCCGTATTCTGTACAGCTGCCAGGCCTTCGGAAAAGGAGGCCATCGTCTGAATACTCTCAATTTCCTTTGCAACACCTGTGGACAGGTTTACGGACATCCAGCCCTCTGCGAATAATGATTGATAGCCTTCCTGACGGTATCCGCTATAATGAAAAACCAGATAAGGTATTCCGTCTTTATACTGGATATTATCCAGTTGCTCAGGATTCAAGCTAAACTCGCAGATTTTTTCGCCTTCACCTTTCAGATTATAAAGCCAGCATGATGAACCGTTTTGCCCAAGGCATACACCCTCTCCCAAAGGCTTGATAGACAAGGAAGAAAACGCATCCTTGATAACTTTGTACTCGTCAAAAGCACCATCATAGGTACTATATCTGACTGGGTTTTCGACAGAAGCACTTTGACCATCATCAAAGGGAATATAAGTTTTCTTTGCGCTGAGGTAACATCTGGTCACCCCGTTTGAAAACGCAATAATACCGTTTTTGATGATATAATAAGGATCGCCACGATGGCTTGAATCAAGATACGAAACCACCACCCCTTGAGAAAGTATCTCGACATCAAGGAATTGCGGACTTGGTCGGTAATAATTCGCATACCCGCGGTCAAAGGTACTGCCTTTCCACATGGTCTTGTCCAGTTCTGTGCTATAGACACAAACCGCATATCTGTTTTGCGGTTCATAAGGGGAGTATGCCCCCATCATATAAGATCCTTCATAAAGGCCGTTCCCCAAAATATAAGGTACATCCCCGAAATATGCTGAATAATTGTTACCTGTCAGCAGAATGATACCATCTGAGAGAGCCCGGGCATATTTCACACTGGTGCTCATAGAACTGCCTACAGTTTTTTTCTGTTCAAGAGAATATAAATAGTTACCATCTGACGCTGAGACAATAATATAACCTGTGCATTGATCCAATTCTGTGTACACATATTTCCATGTTGGCTCTTCTATGTATCTAAAAGCTGCATCCAGCAACCCATACAGCCCATCGATTTCCACAACGTAATAGTTCTTATCCTGATCTACAAAGGGTTCAATTCTCTCGCAGATGGGCTCAATTGGCATAGATCCGTCAATCCCCACCACGCCAAGTAATCCGTTCATCTGGGCACAATAGAAAGAATTATCAAACGGCATCCTTTTCAATTCCTGCCAAACAGCATCCTGCACAACGGTCCCGGCATATCTTAATCCAAACCGTCCATCTTCCTTAAATACTTCGACCTCGGAATGGTTTGGAATACGCTGCTTCCCTTCCGTTCTCCCGCTGCCTAAGATACTCTTGACTTCAACTACTGCGACAGCTTCCGCCGATACAGGTTTGCTTTCTTCTTTGGTTTCTGCTAGAACGGTGAGATCCGTATTTGTTGCACGATCAAGTGAAGTATCCGTCGCAATACTGCTCTGGGTCTCGAGCGGTGCTTTCCGCGCACATGACGACAGAAGTAGTGTGAATACTAAACACATCCATAAAATGTTCGTTTTTTTTGCCCACATCAAAAGCCTCCTCGAAAATTTGAGGAATAACCTTGCTATCGCTTCAGTAAGGTTTACTCCGCGCCCTCGCCGTCATTCTCGCCCTCGGCCTCCTCAGACTCGTCGAGTTTCTCGAGGAAGAGCTCGAAGAGGGTCTCGTTCAGGTCGTCGTCGGTCACGGGTTCGTAGCAGTCTTCCTCGTTCTCGTCGCGGGTCACGAGCATGAAGACGACCTCCGCGTCGCCCTCGTCGTTCTCCGTGTCCTCCTCGTCGAGGACTTCCAGGGCCAGATAGGTGTCACCCTCGTGCTCCAGCACGGCGATCAGGCCGAAACGGACCTCTTCGCCCTCGTCATCCACCAGTTCAATGATGTTGTCGAATTCTTCCTGCATGGTCTTTTCCTCCTCAATAATCAATCGAATTCAGGTCTCGTCGGTCATCACGATCCGCCAGCGGAGGAGTTCGCCCTCCCGGTCCGGAGCCGCGATGCCAGTGAAATGTCCGTCCGCGTAGATCCGGACGGGGCTTTCCGTCTCTGTGTCCTCCCCCAGCAGGGCCAGGGGCAGGTGAACGCCGCTGCGGGCCTTCTTCCACCAGGCCTCCGGCAGATCGAGCCGGGGCAGGTGGCCGAGGGGCCAGTCGGGGCTGAGCAGCCGCGCGGCGAGCTCTCCCCGCTCCGCGAGTTCCCGCGCCTCCTCGAGTGGCATCGCCGTGTCGAGGGAGAAGGCGCCGCTGCGGGTGCGCAGGAGAAAGCGCATGTGCGACGGGCAGCCGCAGAGCTTCCCCATGTCCTCGCAGAGGGAGCGGATGTAGGTGCCGCGGCCGCAGTCCACCGTCATCATCCAGCCGCCGCGGTCGGTCCGGCCATGGAGGTCAATGCGCTCGATGTGCACCGTGCGCAGGGGCGCCTCGGCCTCGATCCCGGCCCGGGCCAGCTCATAGAGCCGCTTTCCGTCGCGCTTCACCGCGCTGTAGGCCCCGGGGCGCTGCTGTATGTCGCCGGTCAGCGCCCGCGCCGCGGCGGCCACCTGTTCCGCGGTCGGGACAGCGCCGCTCTCCGCGGTCACCGTACCCTGGGCGTCCTGGGTGTCGGTCGCCAGGCCGAAGGCGCACTCGGCGACATAGGTCTTCTCCTTGTCGGCCAGGAAGTCGAACAGCCGCGTCGCCTGACCGATCATCACGGGCAGGACACCGGCGGCTTCCGGGTCGAGAGTCCCGGCATGGCCGACGCGCTTCTCGCCGGTGAGGCGCTTCACCGCGCCGACGACCGCCGCGCTCGTCATGCCCGGGGGCTTGAGGATATTGAGGAATCCGTTCATGCCTTCCCCCCGTCCAGGGCCAAGCGGAAGGCTTCCGCGATGCGCTCCGCCGCTTCGTCGAGCGGAAGATCGAGGGTGCAGCCCGCCGCCTGTGCGTGGCCGCCGCCGCCGAACGCCGCCGCGATCCCGCTGACCGTGTCCGGCGCGACCGAGCGCAGACTGGCCTTCGTTCGGCCGCCGTCCTCCCGGAGGAGAGCCGCAAGGCGCACGCCCTGCACCGCCAGCGCCCGGTTGACCACGGTGTCCGCGTGCTCCGTCCGCGCGCCGCAGTCCTCAAAATCCTTCCGGCTCAGGGTCATCACCGCAGCTTCTCCGCCGTGGAAGACCCGCATGGATCCGATCGCACGGCCCGTCAGCCGCACCTGGGCCTCGGGCTGAAGGACGAAGAGCCTGCGGTTCATCTCCGCCAGGGGCAGGCCGGCCTCGAGCAGTTCCGCCGCCGTCCGGTAGGCCTCGGGCGTCACGTTGCCGAAACTGAAGTTCCCGGTGTCGGTGGCGATGGCCGCGTAGAGGCATTCCGCCATCTCCCGATCCAGGGGAACGCCGAGGGCCGCCAGCAGCTCCCGCAGGATCAGCCCCGCCGCGGGTGCGCTGCCGTCCACACAGTTCACGCGGCAGAACAGCGGGTTGGTCTCATGGTGGTCCACCTGGCAGGTATCGCCGCAGACCGCCGCCATGCGCTCGAACGCGCCCTCCCCGAGCCGGCTCTTGTCGGACACGTCCACCGTGAACAGCAGGTCGAAGCGCTCGCCTTCCCGAAGGCTCTCAAAGCTCCGGACGGTCTCCGCACCCGGGAGCATAGCCACCAGGTCCGGCACCCGGTCCCTGCAGAAGACCTCGACCCGCTTTCCCACCCGGAGCAGGGCCAGCCGCAGGGCCAGCGCCGTGCCGATCGCGTCCCCGTCGGGGTTCAGGTGGCAGCAGACCGCCACCGAGGCGGCCTGCCGGACAGCCTCCGCGACCGCGGGGATCCCCTCACGCATCGCCGTTTTCCTCCTCTTCGGGCGGGGGCAGCTGATCCGCGCCCACCTCGTGCAGGACCTGGGCGATGTGCGCCCCGTAGGCGATGTTCCGGTCCTCGACGAAGATCAGTTCCGGGCTCTGGCGGATGATCATCTCCTTCGCCAGGGCGTGGCGGATAAAGCCCGAGGCGCTCTTGAGGGCATCCATCAGCGGCTTGCGCTGCGCGTCCTCGAGGACGCTCACGAAGATCTTCGCGTAGCGCAGGTCGCGGGTGACCTCCGCCCGGGTGACGGAAAAGGTGCCGCTGATCCGCGGATCATTGAGCTCATCGCGGATGATGCGGTCGACCTCGCGCCGCACCTCCTCGGAGATGCGGTCGATGCGGTTGTAGGTATTGCGGTTGGCTGGCACGGTTCATGCCTCCTTTGAGAGGGTATCGGGAACGCGCATCCGCCTGAGGCGCGGATCGTTCCCTGTGTCATCGGTCTCAGGCTCGGGCGGAACAGTCTTGCGTTCGTATCCCGGGCCGTTCTCAAAACGAGCCCAGATTCCGGAAGAAATCCATGCGCGTATCGAGGATACGCAGCACATCTATGTGTTCGTGAACCTCGTAAACAACCCAGTATCTCCCCGAGACAAGAATCCGGGCATCTGTTCTTTTTCCTGTCTTTTCCTCTACCGATACGCCCAGATACGGCTGCCTTGTCAGGCGCAGCGCATCCCTTGTGATGCGGCGCGTCGTTGCGGCTGCGGCATCCGGATTCCGCAGTTTGACGGCGATATAATCGCGGATTTCTTCAAGGTCCTTTTTTGCCTGCGGCGCATACCGGATCTTCATTGTGATCCTCCGAACTCCCGGAGGATCTCGTCGCCATCGATCCAGTCATCTTCTGTCCGGACGGAGGATCTTCCCTTTTCGATCTCGTCAAACAGCGCCGCGATCGCCTGCTGGCGGAGCATTTCACGGCCGGCCCGTGTCATGCCCATGGGAAAGCCTTCCTCGTTGATGGTCTGCTGCAGGAACATGTTCACCGCATCCGTCATGGTCAGTCCGGAGCGTGCGAAGATCCTCTCCGCCTCCGCCTTGATCTCCGGGTTGATGCGCATCTGGAAGGTTGCGGTCTTCGGGGCTGTCGTCACGTTCAGGTCGGTCATGTTCATCACCTCAGCATGAGTATAGCGGCTCGCGCGTCTGTTGTCAATACACTGTCACTACATTGTCAGCAACGGCCGGAGGACAGTCCGTCGCTCCGGCCGTTGTGGATGATCTGGGATTACCGCGGGATCTCCTCCATGATGAAGCACTCGACCACGTCGCCGATCTTGATGTCGTTGTGGCCTTCCAGGCTCATGCCGCACTCGTAGCCCGCGGCCATCTCGCGGACGTCGTCCTTGAGGTGGCGGAGGCTGGAGAGCTTGCCCTCGTGCACGACCACGTTGTCGCGCAGGAGGCGGACCTGGGCGTTGCGCTGCACCTTGCCGTCGGTGACATAGCAGCCGGCGATGATGCCCGCGCCGGTGATCTTGAAGACGTTGCGGACCTCGGCGTGGCCCAGCAGCACCTCGCGGTACTCAGGCGCCAGCAGGCCCTTCATGGCCAGCTCCATGTCCTCGATGGCCTTGTAGATGACCGTATAGAGGCGGACATCCACCTTCTCCTTCTCGGCCTGGGCACGGGCGGAGGCGTCGGGACGGATGTTGAAGCCGATGATGATCGCGTTGAAGGCGGAGGCCAGGTTGACGTCGTCCTTGGTGATGGCGCCGGCGGCGGCATGCAGCACGCGCACCTTGACCTCGTCGTTGGAGAGCTTCTCCATGGCCTGCTTGACGGCCTGGACGGAGCCCTGGACGTCGGCCTTGATGATGAGGTTGAGCGTGGTGACCTTGCCGGCCTCGAGGGTGGAGAAGAGGTTCTCCATGCTGACCTTGGAGGTCGCCTCGCGGGAGGCGCGCAGCTTCTCGCGGCGCTCGTCGGCCACCTGACGGCTCAGGTGATCGTCGCCCACAGCGATGAGCTCGTCACCGGCATCCGGCACTTCGTCGAAGCCCATGATCTCCACGGGGGTGGAGGGGCCGGCTTCCTTCACGCGCTCGCCGCGGTCGTTGATCAGGGCGCGGACACGGCCGGCGGCCATGCCGGCGATGATGTTGTCGCCCGCGTGCAGGGTACCGTTCTGGATCAGGACGGTGGCCAGCGGGCCGCGCGCCTTGTCCAGCTTGGCCTCGATGATGACGCCGCGGCCGAGGCGGTTCGGGTTGGCCCGGAGTTCCATCGTGTCGGCCTGGAGCAGGATCATCTCCAGCAGCTCGTCCACGCCCTTGCCGGTGACGGCGGAGACGGGGACCATGATCGTGTCGCCGCCCCACTCCTCGCAGACCAGATCGTAGGAGGTCAGGTCCTGCTTGACGCGCTCGGGGTTGGCGGCGGGCTTGTCCATCTTGTTGATCGCGACGATCAGCGGGACGCCCGCGGCCTTGGCGTGGTTGATGGCCTCGACGGTCTGCGGCATGACGGAGTCGTCCGCCGCGACCACCAGGACAGCGATATCGGTGGCCTGGGCGCCGCGCATACGCATGGCGGTGAAGGCCTCGTGGCCGGGGGTGTCGAGGAAGGTAATCTGACGGCCGTTGACCTCGACGGTGTATGCGCCGATGTGCTGGGTGATGCCGCCGGCCTCGCCCGCGGTGACCCGGCTCTTGCGGATGTAGTCCAGGAGGCTCGTCTTGCCGTGGTCGACATGGCCCATGATCGTGACCACCGGGGGACGCGCGATCAGGTTCTCGTCGGTATCCTCGACGTTCTCCTCGGTCAGCTGGGTCTCGGCGGTGCGCTCGATCTTCCGCTCGAGGGTGACGCCGAACTCGGCGGCCACCAGGGATGCGGTGTCGAAGTCGATCTCGCTGTTGATGGTGGCCATGTTGCCGAGGATCATCAGCTTCTTGATGATCTCGCCGGCCGTCTTGCCGATGCGCTCGGTCAGATCGCGGACGATGATCGTATCGCCGGACATATAGGCCGTCTCGATCTTGATGGGCGCCATGGTCTGCTGCACGCTGACCTTGCGCCGGGCGCGCTTGCCGCCGCGGATCACGTCGTCGTCATAGCCGCCGTTGCCGTAGTTGTTGGCGCGGGCTTCCTGCTTGCGGTTGCGGGCCACATGCTCCGGATCGTGCTGGCGCTGATAATTCTTCTTGTTGGGATCGTAGTTGGAGACGCGCTCCTTCTCCACGGTGGGCACAAGTTCCGGTCCGCGGCTGCGGCCGCCCATCGACCTGCCGGCGCCTGCCGGACGCTGTCCGCCCGCAAAGCCGCCGGGCCTGGGCGCTCCGCCGGGAGCGGGTCTGCCCGCCTGGGGAGGACCGCCCGCCGGACGGCCGAAACCGCCCTGCTGTCCGCCCGCGGGACGCCCGTAGGGGCCCTGGGGACCGCCCGCAGGACGCCCATAGGGGCCCTGCTGACCCGCCGGACGCCCGTAGGGACCCTGGGGGCTGCCGGCAGGACGCCCGTAAGGACCCTGCTGGCCCGCGGGACGCCCATAGGGGCCCTGCTGGCCCTGCACCGGGCGGGGCGGCTGGTTCGGACGGGGCATGCGCACCACATTGGCCGCGGGTCCCACCGGACGCTGCGTCGTGACCTCGCCGGGGCGCGAGATGATCTGACCGATGGCCGGGCGCTTCGGAGGCTCGGGCTTCTTCTCGGGCACGGGCTTCGCGGCGGGCCGGACCGGCTCCGGCTTTCTCTCCTCCTGCACGGGCGGGCGGGGCTGCTCCGCGGGCTTCTCCTGCGCGGCGGGTGCGGCCGGCTTCGGCTCCTCCTGTACGGGCTGCGCCTGCACGGGCTGCTCGGCTTCAGGCTGCTTCTCCGCAGGCTTCGGCGCCTCCTCGGCGGGGGCCGCGGGCTGCTCCTGCGCGGGCTGCTCCGTCCGGGCAGCGGGGGCCGCCTGTTCGGGCTCCTGCGCCTCGGCGGGACGCTCCGCGATCTCGATCACCGTGGGCTCCTCGTCATTGGAAACAAAGCCGCTCTCCGCGATATACGCGCGCGACTGGCCCGAACGCACCTTGTTCTGTTCCTCGCGCTTGCGTGCGGCTTCCTCTTCCTCATGCTTCTGCGCGAAATTGCTCCTGATCGCGCGCAGTCTGCTGACCAGATCATCCGCCGTTTTTTTCGCGGCTGTGGCCTCGGAGAGAATCCTCGCTGTATCCAGGGCGAGTTCCTTGGTGGCATCCTTCAGGTTCACTTTTGTCATTCGGCGCTTGCACCCCCGCTGATCTTATCGGTATCGTTGCCTTCCGTCGGAAGGCTCATAAGCAATTGTGCGGCCAGACCGCCGCGCTGGACAGCCATCGCCACGCCCGGGCGCCCGGTGGCATCCCCGAGCAGTCCTTCGGGCAGCACCCGCAGCGGCACGCCGTGGTGGCTGCAGGTGAGTTCGTATTTCTCCCGGGTGGCCGGCGACGCGCCCGCGTCGAGCAGCAGCAGGGCGCAGGTCCCTCCGCGGATCGATTTGAGGCATCCGTCCTCGCCGAAGACCGCCTGCCGGGCCCGCGCGCACAGCCCCATCAGGCCGCGCACCCTGGCTTCATCCATGGGCCTTCGCCTCCTCGGTCAGGGCCGCGAGCGTGTCCCGCAGGGCCGCCGCCGTCTCCTCGCCCAGGGAAGTCTCCAGCTGGCGCTCCAGCTGTTTCTGTTTGATGGCCCGCGCCAGGCAGGCGTTGCTGCGGCATACATAGGCGCCGCGGCCGGGCTTCTTCCCCACCGGGTCCAGCGACACGGTGCCCTCCGGCGAGCGCACCACGCGGATCAGCTCCGCCTTGGGCTTCATCTCGCGGCAGCCCACGCACATGCGCATGGGGATCTTCTTCGGTTTGGCCGGCATGGGTTCCTCCGTCCTTCGGTCAGATGCTGTCGTCCTCCAGCTCGCTGAGGCTGTCGTCGTACTCCATGCGCATGGAGCCCGTGGCGCTCATCGGCAGGCTGTCGTCGATCATGTCTTCCATGTCCACTGCCTGGGACTGGCTCTTGATATCGATGCGCCAGCCGGTCAGCCGGTGAGCCAGGGAGGAGTTGAGGCCGTCCTTGCCGATGGCCAGGGACAGCTGGTTGTCCGGCACCATCACGCGGCACTCGCGCTCGTTCTCGGTGGAGACGAAGACCGTGATGACGTGGGCGGGGTTCAGGGCGTTGGCCACGAACTCCACCGGATCCTCGCTCCACTTGATGATGTCGACCTTCTCGCCCTTCAGCTCGGCCACCACGCGCTCCACGCGGCCGCCGCGCTGTCCGACGCAGGCGCCCACCGGATCGATCATCGGATCGTTGGAGTGGACGGCCATCTTGGTGCGGACGCCGGGCTCGCGGGCGATGGCCTTGATGACCACCTGACCGGTGACGATCTCCGGCACCTCCATCTCGAAGAGGCGCTTGACCAGGTTCTGGTGGCGGCGGCTGACCCGCACCTGGGGAGTGTGGGGCGTCACGGTGTCGCGGCTCACGTTGAGGATGTAGACCTTGATGTGGTCGCCCTCGCGCAGGACCTCGCCGGGCATCATGTCATCCTCGTTGAGGATGCCCTCCGTGTGATCCAGGTCGAGGATCACCGAGTGCTCGTTGACCCGCTTCACCACGCCGGTCAGGATCTCCTCGGTCTTGTCCACATACTTGTCGAAGACCTGGCCGCGCTCCGCCTCGCGGATGCGCTGCACGATCACCTGCTTGGCCGCCAGGGCCGCCACGCGCAGGAAGCCGCTCGGGGTCACATCCTTCTCGACGATGTCGCCGAGTTCGGCGCCGGGGCGGATGGCCCGGGCTTCCTCCAGGGTGATCTGGCTGGCCGGGCTCTCCACTTCCTCCACCGCGATGAGGCGGGTGTAGACGTGGATCTCACCGGTCTGGCGATCGATGGAGGTGACGATGTTCTGGGGCTCCACCGCGCCCTTGGGGAGGTTGCGGCGATACGCCGTGCGGGTGGCCTCCTCGATGGCGCTGAACAGCATCTCCCTGCTCAGGCCCTTCTCGCGGGCCAGCTCATTGATGGCGGTGATGACTTCGGATTTCTGGCTGGTCTTTGGCTTCATCATGGCTTATTCCTCTCTGTATTCGTCGGGCTTCAGGTTATCCGCGCCGTCCCCGCCCAGGTCGACTTCCTCGACCCCGGTCAGGTCGACGGTGCGGCGGATCGTCGCGCAGTCTTTGCGCTGCAGGACGGCGGGCTCGCCGCCGATCTCGAGCGTCACGGTGTCTTTCGTCCAGTCGCTGAGGATGCCGCGCTTCTCCCGGACGCCGTCGATAGCCCGGTAGAAGTGCGCCTCCACCTCGCTGCCGAGGGCGCGCTCGAAGTCCGCGTCCTTCTTCAGCGGCCGGTCGATGCCCGGGGAGGAGACTTCGAGGTAGTCGTAGTCGAGGTTCTCCACCAGCGGGATCAGGGCGCGGTGGAACTTTTCGCAGCCGTCCAGGTCCATGCCGTCCGGCTTGTCGATATAGATGCGCAGGGTCACGCCGTAGGCGTCTTTCACCTGCTCCAGATCCACCAGCTCATAGCCGAGCCGTTCCGCCACTTTGGCGCAGAGCGGTTCCGCCCTGCCGATCAGTCCTGTCCTGGCCGCCATCCGTTCGCCCCCTTCGCTGAGCAAGAGAAAAGAGCGGCAAACACGGCCCTCTCACGAAAGCCCGAACAGCGTCTCCGCGTGCCGGAGGTTTCACGCTGCCCGCGCTCCGCCAGGCCATGTCCCACTCTGATCGTCAAGCCCTTCTTTCGCTGCTGTTCGCACCGGCTGCCCGGCGCATGCATGCCGCCGCTTCCTGATTGGAAACAGCGGCGCCGTTTACAGCCCGGAGTATAACACAACTTCCGTTGAAACACAAGGACTTGAGAGGAAAAACGGAGGGAATTTCAGGGTTTTTCGGGAAAAATGTTCGGAACGGTCTGGAAAAATCCGGAAACGAGCCGGATCCCGCGCCGCCGTCTCACCAGGGATACGCTTCCCCCGTGTGCGTGATGAAGATCGGGCCTTCCTTGTCATTCTGCCGCGACGCGAACAGGAGGCGGAGGGTCTCCGCATGCTCGTAGGGATCGAGGGGCGCCTCGCTGCCCTCGCTGGTGCGGATCCAGCCGGGATGCAGGCAGAGGATGTTGATCTTCGGGTCGTCTTTGAAATAGTTGTGGAGCGTCTTGGTGATCATGTTCAGGGCCGCCTTCTCCACGCCGTAGTCGAGGTAGAAGGTGCGGTAGCAGCGCCCGATACTCCCGGCCTCGGAGGAGATGTTCACGATCAGGGCCGTGCCCTCGCTCCTGCGCAGGAGGGACAGGAAGGCCTTGATCACCCGCAGCGGGCCCACCGCGCCGACGTCGACGGCCGGGGCGATGTAGTCCGGGTTGAAGTCCGGCAGTTCCTTCATGCAGTCCGGGGAGGCGGTGGTGGCGTTGTTGATGACCAGGTCGATGCAGGGGACCAGGGCGGCGGCCTGCGCGGCCGCGGCGTTCACCGATTCCGTGGAGGCGAGGTCCATGGTGAGGATGTCCAGGCGCTCCGGGTACTGTGCCCGCAGGGCGTCGAGGGCCTCCGAGGGGCGGCGGACGGTCGCGAGGACGCGGTCGCCGTGCTCGAGGTAGCGGCGGACCATGTTGAAGCCGAGCCCGATGGGCCGGCCCGTGCCGGTGATCAGAACAGTCTGGGGCATGATGATTCTCCCCTCTGTGCGGTCATGCGATGCCGGCGGTGGCGGCGCTCTGGATCCGGTTCATGCGGGCATAGCTCCCGCCGAGGGCGACAAGCTCGCTGTGCGTGCCCTCCTCGGTGACGCGCCCGTCCTCGATCACGAGGATCTTGTCGGCGTTGCGGATCGTGGAGAGGCGGTGCGCGATAGCGATGATCGTCCGCGTCCCGGCGATGCCCGCGATGGCCTTCTGGATCTGCTGCTCGGTCTCCACGTCCACCGAGGCGGTGGCTTCATCCAGAATGATGATCGGAGACTTGCGCAGGATGGCCCGGGCGATGGCGACGCGCTGCTTCTGGCCGCCCGAGAGGCGCAGGCCGCGCTCCCCGACCCGGGTTTCATAGCCGTCGGGCATGGCGGCGATGTCGTCGTGGATGTTCGCGGCCCGGGCGGCGGCTTCGATCTCCTCCCGCGTGGCGCCGGGGACGGCGTAGCCGATGTTCTCCGCAACCGTGCCGTTGAACAGGAAGGTATCCTGCAGCACCGGGGAGATGCAGCGGCGCAGGCTCTCGACGGTCACCGAGCCGATGTCGTGCCCGTCGATCAGGATGCGGCCCTCCGTGGGCTCGTAGAAGCGGGAGATAAGCTGGGTCAGCGTGGTCTTGCCGACGCCGGTGGGGCCCACCAGAGCCAGCATCTTCCCGGGCTCGCAGTGGAAGGAGACCTGCCGGAGCACCGGGATGTCGTCGCTGTAGGAAAAGCTCACGTTCTCAAAGCGGATGTCGCCCTGTACGTCGGTGAGATCTTCCGCGCCGGGCTTGTCCACGATCTCGCAGGGCGCGTCGAGCACCGCCAGCACGCGCTCCGCACCCGCCATGGACTGCTGCATGCTCTCCAGCAGGTTGGCCAGGCCCGTGACCGGCCCGTAAAACAGGCCCAGGTACAGCAGGAAGGCCACGATGTCCTCCACCTGGAGGCCTTCCTTCCAGGCCAGCCAGCCGCCGAAGGCCACCACCAGGATGGTGCCGATGGAGGAGACAAACTCCACCGAGGGATGGAAGACGGCGCTGATCTTCAGCGCGTGGAGCATGGCCCGCACGTGCTCGAAGTTCCGCTCGTCCACCTTGCCGGTTTCGTACTCCTCGCGGCCGAAGGACTGGATCTCGTGGATGCCGGAGAGGTTGTCCTGCAGCTTGCCGTTCAGCTCGCCCATCTTCTTCTGGGAGATGCGGAAGTAGGGCCGCACCTTTTTGGAGAAGATCACGCCGGAGATCAGGATCAGCGGGATCGGCGCGCAGGTGATCAGCGCCAGCTTGGGGTTGATGGTCAGCAGCACGATCAGCACGCCCAGAAAGGTGACCAGGTTGGTGATGCTGTCCGGGATCATGTGGGCGTAGAGCAGCTCAAAATCCCGGGTGTCGTTGACCACCCGGCTCATCAGGTCGCCGGTCTGCTTGTCGTGGAAATACCCCAGGTGCATGCGCTCCAGCTTGTCGTAGGTGCGGGTGCGCAGGTCGCCCACCAGATACCAGGCCGCCTTGTGCGCCAGATAGTTGCTGAGGAAGCGGAACAGGATCCGCAGCAGGTACAGCCCCACCAGGATCAGCGCGAGGACGACGATCCGCCGGAAGCCGGCCTCGTCCACCTGGGTTTTCACGATGCCGGTCATATCGGAAAGCACCCTGGGGGCGGCCAGGTTGACGCCGGTCAGCCCCAGGGTGGCCAGGATGGCGATGATGTACAGCGTGCGGTAACGGATGGCCTCGCGGCTCAGCCGCCAAAGCATTTTCATGGCAGGACCTCCCGTGCGCGGGGAGCGCGGCTCAGTTGAGTTCGCTCCAGGCCGTCTGCAGGCTCTCGATGATATTCAGGTGCTGCGGGCAGGCCGCCTCGCAGGCGCCGCACTGAATGCAGTGATCGGGACCCGCGTCCTTCTCCCGGATCTGCCGGAGACCCCAGTCCCATTTGGGATCGGTGTCGTAGAGTGAGACGTTGTTCCAGGAGGAGAAGAGGCCCGGGATGTTGACCCCGTTGGGGCAGGGCATGCAGTAGCGGCAGCCGGTGCAGCCGATCTTCGTTCGGCTGATGTAGGCGGCGCGCACGTCGTCCATCAGCTTCAGTTCCTCCTCCGACATGATGCCGGCTTCCACGGTGTCGAAGATCCGCAGGTTCTCGTCGATCTGCTCCGCCTCGTTGCAGCCGGAGAGGACGACGGACACCGCCGGATGGTTGCAGAGCCAGCGGAAGGCCCACTCCACGGGCGAGCGCTTCACGGGGAAAGCGTCATAGAGCGCCTGCACGTTGGACGGTGCCTTCGCCAGGCGTCCGCCCAGCAGGCCCTCCATGATCGTCACCGGGATGCCGAGGCTGCCCGCCAGCTCCAGGCCCTTCGTGCCGGCCTGGTTGTCCACGTCCATGAAGTTGTACTGGATCTGCACCAGGTCCCAGTCGTAGTCCCTGATGATGTACTCGAACTCGTCGTAGGGGCCGTGGAAGGAGAAGCACTTGAAGCGGATCTTCCCGGCCTTCTTCATGTCGTCGAAGAACTGCGGGGCGCCGATGGACTTGAAGTACTCCCACTTCTCCTTATTGATGCCGTGCATCAGGTAGAAGTCGATGTGGTCGGTCTGCAGCTTGGTCAGCTCCTCCTCCAGGAGGGCCTCCATGCTCGCGCGGTCGTGCACGGCCTCGGCAGGCATCTTGGTGGCGATGGTCACCTTCTCGCGGTAGCCGTCCCGCAGGGCCTTGCCCACGACGGTCTCCGAGGTCTTGCCGAGGTAGACGTAGGCCGTGTCGAGGTAGGTGACGCCGCCGTCGATGGCCCGGCGGATCAGGGAGATCGCCTTCTGCTCGTCGATCGTGCTGTCCCCGGAAGCGGGGCCGTTGAAGCGCATGCAGCCCAGACCGAAGGCCGAGGACCGGATGCCGAGCTTGCCCATGGTGCGATACTTCATGTGGGTTCCTCCTGTTCTGTATGTCGGATACCGGATGCACGGAAGCGTCAGCCGATCACCGCCAGCACCGCAAAGCCGGCCAGGGTGAGCAGCGTGGAGAGGGAGAGTACGGCCGAGAGGTAGGCGCGTTGGTTCTCATCCTCCGAGAAGACCGGCAGGACGAAGGGCGGCGGCAGCAGGAACATCAGGCAGACGGGACGGGTCCAGTCCTCCCCCGGCCAGAGCAGGCGGAAGAGGAAGAAGACGCCGGTCCCGAGGACGGCCATGATCCCCGTGCGCAGCGCCACGGCCGAAAGCGCGCTGCCCCAGCGGATATCCCTGAACACCAGATCATAGCCCACGGCGATCAGGATCAGGGCGCTGACCGGGGCGGAGATGAAGTCGGTGCAGGCGTCGAGCAGGGCCGCGGCGCCGGAGGGCTCCATCGCGCGGTACAGGCCCGTCGCGCCCAGCAGCACGCCGGCGGCGATCGCGAGGATGATCGGCGAGAGCGCCATCTCCTTCGCCAGCTGCCGCGCGGTGGGCCGCTCATGCCCGTCCAGGCCGATCAGCACCTTGTACAGCGTGAAGACGAAGAGGACCTGGCCGAGATCGATCCGCGCAAAATCCGCCATGGGACTGTCAGGGTACAGCAGGCCGAAAAGGGTGTAGCCGAGCATCCCCGCTTCAAAACCCGTGGTGAGGAAGGGCACGAAAGGGGCAGAATCTGGTAAGCTGTCCATGTGCCGGACGTTTGTAAACAGCGGCTACAGGGTTTGTAAGCGAAGGAAGGGGGTGAAAACATATGAACCAAACCAAGCGAGAAAGCGGCATTACAGCGTTATATGAGCGGCTTTCCAGAGATGATGACTCTGCCGGGGAAAGCAACTCGATTCAGAACCAGAAGAGGTATCTGGAAGACTACGCGAGGCAGCATGGTTTCACGAACATCCGGCACTATTCCGAAATGTAGACTCCAAGATTGATACAATTCAATTATTTCCCAAGACAGGACACAGGGGGGTAAGTTTTAGGGCCAGGGAGGGTAAGTTTTAATTATTTGCCCAGGGGACCGAAATACACACAAAAACCGAGCCGCTGAATGTACAGCAGCCCGGAGTTTTTTTGTGCCAAAACGTCAGTAGTGACGTAGACAGACCTTCTGAGGACCAATAGAATTATGTGTGTCAGCCTTGCAGCAGTGCAATGCACCGATCGGCTTCTCTCTCCGTCAGGCCCAGATCAAAGTCTGTGCGGACCAGGTGGTCGATATGATCCCCCATATCATAATCATCGTCCAGAATGGCATACTGCCAATCGCCGGGGTTGCGTTTGAACCAGGCGGAGATATCATCACCGCGATCGCCGCCGACATAAGGTGTTTTGTCATATATCTCCATGCCGTATTTTTCCAACCATTCTCGCAGATGCTGATAGCATGTGGGGATCTGACGCCAGGCTGACGAAACAACGATGAGCGCACCGGTCGCTTGCACGATACGCCTCAATTGTTCCAACGAAGGTTCATACAGTAGGTCGTCTCTGTATACGCGCACTCCCTGACGATGCATGGTGAATGCCCATTCGCCGTTGTTCAGAACACCGTCAACATCCAAAAAGAGCACCTTGTTCATCGCGCCAACCTTTCCTTCCATGATAGCGATCAGCCCTCGTTTTTCAAAAGGTACTTGTTGCTGACGACTTTCATCGAAAGGCTGGCGCTGATCAGCGGGCAGAACACCGGCTCGGTCGGACGGACCACAATACCTTCCTTCTTCCCGCCGTTAGGGTAATCCCCGTCAGCGCGTTCCAGCAGGGCTTCTACTGTCGGGTATTTGGATGGCAGGTCCATGCCGATTTCTTCGATGGGCACCGGGGTCATATCCAGCGCCTCGCAGATCAGCAGCATCCTCTTGAGCCGCACGCGCTTTCCGTTTTCCCGGATGGTAAAGACGTACCATTCAGGCCTGGTCAGCCGCAGCCGATTCCGCTGGATTCCAGGGGCACAGAACTCGCCCTGTATCGTGAGGGTTTTGAGGCCGAGCTCTTTGACGTACTCTTCCATCTTCTCCTGGTAACCGCGCACCTTGACAAGTTCATAAAAGGAACTGCTCCCGTCGTCTTTGTATTCGTAATTGTGGCCAGTGACATGGAATCCGTTCTCGTCGATTCCTATGGAATGTGACGAGCCATCCATCTTTGTGCTGATGTAGTATTCCAGCCCAGCGAAGGCTTGAATCAGCTCCGGTTCCTCCTGCACCCGCGTCTCATCCGTATGGGGAATATCGTAAGGCAGGTTACCAATGACGGTACCGCCGGTCGTAGCCCTTTCTTCGATTTCCCATTTGCGCACGCCCAGGAGCTCGGTCACGTCATCGCCCACGTCTGCGTCTGCGGGTATCTCCGGGAACTGGCTCAGGGGCAGCAAAAGACCCTGGGAAATCTGCCCGCGAAAGCGCATGGTGCGCAGCCTGAAGCCTTCGCCCATGATATCGGTCTTCTTATAGCTGGAAGCGCGCATGAACTCGAACTCCGGGCGGACAGGCAGGAAGCTGTCGATTTCAAAGTAGACAGCGATGTCCATCGGCTGGAATTGGCCTTTGTTTACGACGCATTGCCAGCCCAGCACATGGGCCAGCTCTATTCGGTCAGCTCCTTCGATGGGCTCAACCTTCCATATGCGTTGAATGCTTGCGAGTTTCCTCATGGATTCTATTCCTCCTCATATTCGTTTTTTCGATCCGGAGCGGCTGTCTCCGATAAGTCCGTGTAGTCATCCGGGCCGTACAAAGAGCATCGACGAAGATAGTCGTGGCCGCCGTCGACCGAAACACAGCCGCAGCGGCAGGTTTTGAAGTCGTGACGATAGGTGCTTTCGATCACATCCCCACAATGATTGCATCGGATTACATTCCTGATGATGCGTGCTCTCATGGCTCTTGCTCCTCACTGTCGGGCATGACGCTGTCCGGCTCGTTGATAATGCGCAGAAGGGTCAGCTTCTGCTTGTACGTGAGCTCATCCGGATTCATCTTCTTCAGGACAAGCGCTGCCCACACGGTATCCATCATGGAGCAGTCGGGGCAGGTCCGGGGCGAGACGATCCCGAAAGCACCCATGCGAGGCGGATAGTCCCAGCCTGCTTCGAAGGCCTCCTCCGGGGTTAGCTCTTCAGTCCGCCCACAGACCTCACAGATATGCTTATACCTCTGTGGAATCATCCGGAATCGTCTCCTTATGGGCTGCTTCCGGGTAATCCTTGTCATAGGCGTCAATCAGCCTCTGCAGCAGCGGATCGTGCTCCATTTCGCGCACCTTATAGAGATGGACATCAGCCTCAAGCCCATCGAAGTCCTCGGCTTCAACCCATTGTTCCGACAGCCTGCTGATTCCCTCGTAGGGCGTTCTTCCCAGGTACAGGCTGACCCATTCGATTCGGGCGTTGTTCAGAATCGGCGGCACCGGATGCTTGGCCAGGAGCACCTGCATTTCTTTCGTACACGCAGCAAGCGCTGCCCGTGTGAGCTCCCAGCAATACAAACCGGCCATCCATAGTTCATGGATCAGCGGATAGCTGTAGTTGAAGGGAAACTCCGTGTCCGGTATAACGCTTACCACGATGTAGCGCAGGCGTTTGTCATTGGTATCGACACAGGTGCCCTCATACAGGGTATCAGGATTACGCTCCGCAATGATCGCGTTCATGTACGGAATACCGTCAGGAAGCAGCTTGTGAAAAGCATCTGTGACAGCAGCCGAGGCTTCCATGTCGATCCATTCCGGATTGATCGGTGAACTTTCCTGCTTCTCGTTCGCAGGAGCGCAGGGGCCATTCAGGAGACTGACCAGGTAATCCTTATCCTTCAGTAGTTCTGTAATCTTCATTGTGCAATTCCTTTCTGTTCGCACCCACCGCCCATAATCGGTCATGCTGCTATGTCAAAGTATTCAGGGTTCTGTTCGGGGTTGACCAGGAACTGATACCGATAAACGTCTTCCTTTCGGCAGTCGAGAATCCTGAGCAAGGTGAACTGATGGAGATACGCGCTGATATGTGAATCTGAATAATCGAGTGTCGCAATGGCCATCTCGGTTGAAAAGACATCATCGCCGAACAGCTCATACATCTCCGTGATAAACTTGCGCTGGCTCTTGCTCAGGGTAAGCGGGCCGGTATTCAGCTTCTTCAGGATGGCGTAGCGTTGTGACGATATCTTTTCGACCAGGCCCAGCTGTGTCGCCAGCTGCATATCGACGGCCCATTTGGAAGCTTCGCCGATCGCGGCATAATTGTCGATGGTGATCTCTCCCTTGTTCATGCATTCCAGCAGGAGACCGCCGATCCGCTTATCTTTGGGGGAATTTGACTGAACGAGCTCGTCAATACGCGCAAGGACCTCGGGGTCACATTCCGGTTCCTCGCTTTCCTGTACCGCAGGACGGGCCAGTATCTCCCTTGACTCCTCCTCAGTGCAGATCTTGTAGTACTTCTGATGGTTATCTCTGCGTTGCAGGCGGATAACGCCCTGTTCCTTCAGATACCGGATACTGCTGCTGAGCTGACGCGGGATAACGTTTAGCGCAGCCGCTATCTCACCAGTTGTGAACTGCATCTGGCCGGTATCTATCTTTTTCAGCAGGAAAACCGAAAGCTGGCCAATGATCTTCGCTGTCGATGCCGTATAGTGGGTCAGCAGCTCCACAGGCGTTCCCTGGACCGAGCGGTCGATACCGCTTTCAGGAGTATCCTCTATCGGGACGGACTGAAACCCGCTGAGGTCCGGCACCACCTCCTCTGCTTGACTGCTTTCACCCATCTGCGCCGTAGCAGCCAGGTTCCTGGACCCATCACCAGGGGTAGGAGGCGGAGCCTGAGCCGCAGGCGCGAGAGTGGTTCTTGCCAGGTCATGCTCAGCCTGACGAGTTTGTTCGTCCTTTCGGCTTGTCCTCAGCCGCCGTTCATCGACAGCGCGGGATAACAGCTCCAGGAAATACTCCAGAAAATACGTCAGGTCGCCGCCGTTCTCTTCGCGGAGTATATTGGCCATCGCTTCGTAGTACCCATAGCTTTTCCGGGCGATCAGGGCGGACAGGCTCACCTCGCTGAAGAAGGTATAACCGGCGCGGAGCAGGATCATGCTGGAGAGCATCCGGCCCAGGCGTTCATTACCTTCCGGGAAGGGGCGCAGGATCATCATGTACGCCTGAGCTGTCGCCGCCTTGATCAGCGGATGCGTCAGAGGCGATGCCAGGAATGCGGCCAGCTCGCCGACGCGGTCAGGGATAATCCTGGGTGAAGGGAAATCGTACCGTTCTCCATCCGGAGGGCTGAAATCCACTGCGTCGGTCGTGCGGTAGTCCTGTCCGCCGCCATCCATCCCATCGGTCAGGATGTTTATGAGCTCGCGCAGAAACGCGGCGTCTATCGGGCGGTAGAGGTTGGCGCTGGCATAGCTGCTTGCTTGCCGGTTATTGGTAATCATTTGTTCTTCGATGTCCCTGGGCGGCTGGCCGCCGGTGAGGAAGTCCATCGCGGCCTGAATCGTGATCTGTGACCCTTCCACATAGCTGGTAAAGAAGACCTCTTCCAGTGTGGATACCACAGGCGCACCTGTGTAAGGGTCGTATTCGGTCTCATTCTCGAACAGAGCCTCGACGATTTTCTCGCTTGCGGCGACCATCTTGTCTGTGGTCACGTACCAGAACGGCGTGCCTTTGTAGCTGTACAGGGGCAGCACTGTGCTTTTGGACCGTCGCTGATTCAGCAGTTCCTGCCACAGTGCGTCCGGCTGTACGCCAAGAGGTACGCGGGAGATCATGTCGCGTTTCGAGGTATAACGCTGTTCCAGATGTCTGAATAGCTTTTCCCGGTCCATATGTAACCTCCTAACCCCTGACGCAGCTTACTGCTGATCCATGTCCACAGGCTCTGCTTCCATCAGGTTGAAGCGGATTGCCTGGTGGGCAGGCAAATACTCGCCGTAGCACATCCTCGGGCAGTCGTCGTCCCAGCCAACCATCTGCCGTATCTTACGCAAAAGGCTCCTGCCGCTGATCTCGAACTGAACGGTGCGTTCTTCCGGCACGACGACCGCTTGCTGGTCGTCAATCGTACAAGCGCGGAGCAGCAGCATCTTTTCATCCTTGTTGATCATGATCTGAACCTGACGCGGCCAGTCCAGCGCGTCCAAAACACCCTCATTGAGCATTATGGAATCCTCCAATAAGTTGAGGGTCAGTATAATTGGGGTGTTCATTCGTCTACCTCCGTCGCTTCATTCGCCATAGGCGGCTGTGCGCTTTCGCCTTCCTCAGGACTGATGCCCGAGGAGACAAAGCCTTCTGTCAGGTCAATCTGCGTGGACGCCATGTGCTCTTCCACGGTCAGGCCAAAGGTCTCCAGCCATTCGCTGGGCAGGATAGGCTTGGGGCGCTTGATCTTGCCCGTTTCCGGATCTCGGCTCTGCGGCAGGAATGCCTCCTTTGAGCTGAGATCGAACAGGTACAGGCTTTCGCCCTGGTAGTTGATGCGCATGCCCTGCAGCTTGTACCGATAGATCGCCTCCCAGCCCATCAGCTCATAGAGCTTCGTCGTGAACGGCCTGCAGGTGATCTCACGGCTCTTGCGCTTGTCACCCTTCATCACACACCAGCGGACCGCATCACGAGCGCCTTCATCACAGGGACGGATGGCCAGCTTGCGCTCTGTCGGGTTGATCAGGAACTGGATGTAGGTCGCGTCTTCCAGCCTGCTGATGCAGGAATTGTTGAACGTGATGCTGTTGCCGCGTATGGTCATCGCCGGGTCAAAGCGGTGCGAGATGAATTCCCTACGCACCACCTGATAGCCGACAAAGCTGAAATTCGCTTCTTCGGCCAGGCGCTTTGCCTCCTGGCGTTCTTCGCGGGTCAGCCCGCCTGCGCCCAGCGCGTTACCCAGTCCGGGTTGCGGCCCTCCGGGATAAGGCGGTCGTTGCATACCGGTCGGCCCTGGCCGATAATTCTGCCTCTGCTGAGGCCAGGGTTGATTGTTGTCCATCATGGGTCATGTGGCCTCCTTGTCTTTTTTCTTTCCACGGCGGCGAAAGTACTCGGGCTTCACCACCTGGTAGTCCGCATAGTCGACTACGGACAAGTCATCGGGATCTTTTCCATCGCGCTGGGGTTCATCCGCTTCGGGCTCTTTCTTCTCATCCTGTGACATCGTTCTGCCTCCCTTCCGTTTGTGATGCTGGCCTTTCCAGCTCTTTTTCCTGCAGGCGCTTCTGCTGCTTCGATTTGGCAGGCCATACCTTCTCTACCAGCAGCCGGTCCAGCCGCGTGCATATCTCCACAGCGCTGTCGATCAGGTTGCATTCTCCCAAAGGGCTGTTGAGCAGCTCCTGATAGGCTCTACGCATGAGCGGCTCTTCAAAAGCACCGTATACCATGCGGCTGGATTCCTCATGCAGCAGGCATTCACAGCGGTATATGTAGCCCAGCCAGTAGGCGTAAGCCAATTCGTCCACATTACGGTTAGGCTCGTCCGGCAGCTCGGCCAGGGCGGGCGGTAATCTCAGCCGCTCAGCCTCATAAGCCTGGGAAAGCAGCAGGCTCTTGTTCTGGTCGTCTTCCGCTTTGGAGATGATATCGTCGATCCAATACAGGGCCTCCACAATCGTCTCCGGGCTTTTGAGCAGCATGGGCACACGGAGCAGATTGGAAAGCTCGTCATTCTCCATGCCGTTTGCGGCGGCGAAACTGACATCGAATACGCCTGCCAGCTGACTGGTCATAAAGAGCGGCGCAAAATCTTCCATGGGAAAGCCCATGGAAGCGGCCTCCATGAACAGGTTTCCCTGCTTATGGCAATAAGCCAGATCACGGGCGGTAAACTGACGCGCCACCTTAATGACTTGACTGTTCTGAGGCGAGGCTCTGGCCAGGCGCATCAGGCGCTTCACGTTCGCGGATAACGGGCGGCTCTTCGCTGGGTTTCTGGAAGTGTTCATGCTCACACCTCCCTGACCGAGCTGTCTACTACGATGGGTTCTTCCGGATAGGCGTCAGATGCCTGTGGCAGCACAGGAGGGTCTTCCATGATCTCAAGCAGGAGGTCCTCGACTGTGGATGCATCCACCGTGTGAGAAATGTCGAGCGGGCGGGCTTCCGCCATCATGTCCCATTCCTCATCATCGCTGTCGGTGCTGAGACCGCGCACGCCGGATTCATGCTGGAAGGCAGGTGTCCCGAAGAGCTTCTTGTTCACTTCGACCGCTTGCTGGAACTTCTTTTCCATGTCCCGGATTTCCTGAGGCTCGTCTTCGTCTGGCGGATAGTAGTAGCTCTTTGCATCTTCCCGTTCATCTGCCGTCGCTTCAGCCTCCTTTCGGGCGATGATGACCTCGTCCCTTTTGCTCATGGCGCGGCCCACATAGTTGTCCAGGTCGAAAACAAGGACCGTGTTACCTATGGTCGTGGCGTTGGGATTGTTGACCGTCTGACAGGGAATGCGGAAAGAGTAGTCCGTTTCCCAGCCCATGCTGTCGTAGAGCACCTTGCACAGCGGAGCCGCGCTCTTGTACTTCGGGTCCCAGGGGATTGCGTTTGGGTGATCCGGACTGCAGGGACGAACGACCATCATGCGCTCCACAGGATTGAAAAGCAACTCGACCGTTTCCGTTCCGGGCAGTTTGGACACACAGCTTTTGTTGAAGGTGATGCCCTTTGTCGTGATGCGGATGACCGGTTCATCAACGCGGGAGAACATATCCCCACGGACTACCTGGAAGGTCTTGACTGCGTCTTCCTTGCTCTGGCTCTCAGACTCGTCAGCTGTCTTTCCTTCCAGCTCATCCTTGATTTCCTGCTCGGCGGCAGTTAACTCGCGGGCGATTTGTGCAATACCATGGTCGTCCACCAGGCCGCCAATCTTGCGTCCGCCCTCGGGCAGGTATTCCGCCCCCAGGTCCACAGTCAGCTCTTCATCGAGAATGCCCATGGTGATCTGCCCTGCGCGGTAGTAATCCTCGAAGTCGAATCCCGCCCAAACGCGGTTCATGGAGATGTACCCGGTCAGGGCACCGTGGTCGATGATCCGCATGGGAAGATACGTGCCTTCGTGTCCATACTTCCGGCTGTTCAGTATCCGCTGAGCGGCATTCCACATGGACCGGCTGACGATGGCGTCGTGATGGTCGGGCTGGAAGTACTTGTTCTTCTTCCCATTGTTCTTCTTGGATTTGTGGTCCTTATAGTTGGGCGTGTAGGTCTTGCGGGCCAGCACATCGCCGCAGTGCTTCTCGTTACGCATGACGGCGATGATGCCGCTGGGGGTCCAATGCGTGTTCAGCGTGCCATCCCTGCGGCGGCCGCCGGTGGGGATCGCCATTTCAGTCAAGACCTCCGCCATCTCCTCAGGAGAACCACCGTTGACGAGGGTGGAGTACATCCAGCGGACTACCCGGGCCTCGCTCTCATTGATGGACAGGATTTTCTTCTTGCCGCCGAAACCGTCCGGGACCTCAATCTTGTCGTATCCGAAAAGGCGCGGGGTCAGGAACCGGCCACGACTGAAACGCCATTCCAGGGAGAGCAGGATCGCCTCGCTCTTCATGTGGCTTTCCTCCTGGGCGACCATCGCCAACACAAACAGGATGATACCGCTGGTCTGGGACATGGTATCGAGGTTTTCCTGTTCGAAGAAAACGCGGACTGGCGGGTCATGGTTCTGCAGCGCCTCCACCCAGCCGATGCAGTCCATGAGGTTACGGGCGAAGCGTGAAACTGCCTTGGTAATGATCATGTCTATTTTATCCGGCTATTTGATACAATGTAACGATGAAACCGGGAACCCCTTTAACGATTTGAATCGGGGTTCAAAGGTTTCACATTTACTTGAAGGTCGATTCATCGTTGAAATGTGTTTGTGGGCACAAGAAAAGCGCCTCCGAAGAGGCGCTAGAAGGGATTCATTATGCAGGATGGTGATGCAGATCTCATTTTTGACTACACACTGGAAGCCTTGTTCCCTTCGGCCACTTTCCGGTTACAGGCAGTGAAGTTCCTGCGCCATCTGTTCCGGATAAAACAGCGCCATATCCCCGTGGTCCATCCCATCAAAGCTTCTGAATACCGTATCAGGAACAAACTTTTCCATGTATTTCAGATGGCCTTTTCGGGATAAGGATAGTGATCTCCCGCCTGCAGCTGCCGCGCTGCCGGATGTCGGTGCCGCCTTTTCGCGCTTCGCCTTCCCTCGCAAACATGGAGCTGTTTTATGAGTACACTATTCTTCTGATTTAGGAAATCTGATGGTTATTGTTGTTCCCTCATTTGGTATCGAATTCAGATCAACTGTCGCATTATGCAGCATTGCAGCATGCTTAACAATTGATAAACCCAATCCAGTACCGCCCATCTCTCGCGATCTGCCTTTATCCACCCGATAAAACCTTTCAAACACGCGATCCTGAAGTTCCGGTGCAATGCCAATGCCGGTATCGCTCACAGTCAGCAGTATTTCGTCATCATGATTCTGAATATCTACGTTGACGCTGCCACCCTTCCTGTTGTACTTTATAGCGTTGTCACATAGGTTTTGAATCATGAGGTTTAGAGATTGAGCGATTCCGAATATCGGTGCGTTCTCACCGGTCAGCGTCAGAGATACGTCCAATTCAGTCGCTAACGGTTGAAGCCCGTCTACAACTTCGCGGGCAATCTGCATCAGATCGACCTCCTCGCGCTCCATGTCATTTGAACCTTCATCGAGATGGGAGAGGCGAATGATATCATCGACCAATGCGGACATTCGACGCGCATCGGCCAGAATCTGCTGCGAGAACGAGGGGATGTCTTCAGGCTTCACTGCGTTGTTGGCGAGCAGTTCCGCATAACCGGCGATCGTGTGCAGCGGCGTTTTCAATTCATGCGAAACGTTGGCGGTGAATTCACGGCGCATCTGCTCTGCTTTTTCCTTTTCCGTAATGTCAAATATGAGCAAAACGGTTCCGGTGACTGTTTCTCCACTGAAGATTGGGCTTACGTTGATTTGATAGCTGCCCACGTCAGTAGCAAAAGGCTTCTCCACATGTTCGCCGTTCCTGGCACGCTGCAGAATGTCCTGCAATTCATAAGTATTGTTGAACAACAGGATATCCTTCCCGACACAATAAGGGGTCGTTTTCAATATCCTGCGGGCGGACGCGTTGATGCTCAAAATGGAACCCTTTTCATCGAGCAGGATGATGCCTTCGCTCATATGGCTGGTCGCCGCCTCAAATTCATCACGCTTCCTCTGCAGGTCTGATCGCTGAATGGAGATCTGCCGCTGCTGTGAGTTCAGCCTTTTGACCAGCGGGGCCAGTTCCTCATAGACAAGTTTCTCGTCAGGATGGTCAAGATTCATTTCATTCAGGGGCTTGACGATTCGTTTTGAGAGTTTCCAGGCAAGGTAGAAGGAAAGCCCAAGCCCTATGCCAATAACAATAAAGATCGGCTGCATCGAACCGAGCAAAAGCGTCAGCACCGAAGACTGTGTGTCAGCAATCCTGATCACGCTTCCGTCGTCGAGCGCGACGGCAACATAGACGTAGCGTTCGGTGAGCGTATTGGAATAGCGGCTACTTTCACCCTCGCCTGTCGTCATCGCTTCCCGGACTTCCTCGCGCTCCAGATGATTCTCCATGTGATCGGCATTCGCCTCGTTATCGAACAGAACCTCTCCGTCCGATTTAATCCATGTGATACGGCAGCCGTCAAAGCTGAAATCATCAAAGAATGAATTCCCGTTGAGCTCCACCCCACGGGCGGTCATGCCTGCCAGTTCTTTCATCTGTTTCAGATGAACAGCCGAAAAGTAATTGTACAACAGTTCCATGATCAGCGCGAGTGAACATAAAAATACCACCACGGCCACGGTGCAGATTGCCTTGTAGATTCTGTGTGTCATCTTTTACCTCCCAGTTTGTATCCGACGCCACGAACGGTCTCGATCAATCCGGCGCATTCGCCGAGTTTTGAACGGAGTGTACCGATGTGCACGTCTACCGTCCGCGTTTCGCCAAGATAATCGTCATTCCAAACGAGTGACAGAAGATTCTCTCTCGTATAGACCCTGCCGGGATTTGTCAGAAAAAGATAGAGAAGCTCATATTCTTTCAACGTCAGCGGAATGATATTGCCGTCGATGCTGACGGTGTGCTCATCCACATTCATCTCAAGCGAACCATTGCGCAGTACACGAAAGGGTGCTGGTGATTCGGTTCGCCTCAGCACCGCCCTGACCCTTGAAATCATTTCCATCATGCCGAAGGGCTTGGCAAGATAATCGTCAGCACCCAAATCCAACCCTATGACCTTGTCGTATTCCTCACCCTTTGCGCTGGTGATTATGACAGGTACCTGTGAGGAACCCGCTTTCGCTCTCAGCTTCCTGAGTACGGACAGGCCGTCCTCTCCCGGTAGCATAATGTCAATCATCACCATCTGCGGTTTGACTTCCGCCCAAGCGCTCCAAAATACCTCAGCACTTTCAAAGCCTCTCGCTTCAAGCCCCGCGCCTTTCAGCGCGTAGATCATGAGGTTGCGGATTGCCGGGTCGTCTTCTATACAATAAATCATCTGATGCCTCCAGCCTTATTGATCAGAGATATTATAACAGGAAAGCGCGGCACATGTATGAATGGCACTGTAAAAATGGAAAGCCATACTAAAACAATCGATCATTCACTCCTGCCCGGTCATCCGCACAATATCTATCACACCATTAAGTATAACGGTCGGTTGGTAAGCATATGTCTTTATCGTTTCAACGGAAGATATCCCGCTCAGCACCAGAACGGTATCTATACCGCTTTCCAGTCCGGAGATGATATCCGTGTCCATACGGTCCCCGACAATCACGGCGTCTGCACTGTGACAATTGAGCAGATTCAGGCCTGTGCGCATCATTAACGGATTGGGCTTACCGCAGAAATAGGCCTGCTTCCCGGTCGCCATTTCAATCGGAGAAATCAAAGCGCGACATGCAGGTGCGATTCCGTTTTCTATGGGTCCGGATACATCTGAATTCGCTCCGATCAGTTTCGCACCGGCGAGAACAAGATTTGTTGCCCGCGTCAGAGTATTCAGAGAATATGATGCGCTCTCACCGACAATCACATAGTCCGGATTCACATCATCGATGGCGATCCCCGCATCGTACAGAGCATTGAGCAGTCCGGCTTCTCCCAGTACATATGCTGATGCCTTTGGATTCTGTGACCGGATAAACTCAGCTGTTGCCAGCGCACTGGTATAAAAATGCTCTTCAGGCACATCGATTCCCATACGGAGCAGTTTTATATGTAATTCCCGCGGAGTAAAGCCGCTATTGTTCGTCAGAAACAGGTACTCTTTATTGCTGGCCTGTAGCCATTGAATGAACTCAGTCGCGCCAGGCAGAAGCTTATTTCCATGATAGAGGACACCGTCCATATCACATATGAATCCGCGTTTTGTCTTAAAATCGATCATTGACCTTCCTCCCTTATCTTGAAAGCGGTAAAGCGTATTTTTGTGAATACTGCTGATAGGCTTCCCTGTAAAACGCGTCGTTTGTCTGTGTGCGTTTCAGCGATTCGTGCAGATTCAGGTTATTTTGAGCGATGTCGATGACGCAGCCCGCGATGTTTGAACAGTGATCGGAAACGCGCTCAAGACTTGTGAGCAGGTCTGACCAAACGAATCCGACCTCAACACTGCAGGTTTCCTGCTTCATTCGGAAGATATGCCTCGTCCGCATTTCCTCTTTCAGTGTGTCAATGACCTGTTCCAGCGGTTCGACGTAGATCGCCTTTTCCATGTCATTGTATCGAAAGGCATCCACCGCAAGTTCCATGATTTCATGGATAGCCTGCCGGAGTACTGCCATTTCCTGCATGGCCTGTTGGGAAAAATGGAGTCTTTTATCTCGCATTTCCTCAGCAGACATCAGAATATCAACGGCATGGTCGGCAATCCTCTCAAAATCTCCAATGTATTTCAGCAACGCGGTCGTTTCCTCGCTATCTTCCTGATTCAGCGATTTTGAGCTTAATTTTATGAGATAGGTGCCGATCTCGTCCTCGTATCGGTCTGTTTCATCCTCGTTCTCCCTGATCTGCCGCGCCTCCTGAGCATCGTAGTGATCAAGCTGTGATAAGCTGAGTGACAGTGCCTTCCATGCCCTCTCCGCCATGACGCCTACCAGCTCATGGCAGCGCCCCAGTGCCAACGGAGGCGTCATGAGCAGACGGTCATCCAGCAGTGTTTCCGCATTGGAGCCTTTGGCCTCTTCAGGGACGATGCGCAGCGCCAGTTTTTCCAGCACAGACGAAAGCGGAAGGAGCAGCGCTGTGCAAAGGATATTGAATATAGAATGGGCGACGGCAATGCCAAACATGCTCGCAGATTGTGAGAGGACAACCGGTGCGGCCACAATTCGGATGAAACAGAATACTGAGAGCCACACGGCCGTGCCAATGATGTTGAACAGAAGGTGAACCACAGCTGCGCGCCTGGCGTTCTTGTTCGCGCCAACGGATGAGAGAAGGGCGGTGACACAGGTGCCGATGTTCTGCCCCATGATGATCGGTATCGCCGCGCCGTAGCTGACCTGTCCGGTGGATGCCAGCGCCTGCAGGATGCCCACGGAAGCGGAACTGGATTGGATGATCGCGGTCAGCACCGTACCGGCCAGTACACCTAGGATGGGATTCGTGAATAGAAGAAACAGATTGCGGAATTCCGGTATTGCTTTCAAGCCGGATACCGCCCCGCTCATGGTTTCCATTCCGAACATCAGCGTTGTGAAACCCAAAAGGATCAAGCCGGTATCCTTCTTCCGGGCACTTTTGGAAAACAAATAAAGTATGGTTCCGATCAGAGCCAGTATGGGCGTGAAAGAGCTGGGCTTGAGCAATCGTACCCACAGCGCGTCGCTGCTGATCCCGCTGAGGCTCAATATCCAGGCGGTAACGGTCGTACCGACATTCGCGCCCATGATGACGTTGATCGCCTGCTTCAGGGTCATGAGTCCCGAATTAACGAAACCGACGACCATGACGGTGGTTGCCGACGAGCTTTGTATGATTGCGGTGATGCCAAGCCCCGTTAAAAAGCCCGTCATCTTTGTGCTTGTCATCTTTGACAGCAGGCTTCTCAGCTTCCCGCCCGCGCTCTTCTCAAGGGCCTGTCCCATTACACCCATTCCGAAGAGGAACAGGCAGAGCCCGCCAACCATCTCCAGAATATTGAATATATCCACTTGATTCTTCCCCTTTCCGTCTCACAGGATGGGCTGTATTGTTGCCTGTGTACAGATAAAGCCTACAGGGAAAGAATCAAATGCATTATCGGAGAAGAATCAAATCCATGTAAAGTCACATATAACGAAGAAAACCGTCGATAGGGAAAACCAGGCAAAAGAAAACAGACTGCGGACTTACTGCTTTATATAGTTGTGATCTCGCTATATTTCCCGGGCACACAGACTATTTCAATGCCCCGCTGCAGCCTTAATCTAATAGACAAAGATACATATGGCGCATCCCAGAACTTGTCATGATGCGCCATTATCATTCATACAAATTATCAATCCCTTCTGGTGAGTCAGGCCTTCACCTCTGTCCCACCAATCAGCGTGAACACCATCGTCTTGTCCTTGCCCACGGTCACATAATCCACCAGGCTGCCCCAGAGCGTTTCGTCGAATTCCGAAACCGCCTCGGGCAACTTTTCCAGTTCTGAGATGAACCGCTCGAACTCACGTCTGCGGATACCGCGCTGTCGGATGTCAGCCGCCACCTGTTCGCGTTCTGCCTTGGTGGCCTCGTACCGGCTGACAGCAGCATCGTAGGCGGCGTTGTAGTCGTCCTGGTTCTGCGCCACCCTGGCGTTTTGGGCGATCAGTCCTTGGACCGCTTCGGCTTCCGAGTTCAGGCGGTCGTCCAGTTCATGCAGGCGCTGGCTCAACTCGTCCGTTCCGCTGTAGGTTTCCTGTACCGCCCTAAGGTCGGTCAGCAGCGCTGTCCGGTCACCGATTAGCTTGTTGATTACCCGGACAAACGCGGCTTTAACTTCTTCCTCAGTGACGTGGGGTGTTTTGCACCCGGTGCTTTTCCCACCGTACTTGATATTGCATCGCCAGATGACCTTCCGGTATGGGTCCGTGGAATGCCAGACCTTCGAGCCAAACCAACCGCCGCACTCGCCGCAGCGTATCTTGGTGCTGAAAATCGTCGCGCCGCTGAAATGGCGCACCTTACTGCGCTGCTCGATCATCTCCTGCACCCGGTCGAAGGTCGCTGGATCGATGATGGCCTCGTGGCAGTCCTCCACATAGTACTGAGGAACCGCACCGTCGTTCCGGACGATCTTCTTTGTCAGGTAATCGGCGGTGTAATGTTTTTGGAGCAGCGCGCAGCCTTTGTACTTTTCGTTCGTCAGGATTGACTTGACAGTGCTTTCGTTCCACACGTCTTTGCCCTTCGGAGATTTGATCCCCATCTCCGTCAGCTTCCTGGCGATAGCCTTGAAGGAGAAGCCCTTGAGGAATTCTCCGTATATGATCTTCACGATCTCCGCCTGCTCTGGGTTGATCACGAACTCACCGTTCTCGCCCCGGTCATAGCCTAGGAAAACGGAGAACGGCGCTGTCGCTTTTCCGTCAGCAAACCGCTTACGCTGGCCCCAGGTGACGTTGAGCGAAATGGAGCGGCTTTCCTCCTGAGCAAGGCTCGACATGATGGTCAGCAGGAGCTCGCCCTTGCTGTCGAAGGTCCAGATGTTCTCCTTCTCGAAAAAGACCTCGGTGCCATGCTCCTTCAACTTTCGGATGGTGGTCAGGCTGTCGACCGTGTTTCGAGCGAAACGGCTGACCGACTTTGTGAGAATGAGTCCGATGCGACCGGCCAGGGCGTCCTCCACCATGCGGTTGAAACCATCGCGCCTGCGGGTCGATGTGCCGGAGATGCCTTCGTCGCTGTACACGCCTACGAATTCCCACTCATCGTTGGCCTGAATGTAGGTTGTGTAGTAATCGCACTGAGCCTCATAGCTGTTCAGCTGGTCCTCGTGGTCAGTGGAAACGCGCGCATAGGCTGCGACCTTGCGCTTGACCCTCGCCTGGATCGGCGTCGCGGTGTATCGGCTGACCGTCGCCGGGATCTTCGTGACTGTTGCCATCATGTTGTCTCCTTCCTTTTCCTGTGGATCTGCTTGAGCTGGATGTACTGGAACTGCTTTGTGCCGCCATCCTTGAAGTGAAGCGTGACCATGTCCACGTTCACGCTAATGCCAGAGAGCGTTTCGAACATCCTGTCCGCGTCAAACGTCTCCCAGCCAAGGGCGCTGGCGATCTGCGTCTTTAAGGCGCTGTCTCTGAATACGATTGGCCTTGGCGAGTCCTTTGCCCTCATGGTATGCTCGACATCGACCCAGCCAGCTTCGGCGGACCCATCCACGTAGTGTCTGAGCGAAGCCTGCAGGTGACCGTGGCAGTGTTCGCACTCGATGAAGTGCGAGAAATCATACCGACACTGCCCGCTCTCGCGGGTGCGGAAATATTCAGCGTGCTGCCTGCGGCGTTCCTCCGACCAGTATGGTCCTCTGTGCTTTGGGTGCGGACTGTGGTCTCCATCCTTGTGATAGAAGTAGCTGGCCTTTTGGGCTATGCCGTTGACGATTTCCACGCCATAGCGCTGAGCAAATTCCTGCTGCGCTGCCTGAAAGGTCTCCATGCTGATGATGGCGGGGTGCGTCCCTTCGATGAAGTACATCGGCAGCTCACCGTTGTTGCGAACCTGCTTGTGCGTCACATGGTCAGCCGTGTACAGCTTCTGCGCCAGGGTGCAGCCGGTGTATTTTTCCTGCCGGATCATGGTGGCAATCACCTCGCCGCAGAGCCTCTTGCCTGCGTATGACCGTACACCTTCTGCTTCCAGCTTTTTACCAATGACGTAGCAGGAATCCCCATCCAGGAACATCTGGAAAATGCGCCTGACCACAGCTGCTTCGTCTTCCTGAATGACCAGTTGGCCTTTCTTTGTCCTGTATCCGTAAATCTTGCAGCCCCGCGACGCGCCGCGCTCATACTGCTTTCGGATGCCCCACTTGCAGTTTTCCGAAATAGACCGGCTTTCCTCCTGGGCAAAAGAAGCGAGGATGGTAAGCATCAGCTCGCCATCCCCGTCCAGAGAGTGTATGCCTTCATCCTCAAACCAGACCTCCACGCCGATATCTTTCAGGTGCCGGACTGTATTCAGCAGGTCCACCGTGTTGCGGGCGAAACGGCTGATCGACTTGACGAGCACGATGTCGATGCGCCCGGCGTCGCAGTCTGCGATGAGGCGATTGAACTCGCCTCGCTTTTCGGTTCCGGTACCGGATATGGCATCGTCCGCATACACACCTGCGTAAATCCATTCAGGGTTCTTTTGGATCAGCGCGCTGTAGTAACTGATCTGGGCGGAGAGTGAATGCTTCAGGCGCTCGGTTTCCATGGAAACCCGTGCGTAGGCAGCGACCCGTTTCCTGGGTGCGAGTACGGGCTGTTTCGGCTCAAGTACATTGATTCTCTTCATGACCGCCAGCCTCCTTTCCACACCCATTAATCACTCTTCTGCGCGCACATAGCAAGTCAGTCTGTACTATATAACCTCCGGAAATGGGTTTGTACTTTGCCCTGAACCGCGCTTCGATCTCCTGGAACTCCTTCTCGGTGATAAGGCCAGCATCAAGCATACGTTTGACTTGATACATCACTGCCTCGTACTGACACTCGCGTTTGAGGACATCACCAGTCATGTCCTGCCTCCGAAGCGATCCACGATATAGCATTCGTGACAGCAGTATTTCCGGTGACTGTTGCCGTAGGCGGTAAAGGCGGTGCCGCAGGCCGGGCAGGTGTAAGCATAGATGGCTTTCCGGTTGACAAGGTCCATGTGGCTGTTCCACCAGCGGTTCCTGCACGTGTCCGAGCAGAACTTTTTCTCTTTCCGCCCCTTGGGCTGGATCACCGGTTTACCACAATGCGGGCAGAGACGGTCGGCGGTGGGCGAAGGGGTGACTTCAACAGGCTTGCTCTCAACTTCCGAGGTCAGACCATTCCTGCGGCAGAATGTTTTGACCGTATTCTTGGAAATGCCCAGTGCATCAGCAATCTCCGTATAG
>JAFRPG010000039.1 GCA_017429265.1 Clostridia bacterium | reverse complement strand
TTCAGTCTGAAAGTCTCATCGCTTGTCTTTGTAGCGGAACTGATTACCAAAGTATCGTCAAAAAAGTCATAAGTTACAGGGAAACCGTCAGGATGGAACTCGCGCAATCGTTTTTGCGCCAGAATGGGTCTGATGACAATCAATAATACAGCATAGACTGCCAAAAATCCTATAATAATGTAGGTACTCAGTGAGGCGCGGAAGACCGTTCTCCATGCCTCGCTCAGCCACTCTGCACAGGTGACATAACCATCCTTTAGATCAGGATACCAATAATAGAAACTGATGCCCATCTCGAAGACAAACATCAGTATGAGATAGATGATAGTATACTTTAAGCACAAACGTATTCCACGCGCTCGCACAGCATTTGTATAGTCTTTTTCGGTTACAGTTCCAGTAATATGAATAACAGGTGTTTTAGATTCGCTCATATACAATCATTCCTTTCTTCAGGGGAGACAGGGTATAAAAGCACCCCAAACCTCCCCTGAAAGGGGAGGGGGACCGCCGCAGCGGTGGAGAGGTTCCCCGATTCTTATTTTACTGGAAAATCCTCACCGGCAGGATCAGATAAAGGTAGGCATCCCCCTCCCGCGGCACCACGACGCAGGGGCTGACGCTGGAGTTGAAGCACATGCACAGCTCGTCGTCCTGCACGGAGCGCATTACGTCGCTGATGTACTTCGCGTTGAAGGCGATCTCGATGCGGCTGCCCTGGATCAGGGCGGACATCTCCTCGTGCACGTCGCCGAGCTCGGCGTTGGAATTGATGGTGAGGGTATCCTGATCGAAGGTCATGCGGATCAGGTTGTTCTTGCCCTCGCGGGCCATCAGGCTGGCGCGGTCGATCGCGTTCTGCATTTCGGTGCGGTTGACCAGGGCGCGGGTCTCGAAGGACTGCGGGAGGATCCGTCGGTAGTCGATGTACTCGCCGGCCAGCAGGACCGTGCTGATCTTCGTGCTGCCGAAGGCCGCGGTCATGTGGTTCTGGTCGAAGGTGAGGACGCATTCGCCCTCCTCGTCGGGGAGGATGCGGCTGAGCTCGTTCATCACGCGGCCGGGGATCACGGCGCGGAAGGTGCCGCCGGCGGCCGGCAGCGCAAAGGCCTGGCGGTCCACCTGCATCGCGAGGCGGAAGCCGTCGAGGGCCACGATCCGCATCTCATCCGGCATCACCTCGAGCAGGCAGCCGGTCAGCAGCTGTCTGGACTCGTCGGAGGAGATCGAGAACACGACGCGGGAGATCATGCCCCTCAGCTTCGCCTGATCGATCCGCAGGGTCATCTTCGCGACCGTCTCGGGCGTCTCGGGGTAGTCCTCCGCCGTCAGGCCGCTGAGGCTGGACTTGGAGGAGAGGCACTGAATCTGCGCGCGGCCGGTGTCGCTGACGCGGATGCTCATCTCGCCGCCGGGCAGCTTTCTTGTGAGCTCGGCGAAGATCCTGCCGGGCAGGACCACCCTGCCGGGTTCCTTCACCTCGGCGGGTACCGTGCTCTCGATCGTCATGCTGCCGTCGGAGCAGGTCAGCACCATGCTGTCCTCCGAGGCGTCGATCAGCACGCCGTCAAGGATGGGGCGGGCCGGCCTCGACGCCAGCGCCCGGGTCGCGATGCCCAGGCCTTCCATCAGTTCCTGAACGTTGGTCTTGATGTTCATGTCGTGTCCTTCCTTCCTGTAGTGGTAGCAGGATATATATAAACAGTAGCAGTAGGGCCTGTGGAAACTGTGGATAAGTGGCCTCAGCCGCGCCGCTGCGCGGTTTTAGCCTGTGGATATTTTGTGGATAAATCAGACACCCCTGTGGATAACTTTTGCCCCCTTGCGGAGGAGGAGGCGGAGCGATCCCGTCCGGAGAGCCCTTTTTTATCGGAAGACCCGTTTTTTTGTCTCTGTGGGAGCCGGGATCGGGCCGAAAACGCCGTTTTTTTGCGTTCCGGAGGGCTTTGGTCTGTCCGCGGCGGAAAAGTTATCCACATTTTCCACCCCTGTGGAAAACTTCCTGTGGATAAGCAAACCCCGAGCCGTCAACCGTTTCCGGAAAGTTATCCACAGGCATTCCACAGGTTATCCACAGTTTGCCCGGCTCTCCCGCCCATCCGCGCGCGAGAGAAAACCGCGCACAACATCACCATACAGTATACCACAAGCGCGGCAGGATTTGAATCTCCTGCCGATGAAAATTTGGAAGAAATGCGAAAATGGAACAAAACGGCGGAAGGCAGGAGGCATTTCAGCGTTCGGGCGGGTTGAATGAATCAGCGGAATATGATAATAATGTATGAACAGATCATTTGTTGAGGAGTGATTGGAAGCATGGTCAGCGAGAAACGGATCGGCAGGACACCGGCCGGTGGTGATTATTCGGAAGTGTTTTATATGGACATGAAACATAATCTTGTAGATAAAGAAAAAGCGGAAATTGCGATGATCCATGAATGCAAAAATGACGGCACGCTGATCCGTGAGACGATTTGCATGTTTGATCGGAAAGAAAAGTCAGAGTAGAGAGCTTGCTTCTCTCCAGGATCAGCTGGACAAGATTCATTTCAAAGGCCGGCGCGAAGCCTTCCAGGCCGAACACGCCGATGAACTGAAGCGGTTCCGCAAGGCAATCTATCTTCGTGAGAAGCTCTCGAAGAAGCTGGGCGTATCCCTTCCGCTGGACAAGGCCGGTGTGAAGAAGCTGAAAGCGCAGCGGCAAGAGCTGACAGAACAGAACGAATCACTTCGTCCCAAATTGGGACATATTCAAACAGAGCTGGATCAGCTGAGCAAGCTCCGCTACTGGACGCGAAAGGCAATCCCGGATGCACTGCCGGAGCGAGAAGACTTTGCAGAGCAGATGGAAGTGCGGGAAAACCGGCGAGAGCTGGAACAGGTTATGGATGCTGCCATTGAAGCTGTGACGCAGGAGACTGATGAGCTGCAACCTATGACTAAAAGATCGTCGCAGGAAAAGGATCACGGTCAAGAACGGTAATGAAAGCTCCCCGGCTGGGCTGTGAAAGGCCCGCCGGGGAGCACGACAAACTGGAATTTATATCGCTCGATTGAAATACGCGTCAGATCACACCGCTTTCCATAATTGAAAATGTCTTTTTCTCACAGTCCAGCTCGGCAAGCGCTCCGTAGGGCAGGATACAGGTCGGTGAGGAATGACCGAAATTCAGTCCGTAAAAAACCGGAATCGCGCATGAATACTTGTCAGACACGATCTGTCGTATGATTCCGGCCCGCCTGGAAAAATCTTTAGCTTCGCTGGTTTTTCCGATGATGACGCCGTTTATTCTCCGCAGGACGCCCTTTTGACCCAAATATTCAAAGAAAACTCTGACTCCTTCCTCATCAAAAAACTCGGGAATGTCCTCCACAAAGAGGATCGCTCCGTCATAGTCTTCAGCCTTCAGTTCGATCGCCGTTCCTTCCAGTTCGATAATCCCCGTATGCCCGCCGATCAAACTGCCCGACGCGCGGCCGCTGCCCTGAATGATCGTATACCCGTCATTGGGATAGTAATGTCTTTTTTTACTCACATCAATATGATCGGAAGGTTCGTGCGTCCACTCATTCGACGGTTTGATTACGCCGATCGGCGAAGGATCGAACAAAGTCTTTATAAAACTCCTTTTGCTGTACTCGTGCCATCCGGCCTGATCCGCGATCGTCGTAAGAAGATTATCCCCGTAAAATGTGGAAAGGCCGCTGCGATAGCACAGCAAATGAAGATTCATGACGTCGGAATAACCGATAAATATCTTGGGATTGTCCGTGATCAGCTTTGGATCTATGTAAGGGATGACTTTTATGCTGTCGTTGCCGCCGACGTTGGCAATGATGGCACGCACTTCTTTGTTGTCAAAGGCCCACATGATATCTTCGGCCCGGGCTTCTGGATTGTTGGAAAGGTATTCGGACCCTCTCATTGAATTCGGCGCAGCCGCAACACGAAGACCGAGTTCCCTGAGTCTCGACGCTCCCAGTTCATATTTCCATTTTGTCCGGGAGTCACCCGCCCAACCGTTGCATGGGCTTACCGTCGCCACCAGGTCATCTTTCTCTAAACGGCGGGGTTTTATCAATTCCATCGTGCGGATCTCCTTGCAAGCTTAACATTTCGACAAATACCGATTTGATGAGCCGAAGCCCATGTGACAATTCTACCATCCTTGCCAGATTCCTGCAATCAATTCTATGCACCCTGAGTGCAGAAAGGAGGCCTCATTGACCAACGTGAACAATCCCCCTGTTGTCGAAGAACCAAAGGCAGCTGAGAAGCCGACGCTTGTTCTCAGCATCGGCAGCGGAACATACCCCATCTTCCTGCAATTCAGCACAAAGAGCAGCACGAGTCTGGAAGAACGAATCAAGCAACTGATTCGCGATGAAGTGTTTTCCGCTCCTGCCTGACACAAACAGAAACGATTCTTTTTCATGCCGCCGCCGAACCAGTGAAAAAAGGCTTGACAAATGAAGACCTGCTATCACAACCAATCCGTATTGTCGCGTCAGTCATCGCCGTAGTATGTATATGGAACACCATGCTCCCTGCACCAGGATTCGGCATAGGAGCCTTCGGCAACTGAGACCGTCAGGCTGTCGCAGCCAATGAAAGCTTCTTCGCCGATACTGGTCACGCTGTTCGGGATTGTGATGCCCGTCAGGCCACTGCAGTCCTGGAATGCCCACTCGTCAATCATGGTCATGCTGTCCGGGATCGTGATACTCGTCAGCTTGCGGCAGTCTGCGAAAGCCCGTCTGCCGATGCTGGTCACGCTGTCCGGGATCGTGACGTCCGTCAGGCCGCGGCAGTTATAGAAAGCACCCGCGCTGATACTGGTCACGCTGTCCGGAATTGTGATGCTCATCAGGTCGGAGCAGCCGAAAGCATTATTTCCAATGCTGGTCACACTGTCTGGGATCGTGATGCCCGTCAGGCTGAGACAGAAATAGAAAGAATAATCGCCAATGCCGGTCACACCGTCCGGGATCGTGATGTCCGTCAGGCTCTTGCAATTGTAGAAAGACCACTCGTCGATAACGGTCACGCTGCTCGGGATCGTGATATTCGTCAGGCCGCTGCAGTACGCGAAAGCACCCGCGCCAATACTCGTCACGCTGTCCGGGATTATGATGCTCGTCAGGTTCTTGCAGCACATGAACGCATAAGTCCCAATGCCCGGTACACCGTCCGGAATCTCATAAGCTGCTGTTTCCCAGGCTGATGGCATGCGCACCAGGGACTTGTTGAATCTGTCAAAGATAATTCCGTCTATGATGACAAAAAAGGGATGGTCATCACGAATCTTAAAAGATGTGACAGACAGTTTTCGGCCAAAAACTTCTCCGTACAATGCGGAAACCGGAAAACCGTCCAGTTCGTTCGGGATGACAACCTCACCGCCGGCGCCTTTATACCCAGTGATCCATGCAGTGCCGTCATGTACCTCATACAAGAAATCACCGGATTGTCCTGTCACGGCTTCAGCACAAGCGCCCGGGATCAGAAAAAGCACGACAAGGAGGGCAACGGCAAAACGCTTCATGGGTTCGGCTTCCTTTCCTTGTGATGTGATGAATTTTATCACAAAGTCATCGGATCCGCAACCCGCAGCATTCGGAGCGCCCGCAGGCGCATTTCCGGAATCAAAAATCCCGGGCAGCTTTCTGCGCTGCCCGGTCGAATCGGCGTTCTCTTCAGCTCACCTGCTCAAAGTCCAGGCCGAAGCCGTTGACGGTGATGCTGATGACACCGTTGGTGCAGGTGACATAGTTGGTCTTCCCGTTGAAGGTCAAGCGGATCATGCTGCCGCTCTTGGACCAGGTGCCGTCTATGGTCGTGTAGCTGTCGGGAATCGTCTTTCCCCTCTCGGAGCGGCAAATGGTGACGTGGCATTTTCCGTTGGCATAGAAGTTGATCGAGCAGTAGAAGGCCATGACGGAAGAGATATCCAGCCAGCTCATCTCCGGGACGAACTTGATCAGCGAGGCGATGAGCTTCACCTTTTCGTAGAGACTGGTGCTGATCCCCTTGATCAGATCCATGTTGAAGCCGGTGGCGTACCACCTGGTGCCGGCGAGATTGACGTTGTCCGCCAGGGCGGAGGGAACGGCGGCGGTGAGAAGGATGACGGTCATCAGGAGGGAGATGATCCTGCAAACGGTATTCCTGCGGATGGTCTTCATGGTGTTTTCTCCTTTCGCTCAGCGGCGTTTTCTTTTTCTTGTGAGAAGCTCTTTTTGACTGCTCTCATCCGTAATATCCGCGTACGGGGCGAAAGGTTACACCGGAAACGGGAATTTCTGAAAAAAATGAAAAACCTGTAAATCCTCCTCTTCTCCGGGAACTTTCCCGTCCTTTGAATCGTCTACCGGGAGTAGACAGCACACTCCGCCGTCCGTGCTAAGCTTGAGCTGTCAAAGACAAACCGCCCCTGCGGACGAAGAAAAGGAGTTGTTCACTATGACAAAGCCCATCCTGACAATCGACCGGAAGCGCATCCTGAGCATCCTCGCACTGGTTATCCTCTTCTGCTGCTGCATGATCGTCGTGGTCCGCGCGGAGGAGGAAGAGGGACCCGCCGGCTTCATCTTCCCCACCCTGCATGCCGCGGAGACGGAGGAGGCGGAGGAAGACGCCCTGGAGGTCGAGAGCGTCCTGCCCGGCCCCCGGAGCTACACCCTGACCCTGAACGCCAACGGCAGCGTCGCCGAACTCGACAGCACCGGCTTTCAGCGCGTTGACGCCGCGGAGGGCGACACCGGCTGGATCACCTGGCATCGGTACACGCAGAGCGCCGGGGTCACGGAAGGCACGGTCTACGGACTGACCGGCCTGATCTATACCTTTGAAAAGCCCGGCGAGGCCGTCAGCAGCGTGATGATCGCCCTCCCCGAGGAGCCTGTCGAGGGCAGGACCTACCGCATCTCCGCGGCCGAACCGGACGCAGGCCTCGGCTTCCAAATCAATGATCTGATCTGCTGCGGCTGCGTCAGGCAGACCGAGACCCGCATCAGGAACTGGAAGAAGTCCCACTACGACAGCTGGTACCGCAGAACGACCTATACCAATGAGACGGACTACCGGAAGATCACCGATTGCTTCCACTACACCGGCGCCCTGACCGACGCGGAGGACTACTTCTCGGTCACCGTGAAGACCGTGCACAGCGCCTACGTTGTCCTGACCTTCGAGGGCCGTCTCTACGGCGGAGTCAACAAGATCTCCGGGGAGCTCTGCTGCAGGAGGTAATGAGGGTTCTGCAGATGAGTGGATACAGAGAGAAAAGGTGCTTGACACTTCGTCAGGGAAACTTCGATGATGAGGGAATGCGCCTGCGGGCGCACCAGAGGGCTTTCCGATCGCCCTCTGGACTCCTTCGGGGCCGACCCGTTGAAGTTGGATTATGGGAAGACGCAACCGCAGAAACCTCTCTGTCACTGCGGTGACATCTCCCCCTTTCAGGGGAGACAGGGGCTGAAAGTTACCCAAACATCCCATGAAAGGGGAGGGGGACCGCCGCAGCGGTGGAGAGGTTCCCTGTGCAGGCTTTGCCGATCACGATGATCAAAGATGCGGCCCCGAAGGGTCCAGGGGCGATCGGAAAGCCCCTGGCGCGCTCCGCAGAGCGCGGACCCCTTCCCATATGCTTTTCCCGATCAGACCCAAAAAAGACAGCCCTTCCGCCGGCAAAACAATGCCGATGGAAGGGCTGTTCCGTCTTATCCGATCCGGTCCGTGATCCGGAGATCCGGAGCACGGGAAAACTCTCCGCCAATGGCAGGGGACGGTGCCGGGTTACTTCGCCTCCGCCGTGGCCTCCGCGGTGACCGCGGTGCCCGGATTGGGCGGGCAGCTGCGGTTGAACACCACGACCAGGACCGTGGTCACGGCGATGATGGCCGCGCAGGCCGCGACGATCAGGATCTTCTTGCTCGTCTGCATCGTATCCTCCTTCCGCTGTCAGGCCAGCAGGGCGTCGGCGAGGGCCTCGAGAGCGGGCAGGTCGGCGGTTTTGAGGGCGCCGCGGACCGTGACGGCGGGCTCGAGGACGGTCAGTTCCTTCTGCGTAGAGAGGAGCTCGCGCATGACCTTCGCGGCCATGGGAGCCCAGGAGCCGTTCTCCACCAGGCCCACCGTGCGCTTCTGCCAGTTCTTGGCCTTCAGATGGTGGATGAAGTCCTCCATGAAGGGCATGACGCCCGCGTTGTAGGTGGAGGCGCAGAGGACGACCTTGCCGAAGCGGAAGGCCCAGGTGAGGGCTTCGGCGGGATCGACGCGGTTGAGGTCGGCGAGGAAGACGTCCCCGCAGCCCTTCCGGTCGATGATGTCGGCGAGGCGCTCCGCGACGGCGGCGGTGTTCCCGTGGAGGGAGGCGTAGGCGATGAAGACGCCGTCGAGGTCCGGGGTGTAGGTGGACCAGGCGCCGTAGCACGCCAGCACCCGCGGGAGCTCATCGGAGAGGACAGGGCCGTGCAGGGGGAGCACGGCGGCGATGTCGAGGCCGGCGGCCTTCTTCAGCACCGCCTGGACCTGCGGGCCGTACTTGCCCACGATGTTGAAGTAGTAGCGGGCGGCCTCGTCCTCGTCCCAGTCGGGCATCTCGTCGAGGGCGCCGAACTGGCCGAAGGCGTCGGCGGAGAAGAGAAGCTTCTCGCTCTCCTCATAGCTCATCATCACCTCGGGCCAGTGGACCATCGGCGCGGTGATGAAGCGCAGGGTGTGGGTGCCGAGGGGCAGGGTGTCGCCCTCCTTCACCGTGAGGCGGGTCGCTCCGCCGAGGTCGAAGTAGTTCTCCAGCATCTGGAAGGTCTTCGCGTTGCCCACGAGGGTGACCCCGGGCCAGCGGTCGAGGAAGATCCGGACGCTCGAGGCGTGGTCGGGCTCCACATGGTGGACGACGAGGTAGTCCGGCGCGCGGCCGTCCAGCGCGGCGTCGAGGTTCGCGAGGTAGTCCTCGGAGAAGGCGCGGTCCACGGTGTCTGTCACGCAGACCTTGTCGTCGAGGATGACCCAGCTGTTGTAGCTCATGCCCGCGGGCACATCGTACTGCCCCTCGAACAGGTCAATCTCATGGTCATTGACGCCGATATAGCGGATGCTCTCGCTCAGCATAACGATTCTCCTTTGCACGGTGATGTCGGGATCATTATAACCGAAAACGGAGAGATTGTACAGATGCGGGGCTGTTTTGTTTGGCTGAGAAGAAAAAGGAAGAGAATCCGGCGGTGATCTCGGTTACATATATTCTATGGAAGAAAAGGGTTTCCGCGCTCTGCGGAGCATGAGACGGGGCGCAGCAAGCGGCGCCCCTACACAAATGACCGGCAGACCCTCGTTTTCCAATTCTGCATATCATCAGTAGGGGCGCCGCTTGCCGCGCCCCGCAAAAGGGCTCTTCATGGAAAGCTCGGGAAAACCATAAGGGAGGGGTTCCGCGCTCTGCGGAGCGCGCCAGGGGCTTTCCGATCGCCCCTGGACCCTTCGGGGCCGCATCTTCCTTGACAGTTGTCGGGTAAGGCTGAGAGCATAGCCTGGCATTCCATCAAAAACCTGACAATTTCCAAGAACCATTTTTCGGGACGGCCCCGAAGGTTTCCAAAGGGCGATCGGAAAGCCCTTTGGTGCGCCCGCAGGCGCATACCCCTTTCCGCCCGGATCCGGTAGTCTTTCCCGGAATTCCCTCTTGACAAACCCATCGCCCTGTGTTACAGTGCAATTGAAAAGAGACGCATGTATCTCTTCAAAAGCAACGAGGGTATCACATCTGTGGACCGGCGCGGGTTAACCGAACGGCCTGCGCCAGAAAAGGGAGGAAACTCATCCATGAAGAAGTTCCTTGCTCTGCTGCTGTCCCTTGCCATGATCCTGAGCGTATCCGCATCCTTTGCGGAGATGACCCGGGAGGAGTACGCCGAGGCCAAAGCCGCCGACCGCTCCGCCAAGCCCCGCTATCTGATCACCACCGACCTCGAGGTGGACGACACCAACGGTGTCATCCTCGCCATGCTCTACTCCAACGAATATGACCTCGCCGGCATCGTCTGGTCCGCTGGCATGTTCCACTTCTCCGGCGACGGCGAGCACACCCTGGGCGAGATCACGCCCCACTTCAGCTGCCCCCGCCTGGACGCCGCGAGCTACACCGAATACCGCCCCGTCGATCCGGACCTGGTGCCCCGCCTGATCCGCGAGAACTACGCGCACGACTACGAGTTCCTCAGCCAGAACGATCCGAACTATCCCACCCCCGAGGAAATGATGAACCTGTACAAGGTCGGCAACATCGCCTTCGAGGGCGACGTCCGCTACGACACCGAGGGCTCCGACTGGATCAAACAGTGCATCCTGGACGACGATCCCCGGCCCCTGTTCATCACGGCCTGGGGCGGCATCAACACCACTGTCCGCGCCCTGCTCTCCATCTATGAGACCTACGGCGACACCCCCGACTGGGAGACGATCCGCCAGAAGGTCATCGACAAGGTCTACCTCATGGGCATGGGCGAGGACAACTGCTGGGAAGACCAGAAGATGAACGAGCTCTATCCCAACATGCACACCTACGGCGCCAGCGGCTCCGGCGGCTACGGCAACTACTTCGCTGCCCTGGCCTTCTACGCCGGGCGCGTCCGCTCCACCGACGACGTGATCAAGTACTATCAGGCGGAGTATTTGACCGATGCCTTCAAGCTGAACCACGGCAAGCTGATGAGCGAATTCCACCTGATGGGCGACGGCCAGGAGCTCCCCGGCGAGCCCGACTGGTTCCAGCCCGGCCTGGTGACCTACATCGACTGGGGCGGATCCCCCGAGGCCGAGGTTCGCACCTTCCTCTCCTCCTATGAGCGCGCCTACTTCGACGTGTTCGACTGGATGTGCCTGCAGTACAACGGCACCTCGTTCATCGATTTCGGCCTGAGGGGCTCGCTGGAGCATCCCGCCTGGGGCACGATCACCGGCAGGATCACCGTGGACGGCCAGGCGCAGAACCGCGCCGCGAACTACCGCACGGAGTACAACCCCGTCACCGGCGATGTGAACAGCAACTACAGCACCCGCTTCACCGGCATCCTCTTCGACGAGCTGGCGGCCCGCGCCGACTGGACCTGCATGCCCTATGAGGAGTGCAACCACGCGCCGATCGTCACCTCCGAGGCGCTCGACCTGGCCGCGAAGCCCGGCGAGTATGTCACCCTGAGCGCGAAGGTCACGGACCCCGACGGCGACAAGTACCACACGACCTGGTGGGTGTGGGAAGGCTTCTGCGAGTATGAAGGCGCCGCGAAGGGCATGACGGTGTGGAACGCGTCCGACCTGAGCGCGAACTTCACGGTCCCGAAGGACGCCCAGCCCGGCGATACCTTCAACGTGCTGCTGCAGGTGCAGGATGAGGCCGATCGCCCCATGACCCGCTTTGCCCAGTTCATCATCACGGTGGCTGCGGCTGAGTAAAACAAAACAGAACAACGAAAAGGCGCTCCCGCTGCGTTCAGCGGGAGCGCCTTGCTGTTCTTGATGACCGTACTTCGCCAGCCATTCCTGTGCGAGGAATTTCCGCACGGCTTCGATCTCGTTGGTCGTCCAGGAGGACAGGGAGAATTTGGCGACGCTTCCGCCCGGCAGCACGCCGGCGATTGCTTCCCCGTCCTTGTTTGTCACTACATCGTCAAGGCTAAACAATTTGTTTGTTTTACCAGATTTTCCATTGGTATTATCTCTATTCTGTGTTACATTACCAGTAGAGACAGTACTCGCTGTGTAGCTGCGTTCTGCAGCTACTCTGCTCGTAAGAGCATTCTCGGCGGTGCTGTCTTTGTTTATATTCACCATATCGTAGTAGGCTTGTGAAAGATCTGGCATTACTTCCAAAACAAGATCCGCTGTATAAGTGTTATATCTGGTTAAGGGTAACTTTCCGTCCCTGTCTCCCCTGAAAGGGGAGATGTCACCGCAGTGACAGAGAGGTTTTCGGTTCCCAAAGCCTATCATAAACGGGTCGGCGCCGAAGGTTTCCAAAGGGCGATCGGAAAGCCCTTTGGTGCGCCCGCAGGCGCATACCCTTTTCATCGGAAGGAACTGCCAAAGTGAACGGAAAGGAATCCGCGCTCTGCGGAGCGCGCCAGGGGCTTTCCGATCGCCCCTGGACCCTTCGGGATCGCCTCTTTGGTCATCGTGATCGGTACAGCCTGTGCGGAGAACCTCTCCACCGCTGCGGCGGTCCCCCTCCCCTTTCAGGGGAGGTTTGGGTAACTAACTACCCCTGTCTCCCCTGAAAGGGGAGATGTCACCGCAGTGACAGAGAGGTTTTCACGCCAGCGGTACCCAAAGATTAACATAAACGGGTCGGCGCCGAAGGTTTCCAAAGGGCGATCGGAAAGCCCTTTGGTGCGCCCGTAGGCGCATGCCCTTTTCATCGGAATGAACTGCCAAAGTGAACGGAAAGGGTTCCGCGCTCTGCGGAGCGCGCCAGGGGCTTTCCGATCGCCCCTGGACCCTTCGGGGCCCTTGCGTTTAGCTTTGTGATCGGTAAAGCCAGCATGGGGAACCTCTCCGCCGCAGTGACAGAGAGGTTTTCATGCCTTCACGCTCGCCAGCAGGATCCGGGCGGCTTCGCGGATGATCCCGAGATTCCGCTCGAAGTTCTGCTTCAGGTAGTCGTCGTCGCGGACAAACTCCCGGGTCAGCAGGGCCATCACGGTCTCGTTCAGCACCGCGATGAAGAGCATCGGATTCTCCATGCAGCGGATGCTGCCGTCGGCCACACCCTCAAAGAGCAGCTGCGTGCTCTTGGCCGCGAGCTTCTGCATCTGCTGCTCATAGTCCTGCGCGTAGTCGCGGTTCGGCGTCGCGCCCGAATACCGCCGGTCGAACTCGCAGAGGAAGCGCAGGGTCGGCAGATCCTGCGAGTAGGCGGCGATCTTCGTCTCGATGCAGGCGGCGAGCTTCTCAAAGCCCGTGCCCCCGGTCTGGCTGACGAGAGCCCGCTGCGAGATCGACGTGACGATCTCCGACGCGACCATGAAGGCGAGCCGCTCCTTGTCCTCCGCAAAGCGGTAGAGCGTGCTCCGGCTGACGCCCGCGCGGGCCGCGATCTCGTTCATCTCCGCCTTCTCCAGACCCTTTTCCAGAAAGACGGCCCTGGCCGCGCCCGTGACGCGGGTGTTCAGCTCCTCGGGACCGTAGAGCACATTGGCCATGCCGGTGACCCCCCTGATTTTTGAAATGATACGCGCATATCATATCAGATCGGAGCCGTGTTTTCAAGACCGGAGCGGCAAATGATGTGAAATGTCACAAATCGGCGCGGATGGCCTTGACAGCCTGTCCGCCTTTAATGTATACTAAAACAGTCGGGATTCACCGCGGACAAGGAGTGCATCGGCTGACCTATGGATGAGAGACTTTGGGGAATTGTGGAGAAAGCGCTGAAGGACATCGTGGAGAAGGGCCTGCCCACCACGATGCTGCTGACCGTGGTCTCCTTCGCGATCGCGCTGGTGATCGCCACGCTCGTGGCGCTGGTCCAGCATGCGCGCCTGCCGGTCCTGACGCAGCTGAGCCGCTTTTATATCTGGCTGATCCGCGGGACCCCGCTGCTGGTGCAGCTCCTCGTGGTGTACTACGCCCTGCCCGCGATCGGCATCGTGATCGACGCGGTGCCGGCGGCGATCATCGCCTTTTCGATCAACGAGGGCGCCTACTGCTCCGAGACGATGCGCGCGGCGCTCGAGTCCGTGCCGGTCGGCCAGACCGAGGCCGGATTGTGCGTCGGCATGTCGTACACGAAGGTCATGCTGCGCATCGTGATCCCGCAGGCCCTGCGCACGGCGGTGCCCAACCTCTTCAACAGCCTGATCTCCATGGTGAAGGACACCTCCCTGGTCTCCAACATCACCGTGGTGGACATGTTCATGATCACGAAGCGCCATGTCGGGCGCACCTATGAGTTCCTGACCCTCTACGTCCTCCTCGCCCTGCTCTACCTGGCCATCTCCACGCTGATGACCATGCTGCAGCGCCTGGCGGAGCGCTTCCTGAACCGCAATGTGGGCCGGGAGGTGAAGAAGATTGCTTGAGCTGAGCAATGTCCGCAAGCGCTTCGGCGACCGGGAGGTCCTCCGCGGGATCGACCTGAAGGTGGAGGACGGCGACGTGGTCGCCCTGATCGGCCCGAGCGGATCGGGCAAGACGACCCTCCTGCGCTGTGCGAACTTCCTCGAGCGCGCCGACGAGGGCACGATGGTCTTCCGCGGGGAGACCTACGACCTGCCGAAGACATCCCGCCGGGACATCCGCCGGATGCGGCAGCACACCGGCTTCGTCTTCCAGAGCTACAACCTCTTCGCCAACCGCACCGCGCTCGGGAACGTCACCGAGGGCCTGGTCGTGGCGCGGAAGATGCGGAAGGCGGAGGCGGCCGACCGCGCGATGGAGGCCCTGCGCCGCGTGGGCCTGGCGGACTGGGCCTCGCACTATCCGAGCCAGCTCTCCGGCGGCCAGCAGCAGCGCGTCGCCATCGCCCGGGCCATCGCCCTGGAGCCCGACATCATCTTCTTCGACGAGCCGACCTCCGCCCTCGACCCCGAGCTGATCGGCGAGGTGCTCGGCGTCATGCGCGACCTGGCCGAGAGCGGCATGACCATGCTGGTGGTCACCCACGAGATGACCTTCGCCCGCGAGGTCTCCGGACGCACGGTCTTCATGGAGGACGGCCGCATCGTCGAGGAGCGCAGGTCCCGTGAATTCTTCAGCGACCCCCACACCGAGCGCGCCCGCCAGTTCCTTCGCGCGATCGGGGAGCGGGAGTGAAGCTTCCCATCCGGTATTCCGCCCCCGGGCTGAATATAAGCACCCAACAAAAAAAGGAGGAAATCCCATGAAAAAACTGATCGCTGCGCTGCTCGTGCTCTGCCTGGCCGCTTTTATGACCGCCGCCGTAGCCGAGGATCAGCTGGAAACCGTCCAGGCCCGCGGCAAGATCATCTTTGCCACCGAGGGCAACTGGGCGCCCTGGACCTTCTATGACGAGGAAGGCAACCGCGCCGGCTTCGACATCGAGGTCGCGCAGGCCGTCGCCGCGAAGATGGGCCTCGAGGCCGAGTTCGTCGACGTCGAGTGGAGCGGCATCTTCGCCGGCATCGAGGTGGGCCGCTACGACACCGCCGCCAACGGCGTGGACGTGACCGAGGAGCGCTCCCAGAAGTATGACTTCACCACCCCCTACTGCTTCAACCGCGTGGCCCTCGTCGTCCGCAATGACAACGAGGCGATCAAGTCCTTTGAGGACCTGGAAGGCCGCGTCACGGCGAACTCCCCCGGCTCCACCTACATGACCATCGGCGAGAGCTACGGCGCCACCGTGATGGAGGTGGAGGCCCTGTCCGAGACCATGGCCCTGGTCATCAGCGGCCGCGCCGACGCGACGATCAACGCCATCGACTCCTTCAATGACTATATGAAGGAGCAGCCCGACGCCCCGCTGATGATCGCGGCGGTGTCCGAGGACTACACCCCCGTGGCCTTCCCTCTGCGGAAGGACGGCTCCGAGAATCTCCTGGCCGCGATCAACCAGGCCATTGAGGATCTCCGCGCCGACGGCACCCTGGCCGCCATCTCCGTCAAGTACTTCGGTGTCGACATCACGGCGGAGTGAGAGCAGATCCCGGTATCTTCGGGAGGAGGGAAACCTCCTCCTGCTTTTTTGGTTCCTCGTGGTTTTTGATTCTTAACTCTTCGTCAGGGAAACCGCATGGATGAAGGGATGCGCCTGCGGGCGCACCAGAGGGCTTTCCGATCGCCCTCTGGACTCCTTCGGGGCCGACCCGATAATGGTAGGCATTGGTATTGTAAGGTTCTTATATCAACAACACTTTACCCAGTACCTAACAAGGAAGACATGCTCCCGAAGGGTCCAGGGGCGATCGGAAAGCCCCTGGCGCGCTCCGCAGAGCGCGGAACCCTTTCCCATATGGGTTTCCCGAACTTTCCGTGAAGAGCCTAAGAAGGGTATGCGCCTGTGGGCGCACCAGAGGGCTTTCCGATCGCCCTCTGGACTCCTTCGGGGCCGACCCGTTAAGATAGGGTTTGGGTAACGTCGGTGTGAAAACCTCTCTGTCGCTGCGGCGACATCTCCCCTTTCAGGGGAGACAGGGCAGAAAGTTACCCAACCTCCCCTGAAAAGGGAGGGGGACCGCCGCAGCGGTGGAGAGGTTCCCCGTGCAGGCTTTGTCGATCTCTATGCTCAACGATACAGCCCCGAAGGGTCCAGGGGCGATCGGAAAGCCCCTGGCGCGCTCCGCAGAGCGCGGAACCTCTTCCTTATGGTTTTCCCGAACTTTCCGTGAAGAGCCAAAGAAAAGGAGCCCCGCATTGCTGCAGGACTCCTGGGGCTGACCTGTACGCTCAGTTCTTCGCGACGAAGTCGAGGTCGGTCAGGAAGTCGACGCACATGCCGATCTGCTCGTTCGTCAGGGTCTGGGCGGCGGCATTGGTGCTGGGGGTCATGTTGAACTCGATGAAGTAGCCCTTGTAGATCGTCAGGATGTCGACGAAGTCGGTGTCGCTGCCGGTCTCGCGGACGACCATCAGCTTGGTGCCGTGGCCGGTGGCGGTGTAGGAGATCTCGACATCATTCATATCGCGGAAGGACTTCTCGATGGCGGCCAGGTCCTCTTCGGACAGATCGTTCATGCGATCCACATCGCTGTAGCTGTCGTCATAGGCGATGGAGAGGTAGAGCTGGGGGCGGGTCATGTCGTCGGTGGGCTTGACGGACGCGACGATCTGGGTGCCGCGCATGTTGACAACCTGCATCTCATAGCCGGCCGGGACGCGGCAGGTCAGGTCGAAGGCGCCGTTGACGTTCAGGGTGCCGAGCTGCTGGGTGTTGTCGTTGGCCTGGGGCGCCACGGAGACGACGGGGGTCACGACGGTGGTGTAGTCCTTGAAGATGTAGCCGGTCTTGCCGGTCTCGAGGTCGCGGGCCTTGTACCACTTGTTGGTCTCACCCACGACGTACAGCTGCTTGCCGTCGCCGAAGGAAGTGATGCGGGTCGTGATCTTGCCGGGGCCGACGCGGAAGTTGATCCAGCCGCTGGTGCGGGTCGTGCGGACGGTGACGTAGAAGGGGTTCACTTCGTGCTCGCTGGCGAGCTCGTTGTTCAGCTTGCGCTGCTCGTTCTTCAGTTCCTGGGCTTCCTTCTGGGCCTTGTCGCCGGAAGGAGCGGGCTGAGGATCGGAAGGCTTGTTGTCGGAGAGGTAACGTCCCCAGACGTAGCGCTCCTCGCCCTTGTACATGATGACGGCCCAGCCGGACGCGCCGATGAATTCGACATCGACGGCCGTGCCGCGGTCGAGCTTGGCAACGGAGGGGTACTGCTCACCGGGGCCGGTGCGGACGTTCAGGCGCCTGCCGGGGGAGGTGATGACATACATGGTCACCAGTTCCGCACGGGACGCGACGGGAATGATGACGCAGAAGGAAGCGACGATCGCCAGGGTCATGATGAAGGCAAATGCTCTGCGCATGGGGTAATCCTCCTTTGATTTTCCGGATGTTTTCCGGTGAATTCTCGTTTTCCGCAGGCTGCTTTCATCGGCCTGCACAGATTGATACGCGCCTCCGGGAAAGATGGCAGAAAATTTTCAAATAATTTATGACTTTTTTCCGGAGGAAGGGCCGGGATGCGCACCGGAGGGCCGAGTATGCGCCTGCGGGCGCACCAAAGGGCTTTCCGATCGCCCTTTGGAAACCTTCGGGGCCGACCCGTTGATGATAGGCTCTGAGATTGCAAGGCTCTTTATCAAGATACCTTTGCCCATCAAAATACAAGGACAAGGCGGCCCCGAAGGGTCCAGGGGCGATCGGAAAGCCCCTGGCGCGCTCCGCAGAGCGCGGATCCTTTTTTTGTTGAAACTCTGCAGAAAAGGGTGTGCGCCTGCGGGCGCACCAAAGGGCTTTCCGATCGCCCTTTGGAAACCTTCGGGGCCGACTCGTTGATGATAGGCTCTGAAATTGCAAGGCTCTTTATCAAGATACCTTTGCCCATCAACATACAAGGACAAGGCGGCCCCGAAGGGTCCAGGGATTCGGAGCGCCCGGAAAACTGTCCGGGGGACAGTTTTCAGCGGAGAATGGGCGGCAGCCCCGGATCGATCGGAAAGCCCCTGGCGCGCTCAGCAGAGCTCGGAACCCCTTCCCGGAGGTTCCGCCGTCCGTCGGTCACTCCCCTCTCGGGTCTCCCACCGGATACACATGCTC
>JAFRPG010000038.1 GCA_017429265.1 Clostridia bacterium | reverse complement strand
TGTTGATAAACGAACCTTACATTGCCAAAGCCTTTCTTAACGGGACGGTCCCGAAGGAGTCCAGAGGATTCGGAGCGCCCGGAAAACTGTCCGGGGGACAGTTTTCAGCGGAGAATGGGCGGCAGCCCCGGACCGATCGGAAAGCCCTCTGGTGCGCCCGCAGGCGCATTCCTTCATCAACGGAGTTTTCCTAACGAAACGTAAAAATACGCAAAAGAGGGGTGCATCATCTGCATCCCTCTTTTGCATGGGTAATTCCACAGCCGGCCTTACTCGTCCGCTTCCCTCGACTCGGCGCCGTTGGCCAGGGCGCGGGCGTACTTCTCGGTCATCAGATCGATGGAGTAGAGGTACGGCTCGCCGTTGATCTCCGCGGTGCACTCGCAGATGTCCTGATAGGCCGGATCGGTCTTCATCTGCGCGATGACGGCCTTCATCTTCTCCTTGCTGAGGAAGAAGGGCTGGCGCGCGAAGTAGTACACGGGCGTCGGCGTCGGGAAGGCCTTGCAGTTGAAGCGCACCATCTCGGCGACGGTCCGCGCGTCGTCCTTTTCCAGCGTCAGCATCGCGATCTTCGCGTAATTGTTCGCCATCAGTTCCTCCGAATAGTAGTAGATGTCCTTCTGTCCCTGCACGGAGAGGATGTCGCGGCAGGTTTCGTCCTCCGCGAGTTCCCGCAGCAGGCCCTCGATGTCCTCCTCGTCCTGTGCGATCAGCGCCTTCGGGGTGATGAGGGCGGACTTGCAGCGCTCGCGGATGAAGTCGGCCAGGAGCTGAGCCTTCGTCTTCTCGGGCTCCGGCGGCAGCTCCGGCTCGGGCTCGGAGGGCGGGAAGGGGTCGTGCACCTCGGGCAGAGACTCCATGTAGGCGAAGATGTCGGGCTTCTCCTCAGGCTTCGCCTCGCCGCTGATCACCGCCTCGGCGGCCTCCTGCAGCTGCTGTTTTTCCAGCTTGGGGTTGTCCAGCTCCCTGTTGACGGCCGGGTCCAGCGCGTCGCTGAACTCACCCGGGATCTCGCTGGGCTTCAGTTCCACTTCTTTTGAAAAGCCGGGTTTCCGGCGTCCGAACAATGCCATGTCGTCGACCTCCCTGATCGGATTTCACGGTGATGATTCGCCGTTTTCGAAGAACACTCCTGCACGGCGCGCCGCACAGGAGTGTTTTTTACAGATTGTTCAAATCTGACGGGACCCGGGCATCAGATGAGGCCCAGCTCCTCCAGCTTGTCCGCGCAGTCGGCCAGGTCGAACTTCTCGAGGGTCTCGCGGGTCGGGATGCCGGTCTCCTTGTCCCAGCCCATGGCTTCGTACCACATGTCGAGGCTCTTCTCCCAGTCCTCGCGGTCCAGCTTCACGGTACCCTGCTCGAAGGGCTTGAAGTCGGGCTCCTTGTCGAAGACCCACTCGCTGACCTTGTCGTGATCCTTGCGCAGGTTGGTGCTGCCGAGGTTCAGCTTGAAGCTGACGGCGGTCATCACGCGCAGGAGCTGGCTGATGCGCTCGGAGTCGCGCTCCTGATCCTCGCGGGTGTACTCCTCGCCCAGGACGGCGGTCATGTACTTCGCATCCAGATCGAGGTCGCCGATGTAGTTGCGCTTCTTGCTGGTGGCGATGGTCATCGGGTACATCCAGTTGCACAGGGTGGCGCTGTCGTGCCACTGCTTGCCGATGAAGGCCCACTTGGCCAGCTTGATCTTGTTCTCGTTGATGGGCGTGTAGTTCTTCTGGGGGTCGGTGCAGCCCTCGCCGAAGAAGTGCTCCAGCACCGGCTTGATGATCTCGTTGTAGGGCGCGCCGGAGGAGCAGAAGTTGATCAGGTGATGGATCATGCAGTCACGGTTGTACATCATGGAGTACAGCGTGCCAGCCTGCCAGCAGTTCTCGGGGCCGTGATGGCGCGGATAGCCGTTGTGGCCGATGTTGAAGTTCTTGCCGTTGACCCAGTCGTAGAAGTTGATGCCGGCGACGTTCTTGCTCGCGTCGTCCATGCCCCACTTCTCGTAGAGGCGGTAGGTGCCCAGGCCGATGTCGGCGAAGAGGCCGGTGCCGAGGGAGATGCGGCGATAGCACTCCCAGACCCAGCGCGGGTCGCCGGACTCCATCAGATCCCACGGGATCTCGTCCCATTCGCCGGGATAGAGTCGGTCCGCCACGTCCTTCAGCACGCCGGTGGTGTAGGCCATGTTGAAGTCCTCGTAGAGGTTGCCGTAGTTGCACCACACGCCGAACTCGTCCGCCGCGCGGGAACCGGCGCCGCCCAGGATCATCTTGGCGTCCTTCTCATCCACGAAGTCGTGGGTGGAAGGCACGCTGTTTCCCTCGCCGTCCTTGTGGTTCGGATACCACTCGAGCATCTTGATGATGGGCATGCAGGTGTTGGAGACGTGGGTCGGCAGATCGTATTCCGCCAGGGGATCCATGTCGTACTCGGTGTAGCAGCGCACCGGGCAGGAGGAGCAGCCGCCCTGCTTGACGGTGTACTTCTCGGCGATCTCGCCGAAGTCGAAGACGCCCTTGTTGCAGCGCAGGGCCGCCACGTTGATGACGCCGCTGGGCTGCTCGCCCATGTCGATCGGGCCCTTGCTGGCCTTGTCCCAGGTGATGCCGGGGGCACCCTGCCAGCGGTTGTTGGTGGCCACATACTCGGACCAGCTTTGGGCGTGGCAGGGGACGGTGTGGTTGTTGTTGCCGCCGACCAGGTCCTTGATCATGTAGTTGGAGAGCAGGCGGACCTTCATGGGCTCGGCGATCTTGACGGCGCCGGTGCCGCGGACCGCGATGCCCTTGACCTTCTTGCTGCCCAGCAGGGCGCCGATGCCCGCGCCGCCGCTGTTGCCGAAGGATGTGACGATGTTGCTCATGGGCACGAGGTTCTCACCGGCGGCGCCGATGGTGGCCACGTCGAACTCGGGGCCGTTCTCCTTCGCGAGGATCGCGTTGGCCTCGAATGTGCCCTTGCCCCAGACGTGGGAGGCGTCCTCGATGGTGACCTTCTCGTCCTCGATGCGGATGTAGACGGGCTTGTCGCTCTGGCCCTCGACGATCATGGCGTCATAGCCCGCATACTTGAAGGCGTGGGCGATATGGCCGCCCATGTGGGCGTCGACGATGGAATAGCCCTTGCTCCAGCAGGAGAGCAGGGAGATGTTCATGCGGCCGGAGCAGGGGACGCCGGAAGCCGTCAGCGGGCCGACGCCGAAGACGCACTTCGCGTCCGGGCCCAGGGGATCGGTGTCCATCGGGACCTCATCCCAGATGATCTTGTATCCGATGCCCATGCCGCCGATGTAGGGCTTGTACTTGGGGAGCGTATCTTCCTTGGTGATCGCGCCGGTGGTCAGGTTGACGCGGACGATCGTACCGGCCCAGCCGTTGATGCCATTTTTCACAGACATATTTGTTTCCTCCTGTATTCGTCAGTTCAAAGGCCGGTCCTGCGTCAGATGACCTGAGAGGCGGACACGATGCGATCCCAGGGCACGATGGACAGCGCGCCGGAGGGGCAGCCCTCGGCACAGGCGCCGCACATGATGCACTTGGAGGACTTACGGGTCTCGGGGTTGACGGTGGGCATATGCCACGGGCAGGCCTGCGTGCAGGCGCCGCAGCCCACGCACTTCTCGGTGTCCACGCGGCGGATGCCGGCGTCGTCGGCGTAGATCGCGCCCATGGGGCAGGCCTCGCCGCAGGCGGGCGTCTCGCACTGGCGGCAGGTGTCCGGGAAGTAGGTCCAGTTGTTCTCGGTGTACAGGCCGGTGTTGTTGCGGCTGGAGTACAGGTTGCGGGTGACCTTGACGCGGGAGATGTAGCTGGAGCAGCATCCGTCGTTGGTCAGGGTGCAGTTGATCTCACAGCGCTGGCAGCCCACGCAGCGGTCGGCATTCACGACCAGCAGGCCCTGGGGGAAGGCCCAGACGCGGACCTTGTCCTCCGCGACAGCCTTCTCGGTCACGCCCATGGCGCTGAGCAGGGATGTCGAGATGGCCAGGCCGGCCAGGCTCTTGCCCGACAGCTTGAGGAACTGACGGCGCGTGTAGTCCTTGTCCAGGAAGCTCTTGCGATCCTTGGTGACAGACATGATTGACCTCCTCCTTGATCGAAAAAGTCGAGTATGAACGTTCTCTTCCGGTTCTGAACAAAACAGAGCCCTGCCGCGCACCGCTTCCCGGAGACAGACGTACCGAAAAAGGCGGATCCGCAGCGGACTCCTTCGCAAAAGGCAAGCACCCCCGTTGCCGCGGGCACTCAATGGTCAGACCGACCCGGGGGGCCGGCAAGACTCGGAGCGCTGTTGTTCTGAGACAAGGGTATCATATTTTCGCCGGTTTGACAAGCCAAAAAATGCTGATTTGATAAGGAAAAGAACAAAAAGTGATTGGTGCAGCCCAATCACTCGGAAGGAATTCCCATCTGCCGGACGCGGTCATTCCCGCTCCCGCGGTTTGGTCGCGCGGGCCACCATGATGCTGATCTCGAACAGCAGGCACATCGGCAGTCCCAGCGCCACCTGCGAGACGATGTCCGGCGGTGTCAGGAAGGCCGCCAGCACGAAGATGCCGAGGATCACATACTTGCGCTTGGAGGAGAGCATTTTCGCGTCCGTGATGCCCATGCGGGTGGTCAGGTAGATGGCCACCGGCAGCTGGAACGCGATGCCGAAGGGCACGATGAAGCCGAAGAGGAAGCTGACGTACTTCTCCAGGGACAGCATCGGCGACGCGAGGTTCTCCCCCTGCACGAGGAAGAAGTCCACCGCGAGGGTGTAGACGGCGAAATAGCAGAACGAGACGCCGGCCAGAAACAGCAGCAGCGCCACAAAGAACAGCAGGCGGAAGCGGCGCTGCTCCTTCGGATACAGGGCCGGCTTGAGGAAGCTCCAGATCTGCCAGATGATGACCGGGCTCGCCGCGATCACGGCGGCGATCAGGGCCACCTTGAACTTGGTCACCAGCGCCTCGGACATGCCGATGTAGATCACGCCGATGCCGCGATCCGTGATGGGCCCGATGATCCAGTTCATCAGATGGTCGATGGCCAGATAGAAGATCAGCACAAAGCAAATCAGGATGGCCGCCGCCGAGATGATCAGCACCTTGCGCAGGGCCAGCAGGTGGGAGAGCAGGGACTGCTTTCTTTCCTGGGGTGTGAGCTCCCGCTTCTCCTCAGCCTGAGGCTCCTGTCCCTCCTGCGGCTGGGCCGTGGCTTCGGGCGCGCTCATGCCTTCTCCTGACCGTCAGTCTTCTTCTCCTCGGCACCCTCCTCGGGCTTTTCCTCCTTGACCTCGTTCTTGAAGTCCTTGATGCTCTTGCCCAGAGCCTTGCCGACGCCGGCGAGCTTGCCGCCGCCGAAGAGCACGAGGGCGAGGACGACGATGAGGATGATTTCCGTGGTTCCGAATCTCATGATTGATCCCTCCTGTGGGTGGTCACTTCTTCATGGTATCCTTCTCTGCCTGTCTGAGGTTCTTCCGGAGCGACTGCTGGGCTTCCCTGAGGTCCTTCGTGACATCGGCATCCTTCAGCGTGGTGTCGATATCCTTGCGCACGTCCTCGGTCTCCGACATCATCTCGTCCCAGCCGACTTCCTCCCTGACCTCGCGGAGCAGCTGCCTGGCCTTCTTCACCAGCCTCGCCAGCCAGCGGGCCACCTTCGGCAGATCCTTCGGGCCGACGATCACGTACGCGACGATCAGGATCAGCAACAGCTCCGCAAATCCGATATTCAACAATCGCAGGCCCTCCTTATCTCACCCGTATTATAGGCCATCCGGCGGCCGATTGCAAGGAGTCAGAAAAATCTTTCCGCAGGGCTTGCATTTTGGTCTGCATCATGGTATTATAGGGAGCGATGTTCCTGACATCTATCCTACCAAGGAGGTGAATCGAGTTGCCGAATATCAAGTCTGCGAAGAAGCGCGTGAAGGTCGCTGCGAAGAAGAACCTGCACAATCGCATCGTGAAGAGCGGAGTCCGCACCGCTGTGAAGAAGTATGAAGGCACCCTGGCGAACGACGCCGCGAACGCCGCTGCCGTGCTGAACACGACCGTTTCCGCGATCGATAAGGCTGCTGCGAAGGGCGTTATTCACAAGAACGCTGCGAACCGGAAAAAGGCTCGCCTGGCCAAGCGTCTGAACAAAGCCACCGCCTGACAGCGCCCATAGATAAACTCCTCTCCCGCACAGGAAAGGGGTTTTTCTGTATCTTCCCGTATGATCAGACAGCGAACGGAGCATGCCCTATGAAGCCGAGAACGATCTGGATCACCGGCGGTTCCCGCGGCATCGGCGCGGCCTGCGTGCGGCGCTTTGCGGCGGCGGGGGACCGCGTCTTTTTCCTGTGGCATCGGAGCGCGGACCGGGCGGGAGCCCTCGAGGCGTCCCTGCGCGGGGTCACCGGCCTGCGCTGCGACCTGCGGAGCGCGGAGGAGACGCAGGCTATCCTCTGTGCCCTGCTGGAGCGGGAAGGCGCACCGGACGCGCTGGTGAACTGCGCGGGCACGGCGCACTTCGGGCTCTTCCAGGATCTCGGCGAGCAGGGCTGGCGCGACGCCCTCGCCGTCAACCTCGATGCGGCCGCCCGGGTCACCCGGCTGGTGATCCCCGGGATGGTGTCGCGCAAGTCCGGTGCCATCGTCCAGGTGAGCAGCATGTGGGGGCAGGTGGGCGCCTCCTGCGAGGCCGCCTACTCCGCCGCCAAGGCCGGGCTGATCGGCCTGACCAGGGCCCTGGCCATGGAGCTCGGCCCCAGCGGCATCCGCGTCAACTGCGTCTCCCCCGGCTTGATCGACACGGAGATGAACGCGCACCTCTCCCCCGACGACCTCTCTGCCCTGTGCGAGGAGATCCCCCTGGGCCGCATCGGCCGCCCGGAGGAGGTGGCGGAGGCCGTCTTCTTCCTCTGCGGGGACGGTGCCTCCTTCATCACCGGCCAGGTGCTGGGCGTCAGCGGGGGCATGGTGGTGTGAAAAAGGTCAACGAAAGAAGGGTTCCCGGACATGGGAGCCCTTCTTTTGGTTCTTCACGGACAGTTAGGGAAAGCATATGGGGGGTTCGCGCTCTGCGGAGCGCGCCAGGGGCTTTCCGATCGCCCCTGGACCCTTCGGGGCCGTCTCTTTCTTGTTAGTTGTCGGGTAAGGCTGAGAGCATAGCCTGGCATTTCATTAAAAAACCTGACAATTCCCCAAGAATTATTTAACGGTACGGCCCCGAAGGAGTCCAGAGGATTCGGAGCGCCCGGAAAACTGTCCGGTGGACAGTTTTCAGCGGAGAATGGGCGGCAGCCCCGGATCGATCGGAAAGCCCTCTGGTGCGCCCGCAGGCGCATTCCCTCACCAACGGA
>JAFRPG010000037.1 GCA_017429265.1 Clostridia bacterium | reverse complement strand
GAGGGCTTTCCGATCGCCCTCTGGACTCCTTCGGGGCCGACACGGTAATGATAGGCTTTGGGAACCGCAGGCGTGAAAACCTCTCTGTCACTGCGGTGACATCTCCCCTTTCAGGGGAGACAGGGGCAGTAAGTTACCCAAACCTCCCCTGAAAGGGGAGGGGGACCGCCGCAGCGGTGGAGAGGTTCTCCATGCATACTGTACAGATCACTATGCTCAACGAGACGGCCCCGAAGGGTCCAGGGGCGATCGGAAAGCCCCTGGCGCGCTCCGCAGAGCGCGTATCCCCTTTCCCCAAAGCGTTTCCCGAACTTTCCGTGAAGAACCCACAATGAACGCATGACAAAAGCACCGCGATGCCTCGTGAGAGACTTCGCGGTGCCTTTGTCGTCAGCCGGCGATCAGAACTTCAGCGGGTTCACGCGCACAGCCGGGCCCATGGTGCTGCTCAGATAGATCGAGCGGATGTAGGTGCCCTTCGCGGTGGCGGGCTTCGCCTTGATGATCGCTTCCATCAGGGTGGTCAGGTTCTCGTTCAGCTTCTCGACGCCGAAGGAAACCTTGCCGATGGGGCAGTGGATGATGGCGGTCTTGTCCAGACGATACTCGACTTTACCGGCCTTGATGTCGTGGACAGCCTTGGTCACGTCCATGGTGACGGTGCCGGACTTGGGGTTCGGCATCAGGCCCTTCGGGCCCAGCACACGGCCGATGCGGCCGACAACGCCCATCATGTCCGGGGTGGCCACGCAGACGTCGAAGTCGAACCAGTTCTCCTGCTGGATCTTGGCGACCATATCCTCAGCGCCCACATAGTCGGCGCCGGCGGCCTGGGCTTCCTGAGCCTTGGGGCCCTTGGCGAAAACCAGGACGCGGGTCACCTTGCCGGTGCCGTTGGGCAGCACGACCGCGCCGCGGACCTGCTGGTCAGCGTGACGGGGGTCGACGCCCAGGCGGACGGACACTTCGACGGTCTCGTCGAACTTGGCCTTGCCGGTCTTGATGGCCAGATCACAGGCCTGATCGGGATCATACTGCGTGGTGGAGTCGATCAGCTTCGCGCTCTCGACATACTTCTTGCCATGCTTCATTTCAATTCCTCCCATGTGGTGATAACGGCGCTCTGTCCTCCCACATTTCTCTGATGATTACTGTTCGACAGTGACACCCATGCTGCGGGCCGTGCCGGCCACCATGCTCTCGGCGGCTTCGATGCTCGCGGCGTTCAGGTCGGGCATCTTGATCTTCGCGATCTTGTTGACCTGCTCCTTGGTCAGCTGACCCACCTTGTCCTTGTTGGGACGGGCGGAAGCGGTCTCGATGCCCAGCTCCTTCTTGATCAGCACCGGCACCGGAGGCGTCTTGGTGATGAAGGTGAAGGAACGGTCAGAGTAGACAGTGATCACCACCGGGATGATCATGCCCATTTCGTTCTTGGTGCGCTCGTTGAACTCCTTGCAGAAGCCGGGGATGTTCACGCCGTGCTGGCCGAGCGCCGGGCCGATGGGCGGAGCCGGATTGGCCTTGCCCGCGGGAACCTGCAGCTTGATGAATGCGGCGACTTTCTTTGCCATGTTGATGGCACCTCCTAAACGTGTGTGGTGATGCGGAAGCTCACGCTTCCTCCCACGCCTGCGCTGTCAAGGGCGCAGGCTGCCTCGCCCCCCGCGAAGGGGGCGCAAGAGCCTTTCTGCCGGGCGGACCTCAGTCCACCCGCTGCACCTGATCCATGGGCAGCTCGACCAGCTGCTCGCGGCCGGCGAACATCATGACCTTCACCTTGACGGTGCCAAGCATCGGGTCGATGTCCTCCACCGGGACGATCAGGTTTTCCAGCGTGCCGGAGAGCACGCGGACATCCTGGCCGATGGCGATGTCTGTCTTGACCTCCGCCGCGACCGGGTTGAGCATGTTGTCCACTTCCTCGTCGGAAAGCGGGACAGGCTTGCTCTCGGGACCCACAAAGCCGGTGACGCCGCGGGTGTTGCGCACCAGATACCAGCTCTCGGTGGTCCAGATCATCTGCACCATCACGTAGCCGGGGTAGATCTTGCGCTGCACCTTGATGCGCTTGCCGTTGCGGATCTCCTCAACCTCTTCCATCGGAATCCGGATATCGCGGATCAGCTTGGACATCTCGGGGCTGTTGTCCACACTCTTGCGCAGGGTGTCGAGGACCTTGTTCTCGTACCCCGAGTAGGTGTGCACCACATACCAGCAGAGCTTGCCCGCCTGCTCCTGCGGCACCATGGAGTCCTGGATTTTGTTGCTGTTGTCGCTCATGTGTGCTCCTGTGACGCTTGGTCCTGGAATGGGGAGATTACTCGGCTGCCTCGCCGGAAGCGGGCGCTTCGGCGGGCACATCCGTCGCCGGAGCCTCGTCCGTTGCGGCGGGGGCGGCCTCGACGGTTGCATTAGCCTCGACGGTCGCGGCGGCGGGCGCCTCAACGGTGTCGGCGGCCTCGGCAGTGGTGATGACCGCCGGCGCGGGGGTCGGGGTCACCTGAGCGGGCTTGAGACCGATCAGCGCGGAAGAGCCGAGGTCGAACAGGCCGATGATCACCATCATCACCACGATGAACACCAGGACGATGATCGAGTAGGTGATGGTCTTCTGCTTGCTCGGCCAGGTCACGCGCTTGAGCTCGTGAACCATGTTCCGGAAGGGGGTCGCGATCCGCTGGGGAAGGGCCTTGATCCAGTTCAGGAACTTGTTGCCGCCCTGATTCTGGTCCTTGGGCTCCTTCGCCTTGACGGGCGTTTTCTTCTCGTCAGCCATCGTTTTCACATCCTCACGATCTTACCGGGTCTCGCGGTGCACAGTATGCTTCCTGCAGAAGGGGCAATACTTCTTCAGCTCCACGCGGTCCGGGGTGTTCTTCTTGTTCTTCATGTTGTTGTAGTTGCGCTGCTTGCACTCCGTGCAGGCCAGGCAAACCTTCTGACGAACGCCTTTCGCCATGCTTGGACACCTCCTGCGTTTCGATTATTCGATGACCTTGGCCACGACGCCGGAACCAACGGTACGGCCGCCCTCGCGGATGGCGAAGCGCAGGCCCTGCTCCATGGCGATGGGGGTGATCAGGGTGATCTCCATGTCGATGTTGTCGCCGGGCATGACCATCTCAACGCCCTCGGGGAGCTTGATGTTGCCGGTCACGTCGGTGGTGCGGAAGTAGAACTGCGGACGATAGCCGTTGAAGAACGGGGTGTGACGGCCGCCCTCTTCCTTGGTCAGGACGTACACCTGGCCGATGCAGTGGGTGTGCGGATGAATGCTGCCGGGCTTCGCCAGCACCTGGCCGCGCTCCACCTCGTTGCGCTGAATGCCGCGCAGCAGGGCGCCGATGTTGTCGCCGGCTTCCGCCAGGTCCATCAGCTTGTGGAACATCTCAACGCCGGTGACGACGGTGTTACGGGGCTTGTCCATCAGGCCGACGATCTCAACCGGATCGGAGACCTTCACGGTGCCGCGCTCCACACGGCCGGTGGCCACGGTGCCGCGGCCGGAGATGGAGAACACGTCCTCAACGGGCATCAGGAAGGGCTGATCCGTCGCGCGGGCGGGTTCGGGGATGTAGGAGTCGACCGCGTCCATCAGCTCCCAGATGCACTTGCTCTCGGGGGCATTGTCCACGTCGGTGCCGCCGTTCTGCACATACTCCAGGGCCTTCAGCGCGCTGCCCTTGATGATCGGTACTTCGTCGCCCGGGAAGGAGTAGGAGCTCAGCAGTTCGCGGATCTCCATCTCGACCAGCTCGAGCAGCTCCTCATCGTCCATCATGTCGGTCTTGTTCATGAAGACCACGATGTAGGGCACGCCGACCTGACGGGCCAGCAGGATGTGCTCACGGGTCTGGGGCATGGGGCCGTCGGGAGCGGACACCACCAGGATCGCACCGTCCATCTGCGCGGCGCCGGTGATCATG
>JAFRPG010000036.1 GCA_017429265.1 Clostridia bacterium | reverse complement strand
GTCCCCCGGACAGTTTTCCGGGCGCTCCGAATCCCTGGACCCTTCGGGGCCGTCTCTTTCTTGTTAGTTGTTGGGTAAGGCTGAGAGCATAGCCTGGCATTCCATCAAAAACCTGACAATTCCCCAAGAATGATTTAACGGATGGCCCCGAAGGAGTCCAGAGGGCGATCGGAAAGCCCTCTGGTGCGCCCGCAGGCGCATTCCCTCATTTCCCAAACAAAACGGGAACAGAAAAACAGGAGCCTTTCCGCTCCTGTCATGACCGATAAAGGATGCCTTCCCCGCGGTTCACATGAACCGCAGGCTCTTCAGGACTTCCCGGAAGACCGGACGATTTTTGTCCAGGTTTTCCGTGCGGCAGCCGCAGGTCACGCTGTAGATCACGGTGCCCTTCTTGAACAGCAGGACGAACGCGGTGAACGGGATGCCGTCCTTCGTGTACGAGACGCGGTATCCCTCCGCCTGCGCGTCCCCGGCCTGCATCGAGAGCTCATCCTCCGGCCGGCTGCCCGCGTTCACCCGGCAGAACAGCTGCCGGTTCCGGCGGGCGAGCACCTTCATGTCCGCCAGGGGCGTGAGGAGAGAGCGCTTCCACTGGACCGTGATCAGGCGGTGGCGTTCGCGGTCGAGGGCCGCCCACTGATACGGGTCGCCGGACTGCGTGAACGTGCGCAGCTCCTCCCCGTTCAGCAGGCGGAACCCGTCCGGGATCTCCAGGGAAAAGGTGTTGTTGACGGTCTGTCTGCTCATGGCTTTCTCCGCATTCACCGCCGGCCGCCGGGGTCACACATAGGGATAAACCGGGCTGTCCGGCTCGGGGGTGGCGGTGACGAAGACCTCGAAATGGTCCGCGTCGTCAAGCTCGGGGAAGTAGCCGACCCAGTCGCTGTCGCCGTCGTCGTTGGTGGGCGGGGGCGTATCCTGGGGGAAGATCGGCTCCGGCGTGACGAAGAGGCTGCCCTCCGAGCCGGTCATGGGCGGGATGAGGGTCGCGGTCAGCCAGTTGACCCCGGGATCGGTGTTGTAGGGGTTGATCTCGTAGGCGAAGAAGATGCCGACGGTCTCCCCGCGCTCGTGGTCGACTGTGTCGCGGAAGGAGTTGTTCGGATGCTTGCCGACCCGGGTGACGGCGCCGGTGGCCGCGGCGATGGCCTGCTCCCAGGTGACGCCCGGGGCACAGGCCGTGATCAGGGCCGCGCACACGGGGGCGAAGCGCTCCGTGCTGTCGCAGCGCAGCTCGAGCATGTCGACATCGCGCGGGTTGAGGGTGGCGGTGAGCTCGACGCCCTCCGCGTGGTCCGCCCCGCTCAGGTCCGTGATGCCGAGGACGGCCAGGCCTTCCCAGCACTCAAACAGGCTGTTGAAGGGCGCCTGCCCGTGGAGGGTGAGGGCCTCGTTGGCGCGGTCGATCAGCTGCTTCAGGGCGGTCTGTCCGGCGGTCGTCTTTTCGGGCCAGGGGAGGTCCGCCAGGCCCGCGGCGCACGAAACCAACAGCGCCAGGGCCGTCACCCAGGCCGCCGCTGTGAGGAGGAACGGTTTGCCGCGCCCGCGCGCTTTTTCTCTCTGCCGGCGGATCAACGGATCGCCTTCTCCCGGAGCTTGATGTAGTCGCAGAGCAGGTCCACCGCGCCGTCGTAGCCCAGCTTGCCCGTGTCGATGCACAGGTCGTAGTTGGTCACGTCGCCCCAGGTGGAGGTGGCGTAATAGTTGTAGTAGCCGGCGCGCTGCTTGTCGGCCTTCTTCACCACATCCTCCGCCCGGGCGGGGTCGGCGCCGCGCTCGATGGCGCGGGCCACGCGGTGCTGCATGTCGGCCTTGATGAACACGTTGATCACGTTGGCCTGGTCGCGCAGGACATAGTCGGCGCAGCGGCCCACGATGACGCAGGGGCCTTCTCCGGCCACCCGGCGGATCGTGTCGAACTGGGCCAGGAAGATCCGGTGGTTGAGGGGCATGTCCATGTACCCGGTGCCGGGATCGCCGCGCAGGCCGGAGCCGGTGACCAGGGAGAAGAGGAAGGACCGGGTCGGCTTCTCGTCGTGGTCCTCAAACAGCTCCTGGCAGATGCCGCTGTCCTTGGCCGCCTCGGCGAGCAGCTCCTTGTCGTAGTAGGGGATCTCGAGACGCTCCGCCAGCGCCCGGCCCACCACACGGCCGCCGCTGCCGTACTGTCTGCCGATCGTGATGACCATCGATGTCTTTGCCGCCATGTTCCGACACTCCTTTATCATTGCTCTGTGAGCGGTGGGGAAACGCGCCCTTGCTTCTGTGTCTCAATTATAGCACAGGTTGGAAGGAAATGCAATTATCCGCGCGGGAAATCGGGCGGCGCGGGGGCGAAAGCGGCGGATTTTGCTTGACGAAAGAGAAGCGAGGGTCTATAATCAGAACGTTGCCGCGAAAACAAAATCAGGGCGGAGCGGCCCGCCCGCCGAAACAGCGGACCCACCGGTCCGCACAAACGGAAAGGATGATTCCCCATGGCGAAAAACAAGCGCAGGAAGGCCCCGTCCAAAAACGGCGCCGTCATCGCGCTGTGCGTGGTGTTCCTGCTCACGCTTTGCGCCGGATATCTGAGCCTGTGCGGCCTGCCCCTGGGCAAGCCCTACTATGTGGCTCCCTGGCTCCCCGTGACCGACAGCCGCACCGGCCGTCTGACCGAGGCGCTCTCCCTGGGCCTCGACCTGAACGGCGGCGTCTTTGTCGAGTTTGACGCCGAGCGGCCCGAGGACATGAACGACGGCGCCTTCGCCACCGCCATGGAGAACACCGTGGCGAACCTCCAGAGCCGTCTGACCGGCAGCGGCTATACCGAGGCCACCGTCCAGCAGATCAACGACGGCCGCGGCCTGCGCGTGGAAGTCCCGATCTCCCTGGGCCAGGACGTGAGCAGCACGGACCAGATCCGCGCCGTGGAGGAGCTCCTCGGCCGGACCGCCCGCCTGTCCTTCACCGGCCCGGACGGCAGCGAGTTCATGACCGGCGAGGATGTCCGCGGCGCGTCCAGCGGCTGGGACACCCAGACCGGCAAGGGCTACTGCATCTTCCTCGACCTGACCGACACCGGCAAGCGGCTCTTCGGCGCGATGACCGTGCAGGCCCAGGGCCAGCAGATCGCGATCTGGCTGGACGACGAGCAGCTGCTCTCCGCCACGGTCAACGAGCCGATCCTCGACGGCAGCGTGATGATCACCGGCAACTATACCGCCGATGAGGCGAGCCGCGTGGCCTCGATGATCTCCTCCGGCGCCCTGCCGCTGACCCTGCACGAGTCCAACTCGTCCACCGTGTCCGCGACCCTGGGCACCAACGCCCTGTCCACCGCGGTGAAGGCCGGCCTGATCGGCATCGCCGTGATCATGGTCATCATGCTCCTGCGCTACCGCCTCAACGGCCTGGTGGCTTCCTGGGCGCTGACGATCTACGTGATCCTGCTCTTCCTGCTCATCGCCGTGATCCCCGGCATCCAGATCACCCTGCCCGGCCTGGCCGGCATCGTGCTGGGCATCGGCATGGCGGTCGACGCCAACGTCATCATCTACGAGCGCTTCAATGAGGAGCTCCGCGCCGGCCGCACCGCGAAGGCCGCCGCCGAGGCCGGCTTCAAGAACGCCATGAGCGCCATCCTCGACGCCAACGTGACCACCCTGATCGCCGGCGTGGTGCTGATGATCTTCGGCACCGGCCCCGTGCAGGGCTTCGCCAAGACCCTGCTGCTGGGCGTCGTGATCTCGATGTTCAGCGCCGTGGTGGTGACCCGCTTCCTGATGAAGCGCTTCATCATCGCCGGGGCGTCGAACCCCGCCCTGTTCTGCAGAATGCCCGCGCAGGCCAATGAGGAGGTGCAGTGACATGACCATCCGCAACCATTCCAAGGTTTGCCTGATCATCTCCGGCTGCCTGATCCTGGCTGCCGTCGTGCTCTCCGTGTGCGGCCTTGGGATCAACCAGGGCATCGATTTCAAGGGCGGCCAGTCCATCCAGTTCGCGCTGGAGGAGGCCGGCGACACGAAGACGATCCTCGACATCACCTCCGCCGCGGGCATCACGGACGCCGCGGTGACCGTCCAGGGCGTCGGCAATGACCAGGCGATCATCCGCATCCCCTCCGGCGACGACCTGGAGGCCGTGCGCGAGCGCCTGATCGAGGGCATCACCGCCACCTATCCCAACGCCCGGTTCGAGGGCATCACGGCCGTCAGCGGCACCTTCTCCACGACGCTGATCAGCAACGCGGTCCGCTCCGTGCTGATCGCCGCCGCCCTGATGCTGATCTACATCGCCATCCGCTTCGACCTGAACTCCGGCCTCGCCGCCGTGTTCGGCCTGCTGCACGACGTGGCGATGATGCTGGCCTTCATGGTCTTCCTTCGCAGCGTGATCCAGATGAACTCCACCTTCATCGCCGCCATGCTGACCATCGTCGGCTACTCGATCAACAACACGATCGTCATCTTCGACCGCATCCGCGAGAATGCGAAGAAGTATGTGACCGACAGCCGTGTCACGATCGTCAACCGCTCCATCCGCGAGTGCCTGGGCCGCACGATCAACACGACGCTCACCACCCTGGTGACGATCGTCCTGCTCTACATCATGGGCGTGGATTCCATCCGCGAGTTCGCTCTGCCGATCATCGTGGGCATCGTCTCCGGCGTGTACAGCGCCAACATGATCAACGGCTACGTCTGGGCCTGGCTGATGGACCGCCGCGACATCCGCAGGGGCCGCAAGCCCGTGGTCACCGAAGAGGCCTGATTTCACCTGCCATTATCGGGGAACGCTTCTGTTATCGGAGGGTTCCCCCTTTACTTTTCAGCGGGAAAAGGGCTTTTCATGTTTTGCCGGAGAAGCTCCGTTGATCGGGGGAATGCGCCTGCGGGCGCACCAGGAGCTTTCCGATCGCCCCTGGACCCTTCGGGGCCATCTCGTTGAGCAGCGTGATCGGTACAGTTTGATCAGCGAGGAAACCTCACTACCGCTGCGGCGGTCCCCCTCTCCTTTCAGGAGAGGCATGGGCGGATTTTGACCCCTGTCTCCCCTGAAAGGGGAGATGTCACCGCAGTGACAGAGAGGTTCTTCCGCTTACGCCTTTCCGGAATCATACTTAACGGGTCGGCCCCGAAGGAGTCCAGAGGGCGATCGGAAAGCCCTCTGGTGCGCCCGCAGGCGCATACCCTTTCAACGGATTGATCTGTCACAGTGAACGGGAAAGGGTTCCGCGCTCAGCAGAGCGCGCCAGG
>JAFRPG010000070.1 GCA_017429265.1 Clostridia bacterium | reverse complement strand
CCGATCGCCCTCTGGACTCCTTCGGGGCCGTCCCGTTAAGATAGGTTCTGGAGATTGCAAGCTTCTGTAAGTTTCTCTATTTCGACTTTACTTTGCCCGACAACTAACAGCAAGAGGCGATCCCGAAGGGTCCAGGGGCGATCGGAAAGCCCCTGGCGCGCTCCGCAGAGCGCGGATCCCCTCCCATATGGTCTTCCCGAACTTTCCGTGAACAGAACCAAATCATCGCGGACAAAGCGGCTTTTCCTCCTGCCCTTCCGATCCACCCCGGCGCGCCGTCTGAACGGTACAGGCGGATACGGGAAAGGGGCCGCTGCGGTTTTTCCTTCCGCGGCGGCCCCGTCGATGCCCTTCCTTCGATGCGCCTCACTCCTCCGCGAACCACCGCCCGCGGTCGTTGAAGAGATAGTACTGCCGGCCCTTGACGTGGACCGTGTAGCGCATCCCCTGGCCCCCGGACTTGAGCGAGGGCGCCGGGCGGACATCGATGATCCGGTCGATCACGCAGGTGGGTCCGTCCTCGGTGCGGAACATCAGCGGCACCAGCCGCCCGTCGGGCATGAAGTCCGCCCGCACCTTCACATAGGTCTTGCGCTGTGCGCTTCCCCGGTCGAGAATATCCATGATGATGCCTCCTTGCTTCCGGTATTTCTCCCGCCTACGCCCGCAGGAACGCCACCGGGTGGACCGTGTGCTCCTCCTTGGGATTGACCTCGGCGAAGTCGCGGTCGGTCAGGACGATGCCGCGGTGCACCACCTGGTGCCCGAAGCGGCGGCGCAGGCTGTCGAGGGAGGCGTCGAGGGCCTCCAGGCGCCTGCGCGTCTCCTCCCCGAAGAGCTCTGTCTGCATCGGGGCGCTGTCCGCCGTCAGCATGCCCACGCTGACCCCGAGGGACCGCAGGGGGAGCCAGTCCGCGAACCGGTCCGCCCACAGCGCGCAGGCCGCCGCGCCGATCTCCGCCGTGATGTTCGTCGGCCGGGGGAGCACCCGCTGGTGCCCCGCCCAGACCATGTCCGTCCGGCGGACACTGAGGCTCACGCTCCGGCAGCGGCAGCCGGCCTCCCGCAGCCGGGCCCCCACGCTCTCCGCCAGCAGGTAGCACACGCAGCGCGCCTGCTCCGCCGTCACGACGTCGTGGGGGGCCGTCGCGCTGTTGCCCACGCTCTTGATGGCCTCGCTGAGGTCGCTGCGCCGCACCGGCGCGGTGTCGAGCCCGCAGGCGAAGGCCCGGATCATCAGCCCGTTCTTCCCGAAGCGGCTCTCCATCACCTGCGTCGGTGCCCGCGCCAGGTCGCCGATGGTGCGGATCCCGAGGGGGAGGAGCTTGCGCGTGGTCCGCGGGCCCACATAGAGCAGGTCGCTCACCGGCAGCGGCCACACCCGCTCCCGCCAGCCCGCCGCGTCCAGCACGGTCACCGCGTCGGGCTTTTTCATGTCGCTGCCCAGTTTGGCCAGGACCTTGTTGAAGCTCACCCCCACCGAGACCGTGATCCCCAATTCCTCCCGCACCCGGCAGCGGATCGCGTCGGCGGCCCACGCCCCGTCCGCCATCGTGAAGCCCGGCTCGGTCAGCTCCATCCAGTTCTCGTCCAGGCCGAAGGCCTCCACCCGGTCCGTCCACGACTCCTCGATCTCCCGCATCATCTGCGAAAAATGCACGTAGAGCGGGTAGTCCGGCGGCACGCAGATCAGCTCCGGGCAGGCCTGCCGCGCCTGCCAGATCGCCATGCCGGTCTTCACCCCGCACTTTTTCGCCTCCCGGGTGCTGGCCAGCACGATGCCGTGGCGCTCCGCCGGGTCCCCGCAGACCGAGACCGCCTTCCCCCGCAGCTCCGGCCGGTAGAGCACCGCCACCGACGCGTAAAAGCTGTTGGCGTCCACGTGCAGCACGACCCTCTCCATCTTTTTCCGCCTCGATTTCTCCTTTTCACAGATAGGGGAACACTTGTTCGTTTGAGATTATAGAACATATGTTCCTGTCTGTCAAGGGGAACAGAGGAAAACCGGTTCTTCACGTTTAGTCAGGGAAACCCCGTTGATGAGGGAATGCGCCTGCGGGCGCACCAGAGGGCTTTCCGATCGGTCCGGGGCTGCCGCCCATTCTCCGCTGAAAACTGTCCCCCGGAAAACCCGTCTGACGGATCATCCCGTCCCCCTGCTATGATGAACCTGTCAGAACAACAACGCACCGGATGAAAGGAGACCTGACCATGAAACGCATAACGATCTTCCTCTGCATCGCTGCCTGTGCCCTGCTCTTATGCGCCTGCGCGTCGGCGGAGACCTTCACCCTCGACCGGGCCGAGAAGACGGCCGACGGCTACCGCATCGACGCGACCGTGTACGGCGAGTTCGCCGGGCAGGGCGGTACCTTCAACACCTTTGTCCTCTCCCACCGGGGGCAGACCCTCGCCTCCCGGCAGGACCTCTTCAACGGCTACTGGGATCGGGAGATGTGGAGCACAAAGGAGGCCGACACCGCCACGCACCGGATCCGCTTCGCCTATGTGCAGGGCAGCGGCAACATCCGCTGCTGGACCACCGCGCGCTTCACCCTCCCCCTGAACACGCCCGCCGGCACCTACCGGATCGACGTGACCGCCTCCACGCCCTCCTTCTGGGGCGGGGACCCGGACAGACACTACGCCGTCACCTTCACCGTCGGCGAGGACGGCAGCATCACGAAGGGCTCCGTCACCGCCGGCGGGGCGTCCGGCGGCAAGGTGCAGCGCAGGACCACCAGCGTCCAGTTCCTGATCGACAGCGACACCCGTCAGCTGACCGAGCAGGAGCTCTGGGACTGGGACCGCGAATCCCTCCACTTCATGTTCAACGAGATCTTCGCCCGCCACGGCTTCACCTTCGACGAGGGCGGCGTCTTCTACAACCACTTCAACAGCCTCGCCTGGTATCAGAGCACGCCGAAGACGGACGATCAGACCGCCTATCACATGACCACGGATCTCGAGTGGCGGAACTACAACACGATCAAGAAGGTCCTCGCGGACATGAACGCCAAGGGCCATCCCTACACGAAGCAGCCCGGCGCCAACCTCCTCTCCTGGCGCGACATCCACTGGTCCTACACCGCCGAGACCCTGACCGGCTTCGTCTACGTGAACGTGCCGGCAGGCCAGCGCCTCGAGGTCTACTCCGCCCCCTCCGCCTCCTCCTGGCGCGGCGCGAACGGCAAGGCCATGGTGAACACGGACGGATATCTGTACGCCGCGGGCTGGGACAACGGCTGGCTGCTGATCTTCTACGATCTCACCGGCGGCGTGAACGCGGGCGGCATCCGCGTCGGCTATGTCGACGGGAGCAGGATCCGCGGCGCCGGGCTGAACACGCAGCTGCGCTTCAGCCGCGAGAGCGCGGCCGTGACCGCCGACTGCACGGTGACCGACGATCCCCTGCGCTGCGGCGCCGTCATCACGGCCCTGCGGGCGGGCGATACGGTGACCTACCTGACCACGATGGTCAACCAGAACGGTCAGTCCTGGGATTACATCGAGACCACCCTCGGCGGGAAGCTCCTGCGCGGCTTCGTCCCCGCCGGATCCCTCGACCTGCCGGAGACCGCCCCGTGAGGAAGCCCTCCGGCGCGGATTGAACCCCCGGTTCCTTGCCTTTCCCCGCGAAAGGTGCTATCATCGGATCGGAAGAAAGGATGTGGTACGGAATGGGTGAGGCGATCACGAGCTTCCGGGGGGAGTATGGGTTCCTGAGCAACATGTACGGCGTGGAGGTCGTGTGGGACGGGCGGACCTACCGGAACACCGAGTCGGCCTTCCAGTCGGCGAAGGTGCTGAGCGCGGAGGAGCGGGATGAATTCTGCGGCCTGTCGGGCGTCATGGCCAAGCGGAAGGGCCGGCGGGTCTCCCTGCGCCCGGACTGGGAAACCGTGAAGGATGGCATCATGGAGGAGGTCGTGCGGGCGAAGTTTGAGCAGCATCCGGAGCTGGCGGAGAAGCTCGCCGCGACCGGCGACGCCCCGCTGATGGAGGGGAACGCCTGGCACGACACCTACTGGGGCGTGGACAGCAGGACGCTGCGAGGGGAAAACCGTCTGGGAGAGATCCTGATGAAGGTCCGCGCGGAGCTGACCGGCGGAGCGTACGCCGGAACGGCCGCGCAGGCCCGCGCGGAGAAGGAAGAGGCCGAAGCGAGGGCGAGGGAGGCCGCCGAGCGGGAGCGCCGGGAGATCCTGGAGCAGCTGGACGCGATCCCTCCGCACAAGCTTGTGGGGATGGAGGTCGGCACCAGGGGCTTCGGCCGCGGGAGGATCATCCGCCGCGACGGGCATTATCTGACGGTCCGCGTCGGTGAGCAGGAGAAGAAGTTCGCCCTCCCCGGCTGCTTCGTTCAGGGCTTCCTGATCCCGGACGATCCGTCCGTCACCGAGGACCTGAAGAAAGCCTTCGAGCTCGAGGCCCGGCTGGAGAAGCTGGAAGGACAGTAAGGGATCAAACCGGATCATCAGAAAAAGACTGCCGCCGATGGATCAAAGCCGGGCGGCAGTCCTTTTTGTATGGGGCTTTGCGGACAGCACGGAGAGGTCCTGCGCTCCGCGGAGCGCGGAACCCCTCCCATATGGTTTTCCCGAACTTTCCGTGAAGCCAATCATCTTCCCGCACGCGCGAAAAACCCTTTGACAAACCCTCCTGTCCGCGGTACGATATGCCGGACCGCGCCGCGGCCGCACGGCGGCAAAGCGCGGATCCTTCCATTCCATGACCGCAAGGAGGATCCCTCATATGGAGAAATGGCTGAAGGGCGAAGGGCGCCGGCGCATCCTGATGACCCTGTTCGGCGTGCTCGTATGCGCTTTTTCCGTGGGACTGTTCAGCCACTCCGGGATGGGGGTCGACCCCTTCCAGGTCTTCGCCCAGAGCCTCGGGCGCCACGCGGAGGCCGGGATGGGCCTCGATTACGGCACCTTCTACATGATCCTCAACCTCGTGATGCTGGTGGGGATCTTCCTGTGGAACCGGGGCAAGATCGGCCTCGGAACGGTGATGAACATCTTTCTCGTGGGCTACATCGCCACCTTCAGCGAGCACCTGATGCAGCGGCTCTTCCCCGATCCCGCCCTGCCGGTGCGCATCGGCCTGCTGGCGGTGGGCGTGGTGGTGATGTGCTTCGGCTCGGCGTTCTACTTCACCGGGGATCTCGGGGTCTCGACCTATGACGCCGTCGCCCTGACCCTCGCGGAGCGCACGAAGCAGCGGTATTTCAAGTACATCCGCATCGCCACGGACCTCCTGTGCGTGGGCACCGGCTGGCTCCTCGGCGGCGCGGACAAGATCGGCGCCGGCACGATCATCACGGCGCTGTTCATGGGCCCGCTGATCTCCTTCTTCCGCCGCACGATCGCGGAGCCGGTGCGGTATGGGAGGAAGACGCAGCGGTGACGGGGAGCAAAACCCCGTCTGCCATCTTCTCCCAAAAAACAGGCTCTTCACGTTTTGTTAGGGAAACTTCGTTGATGAGGGGATGCACCTGCGGGCGCACCAGAGGGCTTTCCGATCGCCCTCTGGACTCCTTTGGGGCCGTTCCGTTAATGATAGGCTCTGGAATTGCAAGGTTTCTATCAACGTTGCTTTGTCCAATACCAAACAAGGAAGATGCGAACCCGAAGGGTCCGGGGATTCGGAGCGCCCGGAAAACTGTCCGGTGGACAGTTTTCAGTGGAGAATGGGCGGCAGCCCCGGATCGATCGGAAAGCCCCTGGCGCGCTCCGCAGAGCGCGGACCCTCTCCCATATGGTTTTCCCGAGCTTTCCGTGAAGAACCAAAAAACAATCAAAGTACAGCCGCCCCATTGACAGCGGCGCCGTCGCGTGCTACGCTTTGAGCGCAATATTCAAACCTTTGAAGCGAAGATCAAACCGGAAGGGACGCCCACAGAGAGCGGGGGAAGCTGGAAACCCGCGGCAGGTTCGCCGGCAAATGGATCGCTGAGGGAAAGGGGAAAGAGGCTCCGCCTCGAGTATCCGGACCGTGTGCTCGCGTTAAGGGCAGAGGGTGTGTTGGCACTCTCGTAAGAGTGGGGCTCCCCTGCGGGGGCTCAACGAAGGTGGTACCATGGGTTTGTGATCACAAGCTCGTCCTTTGACGGACGGGCTTTTCTGTTTATCGGCCCACCTTCCTCTCTTTCCCCACGCCGGGTCGGCATCCGGCGGCCAACAGCAGCTGTTTCCCCACCGACAACAGTTCCGCAGGAAAGAAAGGAAGGTATCCCCATGGCAGAAAAGAGAATCGTCAAGGCTCAGGAAACCAAAGGCTTCTCCATCCAGGACCTCATCCTCGTGGCCGTTCTGCTGGCCGCCGGCGCCGTGCTCAAGATGGTCGTCGGCAGCGTCGTCAACTTCTTCGGCATGAAGCCCAACTTCATCATCGCGTCCTACTGCCTCGCCATCCTCCTCATCCGTCCGAATGTGATCGGCTGCGCGATCATCGGCCTGCTGGCCGGCGCGATCTGCCAGTTCCTCCCTGGCACGCCCTGGCTCAACCTGATCTCGGAGCTCCTCGGCGCGGTGGCCATGTGCTTCATGATCCGCGTGCCCTTCCGCTTCGGGAAGCTGGACCTCAACCCGATGCTCGCGACCTTTGTCTCCACGGTGGTCTCCGGCGGCAGCTTCGTGGTCTGCCTGTTCATCCTGATGCACATGGAGACCAGCGGTTTGGTGGCCTACATCCCGATCGTGCTCGGCACCGCCGCCATCGGCAGTGTGCTCGTGCAGCTGCTGTACCTCCCGCTGCGCAAGGTGCTCGGCAGATAAAAAGGTTCTGCACATTTCATCAGGAAATTCCGTTGATGAGGGAATGCGCCTGCGGGCGCACCAGAGGGCTTTCCGATCGCCCTCTGGACTCCTTCGGGGCTGTCCCGTAAAGATAGGCAATGGTATTGCAAGGTTCTTTATCAAGATTACTTTGCCCATCAACATACAAGAAAGAGGCGATCCCGAAGGGTCCAGGGGCGATCGGAAAGCCCCTGGCGCGCCCGCAGGCGCGGATCCTCTCAGCGAAAACGAAAGCACCCCGGCGCCCGCCGATCAAGGAGACATGCGCAATGATCGATATCCAGTCCCTTTCGTTCACCTACAAGGATGAAGAGCATCCCGCCCTGCGGGACGTCACCCTGACCGTTCCCGACGGCGGTTTCCTCGGCATCATCGGACCGGCGGGCGCCGGCAAAACCACCCTCGTCCGCGCCGTCAGCGGGGTCATCCCGCACCACTACCGCGGCGATTTCTACGGCTCCGTGTCCGTGGACGGCATGGACACCGTCGACACCCCCCTCACCGACCTCTCCCGCGCCGTGGGCATGGTCTTCCAGGACGTGGACAGCCAGATCGTCTCCACCGAGGTGGAGGACGAGATCCTCTACGGCCTGGAGAACTTCGGCGTGCCGCACAGCGAGATCCCGGAGCGCCTCGACTTCGCCCTGGAGCGCGTCGGCATCGCGGACCTGCGCGGGCGGAGCATCGCCTCGCTCTCCGGCGGGCAGCGGCAGAAGGTGGCCATCGCCTCCGTCATCGCCCTGCGGCCGAAGATCCTCGTCCTCGACGAGCCCACCGGCGAGCTCGACCCCGTCAGCAGCCGCCAGGTCTTCTCCCTGCTGAGCAGCCTGCGGAAGGACTTCGGCATCACGGTGATCGTCGTGGAGCAGAAGATCATGCTCCTGTGCGAGTTCGCCGACCGGCTGGCGGTGATGGATCAGGGCGCCGTCGTGCGCCAGGGCGCCACGCGCGACGTGCTCGCCGGCGCCGACGAGCTGGAGGCCCTCGGGGTCAACTGTCCCCGGGTGACCACGCTGAGCCAGCTGCTCTCGAAGCGGCTCGGCCGCAGCATGCCCGTGTGTGTGAACCTCGACGAGGCGGAGACAATGGCAAGGGGGCTGATGGCATGATCGAGCTGGAGAAGGTCAGCTTTTCCTACGCGGCACAGGGCCCGACCGTGTCGGACCTCTCCTTTCAGATCGAGCAGGGCGAGTTTGTCGCCATCCTCGGCGCGAACGGCGCGGGCAAGACGACCACGGTCAAGCTGATCGACGGCCTGATCCGTCCGACGTCCGGCCGCGTGATGATCCACGGCTCGGACACCGCGAAGACCCCGGTGAGCCAGCGCGCCCGCCAGGTCGGCTTCCTCTTCCAGAACCCCGACCGCCAGATCTGCAAGAACACCGTGCGCGAGGAGATCCTCTTCGGCCTGTCCGCCGTGCGCGGGGACGAGCCGGAGGAGCGGCGCACCGCCCGGGCGGAGGAGGTCCTTGCGGACTTCGGCTTCACCGGGGATGAGGAGCCCTTCGCCCTCAGCCGCGGCCAGCGCCAGCGCGTCGCCCTCGCGTCCATCCTCGCCGTCGAGCCCGAGGTGCTGATCCTCGACGAGCCCACCACCGGCCTGGACTACCGCGAGTGCTGCCACATCATGGACCGCATCCGCCGGATGAACCGCGAGCGGAAGGTCACCGTGGTCATGGTCTGCCACGACATGGAGGTCGTGCTGGACTACGCCGACCGCGCCCTCGTGATGGCCTGCGGGCGGCTGCTGGGCGACGGCCCGGTGCGGGAGATCTTCCGCGACCGCATGCTGATGGAGACCGCCTCGATCCTGCCCCCGCAGATGATCGGCCTGGCGCAGCGCCTCGGCCTCGACGGCGGCGACACCCCGGAGGCCATGGCGGATGTCCTGGCCGCCCGCGCGAAGGGAGGCGAGGAGCAGTGAAGGACCTCTTCCGCTACGTTCCCGGCCGCTCCGTCATCCACCGGATGAACCCGGTGACCAAGCTCCTCCTGACCGTGGTGATCTGCGTGGCCGCGTTCATCACGGGGAACATCTTCGTGCTGCTCGGCCTGCTGGCCGCGGACCTCGCGATCGGGTTTATCGCCGGCGTGCCGGGGAAGACCCTCAATATCCTCAAGGGTCTGATGAAGATCGCGATCTTCCTCTTTGTGCTCCAGACCCTGCTGTACAGGGACGGCACCCCGCTGTTCTGGATCATCACCGACAAGGGCCTGCTGACGGCCGCCACGGTGGTGCTGCGCCTGGTCGTGGTATGCATGCCGCTGACCCTGGTCCTCGCCGTGACGCGGGTTTCCGACCTGGCCAACGCCCTGGTGCAGGTGCTGCATGTCCCCTACAAGTACGCCTTCACCGTCACCACGGCGATCCGCTTCATCCCGCAGTTCCTGGAGGAGATGAGCGACATCATGGAGGCGCAGACCGCCCGCGGTGTGGCCTTCGATAAGGCGCGCGGCCTGCGGAAACTCGGCATGATCCTGCCGCTGTGCGCTCCGCTGCTGATCACCTCGGTCCGCCGCACCGAGCTGACCGCCGTGGCCGTGGAGGTCCGCGGCTTCGCCCTGCGCACCCCGGCCTCCGGCTACCGCCGCTATCCCTTCGGCCTGATCGACGCCGCCGCCATGATCGTCTGCGCAGGCATGATCGTGGCTGCGGTGATGATCCGGTGAGAAGCCCGGAAAATAAAAAGCCAGTTCTTTACGAAAAGTTCGGGAAAGCATAAGGGAGAGGGATCCGCGCTCTGCGGAGCGCGCCAGGGGCTTTCCGATCGCCCCTGGACCCTTCGGGGCCGTATCCTTCTTGTTGGTTGTCGGGCAAGGATGAGAATAGAACCTGACAATCCCTCAAAGCCTTACAATTCTCAAGATCTTTCTTTACGGGTCGGCCCCGAAGGAGTCCAGAGGGCGATCGGAAAGCCCTCTGGTGCGCCCGCAGGCGCATACCTTTATCTCCCTGGAGCACAAAGAACCAAAAACACCGCCCCCGCAAACTGTTCTGCAGACAAAGGGGCGGCGTTTTTCGTCACCGGAAGATCATTTTCCCTGCGGTTCCATCCCATGAAGATCAAGGCATTGCTGGATGCCGACCTCCTCCAGCCAGTTGGCTTCCTGGATCAGCGCCCAGTTGGGCTGGTCGGCGGGCTGCTGAGCCTGCCACTCGCGGCGCATCTTCGCCAGGTCATCGATGAAGTCCTGCCGGTAGCGGCGGACCGTCTTTTTGTCCGATTTCGAGGCGCGGGCCTCCCACTCGTCGTACATCTCGAGGATCCACGTCTCCCAGTAGCGGCAGGCGTTCCCCGCCAGCATCATCTCGAGCTGGGGCGGGCACGGGCCCGTGCGGAGCGCCATGAGGTTGGCCTCGGCCTTGTAGTGACGGTAGCAGTACTCGAAATACACATCGCCGCGGTCGTCCGCGGCCAGGCCGCAGGTGTCCGGATAGACGCCGCTCAGGTCCTCCGAGCCGCCGCCGTAGATCGCGTAGGAGGTATCGGTGGCGATGTTCCACAGGCTCAGGAGGTCAAACTGCTGCTTGTCGGTCAGCTTGCCGGTCTGCTTGAGGCCTTCGTGGCGCTGGAAGGCCTTGATGGCGGAAGCGGTCTGGCTGCCGAAAATGCCGTCCGCGGCCCCGGTGAGGAAGCCGAGGTCGATCAGCTGCTGCTGGATCAGGACGACGTCGTCGCCCTTGCTGCCCTTCTGCAGGGTATTGGCGCTTGCCGGCACGCACAGCCCGACCGTCAGCACCGCCGCGAGGATCAGCAGCCACAGCCTCTTTTGGATCATGGAGAACATCTCCTTTTGTGTTTCCTGATTTTTGGGCTTTTCACGAAAAGTTCGGGAAAACCATATGGGATGGGGTTCGCGCTCTGCGGAGCGCGCCAGGGGCTTTCCGATCGATCCGGGGCTGCCGCCCATTCTCCGCTGAAAACTGTCCCCCGGACAGTTTTCCGGGCGCTCCGAATCCCTGGACCCTTTGGGATCGCATCTTTGAGCGTCGTGATCGGCAAAGCCT
>JAFRPG010000035.1 GCA_017429265.1 Clostridia bacterium | reverse complement strand
GGCTATGCTCTCAGCCTTACCCGACAACTAACAAGAAAGAGACGGCCCCGAAGGGTCCAGGGGCGATCGGAAAGCCCCTGGCGCGCTCCGCAGAGCGCGAACCCCTCCCATAGGGTTTTCCCGAACTTTCCGTGAAGAGCCAGAGGAATGACGGAACGGCGTCGGATCCTCTCATCATTTTCTAATGTTGAGATACCTTGACAGGCGAAGTATCTTATGATACAGTAAGGGCGGGAGGTGAGAAGATGAATCTGTCATCCGATCTTCTCCGGGGATACACGGATACGATCATTCTCCGGAGGCTCAGCGGGGGAGAGAGCTACGGCTACCGGATCAACCAGGAGGTCGCGCAGATCAGCGGCGGTGCCTTTGAACTCAAGGAGGCCACCCTGTACACGGCCTTCCGGCGGCTGGAGACGGCGGGGCTCATCCGCTCCCGCTGGGGAGACGAGACAAGCGGCGCGAGACGGCGCTATTACGACCTGACCGAGGCCGGGCGGGACCGGCTGCGGGAGGACACCGAAGGCTGGAAGGACACGCGGGCGCTGATCGACGCCCTGCTGAAGGAGGATGCGCGATGAATGAACTGTATCTGCCCGGCATGATCCTGGACGGATTCGTGTTTCCGGAGGCGGGCTGCCGCTTCCGCGGAACGCAGGGCAGGCCGAAGCGCCTGATCCCCGAACCGATGATGTCAGACGAGAAGAGAGCGCCGCAGCAATGGCTGATGAAGGAGGAAGAAGAATGAACGCGACAGTCGCAAGGATCGTGGATCTGCTGTTTGAGGACATGGAGGAGAACGAGGAAGTCCGCGCTATCCACGATGAGGTCATGAACAACTGCCAGGAGCGCTATCAGAACCTGGTGCAGTCGGGCTACAGCGAGGACGAGGCCATCGGAGCGGTGGTGGAGAGCCTCAAGGGCATGGACGAGGTGCTGCGGGACTATCCCCGCAAGGCCGGGACCGCCGACGCGTTCGCCAAGGGACAGGATGCCTCCGCCTCCGGGACCGAAGCGGTGGACTGGAACCGCGTGCGTGCCCTGCAGGTCAATGTCCGCACCGCCGACGTGACCGTGGAGCGGACAGGCGACCGGCCGACTCTTGAGCTGGAGCAGGGGACTGTCAGCGTGCTGCGGGCCTGGGTCGAAGGCGATACCCTGATGATCACCCAGGAGCATCGCCCGAACCCCGCCGCCAATACGGAAAAGCGCAGCGGCTTCTTCGGGACCCTGTCCAGACTGATCGGCGCGACCGTAAGCTTCGGCGACAGCGACTGCAGCGTGCTGATCCGTGTGCCGGAGGACCTTCTGCGGTCCGCCAGGATCCAGACCCTTTCGGGCGACATCCGCTATGACGTGCCGACGAGGGAGATCACGCTCCAGTCCACCAGCGGCGACTGCCATGTGGGGCTCAATGAAAAGACGGCCGGCTTCGCCCCGGACGCCGACGGGACCGCGCGCTGCGCGCGCCTGGAGGCCGGCAGCATCAGCGGCGATCTGGATGTCAGCGGATCCTTCGGCGAGGCCATGCTGAACACCACCAGCGGCGATATCGACTTCCGCGGCGGCGCGGACGCGATCCGCATGAATACGGTCAGCGGCGACATCGACGCCTGGACGGTCTCGACGCAGGTGACCGGCAATACGGTCAGCGGCGAGATCGATCTGACATTGCGGGACGTGGATCACGCAGACCTGCAGCTCAACAGCGTCAGCGGCGACATCGATCTGCATCTGCCCTCCGGCGTCAGCGATGTGGAGGCGAAGGTCAAGACCCGCTCCGGCGATATCGGGTATCACAATGTCAGCCTGCGGGACAGCGCCCCCTTCCGCGTGACGGCGGGGACCGTCTCCGGCGATGTGGACATCACCGGCGGCTGAGACACGGAAACACGGCCCGGCGCGAGGGGAGACCCTTTCGCCGGGCTTTTCCGTGAATCGAAAAAGACGGCGTAGCCGAAACTGCGCCGCCGCGGGAAACGGTTGCCGGGTTCACCAGCTCCGCCCGTAGTCCATGTACTCCGCGTTGAATGCCCATTCCTTGATCCAGGCCCTGCGGTAGCGTCCGAGATTGCTGTCGTAGAACTCGATCTGGATGTAGTCGGCATCCTCGCCGGGGTTGTACACATAGCCGTAGATCGTGGCATAGGTGTACGCCGGGACATTGCGGACGCTCTGGTAATTGTAGCCGGGCCCCGCCCAGGCCTCGCCCAGGTCGGAGGTGTGGCCCCAGCCCATGAGGACCTCCTCCGGGAGGCTGCTCAGGTAGAGATTGTCGAAGCGCTTGGCGCCCGTGTAGGCGCGGATGCGCTTCCCGTGATAGTCGAAGTCTGCCTGCACCCACCAGATGCCGTTGGCGCTGTCATAGGCCCGGGAGACCAGCTGGACGTCGGTCCCGGCGGAAAAGAAGGTGCCGGGCTCGTCGTACTGGGTGCCGGGGCCGGAGCGGGTGGCCATCTTCTGGTTCAGCCTGGACCAGACGCTGGCGTACCGGAAATCGGCCAGGGCGGTGCCCAGGGCCAGCAGCAGACCGGCGAGCAGGAGCATGGCGGTCAGACGGCGTTTCATCACGGTGTCCTCCCTTCGGGACGGGTTTGCGGGCAGGTCAGCGCTGCACGCGGCCGGTGCCGGAGCCCTTCATCAGGCTCTCGACCTCAGCGGCGGTGACGCGGTTGTAGTCGCCGGGGATCGTGTGCTTGAGGCAGGAGGCCGCCACCGCGAATTCCAGGGCCTGCTTCTCGTCGCCGTACACGTTGAGGCCGTAGATCAGGCCGCCGCCGAAGGAGTCGCCGCCGCCCACGCGGTCCACGATGTCGGTGATGGCGTACTTGCGGGAGAGGAAGAAGTCCTTGCCGTTGTACAGGCAGGCGCTCCAGTCGTTGTGGTTGGCGCTCTTCGACTCGCGCAGGGTGATGGCCACGCGCTGCACGTTCGGATAGGCTTCCATCACCTTGCCGGCGATGGTCTTGTACAGCTCGACGTTGATGTCGCCCTCGTCCACGGCGGAGGCGGACTCGGCGGAGATGCCGAGGGCCTTCTGCACGTCTTCCTCGTTGGCGATCACGGTGTCGACGTACTTGACGAGCTCCTTCATGACCTCGTCGGCGCGCTTGCCGTACTTCCAGAGGTTCTTGCGGTAGTTCAGGTCGCAGGAGACGTGGAGGCCCTTCGCCTTGGCGGCCTTCACCGCCTCGAGGGAGAGGTCCGCGGCGCCCGCGCTGATGGCGGGGGTGATGCCGGTCAGGTGGAGCCAGGACGCGCCCTCAAGCGCCTTGTCCCAGTCGATGTCGCCGGGCTTGGCTTTCGCGATGGTGGAGCCCGCGCGGTCGTAGATCACCTTGGAGGGACGCTGCACGGCGCCGGTCTCCAGATAGTAGATGCCCATGCGGCCGTCCTTGCGGACAATGCGGCTCACGTCCACGCCGAAGCCCCGCATCTCGCGGATGCAGGCGTCGCCGATGGCCCCGGTGGGGAGCACGGAGACGAAAGCGGTGTCGAGGCCGTAGTTGGCCAGGGAGACGGAGACGTTGGCCTCGCCGCCGCCGAAGGTGGCCTCGAGGACCGGGGACTGGAAGAGACGCTCATACGCGGGGCTCTTCAGCCGCAGCATCACTTCACCAAAGGTAACGATCTTGCCCATGGAAATCATCCTCCTTCAAATGATTGTTCTGATTGTTTACTTTTGTGCGAGGTGGAGGGCGAAGCCGGCGATCTCATCCCTGAGATAGATGATGTTGAGCTTGCCGTTCTTGTAGCCGGCGCTCTCCTCGTCGAAGGCGTAGCCGCGGCGCTCGAGGTGCCACTTGGCGCGGGCGACGTTGTTGCAGCCGATGGCGACATGGCCGTTGGTGCCGCGGCCCTGCTTCTTCATGCACTCGAAGCCGGTGCCCGCGAAGTCGGAGGAGTTGCCCTCCTTCACTTCCCAGCCCATGAGGGTGGCCAGGGCCTTCGCGTCGGCCAGGGCCTTCTCCGGGTCGCCGGAGTTGATGCCGATGTGGCGGATCTCCAGGCCCAGCATCTTGTCCACGGCGGAGCGGGTCAGGGCGGTGATGCGGCCCCAGTCCTTCGCCTTGATCGCGTCGCCCGGCACCATCCAGGAGCCGCCGCAGCACATGATCTTGTCGAAGGCGAGGTAGTCGAGCATGTTGTTCTCGTTCACGCCGCCGGTGGGCATGAAGCGCATGGCGGTGTAGGGGGCCGCCATGGCCTTGATCAGCTTCAGGCCGCCGATGGCCTCGGCCGGGAAGACCTTGACCGCGGTGAGACCCAAGGAGAGGGCGACCTCGATGTCGGAGGGATTGGACGTGCCGGGGCAGACCGGGACGTCATGGTCGAGGCACCAACGCACGACCTCCGGGTTGAGACCGGGGGAGACGATGGCGGCCGCGCCGGCCTTCACCGCGCGCTCGGCCTGGTCGGTGGTCAGCACGGTGCCGGCGCAGAGGATGACTTCCGGCAGCTGCTCGTGCACAAGGCGGATGGCTTCCTCGGCGGCGGCGGTGCGGAAGGTGATCTCCGCCACCGGCAGACCGCCGTCGGACAGCGCGCGGCACAGCGGCACCGCGTCCGCGGCGTCATCGACCTTGATGACCGGCACCAGACCGGCAAGGGACAGCTTTTCGAGAATATCCATGTTGAAGACCTCCTGTCTTTCAGCGTCATGAACGGTCACAGAGTATCATGATCATTTTATCATGCGGTTTGCCGGGCGTCAAGGACGAGTCACTGCGGGATGCGGCTCGGATCGGTCAGCGCCCAGAAGGCGTACTTCGGCTGGCCGTCGCCGTCGAAGAGGAGGGGATGGTTCTTCGACCGCCAGCTCTGGCTGTCGAGGATGCCCCAGACCTGGACGCCGTCCACCTGGTCGGCGTGGGCCTTCAGGATGTCCATGATGGCCGCGTAGAAGTCGGCCTGGGCGCGCAGGTTGGCGTCCTCGGTGCTGTCGATGCCCACGTCGAGCTCGCTGACGCGGATGCGCAGGCCGGTCGCGGCGATGGCTTCCACGGAGGCGCGGATCTGCGCGATCGAGGGGGAGCCGACGGCGTGGTGCATCTGCAGGCCGTAGCCGTCGATGTTGCCCTCGGGCTTCAGCTCGTTGAGCAGTTGGACGATGCCGCCCTGCTTGGGCTGCCAGGCGGTGTTGTAGTCGTTGAGGTAGAGCTGCAGGCCCTCCGGGGCGCAGCGGCGGGCGATCTCAAAGGCGCGGGCCACGAAGTCCTCGCCGACCACCTTGTACCAGTTTGAGGTGCGCAGGCGGCCGGTGCCGTCGTCGATGACCTCGTTGCAGATGTCATAGGAGACGAACATGCCCGGGTAGTTGGCCTCGAGGAAGTCGAAGGTCTGCTGCATGAAGTGCTCCAGGCGGGCCAGCATGACCTCGCGGCTGACATAGGCGCCGGACGCGCTGTAGCCCTCGCGGAAGAAGGCCTCGGGCGTCTGCGAATGCCAGACGAAGACGTGGCCGTGCATCTTGAGCCCGTTGGCCCAGGCCCAGTCGAGGATCGCCTTGCAGGAATCGAAGTGAACGGCGACGGCGGTCTCGTCGTCCTTGGCCAGGACGCGGGAGCGGGCGACGTCGATCAGGGCGTCGGGCTTCATCTCGTTCTCACAGGTGACGATGGCGTACTGCCGGGCCGCGAGGCTCATCAGGCCGCTGTTCCGGACCTGGAAGCTGTTCACGCAGCCGCCGAAGAGGAAGTCGTCCGCGAAGGTCTCCTTCAGGGAGGGGAGGCTGCCGGCGGAGAACTTCGCCGTCGTGTCGCGGATGGAGAAGCGGCGGATGCGGAAGGGGATCGTCCCGTCGCCGGAGGTCTCGACATAGAGGACGTACCGGTCGAAGGGGCCGGGCGTGTAGGTGCAGGTGACCGTGGTCCAGACGCCCTTGGCGACGTCCTGACGCACCAGGTTCTCATAGGTCTCCAGATCCCCGTTGGAATGGGCGACGGAGACGATGAAGGTGGCCTTCGTCAGTTCGCTCTGGCTGATCTGGACGCTGATCTCGTAGGTGTCGCCCGCGATGAGCGGAAAATCGCGGCCGGGGGAGTTCCAGGCGGCGGTGCGGCCCTCGATCAGCAGGGCGCCGCCCTCGACGGAGACCATGGCCTCCCCGGCGGAGCGGGCGTACCAGCCGTCGGTTCCCTCCGAGAAGTCGGACATGTAGTGCAGCGGGGCATCCTCTGCCCGGATCGCCGTCAGGGACAGGATGAGACACAGGCAGAGCAGCAGGCTTGCCAGACGTTTCATGCGGAATTCCTCCTCATCTGTTGCTGGGGATACCTCATTTTATCACATTCATCGGAAGAAAAAAAGGGTGCATCGGAAGGGAATTGTTGAATTACAGGGCCAAATCTGCTATAATGCGCCTGTTCGCACTATGAGACAACGGAGGGATCGCCATGCAGACCATCACCACGCGGGAGCTGAAGGAGCGCCTCAGCGAGCTCCAGGGACAGGAGGTCAGCCTTCAGGGCTGGATCCGCAGCCACCGCAAGCAGAAAGAGATCGGCTTCATCGATTTTTACGACGGCACCTGCTTCAAAAACCCGCAGGTCGTCTATGACAACGGGATCGCCAACTTCCAGGAGATCAGCGCGCTGCACAACGGCGCGGCCATCAGCGTCACCGGCGAGGTGGTCCCGTCCTACAAGGATCCGGAGACCCCCGAGATCAAGGCGCACACCATCACCCTCGAGGGCGATTGCCCCGAGGATTATCCGCTGCAGCCCAAGCGCCACAGCGTCGAGTTCCTGCGCGAGATCGCCTATCTGCGCCCCCGCACCCGCCTGTTCCAGGCCGTGTTCCGCGTGCGCTCGGTGGCGAGCATGGCGATCCACACCTATTTCCAGGACCGCGGCTATGTCTACGTCCACACCCCGCTGATCACGGCCAACGACGCCGAGGGCGCGGGCAACACCTTCACCGTCACGACCCTGCCCCAGGGCGTGAAGGCCGATCCGTCCGAGGACTTCTTCGGCAAGGCCACCTCCCTGGCGGTCACCGGTCAGCTCGAGGGCGAGACCTTCGCCATGGCCTTCTCGCGGATCTACACCTTCGGGCCTACCTTCCGCGCCGAGAACAGCAACACGAAGACCCACGCCGCCGAGTTCTGGATGATCGAGCCGGAGATCGCCTTCTGCGATATCCACCAGCTGATGGACATCGAGGAGGACTTCCTCAAATACCTCGTGAAGACCGTCCTGGAGAAGTGCCCGGACGAGCTGGCCTTCCTGGACAAGTTCACGGGCGGCGGTCTGCTGGACAAGCTGAACAGCCTGGCGGAGAGCCGCTGCGCCCGCATCACCCACGACGAGGCGATCACGATCCTGCGCGAGGCCAACCGGGACGGCCGCTTCCAGTTTGAGCCGAAGTACGGCGAGGACACCGCGAAGGAGCACGAGAAGTACCTGACCGAGGAGTACTTCCACGGCCCCGTCTTTGTCTACGACTGGCCGAAGGACATCAAGGCCTTCTACATGTACCAGAACGACGACGGCAAGACCGTGGCCGCCGTGGACCTGCTGGTGCCCGGCTCCGGCGAGCTGATGGGCGGCTCCCAGCGCGAGGACCGCTATGACCGCCTCTGCGCCCGCATGGACGAGCTGGGGATCTCCAAAGAGCAGATGGACTGGTACGTGAACCTGCGGCGCTTCGGCGGCTGCACGCACGCGGGCTTCGGCATGGGCTTCGAGCGCCTGCTGATGTACCTGACCGGCGTGGACAACATCCGCGACGTCATTCCCTACCCGCGCACGCCCAGAGAATGTGAGTTCTGAGAAAGACCGACCGGAGGGGGTGAACCGGATGGCGGAGAAGACCGCATCGGCCCGGCGCTTCGGCTGCCCGTCGTGCGGCGGAGCGCTGCGCTATGCCCTCGATACGCGGGACGGCAAGCCGTTCCTCTGCACGCAGTGCGGATCGACCTGGTTCGGCCGTGAGATCGCTCCGGACGAGCCGGACACGGCGGGGGAGACCGTCGAGGTGACGGCCTACCGCTGCCCCCAGTGCGGCGCGGAGATCGTCTCGGGCGGCACGGAAGCCACGAGCTTCTGCTCCTACTGCGGCAGCGACGTGGTGCTGGAACAGCGTCTCTCCCGGATGCAGCGGCCGAGCCGGATCGTGCCCTTCGCGGTGAGTCGGCAGCGCTGCGAGCGGATCTACCGCGACCATCTCCGGGGAAAGCTGCTGGCGCCGGGCTCCGTGCGGAAGCAGTCGGTGGTGGGTCACTTCCGGCCGATCTACATCCCATTCTGGTCCTACCGCGTCCGCGCGGAGGGGACCATGACCTTCCGCGGCACGACGGTCAGGCGCGACCGGGATGCCACCGTCACGACCGTGAAGGACCTGGAGACGGAGATCGAGGCCGACTACAGCGGCATCCTCTACGACGCATCGCGGGCCTTCGAGGATGAGACGGCGGCCCGGCTCAGTCATGACCTGAAGCATGCCGTTCCCTTCCACCCGGTCTACCTGTCCGGCATGTATGCCCAGGCGCCCGACGCGGAGCCGGAACTGTACCGCTCCGAGGCCGTCAGCGCCGCCTATCAGGCCGTGGTCAGCAAGGTCATGGCCGTCCATCATCTGCAGCGGATCGAGACGAGTACGGAAGGCGTGCCGCAGCTGCCCGGCGAACAGGTGGAGCAGGAACTGCTGCTGCTGCCGGTCTGGCTGCTGGCGCACCGCCGGGGAGACCGCATGCTCTACGCCGCGGTGAACGGGGACACCGGCGACATCGTGTGCGAAGTGCCGGTCAGCCCGCCGCGGGTGATCCTGTCCACGATCCTCCTGGCTGCCGCGCTGTTTGCCCTGATGTACCTGCTGCCCGTGATCCGCGCGGACTGGCTGCTCCTGCCGTGCGCGATGCTGGGCATGTTCGCGCAGGTGCATATGCTGAGGCAGCTGCGGATGCTGAGCGCCCGGGAGACCCGGGAGACGGAGCCCGACTTTGACAGACCGGACGGCTACCGGGGACCGGCATACCGCACCATGCGCGCCGATCTGGCCCGGATGTCCGGCCGGAATCCGGGCGGCAGGCCCGGATTCAAAGAGCTGTGGAAGCGGGCGACCTCGTTCACGGTCGAAGCACCCCGATCGCTGGGCAAACGCCTGCTCCTGTTGCCTTATGTGCTGTTCCGGACGATCGGCATGCTGATGCTGGTCATGATCGCGCCGCTCCTGATCCTGCTCCTGGTGGCCACCGCGATCGGGGGAGACATGCTGTCCATCCGCATCCTGATCCTGGCGGCCTGCATCGGCGGGATCCTGTACGTTCTCTGGACGGCCTTCTGGATCATCCGAGGCATCCCGCAGGGCCGGTACAGGACGTTCGGCACCGCGCACAGCGGCCTGTCGGCGGCGGTCAACGCCGCGGCCGTCGCGATCTTCATCCGGAATCCCGCCCAGGACTGGATCTGCTATATCGCCTGCGTCGCCATCCTGGCGCTGACGGCCACGGGCATGGTCTACCTGTGGAGCCGGCACAACCGCTATGTCACCCGGCCCGTGCCCTTCTTCGGGGAGGAGGCGGATGCACCGTGAAACGCCTTGTCTCAGCCCTTCTCGCGCTCCTGATCTTCTCCCTGCTCACCGCGCCCGCCGCCCTGTGCGAGGCTGCGAACGAACCGATCCTTGCAGATGACGCGGGCCTCTTCACGGAGGACCAGGAGGCGCTGCTGACCGAGGGGATGCGGACGGTGAGCGCATTCGGCGTGCCCATGCTGTGGACGACGCGCGAGAGCGGCAGCACCGCGCGCCTGGCGGAAGCGTACTATCACGATCGCATCGGAACGGAAAGCGGCGTGCTGTTCGTGATCAACATGAACGAGCGGATGATCTACCTCTTCTCCGACGGGGAGATGTACCGCACGGTCACCCCGTCGCGGGCCAGAACGATCACCGACAATGTCTATTCCGGCGCGAGCCGCGGCGACTATTACGCGTGCGCGACGGAAGCCTTCTCGCAGATCCGGGATCTGATGAACGGGAACCGGATCGCCGAGCCGATGCGGATCATCACCTGCGTCATCCTGGCCCTGACGCTGGCCACGGTCATCATCTACCTGCTGGCCGGTGCAATCCACACGCAGCGCACCGCTCTCCGGAAAGGGGAGTTCATCGGCGTGCTGCCCAGGAGCCTGACCCCCTCGCAGCGCGAGTACCGGGTGATCCCGAAGCTGCTCGCCGAGACGACAGTCTCCGTGAGCATCGTCCGTCATGATTCGGACAGCGGCGGCGGAGGCGGCGGGGGAGGCGGCCGCAGCGGCGGCGGAGGCGGCGGAGGTGGCGGCGGCCACAGCGGCGGCGGAGGCGGCCACAGGTTCTGACACCGCCTCATCGCCGGACCATCCGCAAAATCGCAAAAAAAGTGCTTGACAGCCGACCTGGTTTGTGGTATTCTAAACCTCGCAGTCAGGTTGGCTGTATGTTGGGGAATGGTGTAACGGCAGCACCTGCGACTCTGACTCGTATAGTCTAGGTTCAAATCCTAGTTCCCCAGCTTTGGCTCCGTTGTCTAGAGGCCTAGGACGTCGCCCTCTCAAGGCGAAAACACCGGTTCGAATCCGGTCGGAGCTGCTGAAACGGCTTGTCAGAGAGCCGTTTTTTCGTGTCTTCGGGAGGTTCCCGCCGACGGAAAAGGCGCGGTACGGTCGCAGTGACCGCCGCGCCTTTTCCGGATCAGAACCGGTGCCCGCCGCCGCCGGAGCGGAATCCGCCGCCTCCTCCTCTTCGCCCGCCGCCGCGGTGTCCGCCGCGACCGCCTCCTCCGCCGAGGAAAAGACCGAGGATGTCAAGGGTGATATCGAGTGCGAGGAGCCACCCTTCGTCATCGCCCCGGCCGCCGCCGGACGAACCGCCGCTTACACCGTTCCCACGGTAGATGACGCGGCTGGAAAGGATTTTCCTTTCGATTTCCTGATTCCGGCACGTAAAGCCGTGGCCGATCCGGACGCTCGCCGGGACGGGAGGGATGATCTTGCCCTTCTCCAGGCGGCTGCCGGAGCGTTCCCGGGCGGACACGGCGGCGAAGACGATCAGCAGAGCGCTCGCCACGGCGATCAGGGCGCTGGTGATCCAGCGCATGGGCTCTGCGATCCGCCCGCCCTCCAGCCGGGTCCGCATCTGCGAGAAGGCCTCGCTGGCGCAGGCATAGAAATCGCCGCGGGTGGCGAAAGTGTACACGTTGTCGGTGATGCTCCGGGCCGCCGACGGGCTCAGGGCCTTCCGCATCGGGCCGCAGGCGGAGATCCAGATCTCGCGCGTGACCATGTCGATCATGAGGACGGCGCCGCTCGTTCCGCCGTGCCGGTCGCAGTACCTGTTGGCGAGACGGCCGGAATCCCCGTACTCGCGGTTGGTCCACAGCATCGGACGGCCGTAGCCGCTCAGCAGGCGCATGGACTCCAGCAGGAGGGCCTCCTCCTCGTCGGTGAAGATATCGGCCTCGTCCTCCAGCAGGGGCCCGCCGAACCCGTCGGCCGGGGCCTGCGCGCAGGCGAGGGAGGCACAGAGGACCAGGAGCAGGCAGATGAGGAGCCGGATCTTGCTTTTCATGCCGCTTCCTCCTTGTCAAAGAACGGGACGGGCCGCGTGGCGAAGCGGTTGTAGTGCCGCCAGAGGAGCACCATGCCGCCGACACTCAGGCCCAGCAGGATGAGGGAGACCAGATAGTAGACCCAGTCCTCGGCCAGATTGAGGATCAGGAGAAGGATCGCCAGGATGTTGACGGCAACCAGCAGGAGACACTGCCGCGTGGCGCTGAGCTTTGCCCGGCACGCAGGCATGGCCCGGATGAGGCGGATGCTCAGGCGGTGCCCGATGACGCCCGCGATCAGCAGGAACACCGCGGTGATCAGCCGAAGGGCCGCGTCGCCGGCATACAGGTCGGTGGCGGCAAGCAGATAGCCGAGCAAGAGGACGAGCGGCCCGACAGCCAGGAGCATCAGTACTTTGCCGACCTGTTTGATCGGAGGATCCTGACCGTCCTTGCGGTACCTGTATCTGTGCAGAGCCAGGAGCGTCTGCGCGGGACCGTTGCGGTAGGCCAAACCGTTGAAAGCGGGCTCTCCCTCCCGCAGTTCGCGGTAGACCAGCAGGCGCTGCATGATGCACAGGCGGTGGTGGGTGAGCAGGGCCAGAAGCGTGGAGGGGACGATGAGCCAGTCGGCCCGGAGCGTGGGCAGCATGATCAGCAGGGCGAAGAGCAGGGCGGCCGCCGCGGCTGCTGCGAGGCCGAGCTTCACCGGGCTGGCGGGCACGTCGCAGACGACCCTCCCGTCCGCCCCGTTGACGGCGGCATAGAGGACCCGGTCGCCCTGACGTCGGGCGAGGAGCCATACCGGCATCAGCACCAGCTCCTGATCGATCCGCTCGTCGGGCAGGGAATCCCCGACCAGGCGGACGCTGTCCATGCGGTACTCCATGTGGACCCGGTCCATGAACAAGCGGAGGGCGGCCGCGGCGGCCTCGTTACGGTAATAGTCCGGAGGGGCGTCCGGGGCCTTGGCGTACATCCCGCTGAGATAAACCGGATGGAAGGGAACGGCGTTCTCCGACGCGTGCAGCAGCCGGGCCGCCGTCTCGTCCTCGAAGGCGACGGAGGCGTCGTAGAGGATATTGTCCTGGCGGATGTGGGTCCCGAGCCTGAGCCGGACCTCTTCCTGGCAGACATCGCCGCCGCGCCGGCTGCTCCGGACGGAGCCCTCGACGGTGATTTCGCCCTCCGCCTGCACGCTGTACGACCAGAAGGGAATGTACACGGGGCGGAAGTGCGCGAGCTCGGCCTGGCGGAGCAGGGCGCGCGGGGCCAGATCGTGGGCGCGGATGTAGCGGCGGTAGATCTCCTCGCATCTCTCCCGCGTGACGGAGAAGGGCACGATGCGGGAGGGCCGCTGCATCTCCGACAGCCGCTGCTCGAGCACCACGTCGCTGCCGCAGAAGGAGCAAAAGCTGGTGGCGGCGGTGCCGGCGGAGCAGATCTCCGCCCCGCAGGACGGACAGCGGTAAGCGGTGACGCCGAAGGTCTCCGACCCTGCGTCCCCGGCCTCATCCGGGAACATCGACGGCATGGCGGTGCGTCCGCACTGATCGCAGACCAGTTTCCTGCTTTCGATGTCGTAGCGGAGTGTTCCGCCGCAGGACGGGCAGCCGAAACGGCGGGCTTCCACGGTATTCTCTCTCACAGGCATCTCCTCCCGGAACGGATATCGGTTCGCTGCGGTCATGATAGCACAAAGACGCTCGGCGCGCAACGGCGGGCGTATGTCACTCGCTGAGGAAACTCATCTGGCGGTACCGCTCGGGCAGGCTGCGCAGATCGTCAAAGCAGGCCTGCGGCTCGCACAGGATGCCGTGCTCCCGGCAGAAGGAGCGGAAGCGGGCCATCAGGCGTTCGTTGTTCGGACTGGGCAGCTCGTAGGCATTGCCGTAGGTGCGGATATACTTCTCCTTCAGGCCGGGGAAGTGGCGGTCCAGCGCGGCGTAGTAGTATTCGCGGTCGCCTTCCCGGAGCGTCAGCCCCATGCCGAAGCAGAGGATGCCCTTCACCCCGACCCGCGCACAGGCCCCGAGGATGGCGTCCAGGTTCTCCTCCGTGTCGTTGAGGAAGGGCAGGACCGGCGAGAGCCACACCACGGTGGGGATGCCCCGGCTCTGCATCTCCGCGAGCACCTCAATCCGCCGCTGCGTATTGCAGACGTTGGGCTCGACGACGGCGCACAGCTTTTCGTCGAAGGTGGTCAGGGTCATCTGCACGACGCACTTCGCCGTCCGGTTGATGGCCTCGAGCAGGTCCGCGTCGCGCAGGATCCGGTCGGACTTCGTCTGCACCGCGGCGCCGAAGCCGTGCCGCAGGATGACCTCGAGGCAGCGCCGCGTCAGGCCGAGCTTCTCCTCGCAGTGCATGTACGGATCGGACATGGAGCCCGTGCCGATCATGGCTTTCCGCTTCATGGAGCGCAGGGCCGTCTCCAGCAGCTCCGGGGCGTTGCGCTTCACCTCGATGTCCTCGAACGGGTGGGTGAAGCGGTAGCAGGCGCTGCGGCTGTCGCAGTAGATGCATCCGTGGGTGCATCCGCGGTAGATGTTCATCCCGTAGGCGCCTTTGCCCCCGGTCAGGATCCCTTTCGCGTCGACAAAATGCATCCGTCTCTCTCCCGTCCCGCGTCCGTTCCCTTGTGTGCGGGAGGACGCCGTGTCTCTGCCCACATTCTACCACGCGCGGCGCCGGATGGGAAGGCGAACAGGCCCGGAAAGCCATGGCTTTCTTCTGTATTTCCCGCCCGAACGCGTTGACACGCCAAAACCCCTTTGTTATAATGTAAGCCGCTGCCGCGACCCGGAAACCGACGCTGTCATCCGGCCCGACGCAGGACGCGGCTTTTTTCAATACGATACCCCTGTTTAAGGAGGCTCCGCATCATGCAAATCACCGGCGCCAAGATCCTGCTCGAGTGTCTGAAAGAGCAGGGGGTCGACGTCATCTTCGGCTATCCCGGCGGCACGATCCTCAACGTCTACGATGAGCTCGTGAACTACGCCCGGGATTTCCGCCACATCCTCACCGCCCACGAGCAGGGCGCCTGCCACGCGGCGGACGGCTATGCCCGCGCCACGGGCAAGGTCGGTGTCTGCTTCGCCACCTCCGGCCCCGGCGCGACGAACCTCGTCACCGGCATCGCCACGGCCTACCTCGATTCCTCGCCGATCGTGTGCATCACCTGCAATGTCTCCACCCCGCTGCTGGGCAAGGACAGCTTCCAGGAGGTGGACATCACCGGCGTCACGATGCCCATCACCAAGTGCAACTACCAGGTCCACGACGTGAACATGCTGGCCGACACCGTCCGCGAGGCCTTCGCCATCGCGCGCAGCGGCCGCCCGGGCCCGGTGCTGATCGATATCCTCAAGAACGTGACCGCGGAGACGGCGGAGTACACCCCGCTCGAGCGCAGCGAACACCGTCAGCAGGGCCGCCTGGCCAGGCTGATGAGCCGCTGGGACTTCAAACCCCCGGAACCCGACATGGGCGACATCCGCATCCTGGCGGACATGATCCTGGCCAGCGAGCGCCCGATGCTCATCTGCGGCGGCGGCGTGGTGCGCTCCAGGGCGCATGAGATCTTCCGCACCGTCGCGCACCGGATCGACGCCCCCGTGGCCGTCACGGTCATGGGCGCGGGCGGCATCAGCGGCACGGATCCCCTGTGCACCGGCATGATCGGCATGCACGGCTCCCAGGCCTCCAACGTAGCCGTGGACAGGTGCGACCTGCTGATCGCCGTGGGCTGCCGCTTCTCCGACCGCGTGGCGCTCAAGCCCTCCACCTTCGCCCAAAACGCGAAGATCGTCCAGATCGACATCGACCGCGCGGAGATCAACAAGAACGTCGAGACCGACCACCACATCGTCGGCGACGCGCGGCGCGTGCTCGAGCTGCTCAACGACTGCCTGCCCCTGCTCCACCACGAGGACTGGAAGGCGGAGGTCTTCTCCCGCCCCACCGAGGTGCAGTACGACGAGCACGAGGGCAGCCTCACGCCCAAGCAGATCCTTTCGACGATCGCGCGGCTGTGCCCGTCGGATACGATCGTCTCCACGGACGTGGGCCAGCACCAGATGTGGGCGATCCAGAATTTCCACTTTGACTATCCCGGTCAGCTGCTGACCTCCGGCGGCTTCGGCACGATGGGCTTCAGCCTCGGCGCGTCCATCGGCGCGGCCGTGGGCCAGCCCGAGAAGCGCGTCGTGCACATCACCGGTGACGGCGGCTTCCGCATGAACTGCAACGAGCTGGCCACCGAACAGTACTACCGCCTGCCGATCATCACGGTGCTGTTCAACAACGGCACCCTCGGCATGGTCCGCCAGTGGCAGCACCTGATCTACCACGAGCACTACAGCCAGACCACCCTCGACCGCGGCCCCGACTTCGTCAAGCTGGCGGAGGCCTATGGGCTCAACGGCTTCCACGTCACCGACGTGAACGAGTTCGAGGCGGCGCTGAAGGCCGCCCTGGCGAGCGACCGCGGCTCCGTGATCGACTGCGTGATCGACATCGATGAGATGGTGCGTCCCATGGTCGGCGGCGGCAGCCACATCACCGACTTCATGATCAACTGAGAGGAGGAAGGGCATGAGCAACATCCAGCGGCATACCCTGGCCGTCCTCGTGGACAACGAGTCCGGCGTCCTCTCCCGCGTGGTTCGCCTCTTCTCCGGGAAGGGCTACAACATCGAGTCCCTCGCCGTGGGCACCACCGACGATCCGGCGGTCTCCCGCATCACCATCGAGTTGATGGTGGACGAAAAGCAGTGCGATCTGCTGTCCAACCAGCTGCGCAAGCTGATCTGCGTGCACTCGGTCAAGACCCTGACCCCGGAGCACGCCATCCGCCGCGAACTGGTGCTGATCAAGGTGCTGGCCTCCGAGAGCGAGCGCCGCAACGAGGTCATCCAGATCGCGAACATCTTCCGGGCGTCGATCATCGACGTCTCGAAGGCCTCCCTCACCCTTGCCCTCATCGGCGACGAGAGCAAGGCCGCAGCGTTCCAAAACCTCCTCACGGAGTTTGGGATCCTCGAGCTGGTGCGCACCGGCATGGTCGCGCTGGAGCGGGGTCAGTATACAATCGACGAGCAGACGAAAGAGAAAGGGGAATTCGACTATGGCAAAAATGTACTATGAGCAGGACTGTGACCTGTCCGTCCTGAACGGCAAGAAGATCGCGATCATCGGCTACGGCTCCCAGGGCCACGCCCATGCCCAGAACCTGCGCGACTCCGGCTGCGACGTGATCGTCGGCCTGCGCCAGGGCAAGAGCTGGAAGAAGGCGGCCGAGGACGGCTTCACCGTGATGACCGTCGCCGACGCCGCGAAGGCCGCTGACATCATCATGATGCTGGTCAACGACGAGAAGGCTGCCGACATCTACCGCGAGTCCGTCGCCCCGAACCTCTCCGCCGGCAAGGCCATCGCCTTCGCCCACGGCTTCAATATCCGCTATCAGCAGATCGTGCCCCCGGCCGACGTGGACGTCTTCATGGCCGCCCCGAAGGGCCCCGGCCACACCGTCCGCGGTACCTATGTCGCCGGCAAGGGCGTGCCCTGCCTGGTCGCCGTTGAGCAGGATGCCACCGGCAAGTGCAAGGACATCGCCCTGGCCTACATCGCCGGCATCGGCGGCGCCCGCGCGGGCATCATGGAGACCACGATGCACGACGAGACCGAGACCGACCTCTTCGGCGAGCAGACCGTCCTGTGCGGCGGCGTGGTCGACCTGATGCAGTGCGGCTTCGAGGTCCTCTGCGAGGCCGGCTATGCCCCCGAGAACGCTTACTTCGAGTGCATCCATGAGATGAAGCTGATCGTCGACCTGATCAACAAGGGCGGCATCGCGGCCATGAACTACTCCATCTCCGATACCGCCGAGTACGGCGAGTATGTCTCCGGTCCCCGCGTGCTGCCCCACGACGTCGTGAAGGCCAACATGCGCGCAGTCCTCTCCGACATCCAGGACGGCTCCTTCGCCGGCCGCTGGATCGCCGAGAACAAGAACGGCCGCACCTTCTTCAACTCCAAGCGCGCCCAGCTGGCCAAGCATCCGATGGAGATCGTCGGCGCCGAGCTGCGCAACAACATGCTCTGGAAGGACGCCTCCGAGGGCGACAAGGGCCTGGACGCCGCGAGCAACTGAGTTTCGGACAGAAAAATGGGGGGGAGAGTTGTCTCCCCCCGTCCTTTTCCGGCCGTTCCGATGACCGAAGGAGGGTTCAGCGATGGACAAGCACCCGGAATCCGCTCTGTCCCAGGGCATAGCGCCGGATGAGGCCGGCCGGGAATGCGCCGGCCTGCGCCTATCCCTGCGGAAGACGCTGGGCCTGTGCGCTCCGTGCTGGGGCCTGACCCTGATGGGCCTGATGGCCTGCGTGTGGCTGATCAAAGGCAGGGGAGACACGCGGACATGGATCTTCGCCTGCCTGACGGCGGCCCTGATCCCCGCTCTGCTCCTCTCGCTCCGGGCGATCCGGACGCTCGGGCGCCTCAACGGCCTGATCCCGTACGCCCTCCCGAAGGACGCGCAGACCGCCTTCAATGAGCGCTCGCACGTGTATCACGAGACGAAGGGCTTGCTCCGTCTCGGGTGTCTGCTGCTCATCCTGCTCATCGTGTCCGTTGTGATCGGGCTGATTCCCTTCGGGGATCGGCGGTCCGCGCGGATGCACACCGCGGCGCCGCTGGTATCCGGCACCCTGCTGTCTCTGGCTTTCTGGCTGATCACCACGCGGGAGAGCATGCGGGTCGAGGCGGCCACGCGGGCCGTCTGCTGCGCGGAACCGGTGTACACCGACGCGGTGCGCCGGATCTTCGGCGAGGATGCGACCTACCGGCATGAGCATACGCCGCCGGACCGGATCCCGGCGTTCTTCGCGGGAAACAGCGCGGACACCGCGCACACGGTGACCTTCGGGCGTTCCGGCTGCCGCGTCACGGTCTGCGATGCCCATGTCACGAAGCCCGCTCCCCACGCGCAGGAGACCACGGTCTTTGACGGGATCCTCGCGAGGATCGTGACCGCGCGGGATTCCGGGCGGCCCTTCTCCGTGCGGCGCGTCTCCGACGGAACGATGCGCCGGCTCACGGATCCGCGCGGCGGCGCGATGTCCTTTGAGGATGCCTTCCGCTTCCAGGGACAGCAGAAGGAGGAAGCGCGCGCCGCGTGCGAGGCGTTCCTGCCGCCGGAGGCGCGGGGAAGACTGGCTGCCTCGGAGGTCGCCGGGCTGAGCGTTCGCCCGGACGGCGATATCGAGGTTGCCCTGGCGGACCTGACCCTCATCCCGGAAAGCCTGGGAGACATCAACGGCAACCTGCGCCGGCTGCAGAGCGCCGCGGATCGTCTGCTGCCGCTGATCGATCTGCTCATCGGGGCCGCCGATCCGCCGGCATAACACAAATCCCGGCGATCCCGCCGGACAAAGGGGGCCTTTCCGTGCTGCCCGATGAATGGAAATCCGCTTCCCCTCCGGACCTGAACACCGCCGAAGCCGAAATCACATCCGACGGCCTGCGCCTGTCGATGCGGAGACTCACCGCCGGGGCCGCCCTGTGCTGGGGGCTGGCGCGGGTGGGCCTGCTGCTCATCCTGTGGTCCTGGATGAGCAGAGGCAGAATCCGGACGAGTCCGGCGGTGTTGCTGGCGACGGCTGCCGTGCCCGCGATCGCCTTCACGGTCCGTTACCTCCGGGAACAGCAGGAACTGAACGGGATGATCGCCCGGCTTCCCGCGGAGGACGTCCGGCAGGCTTTTCAACGGCGGACAAATGTGTATGACGAGACGAAGCTCCCGCTCCGCGCCGGGTGTGCGCTGCTGGCCCTGACCTTCGTTTTCGGATTTGTCTTGCTTGCTGCCATGGGCATCCGGACGGCGTGGCCGCCGTTCCCGTATCCCATTCCGCTTTCCGGCGTCTGCCTCACGCTTTCCGTCTGGCTGCTGCTCACCCGGCTGCGAATGCGGAATGAGGCGACGGACCGTGCCGTGCAGAGCGCGATCCCCCTCTATGCCGCCGAGGTCTGCAGGATCTTCGGCGAGGAAGCGCAATACTCACACGAGTGGAGGAATGACAGCCCGATACCGGATTTCTGGCGCTGCGCTCCGAGGGATTATTTGATGACCGCCCACATCGTCGATTTCCCCCGCTCCGGCTCCCGCGTCACCCTCTGCGACGCCAATCTCTACACCCATGCCGGCAGAGGAGGGGACGTCCGCCGCTTTACCGGGACGCTGGTGCGGGTCGATACCGGCCGCTTATCCCAGCCGACTTTCGCGATCAGGAGGGTCTCCGCCCGGAAACTCAGACGTGAGACCGGCGGCCGACCTTTGGAATTTGAGACGGTCTTCGAGCCCCTGCGCGGCATGCGCGACGCCAGGGCTGCGTACGAAGCTCTTCTGCCCCCCTCCGCGCAGCGGCGGCTGATCGACCTGAAAGCCGTCGGCGTGAGTTTCGACGGTCACGGGCAGATCGCCTTCGCGGTCGAGGACATGCGGCTTCTCCCGGACACGCTGACCGACATCGACGCCGACCTGCGGCAGCTGCGGGGCTGCGCGGCCTTGCTGCTGCCGTTGATCGATCTGCTCATCGAGGCCGTCCATCCGACGGCGTAAGGTTTCCCCGGTCGAGCCCGTGAGGCTCCTTGCGACTTGTCAGAACAGGAGAAGCATATGGCCATCAAACGTGCGCAAATTGTTGGGATCCGTGAAGCGGAAAACACGAGTTTCGGTACGACCTACAATTCCACTTCCTATTCTGTACTGGTTGAGCATGATAACGGAAAAATGGAACTGGTGGAGGGTAGTCTGAGCGAAATATCTTATCTTATTCCTTACATGTCCATTGATACCGGAGAAACGGAAAGATTGCGCGCATATATCCACGACGAGATAAACCGTGTCATCAGTGCGCTGCGTCCAATACCGAATGTTGCGGGAAAGCTTCAGAGCGATGCCGTCAGGCAACTGCAGGATGCCGGGTTTTCCGTCAGGCTGCTGAACAGCTACCCGGCTGGCACGCCGGAAGGTCATGTCGCTGCATACTCAAGGCAGAACGAACAGCCGATGACCATCATTCTGGATGTGCGTCATACGATGCCGGATGTGGTTGGAAAGGAGTTTTTGACAGCAGAGGACGTGCTGCGGAAAGCCGGGTTTGAGGTTGTCATCGGGCAGATCATTCAGAACGGGCAACTGGAAGCCTGCACCGTGATACGGGCTTTGCGCCAGAGCGAAACATCCATGAAAGCCTTGCTGACGATTGCCATTCCCGATGTGACCGGAAAGAGCCAGAAGAAAGCGGAAGAACTGCTGCAAAGAGCCGGATTCAGGACAAACGCGGCAGTGGTTATCTCCAACGAGGATCCATCCGGCACTGTCATCAAGGTTGCAGTCCATCAGGATGATGTCAGGATGATTGATCTGCAGATTGCCGGTCAGACATGCGATGTGACGGGAATGCAGACAGAGGAAGCGATCCGCTGTCTCCGGGAGGACGGCATTACTGCAAGAGTTGCAAATAGGGTCTTTCATCAGGATGTGCCTGTGGGGCATGTATGTGCATGGAAAGGCGGACCGAATCATACCGTTGAACTGACGGTCAGCAATGGACCGATCGTCGTTGACTATGAGCCGACAGGTGCACAATGGAATGCGTCTGATCAGACCGTGTATGCAGCCACCCTTTCTGTCGATCGGATGAAACGCATGATGAATATCACACTCTTTGCGGACGCTTCATCCATGAAGAATGCGATGCCATCGATCAAAGAGGAAGAGACTCCATTTGCGCTATGGTATAATGACCGGTCGCATGATTGTGTAATCAGATCATGTACGGATAGCGGTGTGAGCAAGGATGCGGAATCTCTGAAAGCGTTTGCTGAGATTTCGGCATCGCTCACTGAGAGGGAAGTGCTTGAACCTGCGCGGAAAGTGAAACTAAGGCTTGTCCGCTACGAAGGCTCGGGGCTGCGACGGCGACAAGTGCCGTGGATCATTGAACTCACATTTGACAAGGAATAAGGAGGTTATCCCATGCGTTCCAACGAAATCAAACAGGGCGTTGAGCGCGCCCCGAACCGTTCCCTGCTCTACGCCCTGGGCCTGACCGAGGAGGAGTTCTCCCGGCCGCTCATCGGCGTGGTCTGCTCCTACAACGAGATCGTGCCCGGCCACATGAATCTGGACAAGATCGCCGAGGCGGTCAAGGCCGGGATCCGGGCCGCGGGCGGCACGCCGATCGAGTTCCCAGCCATCGCGGTGTGCGACGGCATCGCCATGGGCCACGTGGGCATGAAGTACTCTCTGGTCACCCGCGACCTGATCGCGGACTCCACCGAGGCCATGGCCATCGCCCACCAGTTCGACGGCCTCGTCATGATCCCCAACTGCGACAAGAACGTCCCCGGCCTGCTGATGGCCGCGGCGCGCGTGAACATCCCGACGATCTTCTGCTCCGGCGGCCCCATGCTGGCCGGCTATCTGAAGGACGGCCGCCGCACCTGCCTGAGCCACATGTTCGAGGCTGTCGGCGCCTACAAAGCCGGCACCCTCGACGAGAAGGGCGTGCAGGATTATGAGGAGAACGCCTGCCCCTCCTGCGGCTCCTGCTCCGGCATGTACACCGCCAACTCCATGAACTGCCTGACCGAGGCCATCGGCATGGGCCTGGCCGGCAACGGCACGATCCCGGCCCCGCTCTCCGCCCGCATCCGCCTGGCGAAGAAGGCCGGCATGCAGGTGATGGAGCTCGTGCGGAGGAACATCCGCCCGCGCGACATCATGACCCCCGCCGCCTTCCACAACGCGGAGACCGTGGACATGGCCCTGGGCTGCTCCACCAACACGATGCTGCACCTGCCGGCCATCGCGCACGAGGCGGGCGTCACGATCTCGCTCGACGCGGCGAACGCGATCAGCGCGAAGACCCCGAACCTCTGCCACCTGGCACCCGCGGGCGACACCTTTATGGAGGATCTCGACCGCGCCGGCGGCGTCCGTGCCGTGATGGCGGAGCTGGCGGAGGCCGGCCTGCTCGATACCTCCGTGATGACCTGCACCGGCAAGACCCTCGCGGAGAACCTCGAGGGCGCGAAGAACCTCGACGAGACCATCATCCGCCCGCTGAGCAATCCGTACTCGAAGACCGGCGGCATCGCCGTGCTGAAGGGCAACCTGGCCCCGGACGGCTGCGTGGTGAAGCAGAGCGCCGTGGCGCCCGAGATGATGGTGCACGAGGGCCCGGCCCGCGTGTTCGACTCCGAGGACGACGCCATTCAGGCCATCTATGAGAAGAAGATCAACCCCGGCGACGTGGTGGTCATCCGCTACGAGGGTCCGAAGGGCGGCCCCGGCATGCGCGAGATGCTGAACCCGACCTCGGCCATCGCGGGCATGGGCCTGGATTCCAGCGTGGCCCTGATCACCGACGGCCGGTTCTCCGGCGCCACGCGCGGAGCGTCCATCGGCCATGTGTCGCCCGAAGCGGCCTCCGGCGGCCCCATCGGCCTGGTGGAGGAGGGCGACCTGATCGCCATCAATATCCCGGCCAATACGATCGAGCTGAAGGTCGACGAGGCCACCCTCGCCGCCCGCAAGGCCGCCTGGGTCTGCCCCGAGCCGAAGATCAAAACCGGCTACCTGGCGCGTTACGCAAAGCTCGTCTCGTCAGCTGACAAGGGCGCGATCCTGGAGTAAGGGGATCCATATGCTGCCCCGACGCAAGCCGGGGCTTTCTTTCACGGAGGTCTTTCATGAACAGTCTCACCTCACGCCTCACGCTGTATTCCGACCTTCCGGAAGACTCCGTCCTGTCCCGTCTCGCCGCGGTCTGGTCCGATTTCGCTGCGGGCGCGGCAAAGGATCATGCCCGTTCCGCCGCCCTCACCGCCCGGGTCAACCGCGAGGTCAAGCGCCTGCTGGACCTCGGGACGACCTATGGGTTTGACGGGAACCTCTGGCAGAACTACCTGACCTTCGTGATGATCACCCACGTGAACTCCTTCAGCCTGACCTGTGAGCAGCGGGGAGCCTCGGACGGGACGATCAACGCGATCGCCGAGGCCGATTTTGAGGTCTTCCGGCAGCTGTTCGTGTTCGATTTCGGACCGCTGGAGAAGGCGCTCGGGCTGAACTGCTTCAGCCTCCTGACGCACTACCGCGCGATCCCGAAGGACGCGGTGATGTACAACCGCAACGTCTCCGCCCATGTGCGCGCGCTGTCGGAGGCCATCGCGGCCGCGCCGGACGCCCGCACCGTGTTCGATCTGGTCACCGATCACTTCAGGCGCTTCGGCACCGGCCTGTTCGGCATGAACAACGCGTTCCGCGTTCTCGAGGGCGCGGGCGGCGGGTTCAGCTTCATCCCGATCAACAACCTCGACGCCGTCACCCTCGACGACCTCGTCGGCTACGACAGCCAGAAGGCGGCGCTGCGGCGGAACATCCGCGCGTTCGTGGCCGGGCGGCCCTTCAACAACACCCTCCTCTACGGCGACGCCGGGACGGGCAAGTCCACGTCCGTCAAGGCCCTCGTCAACGAGTTCTCCGCCGACGGCCTGCGCGTGATCGAGCTCAACAAGCACCAGTTCGGTCTGCTGGCCCATGTGATCGCTGAGATCAAGACCCGGCGCTACCGCTTCATCATCTTCCTGGACGATCTCTCCTTCGACGAGGGGGAGGTGGAGTACAAATTCCTCAAGGCCGTCATCGAGGGCGGGCTGGAATCCCGGCCGGGCAATGTGATGATCCTGGCGACCTCCAACCGCCGACACCTCGTGCGCGAGACCTGGCGCGACCGCAGCGACATGGAGCATGAGCAGGACATCCACCACTCGGATACGGTGGAGGAGAAGCTCTCCCTCGCCGCCCGCTTCGGCTGCTCGATCCGTTACGATTCCCCGGACCGCGCCCTGTTCAACCGCATGGTGCTGACGCTGGCTCACCGCCGCGCGGACATCCGCCTCACCGACGAAGAGCTCCTGGCCGAGGCCAACCGCTACGAGCTGCGTCACGGCGGGGTCTCCGGCCGGACGGCCCAGCAGTTCATCAACCAGGTCGCGGGCAATGAGTGACCGCGTAGCCAACAAAAGAAGGGTTCTTCACGGAAAGTTAGGGAAATTCCGTTGGTGAGGGAATGCGCCTGCGGGCGCACCAGAGGGCTTTCCGATCGATCCGGGGCTGCCGCCCATTCTCCGCTGAAAACTGTCCACCGGACAGTTTTCCGGGCGCTCCGAATCCTCTGGACTCC
>JAFRPG010000069.1 GCA_017429265.1 Clostridia bacterium | reverse complement strand
GAAGAAACTCACGTTCCCCAACGACAAGGTACTGACCATAGAGATGTCCGAGAAGCAGGTCAGCGGCCGCACCATCACCCTCGAGATCGACTACGAGGATGTGCTGCGGGCCGATTCGTTCGACCACGGACTGCTGGAGGAAGACTAGCCATGAGAAGAATCCTGACACTCATCATCGCCCTGACGGCCTGCGTCACTGCGGCCCTGGCCCAGAACAACTGGGACAGGATCGGTGTCGGCGCGGGCGTCGGCTACTCCCCGAGGGCGGATGCCGTCCTCTTCTGGGAGCACGAGACGAAGTACCACAACGCCTGGGAGGTCTTCCTCGCCGGGTCGCTGGGTCTTGACAACCGGAACGGAAACCTCTGGAAGGACAACACAAAGGCCTGGGGCGCGGGCGCTGCCTGGAAGCCCTGCGTGGTCCGTACCCGGAACAACTGCGGGTCCCTCAGGCTGGCCGCCGTGCTCGGCGCGGCTCCGAGGGAGTTCAGCGCCTCCCTTGGAGCGGGATACCAGCACAGCTGGGTCCTACGGGGCGGATGGCAGCTCTACTGGCAGGGCGGAGTGGCGCTGACCCTGCCCCAAAGGGGCGACCTCTTCGGCGTCTCGACGGGCTTCGGCGTGAAGATGCCCGTCCGTGACAGGATGCGCCGGTAGGGATGCTGCTGACTGCGATCATACTCATCATTCTGAGATACAGGAAGGGAAATGGAGGAAAGTAGGGACCTCATAGTTGGATACAAGATCTTCAGGAGCCTCGTTTACGTGTCGCTGCTCGTGGAGTTCTTCCTCTATGCCGTCGATCCCGCCGTGCTGGGTTTCTGGGGAGGAATCCCCGCGGACATCCACGCCCGGATGAAGCGGTGGTTCATCTACCAGGACGGCAACCTCATCTGGAGCAAGGTCGCAACGCTCCTTCTCATCTGCGTCACCAGCATCGGCACCAGGAACAAGAAGCAGCTGGAGTTCGATGCCAGGAAGATGGTCCTCTATCCGCTGGTGTCAGGGATAGCAGTCGTCGTGCTTTCCGTCTGGCTCTTCGGCCGTCCGATCGGACCGCACTTCTACTCCGTCAGGCTGAACCTGTGGCTGTACATGGCCGCCTCGGTCGTCGGCACGGTGCTGGTCCACATCTCCCTGGACAATATCTCGAAGTTCCTCAAGGAGGGCCTGCTGAAGGACCGTTTCAACTTCGAGAACGAGTCCTTCGTGCAGTGCGAGGAGAAGATCGAGAACGACTACAGCGTCAACATCCCGATGCGCTACTACTATAAGGGCAAGTTCCGCCACGGCTGGGTGAACATCGTGAACCCGTTCCGCGGCACCTGGGTCGTCGGTACGCCGGGATCCGGCAAGACCTTCTCCATCATCGAGCCGTTCATTCGGCAGCACAGCGCCAAGGGCTTCGCGATGGTGGTGTATGACTACAAGTTCCCCACCCTCGCCCGGATGCTGTACTACCACTACCGGCTGAACAGGCAGCGCGGCAAGCTCCCGCCGGGATGCCAGTTCAACGTCATCAACTTCGTCGACGTCGAGTACTCCAGGAGGGTCAACCCGATCCAGCTGAAGTATATCAACAACCTCGCGGCGGCGAGCGAGACCGCCGAGACCCTGCTGGACTCCCTTCAGAAGGGCAAGAAGGAAGGGGGCGGCGGCTCGGACCAGTTCTTCCAGACCTCGGCCGTGAACTTCCTCGCGGCCTGCATCTTCTTTTTCTGCAACTGGAACAAGATGCCCTACGATCGTGAAGGCAAGCCTCTCAATCCGGAGTACGCGGTCGACCGGCAGACCGGTCAGAAGCGGCTCACCGGCAGGGTCACGGACGCCGACGGGCTCCCCGTCGAGCCCGCCTACTGGCTGGGCCGGTATTCGGATATGCCGCATATCCTGTCGTTCCTGAACCAGGACTACCAGACGATCTTCGACGTCCTCCAGACCGACCCTGAGGTCCTGCCGTTGCTCGGACCGTTCCAGACCGCCCTGAAGAACAAGGCGATGGAGCAGCTCGAAGGTATGATCGGTACGCTCCGCGTCTACACCTCCCGTCTCGCCACGAAGGAGTCCTACTGGATCTTCCACAAGGACGGCGACGACTTCGACCTGAAGGTGAGCGACCCGAAGAACCCCAGCTACCTCCTGATCGCCAACGACCCGGAGATGGAGAGCATCATCGGCGCGCTGAACGCGCTGATCCTGAACCGTCTCGTCACCCGCGTGAACACCGGCCAGGGCAAAAATGTCCCCGTGAGCATCATCGTGGACGAGCTGCCCACGCTCTATTTCCACAAGATCGACCGTCTCATCGGCACGGCCCGCAGCAACAAGGTCAGCGTGGCCCTGGGCTTCCAGGAGCTCCCGCAGCTGGAGAGCGACTACGGCAAGGTGGGCATGCAGAAGGTCATCACGACCGTGGGCAACGTGGTCAGCGGATCGGCCCGTGCGAAGGAGACGCTGGAGTGGCTCTCGAACGACATCTTCGGCAAGGTCGTCCAGCTGAAGCGGGGCGTCACCATCGACCGCGACCGCACGTCGATCAACCTCAATGAGAACATGGACAGCATGGTCCCCGCCTCGAAGATCTCAGACCTGCCTACCGGCTGGATCTGCGGCCAGACGGCGAGGGATTTCGTGAAGACGAAGACCGGCAAGGGCGGCTCGATGAACATCCAGGAGAGCGAGGAGTTCCAGACATCGAAGTTCTACTGCAAGACCGACTTCAACATGAAGGAGATCGACGAGGAGAAGAAGCACTACACGGACCTCCCGAAGTTTTACACCTTCCCCTCGAAGGAGGCGAAGGAGCACATCCTCTACGAGAACTTCGTGAACGTCAATAGGGAGGTCGAGCAGATGTGTCTCGACATCACCCAGTTCGCCAAGAAATAGAGGTCGAGTACCATCCTGTAGTACCATTTTGTAAATACTTGCATTTTTCCCAATTATTTCAGCCCAAAAGAGATAAGTCGCTTTGAATAGGCATTTCAAATACATAACTTGTCACTGGAAAACCTTTTAACAGATCATACAAATGGCATTATTTGAATTCACTGAAGACGAGGTCCCGTACGCCATCCTTGGCGAGTACGGGCTCACCCGCGAGATGGTCGAGGACCTTCCGGAGAATCCCTATCAGTACATCCTGAGGGGGCTTCTCTCCCCCGCCCTTCCCATCACGGTCAGGGACGACAGGGGGAACACCGTCAAGGCTCGCACCCGTTTCCGTCTCGTCCGAGGGGACGACGGTACGGTGGACGTCCTTTTCTATCCCCGCCTCATGCACTGCGACCTGGAGAGCTACTCCTCCAAGGAGCAGGACCTCCTGAGGAGGGGCCGTGTCATCCTCAGCCACGCGCCGGACGACAAGGCCAGCAAGTGCTTCGTCCAGGTCGACCCGGACACGAACCAGGTGATGTACATCCCGACGCCGGTCATCGGGAGGAACCTGTTGAACCTCATGGACCACTTCAAGCTCGACAAGGAGGACATCGAGAGGATCCAGCAGGGCCTTCCCATCCCCGTCACCGAGAATGACGAGACCCTCTCCATCGGGCTGGACCTCACGGAGAAGACCGGCATCCGCATCGAGCGAGGCAGCTTCTTCAAGTGGGACGTCGAGCGCGGCGCCCACATGAAACCCTTCAACTTCGGCCTTTACGGCTGCTGGATCAAGGACGCCAGGGGCGACCTCTCCTACGTCCCCGAGGAGGAATACACGGAGGAGATCCTAGCCCAGCAGGGCGACGCGGCCAGATACAACGCAGGAACCATCAAACGATAACGACCATGGAAAAGAAAAGTTCTTACACCGAGGACGAACTGGTGCAGATGTACCAGGACGGAGAGATCACCCTTGCCGAGCTTGTCGTCTTCCATCCTTCGGAATGGGGCGAGGAGTTCGCCCTCTTCCTCGCCCGCCATCCCGAACGCAGCGAGGAGGAGAACGCCCAGGCCTTCCTTGACCTCAAGGACAGTGAGCTGGAGAAGGCGATGGAACGCGGGGACGCTTAGCCACGAAGGAAGCCATGCCTACACGATCCAACGCACTGGGCCACTACATGGGCATCGCACCGGAGCTGCAGGACACGCTCCGGCGCAACGGCATGCAGGCGCGTCTCGTCCGCAGCGACGGGCAGGTGCTTCTGGCCGTCCAGGGGCACGACTCCCCACTGCTCACCTATCCCCTGTCCCGGGACCATCTGATGGCCCTCACGGACGGCGGGACGAACTCGTCGAACCGCAAGGCCTACGACGCCTTCGCGGCCGTCGTGGGCAGGGACTTCGACCTTCCGAAGGACTACGTACACGCCCGCAACGCCAACGGGCGTGTCGTGATGGGCCTGCACGGCTACCGGATCGGCGAGGGCGAATACGGCAGGATGACCAATCCGTACAGGGACCTGTGGGCCCGAAGAAACATGCTCGGCTGGACGCCGCGCGCCCAGGAGGGCTACCACCTGCGCCGCGTGGGAGGCGAACTCCGCTACGGCGGGGCTCCGCTCGTCGCAGACCGTCCGGACGGCAGGATCAAGCCCGGTGAGCTTCAGAACGGCGGCTACGGTTTCTACTACAAGGGGACCCGTGCCGCGCAGGCGCAGCCCGCCGCCCGTTCCGGAGAGGACGTGCTGGCGGAGCTCAGGACCGTCGTTCCGGAGATCCAGGCCCGTCCGGTCACGGATGAGAAGGCCAAACCTTACTCCGAACTCATTACCTCCGACGTCTACTTTTCCAGGGAGAAATGGAACGAGGTCCTCTCCAGCCACGGCATCGTCGTGGACGGGCGGGCCGCGACCCTCACCGTGAAGTCCACCGCCATCAACCGCGACCTGGTCTATGACCTCAGGGAGGATGAGCTGGCGGTGCTGACGGCGGAGTCCCTGAAGGACCATCCCGTCGCCGCCCGTCTCGATGTCATCAACGG
>JAFRPG010000034.1 GCA_017429265.1 Clostridia bacterium | reverse complement strand
TTTCACGGGTCGGCCCCGAAGGAGTCCAGAGGGCGATCGGAAAGCCCTTTGGTGCGCCCGCAGGCGCATTCCCTTTTCAACGGAATGATCTGCCTAAGTGAACGGAAAGGGTTCCGCGCTCTGCGGAGCGCGCCAGGGGCTTTCCGATCGCCCCTGGACCCTTCGGGACCGCAACTTCCTTATAAGTTGCCGGGTAAAGTGAAGTGGAAATTAATGAAACTTACGATCTCCCTGAACTATCTTTCACGGGTCGGCCCCGAAGGAGTCCAGAGGGCGATCGGAAAGCCCTCTGGTGCGCCCGCAGGCGCATTCCCCTCATCAAAGATGATTCTCCCTTATAAAACGCGAAGGCCCCTTTTCCGTCATCCCTTCGGTTGACTTCCCTCCTGTTCTGTGCTACGATGGGACTGACAAAAAGCGGAAAACCATACCCTCCCAAAGGGCAGTGAAGCCCGGAGGCTTTTTCGGGTTTTATCACAGGGTGTTCGGCGGGGGTTCCGCCGCGACGGAAAAGGAGTGCTGACCCATGAAGAAAACCATCTGCATGCTCCTGGCGGTCATCCTGACGCTGTCCTGCATGCCGGCGAGGGCGGCGTCCGGGTACAGCGACGCGATCCGGGGCGTCCTCAACGACATGAGCACCAACAACGCCCGCTGCTCCGGCGCGCCGCAGCAGGCCGCCAACGGCGCCTACCGCCTGACGGAGATGCTCGCCATCATCGCCATGATCGACAACCGCGGCTCCTACGCCGACGCGATCAAGGGCGTCCTCGACGACATGAGCACCAACAACGCCCGCTGCTCCGGCGCACCCCAGCAGACCGCCAACGGCGCCTACCGCGCGGTGGAGATGCTCGCCATCATCGCCATGGAGAACTGCGGCAGCGCCTACACCGACACGATCCGGGGCGTCCTCAGCGACATGAGCACCAACAACGCCCGCTGCTCCGGCGCGCCCCAGCAGACCGCCAACGGCCTCTACCGCGCCGTGGAGATGGCCGCCGTCATCGCCATGGGCCTGGACATCCGCCATGCCTACACCGACGCGATCAAGGGCGTCCTCAATGACATGAGCACGAACAACGCCCGCTGCTCCGGTGCGCCCCAGCAGGAGGCGAACGGGGCCTACCGCCTGGTGGAGATGCTGGCCATCATCGCCATGATCTCCGACAGCCGGGGCGCCTACACCGACGCGATCAAGGGCGTCCTCAGCGACATGAGCACCAACAACGCCCGCTGCTCCGGTGCGCCCCAGCAGCTGGCCAACGGCCTGTACCGCGCCGTGGAGATGGCCGCCGTCATCGCCATGGCCCGCCAGTGATCCCCATCCGAAGGAGGCATGCCCCGTGAAAGCGATCCCCGAAGCGATGAAGAAGCCCTGCGCCGCGGCCGGGCGCGTCGACACCCTTCCCTACGGGAACAAGTTTGCCCTGCTCTACACCCCCGCCAAAGAGGCGGAGCATATCCTTTACCTCATCCACGGCGGCGGCGGGGACCAGCGCGCTTTCTTCTGCCCGCCCTTCCTCAACATGGTGGATCACATGATCGCCGAAGGCCTGACGGCGCCGGTGTACATGGTCTCCCCCTGCTTCTATGACCCGGACGAGACCGACAAGACGCCCTCCTCCTCCGGGCGGGCGGTGGCGAAGTTCCCGCGGGAGCTGCGGGAGGAGATCATCCCCCCGGCGGAAAAGGCCGCGGGAAAGGCCTTCCCCCGGGAGCGGCGCGCCATCGGCGGCTTCTCGATGGGCGGCGTGACCACCTGGTACGCCTTCCTGCAGAGCCTCGACCTGTTCCGCACCTTCCTCCCCCTGAGCGGCGACTGCTGGCTCCTGGGCGAAAAGGGCGGCGGGGACAAGCCGGCGGAGACCGCGGCCGCCCTCGCGCAGGCGTGGGAGGCGCAGGGTTCCCCGGACTTCCGCATCCACGCGGTCACCGGCTCAAAGGACATCGCCTTCCCCAACCTGGACCCGCAGATCCGCGCGATGCAGGCCCTGCCCGCCTTCCGCGGCACCCTCGCCTACGACGTGCTGGAGGGCGGCGTCCACGACTACGAGACGATCTTCCGCTACCTGTACAACGTGCTGCCGGAGGAGTTCCCGCCGGTGAGATGACCCGCCCGAAGGAGGCTTTCCGCCATGAAGCATCCGACAGCCACACGTCCCCGGGTCCGGCTGGCGGCCGCGGCCGCCGTGCTCTGCTTCCTCCTCACGGGCTGCGCCGCCCGCGACACGGGTTCCGCGCCGTCCATGGCAACCTTCGCCCCCGCGGAGCGGTCGCTGCCGGCCGACACGCCCGTCCCCGGCGCGGAGCAGGTCCCGTCCCCGCCCGCCGAGCTGACGGAGGTCCAGCGCAATTCCGTCACGATGCTCAACTGGCTGGCCTGCCTGACCCAGGAGATCAGCGCCTCCTCCGCGAGCCGCCTGTACCTGGAGGAGGTCTACTCCCTGATCGTCAACGAGACCTATCCCAACGCGATCGACGGGACGACCCAAAAGTACCTCAGCGAGCTCCGCAAAGCCATCGCCGATTACCGGCTGATCACCGTCCAGCGCGACCACGCCGCCTTCCTGCACGACCAGGCCAAGAGCAAGGCGATGAGCAATGCGCTCAAGGCCGCCTTTGCCGACCTGTCCGGGCTCAAGGTCGGAGAGAAGGTCAGCAAGGCCGGCACGTGGGCCGAGGTGGTCCCCGCGCTGAAGGAGTCGCTGCTGAAGCTCGCGACGCCCACCGCCGTCTTCACGATCGCCAAGGCGATCAGCACCGGCTTCAAAACGTACAACTCCGCCACAGCGCAGGCGGACATCGACCAACTGCAGGAGAGCTGGAAGCTCGACCTCCAGTCCATGGGCGTGTTCGACGGGATCCGCTCGAAGGCCTTCGACTACATGATCGACATCGTCCGCGAGTACGGCCTCCCCGGCTCCCTCACCCTGACCGAGAACGCGGTCGCCGAGTTCGTCTCCTGGAAGAACAACGACAACCCCGTGCGGCGCATCCAGTTCCTCGAGTCCAACGCCGACACCTACCGGGCCTTCGGCAGCTACTGGCTCCTCCTCGCCCAGAGCTATTACGAGAACGGCGAATGGGCCAAGTGCCTGCAGGCCGTCTCCTCCTACGAGAGCCTCTCCACCCGCATCTTCCGCCACGATCTCGAGTACGCGCGGATCCTCCCCCTCGCCATCGCGGCGGCCGGCGAAGCGGTCGACGACCGGGACTATGTCGCCACGGTCAGCCGCTACGCCGACGCCATCCTCAGCAACACCGGCAACGCGGACTGGGACCTCCGCCTGTACGCGGCCCGCACCTACACGGCCCTCTACGCCGCCACCTTTGACAGGGCTTATCTGGAAAAGGCCTACAAGGTGGTGAGCGACAACGTGAACACCCTGGTCGACGGCCAGGCGGCCCTGAACAAGGCGTACCTCGCCAACCTCAAAACCGAGGCTGTACCGGCGGGAGCCACCGACGCGCAGAAGAAGCAGATCGCCGGCTACAACAGCATGCTGAACAGGAACCGGGGCGCCGAACTGCCCCCGGTCAGCGAGCCCTTCCTCCTCAATCTGCAGATGCTGCTCGAGCTCGCGGACACTCTCGGGGTTTCGGAGGAGGAGCGGAGCCGGATCGCGAACGTCGTGCGCCCCGGCGGCACGCCCATCTTCCTCACGGGCGCCCTCGAGGCCAGATACAGCATCCCGGCCGGCAAGACCTACGCCCCGAAGATCAGCACCTCCGGGGTCTCCTTCAACGGCACGTCCCTCATCATCCCGGCGGAATGGGTCACGGACGGCGCGACCGTCAGCGCGACGATCCGCTTTACGGACGGCTCGGTCAGCGGTTCCATCGCCCTCTATCTCATACGGGTCAGCCGCGGAACTCCGGGGAACCTTTCCACCTTCCGCGCCGTTTACTTCTCCGACAAGCTCTCCGACATCACGCAAAAGGGCGGCATCGTTTACAGCTTCACCGTCAGGCCCTGCCCCGACCGCTGTGACGACGCCTATACCTTCCGCTTCAAAACCGTCGACACCCAGCCGTCGATGCTCGACCGCCTCCTCCTCCCCGCGAAGGACCGCTTCCGGTACGACCTGATGAATTGACCGGCAGCCTCTTTCAGGTTCTTCACGGAAAGTTCGGGAAAACCATATGGGTGAGGGTTCGCGCTCTGCGGAGCGCGCCAGGGGCTTTCCGATCGCCCCTGGACCCTTCGGGATCGCCTCTTCCTCGTTGGTTGAGGAGCAAAGTAATCTTGATAAAGAACCTTACAATATCATTGCCTATCTTTACGGGACGGCCCCGAAGGAGTCCAGAGGATTCGGAGCGCCCGGAAAACTGTCCGGTGGACAGTTTTCAGCGGAGAATGGGCGGCAGCCCCGGACCGATCGGAAAGCCCTCTGGTGCGCCCGCAGGCGCATTCCCTCTTCAACGCAGTTTCCCTGACGAAACATGAAAACCCGTTTTCCTGACTCTCCGCCAAAACCGAACGCCGCCGGAGCCGTTCCCCCGGTGAGGGAACACGCTCCGGCGGCGTTTTCGGTTTGTTCGGTGCGGGGTCATCCGCTTTCCGGGAAGGTCATTCCATCCCGACCGCAAGGAATCCCGCGTCCCGGAAGAGGTTCATGAGCTGCTCCGCGGCGACGGCCGGGTTCCCGGCGTAGAAGAGGGCGAGGAAGTCGCGCTCGTCGCGGACAAGGCCGTCCAGGGCCTTGCGCCAGGCGGCGATCAGGCCGCGGCGCTCGCGGTCGGCTGCCTTGTAGGCCTCGCTGACCCGGTCGTCCAGGGCGGTCTGCCAGAAGACCCGGGAGCGGGCGAAAGCCTTGTCGCGGTCAACGGACTTCACGGCACCGAGGGTCTCCAGGGTCCGCCCGAGCGCGTCGGCGAAGCGGCCCGCGTAGGTCTCGGTGACCGCCGCGTCGCTGCCGTCCAGGGGTCCGACGGTGCGGGCCGTGGTCCCGTTGTCCGCGGCGGCCGTGCCGCTCATCGCGGGATTGGCGACGAGGGCGGAGGGCGGGGCGAAGGGAGCCGTGCGGATCATGCAGCACAGCGCCGCGCACCTCAGGCGCAGGTGCTCCGCGAGGGCGGCGTCGCCGGCACAGGCGCCCAAAGCCGCACTGTAGGCGTCAAAGCTCGCTTTCTCCCGCAGCAGCACGGCCCTGGCCTCATCGCCGGCGGCGTCGAAAAGCTTTTCGTACAGGCCGTCGATCTCCTTCTGCCAGATCCCGGCGGCCTGCGCCCAGTCGCCCGCGAGCCCGGCGGCCTCGGCAGCCTGCGCGGCGGGCGTGTGCTCGGCGCAGGCATGGAGGGTATAGCGCGCCCTGCCCGGCGTGAGGGCCTCGAGGGTCAGCGAGCAGGAGTCGCCGCCGCCCTGCAGTTTCTCCGGGTCGAAGGGCGGGTCGTCCTCGCCGTCCCCGGGGTCCCCGTCGCCGATCCGCACCGTCCGCACGCAGTGGGCCGGCTTCACGGGCGCATCCGGGGAGGTGCAGGTGACGGTGGCGCCGTTGGTCAGGGTCGGGTGGTCCATGTCCGCTGCCTTCACGGTGTACTTGAACGTAAAGGTGTGCGTGCCCGCCGCGGGTAGCGAGGCCAGGGTGTCCACCGGGTCGGTGCCCGCCATGGAGTCATAGAAGCGCAGATCGGTCAGTTCGCAGTCGCCGGTGTTGGTCACCGTGATCAGGAAGGTGATCTCCTCGTCCTGCTCGTAGAACTCGCCGTTCAGCGGGCCCAGGTCGGTCTTCTCGGCGGTCAGCCCGGGCTTTGCGCCGGCGGCCGGGGGCGTGTCCGGCATCCCGCATTCGGCGACCGCCGGGTTGCTGGGCCAGCTGTGCTCCGCCCCCCTGAGGTCGGTGCCCGTGGCGTAAGCGTTGTTGATCACGCAGCCCGTCACCTGGGCCTCGTACTCGGTGACGACGTGGTCCGGCACGGTGCAGTTCACCGTTTTCCCCGCCGGGATCTCGGCGAAGGTCCCCACGACCGTGCCCTGGTCCATGACGGTCACGTCGCGGACGGGCTCGTTGGAGTTGTTGGTCACGGTCAGGGTCCAGTGGATCGGCTCGCCGGGGACGAAGAACTTCCCGTTCGCCGGCTCGCTCGCCTTCTTCTGCAGCAGCAGGCCGGTCTTCGAGATCACTGGCTTGTGCCATACGTTGGAATAGGCTGTGTGCTCCACGCCGCTGTCCGGGTCGGTCCAGGTCACGGAGGCCGAGACCTCGATGTACCCGCGCGCCACGTCGGCTTCGGTGATGTTTCCCATGGGCGCGCTTGCCGGGTACAGGCTGTCCTCGTCCCCCGCGGCGAGGACGAGGGGAGCGGTGTAGTCCCCGCCGCCGGAGTAGCTGTCCGCCTTGACGGTTTTGTGCACCGTATAGTTCAGGTCCACGCCGCCGGTGTTTTTCACGATGATATCGGAGACCCAGTACTCGCCGAGCTGATACCCGGCCGGATCGGAGGTGAAGCCGAAGAACGAGTTCCAGCCGGACTCGAAGAGCGAATCCGTGACCTCCACCTCCATATCGCTCTCCTCGGGGATCTCCCAGGGATCATCCTTGCCGATCTTCCAGATGCGGGTGACGGTCTCGGTGCGGCAGAGCTCCTCGCCGGGGTTGTCCGAGCTTTCATAGCCCTCGGGGGCATAGCCGGCGCAGTAGAAGGAGAGGGTCACGATGCCGAACAGCTCATCCGTCTCCGTGCCCGGCGTCATGTACCTCGAGATCGGGGTGCTTCCCCAGCAGCTGTCGGCATGGCCGCCCGCGCCGATCGCGGCACCGTAATCCAGGTGGGCTTTGAAGGTCTCGCCGTTGCCGTAGATCGCGTAGGAAACCACATTCAGGGGCACGTTTCCGGTATTGTTCACGGAATAATACGCGAAGCAGCTGTCCGGATACGCCAGCGTTCCGGGCTCCGTCAGGTCGATGTCGACGCCGTTGTGCGTGATCTCGTCATAATGCCACTGGATGGTCAGCTGCGGATTCGGTTCCTCCGGCTCCATCCCGTCCGGGTACGTCAGGGGAATGTGGATATGGCCGTGGTTGGTGCCGACGTACTTCACCTGGCCTTCGTCGTCGATCCAGACCGCGCCGTCCACCACCACGCCTTCCGAATTGTATTGGATGAGGCCGCTTTCCACCTCATCGGCCGTCACGTGATACATGTCCGCGTAGTACCACCGCTCGCCCGGGTGGACCGCGATCATGGGTGCGGCAAGCCCCGGCACGGAGGCGGCCCCGCGCGGGAACTTTGTCTCGATCGATCCGGCATAATCGCCGCTGTCCACATAGACGGTGCGGTTGCCGATGTTGGAGACCCTGTAGGCGATGCGGACCTCCGCGCCCTCATAGCGCTTGCCCTCGCCCGCGTCGTCGGCCCAGGCGACGTCGAGGTGGAGGGAAGGATAGGGGCCGCCGGGCTCCACGGTCGCGCCCCCGGCCGGGATCGCCTCCTCCTCAAAGTGGCCGGCGTCGTTTTTGCACAGGCGGCGGCGCAGGCCGTCCTCCGTGGCGGTGGGTTCGGCCACGACCTTCCACTCATCCCAGTCATGCTCGCCGAACTCCCCGTCCGCGTAGTGCAGCATGCCGCACAGAGTGCACTTGCGCACCAGGCGCTCGCGCTTGATGCAGGTGCCGGGCTCGTCCTGCGTCCACTCGCCCCACTTGTGCCCAAAGCCGGTCGTCTGCGTTTCGACTTTATTGCAGCGGTTGCAGACGTGGCGCCGCTGCCCCGCGTGGGTGCAGTCCCCCTCGCTCACCGTGAACCAGCCGCCCCAGTCGTGGCCCAGCGGCGGCTTGGTCTCCTCGAAGACCTCCTTGTGGCAGTATGTGCAGACCCAGACGATGCCGCCCGGGGTCTCGCACCAGGGATCCCTCGACCGGGCGACCCAGTTGTGCTTGCCGCCGGGCGCTTTCGGGCTCGTGCAGCCGCCGGTCGCGGGCGCGGCCTGCGCCGGCAGCGCCGCGATCAGCGCGGCCAGGAGTATGAGAGAAATGACGAAAAACAGCTTGCGTTTCACGGGGAATCCTCCTCCCGGATCGGTCGGTCAGGCTGTCGTTTGCTGCCTCCAGTATAGCATGGAGTCCGCCGGAAAGCAATCGAAAACCCCGGCGCCGCAGTCCTTTCCGGGACAGGCGCCGGGGTTTCTCCCCGGGATTATTTCGCGTACTCCGTGGCGCGGGTCTCGCGGATGACGTTCACGCGGATCTGGCCGGGGTACTCCATTTCCTTTTCGATGCGGCGGGCGATCTCCCTCGCCAGCACGCGGGTGCCCTCGTCGGTGACGTCGTCGGGCTTGACCATGATGCGGACCTCGCGGCCGGACTGGATCGCGTAGCACTTCTCGACGCCGTCGAAGTCGTTGGCGATGGACTCGAGCTTCTCCAGGCGCTTGATGTAGTTCTCGATGCTCTCGCGGCGGGCGCCGGGACGGGCGGCCGAGATCGCGTCGGCGGCCTGGACGAGGACGGCCTCCACGGTCTGGGGCTCCACATCGTTGTGGTGGGCCAGGATCGCGTGGATGACGTCGGGGCTCTCGTGATACTTGCGGGCCAGCTCGGCGCCGAGCGTGACGTGGGTGCCCTCGGCCTCGTGGTCCACGGCCTTGCCGATGTCGTGCAGGAGGCCGGCGCGCTTGGCCAGCTGGACGTCGGCGCCCAGCTCGGCGGCCATCAGGCCGGCCAGGTGGCTGACCTCGATGGAGTGCTTGAGCACGTTCTGGCCGTAGGAGGTGCGGTACTTCAGGCGGCCCAGGAGCTTGACGAGCTCGTGGTGGATGCCGTTCATGCCGGTCTCGAAGACGGCGTTGTCGCCGGCCTCGCGGATCTGCTGGTCGACCTCCTTCTTCGCCTTCTCCACCATCTCCTCGATGCGGGCGGGGTGGATGCGGCCGTCGGCGATCAGGTGCTCCACGGCCAGGCGGGCGATCTCGCGCCGCACCGGGTCGAAGGCGGAGACGATGACGGCCTCGGGGGTATCGTCGATGATCAGCTCGACGCCGGTGGCGGTCTCGAGCGCGCGGATGTTCCGGCCCTCGCGGCCGATGATGCGGCCCTTCATGTCCTCGTTGGGGAGGTTGATGACGGACACCGTGCTCTCCGCCACATGGTCGGCGGCGCAGCGCTGGATGGCCAGGGCGATGATGTTGCGGGCCTTCTTCTCGCCCTCCTCCTTCGCCTTGGTCTCGATGGAGCGGATCGAGGCGGCCGCGTCATGGAAGGCTTCCTTCTGGACGCGCTCCATGATGATCTGCTTGGCCTCGTCCTGGCTCATGGAGGCGATGCGCTCGAGCTCGCCCTGCTGCTTGCCGTAGAGTTCCTGCGCCTGCTGCTCGAGCCTGGCGATCTCGGCGGTGCGCTGGGTCAGCGCCTCGTCGCGGCGGTTGAGGGCGTCCTCCCGGCTGTCGAGGTTGTCGGACTTCTTGTCCAGGGATTCCTCCCGCTGGATGATGCGCTTCTCGGAGCGCTGCACTTCGGCGCGGCGCTCGCGCATCTCGCGGTCGTTCTCCGCCTTTTCGCGGTCGTTCTCCGCCTTTTCCTTCAGGATCTCTTCCTTGGCTTCCAGGATCTTTTCTTTCTTGTATTCGTCTGCCTTGCGCACCGCGTCGTCATAGAGGCGCGAGGCCAGCTCTTCGGTGCGGCCGATCTTCTTTTCGACGCCCTGCTTGCGGTAGCTGTAGCCGGCAAATCCGCCGATCGCCAGCGCGGCGACCGCGATCAGAACGGTCCAGATTACTTCCACGTGCGTGATCCCTCCTTTTCCTGTTATTCTCATTTCATTCTTGATTCAACCGGCAAAAACCGTCGCGTTTCCGCCACGGCTGAGGCTGCTCACACTGACGCCCCCGCACAACTTGCCCGGGGCTGTCGAAATTCCACAAAAAAGCTGCGACGCCCTGCCGACATAAGACGCATGGCAGCGCGTGGGAAGCGCAGCCGGACACAGGTTCCGGCCGCGTCAGCATTTTTTCGGGCGCTCCGGGATAAACACATAACCCGGGACTGCCCAACGGCGCGAGGACTCGCGCGCGGATCATCAGACAGAATGTCTATGAAAACAGCCCGGCGGATGGATTGCTCCGCCCGCAGCCGATCATGATTATTCTACAACATAATGACGGGATGTCAAGGGTTTCTTTTTGGCTCAGGGCGTGCCCGGGGACGGGGAACGGCTTCCTTTTATACAAAGCGGGCCGGCCGGATCCCGCTATGTTGTGTCCGGATCCGCCTTCCGTCCCCGATCTTGTGTCTGTTCCGCCGCGCACAAAAAACCTGCGGAAAAAGCCCCGAACCCGTTGACAAACAAGGCTTTTTCGGGTAAAATACAGAGGTTGAATGCTGCAATCGGGCAGGTTCACCTTTTTAAAGGCGCGCCACAGACGCGCGAAGGAGGAACAGCGGATGGAGGCTCTGAAGCAGGCGGCGAACCGCGTGGTGGGCACCAAGCAGGTGCTTCGCGGCATCAAGGCCGGCACCCTGTCGAAGGTCTATGTGGCCGAGGACGCCGACACCTTCCTCTTCCAGCGCATCGTCCGTGCCGCGGAAACCGCCCGCGTCCCCGTGCAGCGCGTCCCCTCCATGAAGGAGATGGGCCGTGCCTGCGGCGTCGACACCGCCGCGGCCGCCGCCGGGATCTGCAAGTAACGCATTCACACCCGCCCGACAGGCTCCCTCCCAACGGGATGCCCCGAAGGTTTCCAAAGGGCGACCGGAAAGCCCTTTGGCCGCGCCCGCAGGCGCGGAACCCCCGCTCCGCCCGACAGGCTCCCTCCCAACGGGATGTCCCGAAGGTTTCCAAAGGGCGACCGGAAAGCCCTTTGGCCGCGCCCGCAGGCGCGGAACCCCTACTCTGCCTGACAGTTTCCGAGGGTTGCGGAAACTTTGGGATACTACTATGGAGGTGCTTCCATGCCCACGATCAATCAGCTGGTTCGCAAGGGCCGGGAAAAGGCTGTCAACAAGTCCACCGCTCCGATTCTGCAGGGCTGCCCGCAGAAGCGCGGCGTGTGCCTGAGCGTCAAGACGAAGACGCCCAAGAAGCCGAACTCCGCTCTTCGCAAAATCGCCCGTATCCGTCTGACCAACTCCATCGAGGGTACCTGCTATATCCCCGGTGAAGGCCACAACCTGCAGGAGCACAGCGTGGTGCTGATCCGCGGCGGCCGTGTGCGCGATCTGCCCGGCGTCCGCTATCACATCATCCGCGGCGCGCTCGACACTGCCGGCGTGGCGAAGCGGATGCAGGCCCGGTCCCGTTACGGCGCCAAGCGGCCCAAGAAGTAAACCTGGAGGCGCTGGATTCCGGCTGCCCCGATGCCCTGTTGATCGCTGACCGTGCGTTTGCCTCCCCCTGGAACCGGGGAGACGGACAGGCGGATCCGGCGAGTGTGCATTCTGCCGCGAAACGGCGGCGGGGAGCTCCGATGCTGACGGAGCTTCGGCGGAGAGGAGCCTGCGTCGACACGTCACTTGTGCCTGGGCCGACCGGCCGGGAGACCCACCCGGAACGGGCCGGATCCGCGTGCTGCCCCGCAGCGGCAGGCGGAACGTGAGCAATCCAAATTTCAGGAGGGATATTATGCCCCGTCGCGGTTTTATTCCCAAGCGTGAGGTGCTGCCGGATCCTGTCTACGGGAACACGGTGGTCACCAAGCTGATCAACCAGATCATGCTCGACGGCAAGCGCGGCATCGCGCAGAACGTCTGCTACGGCGCCTTTGAGACCGTGGCCGCCAAGACCGGCAAGGATGCCAACGAGGTCTTCCAGAGCGCCCTGTCCAACGTCGCCCCCTCCCTGGAGGTCAAGGCCCGCCGCGTGGGCGGCGCCACCTATCAGGTCCCCATGGAAATCCGCCCCGAGCGCCGTCAGACCCTGGCGCTGCGCTGGATCGTCGACTTCGCCCGCAAGCGCGGTGAGAAGACGATGGCCGAACGGCTGGCCGGTGAGATCCTGGATGCCGCCAACAACACCGGCGCTTCCGTGAAGCGCAAGGAAGAGATGCACAGAATGGCCGAAGCCAACAAGGCGTTCGCGCACTATCGCTGGTAATTTCTTCCCGGATTTCCGAAAGGAGCTACACTTTTATGCCCAGGAGCCATCCGCTTGAACGGGTGCGGAACATCGGCATCATGGCCCACATCGATGCGGGCAAGACGACCACGACCGAACGCATTCTTTTCTACACGGGCAAGACCCACCGCATCGGCGAGGTGCATGACGGCTCGGCCACCATGGACTGGATGGTCCAGGAACAGGAGCGCGGCATCACGATCACGTCGGCCGCCACCACCTGCATCTGGCATGATCCGCATGATCCCGCCAATACGAACAAGACCTACCGCGTCAACATCATCGACACCCCCGGCCACGTCGACTTCACGGTCGAGGTGGAGCGCTCCCTGCGCGTGCTGGACGGCGCCGTGTGCGTGTTCGCGGCCAAGGGCGGCGTCGAGCCCCAGTCCGAGACCGTCTGGAAGCAGGCGCGGACCTACAACGTTCCCTGCATGGCGTATGTCAACAAGATGGACATCACCGGCGCGGACTTCTTCCTCTGCATCGACATGATGAAGGAGCGCCTCGGCTCCAACGCCGTGGCCATCCAGCTCCCCATCGGCAAGGAAGCGAGCTTCCGCGGCATCGTGGACCTGGTCCGCATGCGCGCCGAGGTCTACTATGACGACCAGGGCACGGACGTGCGCGACGAGGAGATCCCCGCCGACATGCTCGAAGAGGCGCAGAAGTACCGCGAGATCCTGCTGGAAAAGGTCGCCGAGGCCGACGAATCCCTGATGGAGCGCTATCTCGAAACCATGGGTGAGGATTTCACCGAGGAAGAGATCCGGCGCGCCATCCGCAAGGCGACGATCGCCTGCGAGATGAACCCGGTCACCTGCGGCACGTCCTACCGCAACAAGGGCGTCCAGATGCTGCTGGACAACATCATCGACTACATGCCCTCCCCGCTGGACATCCCGGCGATCAAGGGCATCGATCCCGCCGACCCCGAGAAGGAGCTGGAGCGCCATCCCTCGGATGACGAGCCCTTCTCCGCCCTGGCGTTCAAGATCATGACCGATCCCTTCGTGGGCCGCCTGGCCTTCGCGCGGGTGTACTCCGGTCATGTGACCGCCGGCAGCTACGTCCTCAACTCCACCAAGCAGAAGAAGGAGCGCCTGAGCCGCATCCTGCTGATGCACGCGAACCACCGCGAGGAGATCGAGGAGCTGTACACCGGCGAGATCGCGGGCATCGTCGGCCTGAAGGACACCACCACCGGTGACACCCTGTGCGACGAGAAGGCGCAGATCATCCTCGAGTCCATGGTCTTCCCCGACCCCGTCATCGAGGTCGCCATCGAGCCCAAGACCCGCGCGGGTCAGGACAAGATGACCATGGCCCTGCTCAAGCTGGCCGAGGAGGATCCGACCTTCAAGACCTACACCAACACGGAGTCCGGCCAGACGATCATCGCCGGCATGGGCGAGCTCCACCTGGAGATCATCGTGGACCGCCTGCTGCGCGAGTTCAAGGTCGAGGCCACCGTCGGCCGTCCGCAGGTCACCTATAAAGAAACCATCCGCAAGGCAGCCAAGGCAGAAGGCCGCTTCGTCCGCCAGACCGGCGGCCACGGCCAGTACGGCCACTGCTGGATCGAGATCGAGCCCACGGCGCCGGGCGAGAGCTATTCCTTCGAGAACAGGACCGTCGGCGGTTCCATCCCCAAGGAATTCATCGCCCCCATCGACCAGGGCATCCAGGAGAGCGCCAAGTCCGGCCCGCTGGCCGGGTTCGAGGTCGTCGGCTTCAAGGCCAACGTCTTCGACGGCTCCTACCACGATGTCGACTCCTCCGAGGCGGCCTACAAGATCGCCGGCTCCATGGCCTTCAAGGAAGCCATGCGCAAGGCCGATCCCTGCCTGATGGAGCCCGTGATGAAGGTGGAGATCATCGTTCCCGACCAGTACCTGGGCGACGTGCTCGGCAATGTGTCCAGCCGCCGCGGCCGCGTCGACGGCACCGAGGTGCGCGGTCAGGACCAGATCATCCGCGCCTTCGTCCCCCTGTCCGAGATGTTCGGCTACACCACCGACCTTCGCTCCCGCACTCAGGGCCGCGGCATGTTCACCATGCAGTTCGACCACTATGAGGAAGTGCCGAAGTCGGTCGCCGAAAAGGTCATGGGCGAGCACCACAGAGGCTGACACCGATCCGACAACCAGCATCATTTCCGATATTCAGAGGAGGAAACCCCCATGGCAAAGGAAAAATTCCAGCGGACGAAGCCGCACGTGAACATCGGCACCATCG
>JAFRPG010000001.1 GCA_017429265.1 Clostridia bacterium | reverse complement strand
GGAAAATCTCCGTTTATGAGGGTATGCGCCTGCGGGCGCACCAGAGGGCTTTCCGATCGCCCTCTGGTCTCCTTCGGCGCCGTCTCGTGAATGGTAAGCTTTGGTATCGTAAGGTTCTATATCAACATTACTTTACCCAATGCCAAACAGGAAGAGGTTGTCCCGAAGGGTCCAGGGGCGATCGGAAAGCCCCTGGCCGACCGAAGGTCGGAATGCCTCAATTCACGATTCACCCGATCCCGAGGATCTCCCGGTACATCGCTTCGATCTCCTCTTTGGCAAGCGGGACGGGGAAATTCCGCAGGCGCTCGACGTTCACGCTGCCGCAGAGGAGGGGGATGTCCTCCGGCGCGGCCTTCGGGGCGGGGAGGTCGAGCTCATCCACAAAGCGGACGAAGCGCGCGGCGGCCTCGCCCGGGGTGGTGCAGCCGTAGGCCGCGGCCAGCTCTGAGAGGCGCTGGCGGAGCGAGGCCTCGGGGTGCGCCGCGGTGAGCCGCTCCGTGCGCGCGGCAAGCCACGGGAAAAGCAACCGGTCGCACAGGGCCGCCGCGTGGCCGTGGGCGATCCCGAAGAGGGTCGTGAGCTTGTAGCACATCGCATGGCCCGCGGTGGTCTGGGTGATGTTGATCGCCTTGCCCGCCAGGTTGGCCGCGCGGAGCATCCCGGTGCAGCCCTCCTCCGTGCCCGCGAGATACCCGTCCCGGTGGAGGAGGATCAGGCGGACAGCCTGCCAGGCGTAGGCCTCGCTCTCCTCCGTGCTGTGCACCGACCAGAAGGATTCCGTCGCGTGGCAGAGGGCGTCGAGCATCGTCGCCTTTTTCTGGCAGAGGGGGAGGGAGGCCGGCGCGCCCGGGTCGAAGAGGACGAAGTCCGGGATGCAGGCGTCGTCCGTGACGGACTGCTTGACCCCGTCGAGATAGACGACGGCGAAGCGCGTGGCCTCGGAGCCCGTGCCGGCGGTGGTGGGCATCGCGATCAGGTGCGCACCGCTCCCGGCGGGATGGGGGATCTCGCCGGGAGAGAGCGCGGAGCGGCCGAAGAGGCGGACGCACTTGGCCACGTCGATGGCCGATCCGCCGCCGACGGCGAGGATCCAGTCCGTCTGCGCCTCGCGGAAGGCCGCGGCGGCCTTCACCACCGAGACCCAGTCCGGGTTCGGCGTGAAGCGGTCAAAGCGCACGACCCGGATGCCCAGACGCTCCTCCAGCGTGTCGACGGCCTCGCGGATCTTCAGAAAGCGGAAGCTGCCGTCGCAGACGAGGAAGAGGGTCTTGACGCCGTGCATCAGCAGCAGGCGGTCCAGCGCGTCATAGCCGCGCTCGGTCAGCAGGACGGTTTGCTTCATGGTTCAGGTCTCCTCCGGGATCAGGCGGATGATGTCCTTGAAGGGCATCAGCATGCCGTCGCATTCCTGCGAGCGGTGGTGGGTCAGGATCGAGAGGGCGGCGTCCCGGATGGCGGGGACGGCGGCGCGCATCAGTTGGTTGGCGTAGATGATCACGTTGGCGCCGCGGGCGCGGAACTCCTCCTCGGTCACGCTGTTGTAGCTGGTGGGCACGAGGACGACGGGGGTCGCGGCGTCCTTCGCGCGGAACTTTTCGAGGAACCCGAAGATCTCGGCGGGATCCTTCTTCCGGCTGTGGATCATGATCGCGTCGGCGCCCGCCGCCACAAAGGCGAAGGCCCGCTCCAGGGCGTCCTCCATGCCCCGCTCGAGGATCAGGCTCTCGATCCGGGCGCAGATCATGAACTCCTTCGTCTTCTGGGCGTTCTTGCCGGCGCTGATCTTGGCGGCGAAGTGCTCGATGCTGTCCTGTGTCTGCACGACCTCGGTGCCGAAGAGGCTGTTCTTCTTCAGGCCGGTCTTGTCCTCGATGATGACCATCGAGACGCCGAGGCGCTCGAGGGTGCGCACGGTGTAGACAAAGTGCTCGATGCGCCCGCCGGTGTCGCCGTCGAAGATGATCGGCTTGGTGGTGACCTCCATGATGTCCTCGATCGTGCGGAAGCGGCTGGTCATGTCCACCAGCTCGATGTCCGGCTTGCCCTTGGCCGTGGAGTCGCAGAGGGAGGAGATCCACATCGCGTCGAACTGGTGCGCGCCGCCCTCCTGGTAGACCACGCTGTTCTCCACCACCAGGCCGGTGATGCCGTCGTGGGCTTCCATCGCGGTGACGAGGCCCTGGATGCCGATGGCGCGGCGCAGACGGCCCCGGCGGATGTCGGGCATGGCGATATCGGCCCGGGCGCGGCGCTCGAGCTCGCGGTATTTGTCGCTCCTCGCGTAGGGGAACTCCACCAGATGTCCGCCCCACCCGGCGAGGAGGGCGGTCACCTCGTCGCGGATCGGGCGCTGGAAGCCGGTGACCCAGTCGTCTCCGTGGACGACGATGTCCGGGCGCAGGCGCTCGAGGTTTTCGCGGTAGGAGAGGGTGCGCTGCTCCACGACCCGGTGCACCCCGGCGATGCTCTGCAGCATCGTGAAGCGGTCGGCGAAGGGCACGAGGGGGAAGCGCTTGTAGGAAGCCACGGCCTCGTCGGAGAGCACGCCCACGGTCAGGCGGCCCAGGCGCGCGGCCCGGCGGAGGATCGCGATGTGGCCGCCGTGGAGGATATCGGTGGAGAAGCACATGTAGACCGTGCGGCTCTCGACCTCCCGCAGCCGCTCCGACACCCGGGCCAGGTCCTCAGCGTTGTCGATCTCGGCGCAGAGAAGGTCTTTCACGTCGAGGGCTGCAACGGAGCAGGCGCCGTCGAGGGCGTTGAAGGCGTTCTCGGCGTAGACGCGGCGCTCCCCGCGCTCGCAGAAGGCCGCGATGCTCTCCTCCCACTTCATCCAGTCTTCGCGCGTGAGCTTGTACAGGGGCTGGGCCGCCACGGCGTCCGCACCGAAGAATTCGATGCCGACTCTGGTCACCCGCCCGTCCCGGAGCACGGCCTTGAAGTCCTTCTCCGGCAGGGGGAGGGTGGAGGAGACTGTCATGCAGGAGCCCTCGCAGGCCATGACGCGGTCGATGACCTCGTTCTCGAAGACGAGGTCGCCGTGCAGGAGCAGGATGTCGCCGTCGAGGTGTTCCCGCGCACAGTAGATGCTGTAGATGTAGTTCGTCTCCCGGTAGTCCGGGTTTTTGACGAAGGTGAGGCGGAGGGGCAGGTCGAGGCTGCGGCAGTAGTCCGTCAGCACGTCGTCGAACAGGCCGGTGGTGATCACGGCCTCTTCGATCCCGACCTCGGTGAGCTGGCGCAGCTGGCGGGAAAGGATGGTCTCGCGCGGGCTGACCTCGGTCATGCACTTGGGGTGCTCCGAGGTCAGGACGCCCATGCGGGTGCCCAGACCGGAATTGAGGATCAGCGCTTTCATGGTCAGGATCCTTTCTGGCGATGTTTCGGCGGATATTTCATAGGTAAGTATAGGACAAAAGACGGCTCCCGTCAATGCGGCGCCGTCTGTCCGGTCTGCGCTGAGCGGGGAGCGGCGGGTCTCAGCCCTGCTTTCCGAAGGCGTCCTGGTTCTGGTTGGGGCTCGCGCGGCGGGCGAGGTCCGGGAAGCGGTGCTCCAGGGCGGCGCGGGAGATCTCGATGTCCTCCGCGGCCTCGTCGGGGTGGGTGCAGCCGACCGTCACCATGTCGCAGGGTCGGATCGTGTTCCAGGAGAAGTTCAGGCCGACATAGGGCGTCGTGCGTCCGGCGGCCATCGGCTTGATGGTCATGACGGGCTTTTTCGCATGGTTGATGATGGCCGCGACGGTCTCGATCTCCACCTGCATCATAAAGCCCATGCAGTTGTAGATCTGGATGTAGGTCTGCACGTCGTACTCATTGTCGTCGGAGTAGGTGATCAGCTCGGGCATGTGGGCGGAGAGGCCGGGGATCATGCCCTCCTGGCGGATCATGTCGAGGTAGTCGCTCAGGCGCGGGATCGCGTGGAGGTTCTTGTTCACCAGCTGCTCTGCGCTGGAGTGGTGGATCAGGCAGAAGGTCGCCCCGCAGGCCCTGCTGCGGCGGATCGTGGCGCGGGCCTGCGCGCGGGCGGCCTCATTGTCGTCCACGTTGATGATCGGGGTGTCGATGAGGATCATCGGCTTGCCGGTGCGGTCGGAGGCTTCCTTCACGGCCTCCTGCATGACCCTCTCCTGCTGCAGGGGACCCATGATCGTGTCCACGCCATTGTCGAGGAAGGTCTTCAGCAGCGGGAACACGGCCCCGCCGTCCGGGAAGCGGTGCTTGATCTGCCGGTCCGCCGCCGGGCTGCGGTGGCTCCAGCCGAGGATCCAGTTGGTGCCGATGATCATCCGGGACAGGGAAACACCCGCGACCTCCGTGCGGGGAAAAGCGTTGGCTGACATGGCGCGTGACCTCCTGTGTTCATCTGTCGTTCCGCTGCCTGCGGCGCGTTTTTATCGTGAGGAAAGTATACCATGGAGGCGGGTCCGCGTCAAGGAAAGACCTTTCCCACCCCCTCTCCCCGCCCGTCCCGCGGCACGGGCTTTCCGTAAGGATTGTAAATGTTCATATACAAAGCACAAATTCTGTGCTATAATGCAAAATGGGATTCTATCCCGGGGGAGGATGTACGCATGGCCGGACTGGTTTTGGCCTCCGCTTCGCCGAGGCGGAGGGAGCTGCTCGCCCTGCTGGGGGCGGCCTTCACGGTGGATGCGCCGGAGGTGGACGAGACCACCGACCTGGGCGCCCGCGAGGCCGTGCAGCTGCTCAGCCGGCGCAAGGCCCTCGCGGCCGCGGCCCTGCATCCGGGGGAGATCATCCTCGCGGCGGACACCCTCGTGGCCGTCGACGACCGCCCGCTCGGCAAACCCGCCGACGAGGCGGAAGCCTTCCGCATGCTGCGCTCCCTCGCGGACCGCGAGCACCACGTCTTCACCGGCGTGACCGTGGTCGACGCGCGGGGAGGGGTGCACGCGGGGCTCGACGTCTCCTCGGTGCGCTTCGGTCCGATGAGCGACCGGGAGATCCTCGGCTATATCGCCACGGGCGAGCCCATGGACAAGGCCGGCGCCTACGCCCTGCAGGGGCGGGCGGCCGCCTGGATCGAGCGGGTCGACGGCACGCCCTCCGGCGTGATCGGCCTGCCGCTGCCGCTGACGCGGCGGCTCCTGCAAGAGGCGGGACTGTGGGCCGCTGACTGAATATTTAAGGACGGGATGGCATGGCATTCAGAGCACCCGATATCGCGATCGACCTGGGGACCGACAACACCATGGTCTATGTGCGCGGAAAGGGCATCGTGGTCAACGAGCCCACCATCTGCGTGGTGGAGACGCGCAACCGCCGCAGCGTGCGCGCGGTGGGCGACGAAGCCCGCTACCTGATGGGCCGCACCAAGGACACCATGAAGGCGGTCCTGCCGATCAAGGACGGCATCATCGCGGACTTTGACGCCGCGGAGGTGCTGATCCGCTACTTCATGCGCAAGGCCGTGGGCTCCAGCCACCTGTTCAAGCCGCGGGTGCTGGTGTCGATCCCGGCCGGCCTCGACGAGGTCCCGCGCAAGGCTTTCCGCGAGGCGGTGAGCGTGGCGGGGGCCAAGGAGGTCATCTTCGTCGAAAAGCCGCTCGCAGCCGCCATCGGCTCCGGACTGCCGGTCTACGACCCCATCGGCTCGATGGTCGTGGACATCGGCGGCGGCACCACCGACACGGCCGTGGTTTCCATGGGCGGCGTGGTGGTGGCCCAGTCGGTGCGCGTCGGCGGACAGAAGATGGACCAAGCCATCATCGCCTATCTGAAGAAGAACTCGAGCATCCTCATCGGCGAGAGCACGGCGGAGGAGCTGAAGAAGGACCTGGCCGGCGCGATGCCGGTGACCGGCGCGAACACCGTGGCCCATGTGCGCGGCTTTGACCTGCTGAGCGCGCGGGTGATGGATGTGGAGTTCACCGCCGCCCAGGCCCACGACGCGGTGACCGAGCCCTGCATGGCGATCGTCGCATCCATCCGCTGGGTGCTGGAACGCACGCCGCCCGAGTTGGCGGCCGACGTGATGCGCTCGGGCATCCATCTGACCGGCAGCGGATCGCAGCTGCTGGGCCTGGACCGCCTGATCGCGACCCAGCTCGGCATCCCGGTCCTCATGGCGAAGGAGCCGGGCGACGCCACGATCCTCGGCATGGGCTATCTCGTGGAGAACCACGACCTGCTCGCCGCCGTCCAGGCCAGTAGCCTGAACCAGAACAGATAGAACAGGTTCTTCACGGAAAGTTCGGGAAAAGCATCCGGGAAGAGGTTTCATGCCTGCGGGCATGACCAGGGGCTTTCCGATCGCCCCTGGACCCTTCGGGAGCATGCCTTCCTTGTATGCATTGGGTAAAGTGTCGTTGAGAAAAGATCCTTTCAGTCCCAAGTCCAGTCATGAACGGGGCGTCCCCGAAGGAGTCCGGAGGAATCGGAGCGCCCGGGAAACTGTCCGGGGGACAGTTTTCAGCGGAGAATGGGCGGCAGCCCCGGACCGATCGGAATGCCCTTTGGCCGCGCCCGCAGGCGCGGAATTTCGCGAAAATATGAGAGACATCAGTGCAGGAAGGAGGTGAGCGCATGGCGGACGATGACCGCAGGAACGACCCGGAACAGCCGGAGGAAGAGGTCCCGGTCGACGACCTCGAATCCATCACGGAAGGCCTCCCCACCGGCGAGGAGGACAGCGATTCCATGACGCCGGAGGAAGCGCTCGCCGCCCTGATCCGCGAGACCTCCGAGGAAGAAGAGGAGCCGCCCGCGCGCAACCCCGGCCGCCGCAAGCGCAAGCGCCGCGAGGGCGCCTCGACGCCCATGCCCGACGAGCTCGACGACCGCGTCCACGCCCGCAACCTCAAGGAAGGCCACCCGGTCCTCCGCCGCGTCATCAACACCGTGATCACGGTCCTCCTGCTGTTCATCATCGTGATCATGATCTTCGCGCGGATCGTGGACTTCAAGCCGCTCAGCGCCGTGGAGGACGGGGTCTCCACCGCCATGACGCCGATCCAGAGCTTCTTCGCGGGCGTGACGGACACCGTGACCGGCTATTTCCGCACCCTCAAGCGGCGCGCGAACCTCGAAGCGGAGTACAACCGCGTCGTAGCGGAAAACGAGCAGCTGGTCTACCTCGCCAAGCAGGCCGAGAGCTACCGGATCCGCCTGGAGCAGTACGAGGACATCTCCGCCGAGGTGAAGGCCACCAGCGCGATGCAGTCGATCTCCTGCTCGGTCATCGGCCGCGACGAGGGCAACTACTTCTCCACCTTCACGATCAACCGCGGCTCCGACGACGGCATCAAGCCCTACATGGCCGTGATCCGCTACGGCGCCCTGATCGGCTACACCGAGACCGTCAGCGAGAGCCGCTCCACGGTCCGCACGATCATCGACAGCGAGGCCTCCATCGCCGGCATCATCGAGTCCAGCCGCGACCAGGGCACCGTTCGCGGCACCCTCGGCATCGACAGATCGCCCATGTGCCGCATGTACTACCTGCCCGAGAACCATCTCCCGCGCCCCGGCGACTCCGTGGTGACCTCCGGCGTGGGCATGTCCTTCCCCAAGGGCATCCCGATCGGCACGGTCCGCGAGTCCACCCGCGGCCTGGAGGGCAACAAGCAGTACGTCGTGGTGGAGCCCGCCGCCGACTTCCAGCACATCGAGTATGTGATCGTCCTGCGCTACCAGCCGGACCCCGAGCCCGTGACCGCGCGCGAGGGCACCCGCCGGGAACTGGTTCCCCTCGAGAGCCCGCGGCCCGTGCCCACCTTCCGCTCCGGCGCGGGCAACTACTGGACCACGGCCCCGCCGTCCGCCGACGGGGAGGTGACCGAGACCCCGCCGCCCACGGCCACGCCGACGCCCGAGCCCAGCCCGTCGCCGTCGCCCACGCCGAGCCCGACCCCGGACGGCACGTCCGAGTCCCTGACCTTCGTCATCTACAACAAGCCGACGCCGACGCCGTCCCCGCCGCCCACCCCGTCGCCCACCCCGCGCAGCACCTTCAGCCCGGGCGAACTGGAGGAATGACGCATGCAGTACAAGAGACGGCATCCGTATCTGACGGCCTTCTTCAACGCCCTGCGCTTCTTCGGCGTGCTGCTGCTGACCTACCTGCTGCACACCTGCCTGATGCCGGAGATCCGTTTCTTCGGCGTCACGCCGAGTCTGATCCTCGCCGTGACCGCGGTGATCACGGTCAGCTTTGAGCGGACGAAGACGATCTGGGCCGGCGCGTTCTTCGGCATCCTGATCGAGACCATGCAGCCGACCATCCCGCTGCTGAGCCTGCTGCTCTATCCGATCGCGGCCATCCTCGGACTGCTGCTGTTCGCGGACAAGAGCATGCAGCGCCTGGAGTATGAGCGCGGCCTGGGCAAGCCCGGGCGGAACGTGGCCTTCTGGATCCGCATCCCCGCGTGCGCCCTGGTCGACACGGCGGTCTACGAGGTCATCAACCTGACCTACCTCTACCTGCGCGGCGGCGAGCTGACCGCTTCCTCCGTGTTCCGCGGTCTGGCGGACATCGTGATGACGGCGATGCTCGCGGCGGTGCTGATGGTGCCGCTGCGCCGCTTCTTCGGCATCCGCACCGCGCCTGACCCCGACCGCAATGTCAAGCCCGTGCCCTACCGCGGGCGCACCTGAACAAAAACGGGTTCTTTACGGAGAGTTCGGGAAAAGCACAAGGGGAGAGGCTTCATGCCTGCGGGCATGACCAAGGGCTTTCCGATCGCCCCTGGACCCTTCGGGAGCGTCTCATTGAGCATAGTGGTCGGTAAAGCTTGCCATACGAGGGGACCACTCCGCCGCTGCAGCGTTCCCCCTCCCTTTTCAGGGGAGGATTGAGTAACTTTCTGCTCTCGTCTCCCCTGAAAGGGGAGATGTCACCGCAGTGACAGAGAGGTTTCACACTTAACCTTTACCAATGTTGTACTTTAACGGGTCGGCCCCGAAGGAGTCCAGAGGGCGATCGGAAAGCCCTCTGGTGCGCCCGCAGGCGCATCCCCTTTCCCCAAAGAAGCGAAAAACGTGAAAAATCAAAGACAGCCGGGAGCCCGGCGATGAAAGGAGGACAGCCCTTGAACGACAATGACAGGAAGATGAAAGCGCGCTTTGCGGTCATTGTGGCGCTGACCCTCCTGGTGATCGGGTACCTCGTTCACGGCCTCATGGTCCTCCAGCTGCAGGACAGCGAGGCCTTCCAGGAGCAGGCCGAGGACCAGAAGACCCTGACCATCAAGCTCCGCGGCAAGCGCGGCAACATCGTCGACGCCGACTCGGTCATCCTCGCGGAGGACCAGCTGATCTACAACGTCACCTTCTACAAGGACGCCACCCAGACCAGCCAGTCCGCCTACGAGCGCTACACCCGCTCCATCCTCGAGACGATCCGCATCGTGGAGGAGGGCGGCGGCGAGATGGCGATCAAGCTGAACATCGAGCGCGACGAGGAGACCGGCGAATGGGTGTTCAACTTCGGCTCCGGCGTCTCCGACACGGTCCTGGAAACCCGCCAGCGCCAGTGGCGCAGCAACAACTACCTCACCGTCGGCAAATACCCCACGGCGGCCGCCTGCTACGACGCCCTGTACAAGCGCTTCCAGTTCGCCGCGATCGACCCGAAAGGCCAGCTGGACGAGGAGACCGTCCGCAAGACCATGGCCATCTACTGCGAGATGCAGATGAACCTGTTCAACTCGCAGCCGATCGTCATCGCCAAGGACGTCAGCTATGAGACCGTGATCGAGGTGGAGACCAAGTCGATGACCCTCCCCGGCATGGAGGTGGAGGTTGGCACCAAGCGCGTCTACCCCCACGCCACTCTCGCCGCCCAGATCATCGGCTACACGGGTGCCATCCCCTCCCAGGCCATGTGGCAGCAGCTGAAGGCCAAGGGCTACAACTACAACGACACGATCGGCCGCGACGGCATCGAGTCCTCGATGGAGGACTGGCTGACCCAGAACTCCTCGCAGCGCCAGGGCTACCGCGTCGTCGAGCGCGACCAGCGCTCCACCGTGGTCCGCGAGCTGGAGCACCAGGAGCCCCGCGACGGCAACACCGTCAAGCTCACCCTGCACAAGTCCTACCAGCAGATCGCGGAGACCGCCATCGCCGCCAACGTGCAGGACACGCGCAATACCCAGGAGAGCAAGATGAACACCGGCGCCTGGCTGGAGGACAACAAGCAGGACATCGCCACCCGCAACTGGGAGAAGTACCCCCTGGCCCTGGCCGAACACGGCTGCCTGATCGTGCTGGACATGGAGTGCCGCGTCCTGGCGATGGCCAACTACCCGACCTACGACCTGAACGCCCTGGTGGCCGGCGGCAAGAGCGCCGTGACCATCCTCGCGGACGAGCGGAACCTGCTGCTGAACTACGGCATCCACTCCCGCGGGACGCCCGGCTCGATCTTCAAGATGGTCACCGGCTACGGCGCCCTCAACGAGGGCAAGCTCCAGCCCACGGAGCTGATCACCGACATGGGCTACTTCACCGAGTTCAACCAGGACCTCTCCACCGCCCCGAAGTGCTGGATCAGCCCCAACCTGCGCTACAAGCACCAGAACCAGACGATCGTCGAGGGCCTGTCGCACTCGTGCAACTATTTCTTCTTCGAGTGCGGGAGCCGCCTGGGCGAGGAGCGGCTGTACCACTACGCGGCCAAGTTCGGTCTGACCTCGCGCACGGGCATCGACCTGCCCGGCGAGGTGCGCTCGGTGGTCGGCTGCCAGAACACCCTCTACGACCCCACCAAGGCCATGGACGAGGCCAGCCAGGACACCTCCCTGCCCATCATCGTCTTCAACGCGATCAAGAAGCATCTGCGCAACTGCGGCGACTCCCGCGGCATCGAGTATGAGGACGAGCGCCTGTCGGTCTGCGCCAAGCGTCTGATGGACATGGCCGTCAACTACAACCAGAGCGACTGGCTCGATCCGATGCGCACGATCCTGATGGCGGAGCTGTCCATGACCAAGGAGATGGTCTACTCCCAGTCCGTCATCGGCGACACCTATAACTACATGAACACGATCAAGTGGGGCGGCGGCCAGACCATTCTGACAGCCATCGGCCAGTCCGTCACCACCCTGACCCCCGTGGCGGTCGCCCGCTACGTCTGCGCCGTGGCCAACAAGGGCTCCATCTTCAACGTCTCCCTCGTCGACTCGATCATCTCCCCGGAGGGCCAGGTGCTCAGCCAGCGCGAACCCCAGCTGGTCGATACCCTGGCCAACGGCGAAGAGTACCTCGGCCTGCTCCAGCAGGGCATGAAGGGCGTGGTGGACGACCAGGGTACCGCGGCGAAGTACTTCAAGCACTGGAAGTACTCCGACGACATCGCCGCGAAGACGGGGACGGCGCAGGTCACCAGCATCGACCTGGAGAACAACGCCTGGTTCGTCTGCTTCGCCCCCTTCGAGAACCCGGAGATCGCCATCGCGGTCTTCATCCCCAACGGCTATTCCGGCGGCAACGCGTCCATCGCGGCCCGCGACTTTGTCGAGAAATACCTCGACATGAAGAACCTCCGCACGGTGGACTATGACCTGCCGTACGGCAACACCCTCGCGCCGTAAGACGCGGAAACAGGAGAGAGGAGGCCCGTCATGGGCAGTGTCTGGCTGATCGCCTCGGGAAAGGGCGGCGTCGGGAAGTCGACGCTCTGCGCCTCGCTGGCGGCCGCGCTGAGCCGTCAGGGCGCCGGCGTGTGCATCGTGGACGCGGACATCGGTCTGCGCAGCCAGGATGCCCTGCTCGGCGTGGAGGACCGGGTGGTCTACGACCTGATGGACGTGGCCCGCAAGGGCTGCGCCGTGCGCCAGGCCCTGGTCTCCCTCCCCAACGAGGACAATGTCAGCCTGATGGCCGCCTCCCAGTTCGCCCGGGCCAAGGACCTGGAGCCCAAGGCCTTCACGCGGGTCATCCGCGAGCTGCGCGGGGAGTTCGGCTTCGTGCTGATCGACGCCCCGGCCGGCATCGAGCGGAACCTGCGCATCCTGACCCAGTGCGAGCCCGACGAGACCGTCTGCGTCCTCACCCCCGACGACGTCTGCCTGCGCGACGCGGCCAGGCTCTGCGAGGTCTTCGCCGACCGCAAGCTCCCCACGCCCCGCGTGATCGTCAACCGCCTCCAGGAGGACCTGATCCGCCTGGGCGAGATGCGCGGCGCGCAGGCGTGCGCCGACCGGCTCGGCCTGCGCCTCCTGGGCGAGGTGCCGGAGGACCCGTCGGTCTACCGCGCCCAGCTGAACCGGATCCGTCTGACGGACATCGACTGTGAGGCCCGCCGCGCCGTGGAGCGCATCGCCGGGCGCATGCGCGGCAGGGAGATCCCCCTGCCCCGCTACGGCGCAGGCAAGCTCTCCTGGTGGAAGCGGCGCCGCCTCCGGAGCCTGAAGGAGGTCTGACCATGATCGCCGAAAACCGGCGCGCCAGAGCTCATGTCGATGTGACCCTGATCATCATCGTCTATACCCTGAGCATATTCGGCATCCTCGCGGTGGCGGTGGCGACCTACTCGACCTCCTCCTCCGGCTCGCTGTCCCTGCTCAATCACATCGTCGAGTCCTCCTACGCCAGCAGGCAGGCCCTGTTCGTGATGCTGTCGCCGATCGTGCTGGCCGTGATGCTCTCGATCCCCCTGTCGCTGATGCGCCAGCGCGCGCGCCTCATCTATTGGCTGGCCACGGGCCTGATCACCGTGGTGTGGGTCTTCAACCGCGCCGCGGGCGTGAAGCAGTGGCTGGACATCCTGTGGGGATTCACGATCCAGCCGACGGAGTTCGCCAAGCTGGCCATCATCCTGATGCTCGCCCGGGAGATGTGCCGGGAGGAAAAGCCCATGGCCACCCGGCAGTCCTTCTTCCGGCTCGGCGCGATCGTGGGCATCCCCGGCGTCGTCATCATGCTCTCCGGCGAGACCGGTTCCTTCATCGTCATCGCCTTCCTGTTCATCTTCATGCTGTGGTTCGCGAAGGTGGACGTCAAGCTGCTGCTGATCATGGGCGCCGTCGCGGCGCTGCTGCTGCTGGCGGTCTACGGCTTTGCGGTGTACTCGGGCTCCAACGACTACCGTCTGCTGCGCATCGTCTCGTTCTTCAACCCCGAGGCGTACTCGTCCTCGGGCGCGTACCAGCAGACGCACAGCAAGATCGCCATCGGCTCCGGCGGCATGACCGGTGTCGGCATGTTCACCGACGGCAGCTGGTATCAGCTGAACTATGTGCCCGCCGACTGGACGGACTTCGTGTACGCGACGATCGGCGAGGCCTGGGGCTTCGCGGGCTGCGCGGGCGTCCTGGGCGTGTACCTGCTGATGATCCTGCGGATGCTCTACCTCGCGCGCTACACCCGCGACCGCTTCGGCATGCTGGTGATCACCGGCGTGGCGGGCATGTTCCTCTTCCACGTCGTGCAGAACATCGGCATGACGACGGGCCTCCTGCCGATCACGGGCATCCCGCTGCCCTTCCTCTCCTACGGAGGCTCCAACATGATCACCAACATGGCCGGCGTCGGCCTGGTGCTGAACGTGACCCGGAACCGCAGCCTCGCCGGCAGCTTCGAGACCCCGGCGCAGAGCGTCAGCCTGATGCGGTATACCAACAACTACCGGTGAGACAAAAACGGGAGAAGCCCGAAAAAGCTTCTCCCTTTTGTGATGCTGCACGTTTTGTCAGGGAAATGAGGGTATGCGCCTGCGGGCGCACCAAAGGGCTTTCCGATCGGTCCGGGGCTGCCGCCCATTCTCCGCTGAAAACTCTCCCCCCGGAGGGTTTTCCGGGCGCTCCGAATCCTCTGGACTCCTTCGGCGCCGTCCCGTAAAAGATCGTTTGTGGAGGTTGCCAGTATCTTTATTTCGACTTCGCTTTGCCCGGAAACCAACATGGAAGAGGAGCTCCCGAAGGGTCCAGGGGCGATCGGAAAGCCCCTGGTTGGAAATCTTCTTGTCTCACTCGGCAGGCTCCACTTCGTTCCCGAGCGCATCATAGTGCGTGGTCTTGATCAGCTTGCCCTTGTCGTTGTAGGTGAAGGTCGTGCGCACGACGCCGTCCGGGCGGGCGATGGCATTGCCGAGGTCATCGTGATAGGTCTGGGAGACCTTCTTTCCCTCCGCCCACATGACATGGAGTTCGGTATAGCCCTCCGAGCAGGGCGCCGCATTGCCCTCGGTGTCATAGTAGCGCTCCACAAGGATATGGCCCTCGCCGTCGCGCACATACTCCACCGCCGCGTAGCCTTCCCTGCACAGGATCGGCTGACCGTCCGTGCCGAAGTAGCGCTCGGTCTGCACGCGCTTCTGCCCGTCATGGGTGCGCCGGACCTCGTGATAGCCCGCCTTGCAGGCCACCGGCGTGCCGTCGCCGTCAAAGTAGCGCTCGGCGACGACGGTCTTGCCCTCGTAGTCGTATTCGATCTGGGCATAGGCGTCCTTCGAGTCGATCCGCTTCGGCTGATCCTCCGCGTCGAAGTAGGCTTTCCAGACGACCTGGCGGTTCTCGTTGTAGCGGCGGCGGAGGATCGCGTAGCCGGACTTGATCACGACCGGTGCGCCCTCCGCGTCGAAGTAGCGGAGTTCGACGGCGTTCCCCGCCTCATCATAGGCGGAGGTGAAGCTCGCGCAGCGGCTCGGGAGCGTCGCGGGTGCACCCTCGCCGTCATAGTAGGACGTGCGGACGACCTGCTTCAGCTCGTTGAACTCCTCGCGGATCTCGTGGTAGCCCGCCTTGCAGTCCATCGGCCTGTGCTCTGCGTCGAAGTACCGCTCGGCGGTCACATTGCCCTTCTCGTCGTAGTCGTACTCGATTTGGTAATAGAGATCCTTCGCGCTGATGAGCATCGGCGCGCCCTCGGTGTCGTAGTACGCCTTCCAGGCCACCTTCTTGTTCTCTCCGAGCGTGCGGCGGATCTCGTGGTAGCCCGCCTTGCAGGCCACGGGGCGGTGCTCCGCGTCGAAGTACCGCTCGGCGGTCACGTTGCCCTTCTCGTCGTAGTCGTACTCGATCTGATAGTAGACGTCCTTCGCGCTGATCAGGACAGGCGCGCCCTCGGTATTGAAATAAGCCTTCCAGGCGGTCTTGCCGTTCTCCCCGAACGTCCGGCGGATCTCGTGGTAACCTGCCTTGCAGTTCATTGGGTTGTGCGCCCCGTCGAAGTACCGCTCGGCGACGATGTTGCCGGCCTCGTCATAGTCGTTCTCGATCTGATAGTAGACGTCCTTCGCACTGAGGAGGACGGGCTGTCCGGCCGCGTCGAACAGGGCCTTCGAGGTCACCTTCTTCTGCGCGTTCCAGGTCCGGCGGATCTCGTGGTAACCCGCCTTGCAGTTCATCGGGTTGTGCGCCCCGTCGAAGTACCGCTCGGCGATGATGTTCCCGTTTTCGTCGTAGTCGTTCTCGATCTGATAGTAGACGTCCTTCGCGCTGAGGAGGACGGGCTGTCCGGCCGCGTCGAACAGGACCTTCGAGGTCACCTTCTTCTGCGCGTTCCAGGTCCGGCGGATCTCGTGGTACCCCGCCTTGCAGTTCATCGGGTTATGCGCCCCGTCGAAGTACCGCTCGGCGACGATGTTCCCGTTCTCGTCGTAGTCGTCCTCGATCTGATAGTAGACATCCTTCGCGCTGAGGAGGACGGGCTGTCCGGCCGCATCGAACAGGGCCTTCGAGGTGACCTTCTTCTTTTCGTTGAAGGTCCGCCGCATCTCGTGCCAGCCCGCGGCGCAGTTCACCGGGCGGCCATCTCCGTCGAAGTAGCGCTCGGCGGTGACGTTCCCGTTTTCGTCGTAGTCGTTTTCGACCCGGCAGTAGACCTCGCCCTCGCGCAGCGGCACGGGCTGTCCGTCCGTCCCGAACCAGGCCTTTGAGGTGACCTTCTTCCTGTCGTTGTACGTCCGGCGGATCTCATGATAGCCCGCCGCGCAGTTCATCGGCTGCCGCGCCGCGTCGAAGTAGCGCTCCGAGATCACGTTCCCGCGCTCGTCATAGTCGTAGGCGACGCCGCAGTAGACGTCCTTCGCGCTGTAGGGCACCGGCGCGCCGTCCGTGCCGAGGTTCTCGGCGAGGACGAGGCGGCCTTCCTCGTTCCAGACGCGCTTCGCCGTCGCGTAGAGGCCCTTGTACAGCACCGGCTCGCCCCAGACGCCGAGGTACTCCGTCTGCACGGTGTTGCCGCGCGCGTCGTAGGTGTAGAGCACCGACGCGTAGCCGTCCGCCACCGTCACGGGCATCCCGTCCGTGCCGTAGTAGTCACGGCGGAGGATGCGCCCGGCGGAGTCATAGTCGGTGTGGACCGTGCAGATGCCGTCCCGATTGACGACCGACTCCCCGAGGGCGCCGAAATATGTCTCGTCCGTGATGTTGCCCTGGTCGTCCCAGACCCTGCGGTAGCCCGCATAGCCCTTTTCGAGGACGACGGGCAGGCGGTCGGGCCCGAAGTAGCGCTCCTCGTCCACGTTGCCGAAGGCGTCGTAGCTGCGGCGCACCAGGGCGTACCCGGCGTCGGAAGCGCGCAGCTTGCCCTGGCCGTCGAGGTAGCGCTCCTCGATGATGCGGCCTTCCTCGTCGTAGACCCGCTCCAGGGCTTCGTAGCCGCCCTTGAGCAGGAAGGAGCCGCCGTCCGCGGTGGAGTAGCGCAGGTAGGTCGCGTTGCCCGCCTCGTCATAGCGCCGCTCGACCTTCGCGTAGCCGTCGCTGTTGTCGGTCAGGGCGCCGTCCCGGTCGAGGTACTGCTCCTCGGTCACGCGGCCGTCCTCGTCGAGGATGTAGCGGTGGGTCCAGCAGCCGTCGCCCTCCACCGCCTCGCCGGACGTGCCGACAAAGGTGATGTCATAGCTGAGGCGGTCCGCAGAATATGTCTTGAGCGTGTAGGCGTAGTCCTTCTTCGCCGCCGCGGCCAGGCTGCCGTCGGTGTCGTAGCGGCGGGTGGCGATCAGGACGCCGTCCGCGTCATAGTCGCGGAACTCGGCGGCATAGCCTCCGGCGCAGTTCACCGGCTCGCCTTCAATGTCGGTATAGTGGGTGGTGAGGAGCTTCCCGGTGCTCGAATAGGTGTACTGCGCGGCGTGCCAGCCTTCCCGGCCGATCACCGGCTCGCCCTGCAGCCACAGGCTCCGGGTGCTCTCCCTGCCGTTGACCCAGGTGCGGCGGATCTCGCTGGCTCCGGCGGTGCCGGGCACCTGCCGGTCGTCCGCGTCCAGATAGATCTCGGTCAGGCGGTTGTCATCCGCGTCGAGGGTGTAGGCCACCTTGGCGTAGCCCTTGCCGGTCACGGTGATGCGGTCCTTCTCGTCGTAGTAGATCTCCCTGATCACGCGGTGCTTGTCGTCGCGCTTGTAGACGACCTTCGCCCAGCCCTCCTTGCCGCAGACAAGCTTCTTGTTGGCGTCATAGTAGGAGATGCCCATGCAGTACTTGTAGCTGATGTCGTAGACGATGCGCGCGTAGCCCAGGGAGGGCACGACCACCAGGCGGTCCTTCTCGTCGTAGTAGTTCTCCATGGCGAGGATGTTCTTCGCCGTGTAGGAGCGCTTGACGGCGGAGTAGCCCTTGTCGTTCTTCGCGCGCTTGCCGTTCTCGTCGTAGTAGTATTCCGCCACGAGGCGGTTCTTGATGTTCCGGGTGTAGGCGTAGCCGTAGTAGCCGCCGGGCATGCGGTAGGGCTGTCCGTCCGCGCCGAAGTACATCTCCTTCACGTCAAAGTCCTTGGAATAGGAGAAGGTGCGGTAGGCGTACCCGTCCGGGCCGGGGATCAGCTCCCCCTCCGCCCCGTAGTAGGCCATCTGCACCATGCGGTTGTTCTCGTAGGAGCAGACGTACTGGGCATAGCCCTCGCGGGCGCTGAGAGTCAGGTTCTCCTCGGCGTCCAGGTAGGTCACGCGCCAGATGACGTAGTTGGAGCTGCGGCGGTCATAGATGGCCTTGGCCCAGCCGTCGGGACCGGCCGTCAGGTTCCCGTCCGCGTCGAGGTAGGTCTCGGACATCCGGTAGAGGCTGTTCTTGAAGGTCTCGTAGACCGCCACATAGCGGGCGAAGAGCTTGTCCGAGCGGAAGGGTTTGCCCTCCGTGTCGAGGTAGCGGATCTCGCGGGTCAGATTGCCGAGGTAGTCGGTCTCTTTGCGCGCCCAGCCCTCGGGGCCCGGCACCATCGCGCCCTCGGCGTCCAGGTAGGTCTGGGCGATGACCTTGTGCCGGCCGTCGCGCTTCTGGTCGATCACCGACCAGCCGCCGGTGCAGTTCACCGGGTTCCCCTCCGTGTCATAATAGGAGGTGGTGAGCAGGTACTTGCCGGTGTAGGTATATTTGGTGGTGCTGTAGCCGAGGTTGTCCGCCACGGTCACCTCGCCCGCCGCGTTGACATAGTCCTGCCGGACCAGACGGCCGTAGGTGTCGTACGTCCGCTTGATCTGCAGCTGGGCGGAATGCTCCGCGTGGGCGGTCCCCAGCGCCGTCAGCAGGACAGCCAGGCACAGGAGAATCAATTTCCTCATAGATCGATCCCTCCGTATCGGTGATGCGCACGATGGATTTGTTCCTCCCCATCATACCACAAAAACCCCGCCATGGCAAACCGTCCGTCCCGTCAGGAACGTAACAATTCCGGCAGGACGGTTCACCCGTCGGTGCGCCCGCAGACGCATCCCCTTTTTCATCGGAGTTCTCCCCGAAATGAAAGGTTCTTCACGGAAAGTTAGGGAAAGCATATGGGGGGTTCGCGCTCTGCGGAGCGCGCCAGGGGCTTTCCGATCGCCCCTGGACCCTTCGGGGCCGTCTCTTTCTTGTTAGTTGTCGGGTAAGGCTGAGAGCATAGCCTGGCATTCCATCAAAAACCTGACAATTCCCCAAGAATGATTTAACGGGACAGCCCCGAAGGAGTCCAGAGGGCGATCGGAAAGCCCTCTGGTGCGCCCGCAGGCGCATTCCCTCACCAGCGGAATTTCCCTAACTAAACGTCAAGAACCGT
>JAFRPG010000033.1 GCA_017429265.1 Clostridia bacterium | reverse complement strand
TCGCCAAGAACCAGTCCATGGCGTACTTGCTCTTCGGCAGCGCCAATCTGCTGATGCTTGCACGAGCGTCAGGCTGATCTCAGGGGGCAGTCTGCCCATTCGGGCAGATGAGAGCCTCCAAAGCCCCAGGTAACTGCTCTGAAACGTCGTTTCTTGCACAATTTCGGACATTTTCTTCTCCGAAAGTCGTTTTTCGAGGCCGTTTCGAGTCGCACCTGCAAATCTATGCCTGATTAATCATTGGTTACTGAAGGAGAAGAACATGGTGCTCCTCAACCTCTGGGCCACCTGGTGCGGACCGTGCGAAACCGAGTTCCCGGCGATGGAAGAGGCGTATCGGCAGTTCAGGGACAAGGTCGCCGTCGTCGCCCTGTCCGTCGAACCCAACGACACGGACGCGATCCTGGCGGACTATGTGAAAGAACACGCCCTGTCGTTCCTCGTCGGCCGTGACGAGCCGGACTTTTCCTACAAGTTCGGCATCTCCGGCATCCCGACCTCCGTGGTCATCGACCGGAACGGCATCATCTGCATGATCCTGACCGGCGCCATGCCGGATCCCGCCGCCTTCGCGACGCTCTTCGGTATGTTTGCCGGCGAGGACTACACCGGACCCCTTCTCCTCACCGAAGCTCCGGGCACGCTCCCTGCCGTGGACCGGGAAGACCCGGCCGCCCTGGCCGCCGCGCTTGAGACAGAGGCCGCGGCCAATCCCGACGTCCCGTACATCTGGCCCATGGTCCGTGCGGAAGCCGACGGCCGGACCGTCGTAACGCCCGCCAACGTCGGACGGACGGACCGGACCACTGCCGAGCTGGACATCCCGCTCACGGTGGAGGACGGCAGCGTCATCGCCGTCACCGCGAAGCTCGGCACCCGGCCCGCCTTTGACAAGCTGACCCTGCTGATCAACGGGATCCCCGTCAAGGGCTTCTCGGGCGAGATGGACTGGTTCACCTACGCCATCCCCGTTGAGCACGGCGGCAGCGTCACCCTGACCCTCAGCTACAGCCGGAAATCATCCGATGCGTACGAAGATGAGGTCTTCATCGACCGTGTGGCGGTCCTCACCGGCGACGAGGCTGCCGCCGCCCTGGCCGCGAACCCGATCTATCCGGTCATCGACGAGATCTCCCTCGTGCCCGTCGGCGAAAACATCCGGGAGATCGTGGTCAACGATCCGCTCATGCTGGACGTGCTGATCGGGTGTTCCGCCTTCTACATCGTCAACGATGATACCGTGACCTACGCCGCGACCATCAGCCCGGATGTCGACCCCGACGTCGATGTCTTCTACGACGACAGCACCGGCACCTTCACGCCCATCCGCGACGGCCTGACCGGGGACAGCCTGACCTTCACCGGCCGTGTGGACAGCGTCGGGACCGGCGGAAATCCTTATTCCATGGCCTGCCTGTACTGGAATGACCTCAGGGGCAGCCTGGGCGCCGTGGTTTTCCGCGACGAGGCCAACGCGAACTCCTTCTTCTACGAATTCCTGCCTTCCTACGGGTTTGAGGATTTCGCGTGGAGCTACCCGGACGGCTCGGCCCCCGCGCGGGATCTGCTGCCGGAAGCCTCTGCCGCCGGCACCTCGGAATTCACCGTGCGCTATGTGGACCAGGACGGGAATCCTGTGCCCGGCGTCTGGTGCCAGGTCTGCGACGAGTCCACCTGCTCGCTCTTCACTTCCGACGCGAACGGCGAATGCCGCTTCACCCTCCCGTCCCAGACCTGGAAGATCCACACCCTGCGCGTTCCCCAGGGCTACGAGGGCGACACCGAGACCGTCACCTGCGCCTCCCCGGAGGGTGAAGAGATCGTCTTCACGCTGAACCGGGTCTGACGCACACAACCCAGACAGCAAAAACGGAGCTTTCGACCGCTGAGGAGGCGGAAGAAAGCTCCGTTTTCCGGTTTCGCGCTCAGCGGAGCGCGCCAGGGGCTTTCCGATCGCCCCTGGACCCTTCGGGATCGCAACTTCCATGTTTGGTATTGGGTAGGGCTGAGAACAGAACCCGACAATCTCTCAAAAACCTGACAATTCTCGAGAGCTATCATCAACGGGACGGCCCCGAAGGAGTCCAGAGGGCGATCGGAAAGCCCTCTGGTGCGCCCGCAGGCGCATACCCTTATCAATGGATTTCAACAAACAAACCGAAAAACCAAAAACCGCCGCACGCCCCGGGCGATGTATTGCCCGGGCGTGCGGCACTGCTTTCATTCCCTTATTCCGCGGTGTCCGGGAGGAAGACCGCCGTGCCTTCCTCCTCAATGATCCACAGCTCATCGCCCTCGAAGCGGAATTCCACGGTCCGCGTATTCTCGAGCACCGTCACGGTCAGTTTGCTGCCGTCCACGGTGTAGGTGCCCTCGGCCTTCTCCGGCTCGCCGAAGCCCGTGATAGCCATGATGAAGCGGCCGTCATCGGTGAAGGTCCAGGTGAGCCTGACATCGGCGTCCTTCAGCTCTTCCAGCCCGTACACCTCATAGAACGTGGCGACGGTCCCGTCCGCCATGATCGTCCTGTCCAGCTTCCACACACCCACGATGGAGCGCTCCCCGGCGGGCTGCGGGGCGGCCTCCTCGGTCACCGCCTTCGGGGCCTCCGGCACAGGCAGCGCGTCGATGCGGGTCACCACATACCCGAAGGAAAGGCCGGCGCTTTCGACCGCGATCGGGTCGATCCTCAGCTGCCCGTCCTTCATGCCGATGCGGATCTGCTTCTCCGCCTCCGTCCCGGGGTCGATGACCAGCTGCCCGTCCTCCGAAACGGCGAAGGGCACGGCGGCATCCTCGGTGAGTTCACCATCCTTCAGGGTGTACAGGTGCAGCGTGCCGTCCTCCGCAAAGACCATATAGGCGGAGCCGTCCCCGCCGATGACCTCCGCGATGTCCACGGTCTGGGGCCCGAAGGTCACGCTGACGACCTCCCACGCGCCGATGAGGTCCTCCGCGGTGAGGATGGCCTCCTCCGTCCCGCCGGGGCCCGGGAGGCTCTCCACCCGGTCGTACACCAGCATAATGGAGGGCTCGTTCGGATAGTCGATCCACAGGGTCAGGCGGTCGTCCTCCTCTTCCACCGTCTCGATGAGGAAGGAGTAGAGGTCCTCGCCGATGGACAGGGTGTACTCGTCCACGATGGCGTAGGACATGGGCGCCGGGTCTGCGGCGTAGGGCATCAGGACCGTCCAGTCGTCGCGGAACTCCAGGGCCGAGAAGGCGCCGAGCTCCTCGGGCAGCTCGATCTCCTCCCCGGAGCGCGACACGCTCTTCAGCAGCCAGGTGCCGACGAGCCGCACGCCGAGGGCCTCGAGATCCGCCTCTTCGGCGGCGGTCAGGGCCGTGCAGAGGATCATCGTGAGCGCAAGCAGGATCGCAAGGGTCTTTTTCACAGCGGGTCCCTCCTCCGATTCAATTGTGGTACCGTGATGCAAAGTATATCAGGATCCGGAGCGTGCGTCAAGGCATGCGCGCGGCCTCGGCGGAGAGCTCCGCGTACAGGCGCCGGCTGTCCCAGCCCGCATTGAAGGGGGTGAGGACGGCCTTGCGGGGCACGGGGGCCAGGCCCTCCCGCTTCAGCCCGGCGAGCAGGCCGTCGACCTTCGCGTCCGGGAAGGCAGCCATCAGGAGCATTTCCCCGGGGAAGGGCATCGCCGCAAGGGACGGAGAGGGCGCGGGCTGCGTCTCCGCCAGCCGAGCCAGCGGGATGCCCGCCTCCCCGGGCCCGACGATCCGCAGGCGCGCCCCGACCGCCGCGCAGACGCGCCGCAGGCCCTCCAGCCGGGCAGGGGTGAAGTTCCATGCGCAGAGGGTTGGGGTCATGGCAAATCTTCCTTTCGGGTGGGTGGATCGGACGGGATTCCGCGCTCAGCGGAGCGCGCCAGGGGCTTTCCGATCGATCCGGGGCTGCCGCCCATTCTCCGCTGAAAACTGTCCACCGGACAGTTTTCCGGGCTCTCCGAATCCCTGGACCCTTCGGGAGCAGCTCGTTAAGCATGGTCATTGGGTAAAGCCCGCGTAGGGAACCTCTCCACCGCTGCGGCGGTCCCCCTCCCCTTTCAGGGGAGGTTTGGGTAACTTAATGCCCTGTCTCCCCTGAAAGGGGAGATGTCACCGCAGTGACAGAGAGGTTTTCACGCTCGGTTTCCCAAAGCGCAAGCTTCACGGGACGGCCCCGAAGGAGTCCAGAGGGCGATCGGAAAGCCCCTGGTGCGCCCGCAGGCGCATCCCCTTTTCATCGGAATGATCTGTCAAAGTGAACGGAAAGGGTTCCGCGCTCAGCGGAGCGCGCCAGGGGCTTTCCGATCGCCCCTGGACCCTTCGGCGGCCCCTTGCGTTAAGCATCGTGATCGGTAAAGCCCGTGTGGAGAACCTCTCCACCGCTGCGGCGGTCCCCCTCCCCTTTCAGGGGAGGTTTGGGTAACTTAATGCCCTGTCTTCCCTGAAAGGGGAGATGTTGCCGTAGCGACAGAGAGGTTTTCACGCTTGGCTTCCCAAAGCGCAAGCTTTACAGGACGGCCCCGAAGGAGTCCAGAGGGCGATCGGAAAGCCCTCCGGTGCGCCCGCATTTCCTCAGTCATCATACCAGAATGTCAGCCCGTTTTCCTCACAGTAGTCCTCGGCATAGCTGCCGCGGGGGACGGTGAGGGACAGGCTGTCGCAGGCGTAGAAGGCGTTCGTGCCGATGTCGATCACGGAGAACGGGATCTCCATTTCCGCCAGGGCGCCGCAGGCATAGAAGGCCCAGCCGCCGATCTCGCTCAGGGTGGGCGGGAGACTGACGGCGGTCAGATATCCGTTGCCGTAGAAGGCGGAATCCCGGACGGCGGTCACGCCGAAGGGGATCTCGTAGCGTTCGCCCTCGCGGCCGGCGGGGTAGCACAGGATCTCATCCATCGCCCGGGTGAAGAGGACGCCGTCCACCGAGACCCACTCCGGATTCCCCTCCGCCGCCCTGACGGCCCGCATGGACGTGCAGGCGGCGAAGGCGCCGTCCCCGATATCCGTGAGACTCGCCGGGATCGTCACGTCCCGCAGGTTGCCGCACTCGTAGAACGCGTATGTGCCGAGGGAGGTCAGGCCCTCCGGCAGCGCCGCGCCGGTCAGCTTCGCACAGCGGTAGAAGGCCCACGGGCCGACGGACGTCACCCCGGCGGGGAGACGCACATCCGTCAGGCTGCCGCACTCATAGAAGGCCTGCTCCCCGACGGAGGTCACGCTGTCCGGGATCCGCACGGCGGTCAGGCTCCCGCACCCGCGGAAGGCGGCAGCCCCGATGGCGGTCACGCCGTCCGGGATGGCCGCGGCGATCAGGCTCCCGCACCCGCGGAACGCGCTCTCCCCGATGCTCCGCACGCTGCCCGGGATCGCCGCCGCCATCAGGTTGATGCAGTCCGCGAAGGCCCACGCGCCGATGTCGGTCACGCTCTCCGGGAGGTCCACGGTCCGCAGCCGGCAGCCGTTGAAGGCGGCGTACGCGATCTCCCGCACGCCGTCCGGGACCGCATAGTGATCCGCGGTCCTGCCCGCCGGACAGCAGAGGAGGCTCCCGAACCCTTTTGTGAAGAGGACGCCGTCCGCCGCGGCATACGCCGGATTCCCCTCCGCCACCGTGATCTCCCGCAGGGTCGCGCAGGCGGCGAAAACCCCGTCCCCGAGGGACGTCACGCCGGCGGGGATCTTCGCCGCGGTCAGGCTGACGCAGGCCGCGAAGGCGGAGCGCCCGATGTCCGAGACGCTGTTCGGGATGCTCAGAGCGGTCAGGCCGCAGCCGCAGAAGGCGAAATCCCCGATGGCCGTCAGGTCCTCCGGGAACACGACGCTTTTCAGGGCGGAGCAGTAGTAGAAGGCTTCCTTCCCGATCCCCGTCACGTTTTCGGGGATCGTGATGCCCGTCAGGCCCGTGCAGCCGGAGAAGGCGGCGTCCCCGATCTCCGTCAGGCGTTCCGGGAGGCGCACGCCGGTCAGATTACTGCAGTGATAGAACGCACCCTTGCCGATGCGGGTCAAGCTGTCGGGGAAGATCACGCGCGCCAGGGCTGCGCAGCTGCCGAAGGCATACTCCCCGACCTCCGCCGCGCTGCTCGGGATCTCCGCGCTCCGCAGGCCGGTGCAGCCGTAGAACATGTAGTCCGCGATCCTCGGGATGCTGTCCGAGATCGTCACGTCCGTCAGGTTTCCGCATTCGGAGAAGGCGTAGTTCCCGACGCTGATCACGCTGTTGGGGACGGTCAGGCTCCGCATGCCGCAGCCTGAGAAGGCCGCCTCCCCGATGATCATCACGCCGTCGCGGATCGACACGTCGCTGAGGGCGGAGCAGTGGTAGAACGCGTAGGCGCCGATGCCGGTCACGCTGTCGGGGACCGTGACGCCGGTCAGCCCGGTGCAGCCCGCGAAGGCGGCGTATCCGATGCCGGTCACGCTGTCCGGGATCGTCACGGCGGTCAGGTTTTCGCAGCCGTAGAAGGCCCAGTCCGCAATGCTCCGGATCCCGTTCGGGATCGCATAGGCGCCCGCGGCGGAGGGCTTGAAGCAGATCAGCCGCCGCTCGGGTTTGCAGAAGAGGACCCCGTCGATGACGGCGAGGCAGGGGTGGTCGTCGGCGACGAGAAAGTTGCAGTCGAGGAGGACGGCGTTGGGGGTCTCCCGGAAGAAGGGATTCCCCCTCACCCCGGTCATCGGGTGCCCGTCGAGGGTGTCGGGGATGAGCACGTCGCCCTGCGGCCCGGTGTAGCGCACCAGCACCGCGCCGCCGTCGTCATCCAGGGAGTAGACGAAGTTCCCGCAGGTGTAGGTCGGCTCATCCGCTATAGCGCAGGCGCACAGCAGGACCAGCAGGACGGTGAGCAGCGTGAAGGCAGCTTTCTTCATGGCGATGACCTCCCGGCGTTCGCGTGTGGATCAGGGGGGAAGGGGATTCGCGCTCTGCGGAGCGCGCCAGGGGCTTTCCGATCGCCCCTGGACCCTTCGGGGCCGCATCATTGAGCATGATGACAGGGAGAGGTTCCTCCCGTCACTCCGCAAACATCCATTCCACGATCTTCGCGATCCATTCGGACCAGAAGACCATGTCGTGGATGCCCTTGCCCTCACGGTAGATGTGGGGGACGCCCTCGGCCTCGAGGAAGGCGTGCATCGCGCGGTTGGGCTCGATCAGGAAGTCCTCGGTGCCGCAGCAGAGGTAGAGGTCGGGGATCTTCTTCCCGGCGGCCTTGAGCTTTTTCACCAGGGTCTCGGGGTTGGCGTCGCTCGCCTCCACCTTGTCCAGGTCGCCGAAGCAGGAGCGGTAGTAGTCGTAGTTGGACATGCCGTTGTCGTCGCCGGGCTTCATCTTCGCGATGCCGTGGACGATGAAGGCGGAGGAGAGGCAGCCGGCCTTCCCGAAGCGGTCGGGATAGGCGAGGGCCGTGTGCAGGGCGCCGAAGCCGCCCATCGACAGGCCCGCGATGTATGTGTCCTCCGCGCTTTTCGCCAGGCCGAAGGTCCGGCGGACATAGTCCACCAGCTCCTCGCCCACCAGGGACTGGTAGGCGCTGCCCGTCGCGGAGCCGTTGAGGTAGAAGGAGTTCTCCGCCGTGGGCATCACGATGGCGAAGTTGTACTTCATCGGGAGATCCTCGGGCACCCAGTTGCCGGCCTTGCCGGTGTATCCGTGGAGGAGGAAGAGCGTGCGCATGGGCCGCTCCGGCGCCTTCTGCCCGATGTCGAGGCGGTAGTCATTGGGGACGAGCATCTCAAAGGACGTCATGCGGCGCAGGCAGTTGGAGAAGTACTCGATGCGGTAGTAAGCCATGGGGAAACCTCCTTCTTTCGTTCGGGGAATCTGCCGTCTGAAACAGGAAGAACGGGATCATTGCTTCGCGCGGGCCGCACGGAACGGTCGTCCTTTCCGGGTCCTGGCTTCACTCCCCCGCCATCGCGGCGCCGAGGTCCAGCGTATCGCCCACGACGTACTTCAGCAGGCGGGCGGCCGTGTCGGCGTCGAGGTAGAGGGGGACGGCGGCGACGTCGTGGCAGCCGTTTGCGTTGCGGATCATGCTGACCGCGCAGATCAGGGGCGCAGAGAGGTCGCCGCAGATGATCCAGATGATCTCGCGGTCAAAGCTCAGGCCGGAGATCGCGGTCCGGGTCTGCATCACGGAGGCGGCCGCGAGGTGCTCGTTCCCCAGCAGCATGCCGTTCAGGAGGAGGGGCAGCGCGGACGCCACGCGTGCGTCGCTCACTTCCGCGGGGAGGGCGGTGCCGAGGAGCTCCGTCAGCCGCGCGCGCTCCGGCAGGCTCACGCGGAGCACCAGGGTCGGCTCGGCGCCGAAGACCCGGCAGCTCCGGCACATCTCGAGGATCTCATTCGGCACGCCGATCAGCGCGGGGGACTCCGGATCCGCCTTTTCCGCGATCCGCTTCGCCATGGAGAGGGCGACCTCCCGCGCGCTGTCGGTGCGCCTGCGGACGGGGATCATCTCCGCCAGGAAGGTCTTCATCTCCGCGGCGGTGTAGTCCGGCACGGCAAGGGAGGGCAGGAGGAGGAGGGCGGCGTCCAGGCGGAGCAGGGCCGGATCGGACAGGTCGGCGGCCAGGACCGGGAACACGCTCGTCTCGATGGCGCCCGTCGCGTTGAAGGAGCAGAAGACCAGCGCGCAGAGCCGGCCGCCGACGGACTTGGCCGCCACATAGGCCGGATACTTCCCGCGGTCCCAGTCGTAGCAGTAGCCGCCCGCTTCGGCGAGCGACTGCAGGACGGCCTGGGCGGCGATGTGCGCGGAGCCGAGCGCGTTGGTCCTGCTCTGGAGGAGCAGGCTGAGGCCGCCGGTCGGATCGTCCGGGTTCACGGCGGTGTCCGGGGCGGCGGTGTGCCCCTCGGGGATCGCCCAGAGCCGCGTCGTGACCGCGCCGGTGCGCAGGGTCCGCAGCCAGTTCCGGCAGATCTCGGTCACCTGCGGCTCCGTCGTGTACATGCCGATGAGGTTTTCGGCGGAGGGGTCCGACAGGCGGCCGATCTCCCGGTCGGCGATGGCGAGCACGGCGGCGGAAGGGTCCGGGCGGCCCGCTCCGGCCACCGGGCCGCAGCCGGTCAGGCCGGCGGCGAGGGCGAGCAGGCAGAGGAGGGCGAAGCATCTTCTGAGGGCTTTCACGGGGCGGGTTCTCCTTTCGCGTCGGAGCGGTTGAGCTCGTCGAGGGTCAGCAGGAAGGCGGGCACGCAGTCGCGCAGGAAGTCCTCCGCCTCGGGCAGGTCAAGGGCGCGGATCGAGGCGAGGATGCGCTGCGCCGCCGCGTCGAACTCGCGGTTGCCGGCGCGCTGCTCCTCCAGGCAGTGGACGTAGGCGCTGATGCGGTCGGCGGCCTTGACCAGGCGCATGGCGGGGGTGCCGCGCTCGGTGAGGGCGGGGGCGACGGCATCGCGGATCTCCCCCTCGGGGAGCATGGCGCAGAGCTTCTCCGTCGCGGCGCGCTCCACCGCCCCGTAGGCGGCGCGCAGGCCGTCGGAGTGGTACTTCACGGGGGTCGGGAGGTCGCCGGTGAGGACCTCGGCGGCGTCGTGGTAGACCGCGAGGGTCACCACATGCTCGGGGTCGATGTCGCGGCCGTAGCGATCCCGGGCGAGGATGGCCAGGGCGTGGGCGATCATCGCCACCTGGAGGGAGTGCTCGGCGTCGTTCTCGGGCTGCGTGTTGCGCATCAGGCTCCACCGGCGGATCAGCCGGAGGCGCGAGATATAGGCGTAAAAATCGTTCAAGGACCTGTCCTCCTTGCCGCGGTCAGCGGCATCATGCGTTATTCTGCCGCCGTTCCGGGGTTTGCCGGGGCTTCGGCGGAGGGAAAGGAAGAGAAGCGGGGCGGTGCCAGTTTGCATCCACACTGTGCATGATATCTGCATTACATGACAATGAAGATTATAAAAAGCAAAAGCAAAGCCATAATGACAATAAACACTTTTACGATGATATTGAACATTATTTGCTCCCTGAAACCCGCTCTTTCTATCGGATTAAGTGCTTCGTCAAAGGTCTTCACATATTCATGGTTTGACTGGATTTTACACCCTCACAGCCCGTTCTCCAGGTCCTCCTTCATCTGCGGGACCTTGGCGGCCTCGCCGGGATCGAGGGCGGGCCACTGCGGATCCATCGCCTCCAGGGTGTCGGCCAGCAGCTCGCTCACCAGATACCGGGTGAACCACTTCGTGTCGGCGGGGATGACGTACCAGGGGCTGTGCGGGGTGGCGGTGCCGTTGATCGCGTCCTCGAAGGCGCGGTCGTACTCCTCCCACGCGGCGCGCTCCTTCATGTCGCTGGTGGAGAGCTTCCAGTGCTTGTCCTCCCGCTCGATGCGGTCCAGGAAGCGGTTCTTCTGCTCCTCCCGGCTCACGTGGAGGAAGACCTTCACCATGCGGTAGCCGTTCTCCCAGAGGTACTCCTCCCAGTTCTTCAGCTGCACGTACCGCCGCTCGAAGAAATCAGGCGTCAGGCAGCGCGGGGCGAGCCTGTACCCCTGCTCGATGTGGTGCACGCGCACGACGAGCACGTCCTCGTACTGGCTGCGGTTGAACACGCCGATCTTCCCCCGGGGCGGCAGGGCGGCCGCGATGCGCCAGAGGTAATCGTGGCCCAGCTCCGTGCTGCTGGGGGTCTTGAAGGAGTGGATCTCGAGGGCGGCGGGGTTGAGGCCGGAGAAGACCTTCTTGATCAGCGAGTCCTTGCCCGCCGCGTCCCGGGCCTGGATCGCGACGACGAGGCCCTCCTGCCCGGCGGCGTAGAGCTTCTCCTGCAGCTCCGCCGCGTAGTTGAGGTTTTCGCCGGTGCGGTGCACGAGCTCGGCCTTGTGGGCTTTGTCCTCCGCGCCCGCCGCGGTGGGCATATCGGCGAGGATCAGTTTCCGGGATCCGTCAAAGCAAAAATCCTTCAGTTCCATACCGGCGCCGTCCTTTCGATGGGTGGATCATGGGTGAATGTGAGGTTTTGTTACAGGTATTATAGCGGATCGGGCGCCGGTTGGCAAGGGGCGGAGCGGGCAAACGAAAAGAAGCGCCGTCCCCGACGCTCCCGGAAAAGCGGCCCGTCCGTCACAGGTGCCAGTAGTGATTCTTGCTGAGGGTGTAGTAGATCACGAACGGGATCCCGATCACAAAGCAGGACAGGATCAGCCAGATCACGATGCTGTGCCCCTGCTGCGCGCGGACATAGATCGCGCCGTCACGGCCCTTCAGTGCCATCCGGAGGCCTCCTTTCCCCGCAGAGATACCGATGCGTTTTTTCGCACTGTATGTAGCACGAACGCGCCGGTTTGTCAAGACGGGCACGCCGCGAGGGGGAAGCCGCTCCTTCCCGCCCCCTCCTCCCCGCACAAAAAACCCGTCCCCGCCCGTCAATCGGGTCTTGTCAAAAGCTGCCGAACGTGCTACAATAAGCACTGCCAAATGACAAAGCCGAATGACAGATCCACCCGATCCCTGCCCGCCGCGGAGACGCCCGGCCCGGGGAGTGCGCATCTGTCCGAAAAGAGGTCTCATCAGCGGCGAAAGCCGTTTTGAGAACAATATTAAAGGAGGAATCTTGTATGAAGAAGATTCTGGCTCTTGTGCTGGCTGTGGCCATGCTCCTGTCCCTCACCGCGTTCGCGTCCGCGGACTTCAGCGGCGAGATCAAGATCTGGGTCGCCGAGAACACCGTCGCCTTCACTGAGGAGAAGGTCGCCGAGTTCAAGGCCGAGCATCCCGAGTATGCCGGCATGACCGTGACCATCCAGCCCGTGGGCGAGGGCGACGCGGCCGGCAACATGATCACCGACGTTGAGTCCGGCGCCGACATCTTCGGCTTCGCGCAGGACCAGCTGGCCCGCCTTGTGGCTGCCGGCGCCCTGGAAGAAGTGGAAGAGGGCAACGCGGCGGTCGTCGAGGAAGAGAATGACGCGGGCAGCGTCGGCGCGGTCAAGCTGGGCGACACCATGTACGCCTATCCGATGACCAGCGACAACGGCTACTTCCTCTATTATGACAGCACCGTGATCACGGACGTCACCACCCTCGAGGGCGTGCTGGACCAGGCTGCGGCCGCCGGCAAGAGCGTCTACTTCGAGCTGAACTCCGGCTGGTACCAGACCGCGTTCTTCTTCGGCGCGGGCTGCGAGCTGACCTTTGACACCGACGACGAGGGCAACCTGGTCGGCATGAACTCCTCCTACGGCACCGATGCGGGCGTCCGCGCGCTCAAGGCCATGATCGCCGTGGCGAACCATCCGGCCTTCGTGAACGGCTCCTCCGTCTCCAACGCCACCAACGCGGCGGCCGTCGTGTCCGGCACCTGGGATTCCGACGCTGCGAAGACCCTCTTCGGCGAGGGCTATGCGGCTGCCAAGCTGCCCACCGTGGACGGCTTCCAGCTCGGCGGCTTCGGCGGCTTCAAGATGCTGGGCGTCAAGCCCCAGGTGGACGAGGACAAGCTGGCTGCCTGCGACGCGCTGGCTGCCTTCCTGACCTCCGAGAAGGTGCAGATCGACCGCTACAACGCTGTCGGCTGGGGCCCCTCCAACAAGGCCGCTCAGCAGATCGACGCCGTGCAGCAGGACGTTGCCCTGTCCGCTCTGGCCGCTCAGCTCGCGTTCTGCGCGCCGCAGGGCCAGTATCCCGGTGACTATTGGGCCCGTGCGACCGCTTTGGGCGACGACGTGATCGCGCACAAGTTCGACGGTCTGGACGACGCCGCTCTGCTGGCTGTGATGCAGCAGTTTGAGCAGGATTGCGCTTCCTACCTGAACAAGTAATTCACAGATCCGAGCCTCTGGGCCGGGGGCAAGCATGCTTGTCCCCGGCCTTCGCGTTTCAGGGTGAATCCAGATCATACCTGGGGGTGGGAATATGTCTGTGGCGGCGATCATCCTGCTGACATGGAGCTGCCTGAGCTTCGTCGCAGTCGGAGTCAGCCTGTATCTCCTCTTCATCAAGGCCGGGCAGAAGGGCGTCTACGCCCTGATCCCGCTGTACAACTGCAGCATGACCCGCAAGATCACGGCCAGCCGCGCGCCGGTGACGGGCGCCGTCGTCAGCTTCCTGATGGCGCTGCTGGGCATCGTGATCTACAACTGGCTCGCACCGCAGTTCACCGACAAGGGCAGGCTGATCCTGAGCCTGGCGCCCTTCATCGCGAGCCTGCTGGTCACCTCGGCCATCACCTGCGCCAACATGGCGGAGGTTTTCGGCAAACCCGACCTCTTCGGCGTGGGCATGTTCTTCCTGCCCTTCGTCTTCTGGCCCCTGCTGGCCTGCGGCGCTACCTACTATCAGATGGAGCTGCCCGCGAGCGACCTGCCGGAAGACTGGAAGTCGATGAAGGACCACGTCAGCGGCGGCGCGCGCGGGGCGCTGGACGCGGTGAAGGGCATCCGGGACCGCGAGCCCTCGGACCGCGGCCTGCGGGCCTGGGGCCGCGCCTTCGTCAGCGGCCTGCTCGGGCGGGATTTCTCCCAGCTTGACTTCCTTTATCTGCCCCGCGCGGGCAAGTGGATGTACAAGCTCGGCTGCTTCCTGCACAACATCCCCCTGCACATCTGGGGCGGGATCAAAAAGCTGGGCCTCTTCATCTGGAACCGGGTCATCCTCGGCATCGGCCGCTTCTTCAAAAACATCGTGCACTATTTCGTCGACGGCTCGATGAAGACCCGGATCTCCTACCTCGTGATGGGCTACGGCTCCTTCGCGCGGGGACAGTGGCTGCGCGGCCTGCTCTTCTTTGTGTTCCAGACCGTGTTCAATGTCTACATGTTCTTCCCGTCGGAGGACTTCTCCGGCCTGTACTTCCTCTCGAAGCTGCCGACCCTCGGCACGTGGCGCACCACGAAGGCGAACCGCGTGACGACCTACGGCGACAACTCCTTCCAGATCATGCTCTACGGCGTGCTGACGATCTTCTTCGTCATCGCCTTCATCTACACCTGGTACACCAACGTCAGGCAGAACCGGATCAACGATGAGATCGAGCGCTCGGGCCGCAAGGTCCGCGGCACCCGCGACGACCTCCGCTCCATGGCGGACGAGCAGTTCCACAAGACCCTGCTGGCCCTGCCCACCGCCGGCGTCGCCGTGTTCACGATCCTGCCGATCTTCTTCATGATCCTGGTCGCCTTCACCAACTTCGACCGCAACCACCAGCCGCCGCAGAACCTCTTCACCTGGGTGAGCTGGGACAACTTCTACGACATGCTCACCACGCGCAAGATGGAGGGCGTGGAGAGCGACACCCTGTCCTTCGGCATGGCGAAGGATTTCGACGGCCTGACCCTGCGCGCCCGGATCACCGACGACAAGTACGTCGAGGAGCCGCAGTGGACACAGGTGGATCCGCCGGACCTGAGCGAGGATGCGCCGGAAGGCGAGGGCATCAGCGCCTCCGCGCTCCGCACGGACCTGTCCGCGATCGCGGACCAGACAGCCGCCATGGACAAGAAGCTGCGCGCCGTGGGCGAGAGCGACGGCCTCGGCTTCGGCATGGTGGCGGAGCTCATCCGCGCCCTGGTCCCGCAGCTGACCGAGGAGAACTTCGCCGACGCGACGAAGAACGACGCGATCAACACACAGCTCATCACCATCGCCAAGGAACAGGCCGATGCGTGGAATCGCCTGACCGAGCACAACAAATCCCACATCCGCTATACCGAGCCGATGCAGCTGAACCTCCTCGGGTGGAGCGGCATGAACCTCGACCAGATCCCGCTCGTCGAGGCCGGGCGCCTGAATGAGCCGGCCGAGGGTGAGGACAACGCCCTGCGGACCCGCTACATCAGCCAGCTGTCCAGCTACAAGAAGGACTTCACGACCCTGCAGGAGCAGTTCCTCAAGCTGGACGCCCAGCTGAAGGAGGACGGCGTGGAGGACGGCCTGGGCTGCGCGGCCCTGGCGGAGCGCGCCGGCAAGGCGGCCGAGCAGCTCTCCGACAAGACCCTCAAGGCCATGACCGGCGAGGAGCTCGCGGCCCTGGGCCGTGAGATGGCCGATATCGGCAGCGCGCAGAAGGCCCTCGGCGGCAAGCTGTCCGGGCGCGGCGCGTGGTTCTTCACCCTCACCTCCGCCGGCACGGACACGCGGCAGATGCTGATCGAGAACCGCCAGCCCGCGCGGCTGAAGGCGGAGCTGGCGAGCGGCGAAAGCTGCCTCTGGGAGGCACAGATCAAGGGCACCTCGATCTGGACGCGCGCCGACAAGATCACCGGCGGCCTGGGCGAGACCTTCAAGAAGGTCCTGATCTGGACCCTCGTGTGGGCTTTCTTCGCCACCTTCCTCAACTACTTCCTCGGCATGCTGGTCGCCATCATGATCAACAAGAAGGGCATCCGCCTGAAGAAGGTGTGGCGCACGATCCTGGTCATGACGATCGCGATCCCGCAGTTCGTGTCCCTGCTCTATGTGTCCAAGATGTTCGGCGCGGACGGCCTGATCAACAGCGCCCTGAAGAACTGGGGCTGGATCAGCGGCTCGCTGCCCTTCTGGACCAAGGCGAACTGGGCGCAGGCCACGATCATCTTCATCAACATCTGGATCGGCATCCCCTACCTGATGCTGATCGCGACCGGCATCCTGATGAACATCCCGGCCGACCTGTACGAGAGCGCGCGCATCGACGGCGCCAACGGCTTCCAGATGTACAAGAAGATCACCCTGCCCTATATGCTCTTCGTCACAGGCCCCTACCTGCTGACGTCGTTCACGGGGAACATCAACAACTTCAACGTGATCTACCTGCTCTCCGGCGGCGGCCCCACCTCGATGGACCTGGCGGAGAACGCCGGCGGCACGGACCTGCTGATCACCTGGCTGTACAAGATGACGGTCAACAACACCAACTACAAGATGGCGGCCGTGGTGGGCATCCTGGTGTTCGTGGTCACCGCTGTCATCAACCTGATCGTGTACAACATGATCCCGTCTGTCAAGAATGAGGAGGATTTCCAGTGATGAGCGAGTATGAAATCCGTGACTCCATCGGGACGGCGAAGGGGTTGGACGCGAGCGAGCAGCCCGCCGGCGGCGGGGAGGTCTTCCGTCACTCCAAAAAGCGCCATGAGACGCGCACCAACACGGCTCTGCACGTGGTGCTTGCGGTCATCTGCGTGGTGTGGCTGGTGCCCTTCGTCTTCCTGGTATGCCAGTCCTTCCGCTCCTTCCAGACCGAGAGCGGCGGCATGGTGGACTATGTCTGGCCCCGCGAAGGGCTCTCCATGGACAACTACAAGGCCCTGTTCATCAAGGGCTTCAACGCCAAGAACTACACCATCACCAACATGAACGACGAGGCCGTGAAGCAGGCGGCCATCGAGAAGTTCAACGGCGACTTCACCCGGGACTTCACGCAGGGCTTCGTGCCCTGGTGGCTGGGCTCCCTCGGCATCGCGGCCGTGACGGCCCTGGTGATCACCGGCGCGATCGTCCTGCTCAAGCGCGAGGCCGACCGCAGCGACGCCGTGGCGGGGAGGCGGTGGCTGATCCTCTTTGTCATCCTCCAGGCGGTGTTCATCCCCTTCCTCCTTGTGGTCAGCGGCATCCGCAGCGCCGAGTTCACCGGCACGCAGGGCATCCTGAAGGTCTTCCTCTCGATGTTCCTGTTCATCGGCTTCGGCGCCGTGGCGGGCCATGTGTACCTCAAGCAGGACGCGCGGCTGCTGCGGGAGATCCCCGGCTATCCGCAGGAGAGCGCCTGGGCCTGGGTGAAGCGCGCGGCTGTCCTCTTCCTCGAGCTGACGGCCCTGCTGCTGGTCCTCCTGTGCTACATCCGCCCCAACGACAACAGCCAGTACATCACCTGGTACGGCAACACCCTGACCATCGCCCTCTTCGTGTCGGTGATCCAGACCGTGATCGTGCTGTCCGTCAGCTACACCCTCTCCCGTATCCGCTTCAAGGGCCGCAAGCTGCTGATGAACGTGGTGCTGGTGCTGGGCATGTTCCCGGGCTTCCTCACGATGGTGGTGCTGTACTTCATCCTGCGCGACCTGGGCCTGACCCAGTCCGGCGCGGTGCCCGGCCTGATCCTGATCTACTGCGCCTCCTCGGGCATGGGCTACTACATCTCCAAGGGCTTCTTTGACACGATCCCGAAGTCCCTGGACGAGAGCGCGCGCATCGACGGCGCCACCCGCTTCCAGGTCTTCCTCAAGATCATCATGCCCCTCGCCAAGCCGATCGTCATCTACACGATCCTGATGGCCTTCATGGCGCCCTGGGGCGACTATGTCTTCGCCAGCTATGTGGCCTTCGGCAGCCCGGATAACTTCAACGTCGCCGTGGGTCTGTACCGCTGGGTCAACGTCAACGACTATCAGGGTTACTTCACGCTCTTCTGCGCGGGCGGCGTGCTGGTCGCACTGCCCATCACGGCGCTGTTCCTGGCGCTGCAGAAGTACTATGTCGAAGGCGTCACCGGCGGCGCTGTGAAGGGATAAGGAGGATTTGCAAGATGGCAAGCGTCACGCTCAAGCATATCAAAAAGACCTATGACAACAAGGTGACGGTCGTGCACGACTTCAACCTTGAGATCAAGGACAAGGAGTTCGTGGTCTTCGTCGGGCCGTCCGGCTGCGGCAAGTCGACTACCCTGCGCATGGTCGCGGGCCTGGAGGACATCACCGGCGGCGAGCTCTACATCGGCGACCGCCTGGTCAACGACGTGGAGCCGAAGGACCGCGACATCGCCATGGTCTTCCAGAACTACGCCCTTTACCCGCACATCACGGTGTATGAGAACATGGCCTTCCCGCTGCGCCTGCGCAAGATCGGCAGCGAGGAGATCCACCGCCGCGTCTGCGAGGCCGCGGAGATCCTCGGCATCACCGAGTACCTCGGCCGCAAGCCGAAGGCCCTCTCCGGCGGCCAGCGCCAGCGCGTCGCCATCGGCCGCGCCATCGTCCGCGACCCCGCGGTCTTCCTGATGGACGAGCCGCTGTCGAACCTCGACGCCAAGCTGCGCAACCAGATGCGCGCCGAGATCATCCTCCTGCGCAAGCGCGTGGACACGACCTTCATCTACGTGACCCACGACCAGACCGAGGCCATGACCCTCGGCGACCGCATCGTCATCATGAAGGACGGCTGGATCCAGCAGTGCGGCACGCCCCAGGAGGTCTTCGACACCCCGTCGAACCTCTTCGTGGCCGGCTTCATCGGCAGCCCGCAGATGAACTTCCTCAAGGCGGAGCTGACCGCCGACTACAGCGGGTCCTACCATGTGTCGGTGCTCGGCGTGGACATCCCGCTGAACCCGGACCAGAACTCCGCCCTGTACGCGAAGGAGACGCCCTCCCAGGCGATCACCCTCGGCGTCCGGCCCGAGCACACCACCGTGCTCTTTGAGGCCAACGGCGATCCCGCGGCGATCCCCTGCACCGTGCGCGTCAACGAGATGATGGGCAGCGAGCTGCACCTCCACCTGGTCAGCTGCAACGACGACAACATCATTGTCCGCGTGCCCACCATCGGCCTGACCCCGGCCCAGCGCGAGCAGCTGGTCGACGGCGCCACGCTCTACATCACCTTCCCCGCGAAGGTCATGCATCTCTTCGACCCCGAGAGCGGGAAGAACCTGATCTTCGGCGACGCCCCGGCCGAGTAAGCCGCGGCAGACCGCGCAGTGCGGCGGAGGAGCCGTCCGGCCCCTCCCCGCAGGGATCCCCACAGGAAGCAGGAGGCCACCGTCGTTCTGCGAAAACAGAGCCACGCGGAGTGCTCCTGCTTCCTTGCGGTGGAGAGGTTATCCTCTTGGATTCCGCGCTCTGCGGAGCGCGCCAGGGGCTTTCCGATCGCCCCTGGACCCTTCGGGACCATGTCTTCCTTGTTAGTTGTCGGGCTAGGTTGAGAGCATAGCCTGGCATTCCATCAAAAACCTGACAATTCCCCAAGAATTATTTAACAGGATGGTCCCGAAGGAGTCCAGAGGGCGATCGGAAAGCCCTCTGGTGCGCCCGCAGGCGCATACCTGGACCGGTATGGAAATGCGGAGCGGTCATTGCGGGCATATGCATACCGGGCTCATGCAAATTGCTTTCAGACCGGATACGACTCAAGGAACAGCCTTGCGGCCTCGGCGTTGTCGGGTTTGGTGTTCTCCAGAGTCATCGGGATGCCGGGGCGGGCGGCGGCGAAGCGGAGCAGGCGGTGATAGTCCATCTCCCCGGTGCCGCAGGCGCAGGCCCTGAGATCCGCTTCCCCCTCGGCAAAGCGGTAGTCCTTCAGGTGCAGCACCGCCACGCGGTCCCCGAAGCGCCGGTCGCACTCGTCGATGATCGCATCGCACTGTGCCCGGTTGGCGGGGGTGAGGAGATTCACGGTGTCGAGGATGATCCGCACATGGCCGTCGGAGACCCGGTCGAGGGCGTCCAGCAGGCGCTCGGCGCGCTCCGGCGTGTGGATGATGTGGCGGCACACCGGTTCAAAGGCGAAGATCACGCCCTCCTCCTTCGCGCGCTCGGCCACGGGCAGCATGCGCCGGGTGATCAGCGCGAGGGCCTCCTCCGTCCGGCAGGCGGGCTCGGTCCTGTAGCCCGTGTTCGGCGCGCCGGTCTCGGTGCCCACGGTCAGGGCGCCGGTCAGGCGGGCGAATCGCAGGTGGGCGAAGTAGATCTCCAGCGTGCGCCGGTACTGCTCCTCGTCCGGGGTGGCGAGGTTGAGGTAGCAGCCGAGGACGGCGCAGGTCATGCCGCGGCTGTCGAAGGCGGTCTTCACGCGCACGGCGAGGTCTTCGGTCAGCAGGGCGGGGGCCTCGTCCATGCGGAAGCCGGCGATCGCTTTCTGCATGGCGAGGTGCGCGCAGGAGAACCCCTGCGCCCGGGCGTGATCGAGCCGCTCCTCGAGGGCCGTCCCGGCGGTGTCGTGCAGGCGGATGCCGATGTTCATACGCTGCTTCCTTTCTTTGGTCAGGTGTCGGGATCCTGCGGGCTTTCCCCGAGGCCGAGGACGGCCATCAGCTTCGGCACGGCCTCCCTGGGGAGGAGACCGTCCACGTCCACCACGGCGTCGGCGTAGCGCTCATAGAGCGGGGTGCGCTCATCGAAGAGGGCGCGCAGGGTCTGTCCGGGGGCGAGGGAGACGCCCCTTGCGCGGGGATCGCGCACCCGCTCTTCCACGGTCTCCGGGCGCAGGCGCAGGTAGACCACCGGGCCGAGGGCCTTCAGGCGGGCCATCGCCTCCGGGCGGTAGACGGCGCTGCCGCCGGTGGAGATCACGCAGCCGTCGGCCTCGAGCGAGGCGATGATCCGCCCCTCGAGGTCGCGGAAGCCCTCCGTCCCGAGTTCCTCCGCGAGCGCGGAGAGCTTTTTCCCGCAGCGGCGCTCGATCTCCCGGTCCGTGTCGAGGAAGCGCAGGCCCGCCGCCCGGGCGAGGAAGATGCCGTTGGTCGTCTTGCCGCAGCCGGGCATCCCGATCAGGCTCACGTTCACGGGCGCACCTCCTCCGTCTCCGCGGTCGCCGCGGGCGGCGTGTCGAGGGTGGAGGTGATGACGAGGGTGCCCGAGGGCTTCCACATCAGGGCCCAGGCGAGGACGCCGGCCAGGATGACGATGACGGCGGAGGCGATCCGGCTGCGCGTCGAGGTCTGTGCGCGCTTCAGCCAGGTGAGGCCGCGCAGGTGGAGCATCACCCGGTCGGCGGCGACGCCGGTCAGCAGGCCGCAGGCGAGACCGGCCCCGACGAGGATGGCCATGTAGACCAGCATCTGGTCCGGCAGGTGGGCGATGCGCATGGCGAGGAGGACCTGGCCGATGTTGTGCGCCGCGCCGCCGGCCATGGACACGATGACGCAGGGGATCCGCACGCCCCTGATCCCGCGGGAGAGCAGGGTCATGACGAGCATGGACAGCACCCCGCCCGCGAAGGCGTAGAGCATGGCGTTGAGCCCGGAGAAGAGGAGGCCCGAGAGGGTGACCTTCAGGGCCATCAGCGTCCAGGCCGTCGGCAGGTCGAGCATGTAGACCGCGAAGATCAGCACGCCGTTGGAGAGGCCGAGCTTGATCCCCGGGACGGCGGAGACCGCCGGGAGCATATGCTCCACCCAGCCCAGGACGAGCATGATGGCCAGCAGCAGCCCGCAGAGCGTCACCCGCGACGTCCGCGCGCGGTTTGCGTTCCGCCTGTCCACCGGCCTCACCTCCCGGAGCTTTTTATCGGTTGATTCGCCTGTATTATACGCCATCCCGTGCGGGAATGGAATGCTTTGCGGTTTTTTTTCGGAAATGAACTGCCACCCCGTCCGGGACGGCGTATCAATGTGTGGAAGCACTGAGGCGCTTCCCCCAAAGAAAAAGAAAGAAAGAAACCGCAACGCGGAGGAGGAAAAAAACACCATGACTGAATTCGAGAACATTGAGAACTTTGAGGCTGTTGAACTGAGCGCAGAGGAAATGAACGAGATCGCCGGCGGCTACAAGCCGATGCGTGCGAAGCAGGGCTTCACCCAGATCCAGATCAAGCGGGGCGACACCCTGAACCGCCTCGCGAGGGCGTACAAGTGCACGGTGGCTGACCTGCTGAAGTGGAATCCCCAGATCAAGAATAAGAACCTGATCTACACCGGCGCCTATCTCTACATCAAGCTGTAATCGGTCATCGGACAACGCGAAAGACCGCACCCACAACCGGGCGCGGTCTTTTCGTTGATATCCGAAGGATCCGCGCCTGCGGGCGCGCCAGGGGCTTTCCGATCGATCCGGGGCTGCCGCCCATTCTCCGCTGAGAACTGTCCACCGGACAGTTCTCCGGGCGCTCCGAATCCCTGGACCCTTCGGGGCCGCATCGTTTAGGATGATGATTGGGTAAAAACCTGCGTGGGGAACCTCTCCACCGCTGCGGCGGTCCCCCTCCCATTTCAGGGGAGGTTTGGGTAACTATCTGCCCCTGTTTCCCCTGAAAGGGGAGATGTCACCGCAGTGACAGAGAGGTTTCTGCGGTTGCGTCTTCCCATAATCCAACTTTAACGGGACGGCCCCGAAGGAGTCCAAAGGGCGATCGGAAAGCCCTCTGGTGCGCCCGCAGGCGCATATCCTTTTCAACGGATTATCCCCACAGAACGAATGTAAGGGATTCCGCGCTCGGCGGAGCGCGCCCGGGGCTTTCCGATCGCCCCAGGACCCTTCGGGG
>JAFRPG010000068.1 GCA_017429265.1 Clostridia bacterium | reverse complement strand
GTGAAACAAGAGGATTTCGCGGTCTGCGGACCGCGACCAGGGCTTTCCGATCGCCCTGGACCTTCGGGGTCGGCTCTTTCTTGTTTGGCATTTTGCAAAGCAGAGTTGATATTCGAACCTTACATTGCCAAAGCCTTTCTTAACGGGACGGCCCCGAAGGAGTCCAGAGGGCGATCGGAAAGCCCTCTGGTGCGCCCGCAGGCGCATCCCTTGTCAACAGTGTTTCCGCGGCAAAACGTGAAGGACCCACATTTTGCCGCGGAAATTTGCGCGCAGGCATTGACAAAATGGTGTTCGTTCGTCTATAATGCACATGAGGTTTAACGTTAAACCAACCGAATATGCAACGGCCGTGAACGAGGAGGTCTGACCATGAGCAAGCTGTTCAGGATTGTTTCTCTTCTCCTTGCGCTGTGTATGCTGTGCGGCATATCCTGCGCATACGCGGAGGCTGACCAGGTCATCGACGCCGATCTGACCTGCACCATCACGCTGGGCAACTGGCCGCCGGACACCGCGCCGGATGCCGAGAAGGCGCTGTTCGAGAACTACAAGGCCATCATGGCGAAGCAGTACCCGAACGTGACGCTCGTGCCCAACTACTATTCCTATACACTGAGCAACTACGTCACCATGGCCATCGCCCATACGGCGCCGAGCATCTTCCAGCCGCCCTTCACCGATCCCCAGCTGCTGATCAGCCAGGGCCTGGTGGGCGATGTCACCGACGCGCTGGAGAAATTCGGCGTGCTGGACGAGTTCAGCCCCTCGTATGTGGAGATGCTCGCCGACGAGAACGGCCGGATCTACGGCCTGCCCCGCGACGGCTACGTGCTGGGCATGCACATCAACCTCCAGCTCTTCCGCGAGGCCGGCCTGGTGGACGACGAAGGCCTCCCGCTGTACCCGAAGACCCTGCAGGAGCTGGCGGAGTACGGCCAGATCATCCGCGAGCGCACCGGCAAGGCCGGTCTGGTCTTCCCGGCCTGCGAGGCCTACGGCGGATGGCTGTTCACCAACATCGCATGGAATTTCGGCTGCGTCGGGGAGAACGCCCTGGAGTACAAGGACGAGGACGACCGCTGGGTCTGCAACTTCACCTCGCCCCAGTGCATCGCCGCCATGCAGTACATCCATGACCTGCGCTGGAAGTACAACATTCTCAACGCCGACGCCACCACGACCGACTGGGCCGGCGCGCACTCCCTACTGGGCACCGGCGTGGCGGCCATGAACTTTGCCGCGGACGACTCTGTGGATCAGCCCACCGCCAACAAGGGCCTCCCGGTGGAGGACTTCGCCCTGATCCCCTTCCCCGCCGGCCCCGCGGGACGCTATGCCCTGGCGGGCGGCACCTGCTACATGTTCTCCCCGGACATTACCCCGGACCAGGCGACGGCCCTGATGGCCTACCTGCGCGTCATCGGCAAGCTGCCCTTCCTGGATGACGACATCATCGCCGGCATGCGCGCGGACTATGCCGCCAAGCGCGACCGCGGCGCGCCCGTCCTGCCCGCCATCAGCGCGTGGAACGACGAGACCTACAACGCCGCCAAGCAGGCCATCGTGGACGAATACTGCAACGTGGACATGCGCCTCTACGCCGACTTCTTCGACTCCATCAGCGAGGGCACCATCACGCTGAAGGCGGAGGAGCCCGTCTTCGCGCAGCAGCTGTACCGCGAGCTCACCGGCGTGATCCAGCGCGTCATCACCAAGGAGAACGCCGACATCGAGAAGGCGCTCAAAAAGGCGCAGGATTCCTTCCAGGAATACCTGGATGACGAGATCAACGACTACTGATCCGCGTTTCGGGACATGCCGGTATCCGCCTGAGCCTGCCGGCATGTTTTTCTTGAACCGCCGGACCCGGGAGGGATTCAGATGACTGTTCGTGCCAAGCGCCGGCCGAGGGCCAAAGTGAAGGCGAATGTACAGGCCTGGCTGATCATGCTGCCCGGCCTGATCCTGATGGCGTTCTTTGTCTGGGAGCCCCTGTTCGAGAGCGTCCGGATGAGCCTGTACAAGACAAAGAACATCGCGCTGCTGGAGTGGAACAACTTCGACAACTTCACCAAGGTGGTGGGCAGGGACGAGTTCCGGCAGGCCCTGGGCAACACGTTCGCCTACACGCTGTGGTCCCTGGCGATCGGCTTCTTCCTGCCGATCATCCTCGCCCTGCTGATCGGCGAGACGCGTCGCAGCAAGGGGATCTTCCGCACGGCGGTCTACCTGCCGAACATGCTGCCGGGTCTGGCGGTCGTGATCCTGTGGTCCGCCTTCTTTTCGGCGGAGAAGTACGGCGTGCTGAACATCCTCTTCCGGAACTTCGGCCTCACCGATCCGGACAATCCCATCCGCTTCCTGGAGAACGAACACCTAGTCATCCCCATCATCATCGCCGTCGCGACGTGGAAGGGGGCGGGTGCGACAGCCCTCATCTACATGGCCGGCCTGTCGGGCATCAGCGCCGAGCTCTACGAGGCGGCCGCGATCGACGGCGCCACCGTCCGGCAGCGGATCTTCCACATCACCCTCCCGGCGATCCGCAAGCTGATGGGCACGCTGCTGATCCTGCAGATCATCTCCGTGTTCCAGATCATGTACGAGCCCATGGTTCTGACCAAGGGCGGGCCGGACGGCGCGTCGCTGTCGCTGATGCAGCTGATGTGGCAGTACGCCTTCGGCGGCGGCTCCATGCAGTTCGGCCGGGCGTCCGCCGTAGCCGTCATTCTGACCGGCATCCTGCTGGTGATGACCATCGTCTACTCGATCGTCAACCGCAGGGAATCCGACTGGGACTGAGGAGGTGGAAGACGTGAAAAAGATCCCGCGCACCGGTGTCATCCGCGAATACGACATGCACTCCCCCTCCGTCCGCATCGGGTACGGCTTCCTGATCTTCCTCTGCTGCCTGATGGTGCTGGTGGCCGTGTTCCCGCTGGTGTGGGTGGCCCTGGCCGGCTTCAAGGAGCTGGAGGAGTTCAACAACAGTTCAAGCATCCTCCCCTCCACCTTCAGCATGAAGGCCTACACCACCACCTGGTCTCAGGTCGGCATCGCGAAGAACTATCTGAACTCCCTGATCTCCGTGTCGGGCAGCGTGATCTGCGCGATCCTCTTCAACGGCATGGTCGGGTACGGTCTCGGCATCCTGAAGCCGAAGGGCCACAAGGTCGTCAAGCGGCTGGTCATGCTCTCCCTGCTGATCCCCTCCACGATCAGCATCGTGCCGCTGTTCGTCAACATCACGAAGCTCTTCCCGGGCCCGACCTTCGTCCCGCTCTGGCTGTCCTTCGGCGCGAACGCCATGTACATCATCCTCTTCGCGCAGTTCTTTGAATCCCTGCCCAAGTCGATCATCGAGGCCAGCCGGATCGACGGCTGCAGCCCGCTGCAGACCTTCTTCCGCATCGTGCTTCCGCTCTCCAAGCCCATCTGCGTGGTCGTGGCCATCTTCGCGCTCAACGCCGCGTGGTCGGACTTCCTGCTGCCCTACCTGCTCCTGCGCGGCACGGACCTGCAGACGGTCATGGTCCGCCTGTTCGACTTCAGCACGCAGCAGACCATCAACGAGGATGACATGATGCGCTCCGTCGTGTTCGCGATGATCCCGCCCATCATCCTGTTCTTCATCTTCCAGAAGCAACTGACCGAGAATGCCGTATCCGTCGGCATCAAGGGCTGATGATCCGAAAAAGAGGGACGACGATGGCAAAGATTGCAGACACCTATTTCAGAACCGACCCCTGGAAGATCATCGAGGAGGGCTTTGACCCCGCGCACGCCCGCGTCAGCGAGTCGGTCTTCTCCCTGGCCAACGAGAGCATGGGGATCCGCGGCTGCTTCGACGAGGGCGGCAGCGCGGACAGCCTGCGCGGCGCCTACATCAACGGCGTCTATGACGCGCTGCCCATCGGGCGCTCCTACCGCGGCATCATCGATCACACGCACTTCATGATCCCCGCCGCGGACTGGCTCCTGACCCGGCTCACCCTGGACGGCGAGACCCTGGACCCCGGCCGCTCGGACTGCCGGGAGTTCCGCCGGGAGCTGGACATGCGCGCCGGTACCCTGACGCGGACCTTCGTCTGGCACACCGCCTCCGGGAAGGCGCTGCGGCTGACCTTCATCCGCTTCCTCGACATGATCCGCCGCGAGCGCGCCTATCAGCGCATCGTGATGGAGGCGCTGAATTTCTCCGGGGAGATCGGGGTCGTCACCGGGCTGTCCTTCGGCCTCGTGCACGAGGGCTACGGAAGGTGCTTCTGGGGCGAAACACGCGCCGAGGCGCGGGGGAACCGCCTGATGCTGCAGTCCGTGACCCTGGCGTCAGGGCAGGAGGTCTTCGCCGGCGCGGTCACGGACCTGTCCGGCATCCCCTGCGCGGAGGGAAAGGAGGCGCTGCTGACGGGCACCGTCCTCCTCCGCGAGGGCGAACCCCGGCGTCTGGACAAGCGCTGCGTGATCCTCTTCACCGGCCGGCACGGCGAAGCCCTGTGGCAGGCCGGACTTGACGCGCTGGACGCCGCAGAGGCGGTATCGCCGGACGAGGCGCTCGTGGCGCAGCGGTCCTGGTGGGACGCCCGCTGGGCCACCTCGGACATCCGGATCGAAGCCGCCGACGATTCGTCGGAGAGCGACGTCGCCGCGGAACAGCAGGGCGTCCGCTTCTGCTCCTTCCAGCTCGCCCAGACCTATAACGGCGGCTCCATGCGCCACAACATCGGCGCGAAGGGCATGACCGGCGAGGCCTACAACGGACACGCCTTCTGGGACACGGAGTCCTGCTGCCTGCCCTTCTACCTCTTCACGGATCCGCGGGCGGCCCGGGACCTCCTCCTCTTCCGCTACAACACCCTCCCCCAGGCGCTGGAGCGCGCGAAAATGCTGGACTGCAAGGGCGCGTGCTATCCGATCGCCACGCTCAACGGCGAGGAGGCCTGCTCCCTGTGGCAGCACGCCAGCCTGCAGCTCCAGCCGAGTACGGCCGTGGCCTACGGGATCTGGCACTACGTCCATGTCACGGGCGACACGGACTTCCTGCGGGACTACGGTGCGGAGATGCTCCTGCAGATCGCCCGCTTCCTCGCCGGCCGCGTCGGCCGCGGAGCGCAGACGGGCAAGTACGGCTTCTTCGGCGTCATGGGGCCGGACGAGTTCCATATGATGGTCAACAACAACGCCTACACCAACTACATGGGCAAGCGCACCCTCGCTTATGCGGCGGACGTCCTCGCCGGGATGCGGGAAACGCAGCCGGAGGCCTTCGCGGCTCTGGCGGCGAAGACGGCTCTGGCCCCCGGCGAACCGGACGAATGGCGGACGATCGCGGACGGGATGTACATCCCCGTCGGCGGGGACGGCCTGATCGAGCAGCACGACGGGTATTTCAACCTCCCGCACACGGAGATCAACGAGATCCCGGTCAGCGAGTTCCCGCTCTACGACCACTGGTCGTACGACCGGATCTACCGCACCGACATGATCAAGCAGCCGGACGTGCTGATGATGCTGTACCTGTACAACGCGTCCTTCCCGGAGGAGGTCAAGCGGATCAACTACGACTTCTACCAGCCGCGCACGATCCACGAGTCCTCCCTCTCGCCGGCGATCCACTCGATCCTCGCCGCCGAGCTCGGAAAGATGGACGAGGCCGTCCGCTTCTTCGGGTACGCGACCCGGCTGGATCTGGACAACTACAACCGCAACACCCGCGAAGGCCTGCACACGACCAGCATCGCCATGGCCTGGGCCAACATCGTCTACGGGTTCGCCGGGCTCCGCAGCGACGGGGAGCGGCTGCGCTTTGCGCCGCGCCTGCCGGAGCGCTGGAAGTCCCTGCGCTTCTCCGTGGTGTACCGCGGCCGCGTCATCCGGGTCCGGATGGAGCGGGAAGGCACCGCCTTCCGCCTGGAGGAGGGCGATCCGCTGCCCGTGGTCATCGCGGACCGGGACCGCACGCTGACCCGGGAAGAACTGTTCATTCCCCGTCCCTGACGGCAACAGGGGGTTCATGATGGATACATGGTCGCTGGAAAAGGCCGGATACGCCCCGTCGGACGCCGCGGCGGACGGGAACCGCTTCCTCTGCGCCAACGGGTACATGGGCCTGCGCGGCGTGCCGGAGGAGGCAGGCAGCGAGCGCTTCCCCGCCGTGACCCTGGCGGGGGTTTATGACCGCCGGGAGGACCGCTGGCGCGAGCCGGTCAACGCCCCGCACGGGCTGACCGTCTGGGTCTCCCTGAACGGGGAGCCGATGACCGCAGACGGCACGGCCACGCTCCGGCACACCGTCGGCATCGGTTACCGGCACGGGCTCTGGCGGCGCGAGACCGACTTCGGCCCGCTGCTCCTGCGCAGCACGCGCTTCGCCTCCATGGCGGACTGCCATCTGCTGGCGGACCGCATGACGCTTGAGGTCCGCGAGGCCGGCGAGGTGCAGATCCGCGTCGGCATTTCGACCGATATCTGGGACATCAACGGCCCGCACCTCTCCGGGTTCCGCTTCCGGGCGGGCGAGGCTCTCCGCTGCGAGGCCGAAACCGGGGAGAAGCGGATCACGGTCGCCGTATCGCAGGCCGTGCAGGCGGACTTTGAGGCCGCGGAGGACATCCGCACCGGACCGGACGGGCTGTTCCGCGTCCTCACCCGGAGCGTGCGGGCCGGAGAGAGCCTGACCCTCTCCGTCTATGCGGCGGTTTTCACCTCGCAGGACGGCCCCGAACCCGGGCAGGCCGCCGAGGATGCGTGCCTCCGCGCGAAGGCCGGGGGCTTTGACGCCTGCCTGCGGAAGCACCGGGACGCCTGGGAGGCGATCTGGCGGCGCTGCGAGGTCGTGACGGAGGGAGATGACGAAGCCGCCCTCGCGATGCACGCAAGCCAGTATCATCTCAACTGCGTCGCGCCGCGCCACGCGGACAATATGTCCATCCCGGCCCGCGGCCTGTCCGGCCAGACCTACAAGGGCGCGGTCTTCTGGGACTCCGAGATGTTCTTCTTCCCCATGTTCGTCCACACGCAGCCGGAGATCGCCCGGTCGCTGCTCCGCTACCGCATCGAGACCCTGCCCGGAGCGCTGAAGAAGGCGGAGGAGTACGGATACCGGGGCGCGTTCTACGCCTGGGAGAGCCAGGAAGGCGGCCGGGAGGGCTGCACCGATTTCAACGTCGTGGACGTCTTCACCCACAGGCCGGTCCGCACGTATTTCCGGGACAAACAGATCCACATCAGCGCCGACATCGCCTACGCGATGAGCCGGTATTACGGGATCACCGGCGACCGGAGCCTCCTCGAGGAGGGCGGGGCCCGGGTGATCCTCGAGTGCGCGCGCTTCTGCCTCAGCCGCGCAAACACGCACATGGATTCGGACGAGGCGGACTACGCCGACGTGATCGGCCCGGACGAGTATCACGAGCGCGTCACCAACAACGCCTTCACCAACCGGATAATCCTCTCCTGCCTGCGGAGCGCGCTGCATCTCCGGGATGTCTTCCGCGACTGCCCGGAGCGGTATGACGCCCTCCTCCGCGAATTGCGGTACGAAAAAGACCTCGAGCTGATCCGGTCCCTGGCCGCGCGCATCCGCGGGCCGAGACGCCGCTCCGGGGTCATCGAGCAGTTCGACGGGTATTTCGGTCTGGAGGACTGTCCTCTGGACACGGTGCGCGGCAGGCTCCGCGACCCGCGGGAATACTGGGGCGGCGACCACGGCGTGGCCGGCACGACGCAGATCATCAAGCAGGCCGACGTCATCGCGATGATGGCCCTGTTCCCGGACGATTTCGGCGACGATGAGGTCGCGCGGAACTGGGACTATTACGAGCCGCGCACGGAGCACGGTTCCAGCCTCTCGGCCTGCATGTACGCCCTGACGGCCTGCCGCATGGGCCGTCCGGAAAAAGCCTGGGATCTCTTCATGAAGACCGCGTCCATCGACATCACCGGCGGCGGCAAGCAGTGGGCCGGCGAAATCTACATCGGCGGCACACATCCGGCCTCCAACGGCGGGGCGTGGATGATCGCGGCGCTCGGATTTGCCGGTCTGCGGATGAAGGGCGGCGTGCCGGAGCTGCACCCGCACCTGCCGCGGCAGCTGAAGCGCCTCACCTTCCCGATCGAGGCGGGCGGCCGCGGGTGGCTCGTCGAGGTGACGCACGAAGGCGGCAGGATCCTGCCCCGCTGAACGGCAAAGCCCGAAGCGCATGACCGGCTTCGGGCTTTGATGTTCAGATTCTCCGCACGCTGCCGCGCTCCACGAGGCGGACCGGCAGGATGACACTGCGCTGCGGGATGGGTTCCCGGGCGATCTGCCTGAGGAGCATGTCCGTCGCAAGGATGCCCTTCCGGTCCGCGTCCTGATGGATCGTGGTCAGGGGGGGCAGGGTGAGCTGCGCGAGGTAGTTGTCGTCGAACCCGACAACGGACTTATCCTCCGGCACGCGGACGCCGCATTCGTTCAGGCCGGCCATGATCCCGGCCGCGAGGATGTCCGCCGACGCGACAATGCCGGTAATCCCGGGCTTCTCCGCCAGCAGGCGGCCGAGCTTCCGGCCCTCCTCCACGGTGATCTCCTGCGTGAAGACGAGGTCGGGGTCGTACGGGACGCCGAATTCCTCCAGCGCCCGGCGGTAGCCCTGCAGGCGCTTGTCGATGACGCCGCCGGGCCGGATGGACGGGGACGCGAAGGTGACGGTGCGGTGACCGTTCTCCAGCAGGCAGCGCGTGGCCATCCGGCTGCCCTCCTCATCCTCCAGGCCGACGCGGCAGACCTCGGAATCGTCCACATAGCTGTCGATGAGCACGAAGGGGATGCCGATCTCCTTCACGGTGAGAAAGAAGTCGTCCTGGAACATGCCCGTCAGAATCAGGCCGGAGAGCCGCCAGCTGTGGCTGAGGGCGGCCAGCTCGCGCGCGTCCCCCACGGCGCGGATCATCAGGTAGTACCCGTCGTCGCGGATGCGCTTCTCGATGCTGTCCACAAAGGAGCTGAAGAAGGGATCGCCAAGGGTGCTGCCGGTGTTCTGGGGCGTCAGGTGCGTGATGACGCCGATGATGGAGGATCGCTCCTGGGCCAGGGACCGCGCGGACATGCTCGGCGCGTAGTGCTCCCGCTCGATGATCTTCCAGATCTTGTCGACCAGGACCGGGGATACCCGGCTTTTTCTCTTGTGCACCACGTTGGAGACCGTGGTGATGCTGACCCCCGCCTCCCTGGCTATATCTTTCAAAGTGACCATGTGTCTCACCCGGTTCGTGATCGTTTCCGGCGCGGGCCGGATGCCCGCCGCGGATATCAGATTCTACACGCTTTATCACCGAAATGCAAGTGCCGCGCCCAAGAAAAACGCAGGCGGAGGCAGCGCGTCTGCCTCCGCCCGCGCAGGATCGGTCGGATTATTCGAGCTCGGCCAGGAAGTCCTTGATCGGCAGATCACCGGGCTTGCCGGTCTCTTCCGCGGTCAGGCCGGCCAGAATGGTCTCCTGGCTGGTGGCGTCCACGGGCGCGACGGCCTCGCAGAAGGAGATCTCATCGAGCCAGATGACGCACTTGGCGAAGGCGCGGATGTGGAAGGCGTTGGTCATGCCCGGGAAACCGGAGGCTTCCAGGTCGATGACGAGATCCTGCCACTCGGTGGTGATCACGGGATGGCTGCCGTCGGCCAGCACCAGGTCGGAGAAGCGGGCCGCATAGAACTTGGAATCCTCGGGATGCCAGTCCATGATCAGCTTGGCTTCCTCGCCGCCCTCGGCGCCCTTGATGCGGATGGTGAGATACTTGCAGAAGGAGATGCCGTCCAGCGCCCACATGTTGACGGCCTCGCCCCAGTTGCCCATCCAGTCGCCGGCATGGGCGAAGTACTCTTCCTCGGTGTCATAGTCTTCGGGATCGAATTCCTTGGGCCTGTAGTCGATCTTGAGGGCGCCTTCCTCATTCTTGGCGCGCAGGTTGGCCCAGTTGTCCCACCAGATGTTGGCGCCGTTGGGGCCGAAGTCCGGCTTGTTGTTGGGGTCGCGGTCATCAAAGTTGTCCCAGAGGAAGACCTCTCCCTCCGCGAGAGCGGCGGCCGCCACGGCGAACACCATGATGGCAGCGAGAACCAATGCGAGGAACTTCTTCATACGGAAAGCCTCCTGTTTTGTTTATTTGGCAGGTTTAACGCTAAACCTGTCCGATGGCTTGATTATAGCAGATATCGCACGGGACGTCAAGCGCTAAACTAACGCTTTTTGTGTTTTCTGGAAAATTTCTATTGAATATTTTCCATCCTGATAGTATAATGACGTCAGAGAGGTTTAACGTTAAACCCTTACCAGCCGAAAGGAGAAGGTCCGGATGAAAAAAACGCTGCCCTTCCTGATCGCCGTCCTCGTGCTCGCGTGGATGACCGCCCTGCTGCCGGTGTCCGCCGGGGCGGAGCCGGCGAAAACCATGCTGACCCTCTACGAGGGGCCGAAGACCATGACGAGTTCGCAGACGGCCTCCGTCACCGCAAACGGATACGATCTGTTCGTCTATGACGTCATGGTCAACCACGAGCATATCTGGAATGCCGACACGCAGCCGACCACGACCCCCATGACCTATTTCGACTTCGACGGCAAGGTCCGCCTCGAGATCCGCATGCCCGGCCTGGAGCATCCGGTCGAGAACGCCGAGGTGATCCCGCGCTCGTGGGGCATCACGCCGGAGGTCGCGGACGGCACCGTGCGGTTCACGATCACGGAGCCGGGGCAGTACACCGTCGTGTTCAACGGCAGCGTTCACCGGGCCCTGCACATCTTCGCCAATCCGCCGGAGACCGATCTGCCGGACTTCGGGGATCCCGACGTCTTTTACATCGGCCCCGGCGAGTGGGTCATGGACGCCATCGCCCTGCACGACGGCCAGACCCTCTATCTCTCCGGCGGCGCGGTACTGCACTCCATGATCTCGGTCGCGAACGCGAAGAACGTCCGCATCTGCGGGCGCGGCATCATCGACGGGAGCGACTACCCGGCGTGGAACCAGCCCGGCTCCTACGCCCGCGTGCCCGTCGACCTCAACCATTCGCGCGACGTGTCCGTGGAGGGCATCATCATCGCGAACTCCAACTGCTGGAACCTGAACTCCTACTCCTCCCGGAACGTGCGGATCGACAACGTGAAGATCATCTCCGGCAGGCAGAACGGAGACGGCTTCACCTTCCAGTCCTGCACCGACCACCTGGTGACAAACTGCTTCGCCAGGACCTGGGACGACAGCCTGGTGATCAAGAACTACTCCGGCTCGACGAAGGGGATCACCTTCCGCGGCATGCAGGTGTGGACGGACCTCGCCCAGTCCATGGAGATCGGCTATGAGACCGACAAGGGGCTGACCCTGGACCCGGAGATCTGCGACGTGCTCTTTGAGGACATCACGGTCCTGTATAACTTCCACAAGCCCGTCATCAGCATCCACAACAGCGACGACGCCTTCGTGCACGACATCGTCTACCGGAACATCGTGGTGGAGAACGCCTTCATGCAGGGCGACAACGGAAACAACAAGGAACTGATCGAGATGACGCTGGCCAACTCCTCCTGGTCTACGGTCCGGGATGAGTTCGGCTCCATCGACAATGTGCTCATCGACGGCCTCACGGTGCTCAACACCCCGGACGGGAAGGTCCCGCGCTCCAGGCTCGCCGGACACGACGAGGAGCACCGCATCACCAACGTGACGCTGCGGAACGTGACCATCCTCGGTCAGCCCGTGACGACCCTCAAAGAGATGAAGCTTTCCGTCGACGACTACTGTGAGAACATCGGGATCCGGTGAGAAAGGAGACTGACATGAAACGGATGCTGAGCTTTCTGGCCGCGGCCGCGCTGCTGTGCGCGCCGGCAGCCGTCCCGGCGGAGGACACGGAGGAGATCGAGACCGTCGTGACCGTCGTCTCCGCCCCGGATCAGACGCAGGCGGAGCGCCCGCCCTGCTTCCCGGACCCCTCCGACAACTTCATTCAGCTGCCCGACACGGAGAACTACGCCCTGCACAAGCCCGTGACCGCCGGCGCGCATACCGATGTCTATGTCATCGGCAACGTCAACGACGGCAAGACCGACACCTACTGGGAGAGCAAGGGCTGGCCCGCCGAGGCGACGATCGACCTGCAGGGGACCTTCACCGTCTCCGCCGTCGCGGTCTGCCTGAATCCCTCCTCCATCTGGGAGCCGCGGACGCAGGAGATCGCGGTGTGGATCAGCGCGGACGGGGAGACCTTCACCGAGATCGTCCCGGCAGCGAAATACGGCTTCGACGCCGAGACCGGCAACCGGATCCGGATCGACTTTGAGTCCGTGGACGCCGCCTTTGTCCGGCTCGTCTTCACGATGAGCACGGCCTCCCGCACCGGCGGTGCCCAGGCCGCGGAGATCTGCGTCTACTGACCCCGCTCACAGGCTTCTTCCTCTGCATGCAGATCCGTTCTGCATGCTTTTTTCCGCAGGGTATTCCGGACATCCCTGAATCGTGGTATCATACGGAAGGTTAGACTGACCCATCCATCACGCACACCAGGGAGGCCTGTCGGATGTTCAGGGAATACCTCGAAAAGCTGCGGCTGCAGCTGTCACTCGACCTCAACTGCGACCCGGAGGACTTCCGGGCGAAGGAGAATATCGTCACGGTCTCGGCCGCGAACGAGGGAAGACGGCGGTACTGCCCGGACAGGCCCTTCCTGCAGATGGCGACGCTCGGCGGGAACACCGTCATCTCGGCGAACGAGTGCCTGACGGATTTCCTGCGCGGATTCGTCCGGGACACGGAAGGCCGCCGTCTCTTTGAGTACAAAAAGATGGCGGAGCTGGACGCGGAACTGCGCAGGTACGGTTTCCGCATCGCGCCGACGCACCACATGTTCCTCCCCTGCCGCGATGTCAGGGCGGAGGCGGACTGCGATGTGAGATGGTTCCTGGACAGTGAGATCGACCCCTTCTACGGTGACCCGCGCTTCCCGAACGCGATCTGCTACCCCGAAAAGTGTCCGGAGCGCCCCGACCGGATCGTGGCCGCCGCGGAGGACGGGGAGACGATCATGGGGATGGCCGGATGCTCGGAGGACGCGCCGCACTGGCAGCAGATCGGCATCGATGTCCTGCCGGCCTACCGCTCGCGGGGCCTCGGCTCGTATCTGGTCACGCTGGTGAAGAACCGGATCCTGGAGATGGGCGACGTCCCCTTCTACGGCGCGGCCGCCGCGAACATCCACTCGCAGAACATCGCCCTGCATAGCGGTTTCCGGCCCGCGTGGGTCGAGACCGAGGCGGTGCCGGAACGGTGACGCGGCGACCGGCGGTCAGCTTAAGAAACGCGGTCCGGGTGTATCATATCCGCGGTCACGGAATACGGAGGCATTGGCAATGAAGAAGCTTTGGTTTGCGGTCCTGCTGGCGGCCGCGCTGCTGCTGTGCGCGGCAGCCGCGGCGGATACCGCCGGAGACTTTGAATACACGGCGGAAGGCGGCAGAGCGACCGTCACCGCCTACACCGGATCGGACACGGCCGTGACCGTGCCCGCAGCGCTGGGCGGCAGCCCGGTGACCGCCATCGGCGAGTATGCCTTCATGGGCTGCACGGAGATCACGTCCCTCACCCTGCCGCAGGGGCTCACCGCGATCGGCACGTCGGCCTTCGCCGGGTGCTTCGGGCTCACGTCCGTTGTCGTGCCCGAGGGCGTCACCGACATCGGCGAGACCGCGTTCTTCACCTGCACCGGGCTCACCTCGGTCACCCTGCCGGACAGCCTCATCCGCCTGGAGGCGGGCGCCTTCGGCGACTGCACCGCGCTCACGGCCGTCACCCTCCCGAAGAACCTGGCCGCCCTGTCGGACAATCCCTTCTCCGGCTGCGCTTCGCTGACACAGATCATCGTGGCCGCGGGCAATACCGCCCTTGAGGTCCGCAGCGGCCTGCTGTACAACCGCGCCGGCAATGAGCTGGTGTGCTGGCCGCAGGGGCTTGCCACCGGGGCGTGCGCCGTGCCCGCCGGGACGGAGGCCATCGGGGTCAACGCCTTCGTCAGCTGCGAAGGGATCACCTCCGTCAGCCTCCCGGACAGCGTCACCGCCATCCGCAGCAGCGCCTTCCGCTTCTGCACCGACCTGACGGGCATCAACCTGCCCGCGGGGATCACGGTCCTGGAGGACAGCGCCTTCGAGGGGTGCTGCAGCCTCACCTCCATCGCCCTGCCGCAGGGTCTCACCGCCATCGCGCCCATGCTGCTGCGGAGCTGTGAGAGCCTCACCTCCGTGACCGTCCCGGCCGGCGTGACGGGCATCGGTTTCAGCGCTTTCGAATACTGCGGCGCGCTGACCCGGGTGTATCTCCCCGCCGGTCTGACGGAGATCGGCCTCTTCGCCTTCAACTGCTGCGACAGCCTTACGGACGTTTATTTCGCCGGCACGCAGGCCCGGTGGGACGCGATGACCGTCGAAGAACTCAACGACCCCCTGACCGCCGCCGCGCTGCATCTCTCTTATCAGGGCGAGCCGGACGTGGACCTGCCGGAGGATCTGCTCCGCATCGGGAGCGGCGCCTTCCCGGACCTGCCGGGCGGTTCGCTGGTGCGCATCCCGGCCGGCGTGGAGGAGATCGCCGACGACGCCTTCCCGCCCGCAGACGGCGCGAACCCCGTCTCGTTCATCGTTATCCCCGGAACCTGCGCCGAGACCTGGGCCCTCAATAACGGATACACCGTGCTGTACGATCAGCCCTGAGGACCGGCATACGCAAAAACCGTTCCGCCTCGCCGGATCGCGGCGATCCGCCTGCGGAACGGTTTTTCCGTGCGGGATTCTCCGTCAGTCCTTCCGGATATACAGCACCCATTCGCCGTAGGTGTCACCGATGTTCAGCTCAAACCCGCGGTCAAAGCTGTAGCCCGCCGGGACCCTGAACAGCTGCATGTGATAGTTGTCCGGCGCTCCGGTGAAGGTGATGGTGCCGTTTTCGTCGGCCTGCGTCATCGTGCACAGCGTATCCGTACAGAAGTTGGCGTACACGCCGGGCACGGGGTCAAAGTTCTGGTCCACCACATGCACGATATAGGCCTGCAGGGGCTCCTCCGTCCCGTCCGCGGCGGCCTCATCGGCTTTCGCGTACTCCCAGCGGATGCCCTCATAGCCCGACCGGGTCAGGAAGGCGACCGCCTCGTCGATGTACGCCTCATCCGAGAGCAGCAGGAACGAGATCCCGCGGTCAGAGGCTTCGTCGGTCAGCGTGCCGTAGCTGTAGTGCAGGAGCTCGCCGTCGCTGCCGCCTTCCACGACCTGCTCATACAGGTTTTCGCGGCCCTCCGGTCCCAGCAGATCCATCACCGGCACAGAGGCGTCCCTGCTGTCATAGCGCATCGCGGCGGCGTTGTCCGTCGCGCCGAGTTCGAAGCGGATCCGGGCGACCGGTCCGTGGACCACATAGCACGGCCAGGGCTCCGGTACGCCGTCGGCATAGAACAGGAGGGTGGTCACCCCGTCGCTGTCGATGTGCACGGCCCGCTCCGACGACACCGGATACGCGCGCGTCGGCTGATCCGCCGGGGTCTCCGCCGCGGCGGACAGGCACAGCGCCAGCGCGAGGACTGTCAGTATCATCAACGGTCTCTTCATGTCCGTTCACGCTCCTTCTTTCGGGCCTGGAGCCGCTTCTCCGCGGTCCGGCCGCCGGCTGATATGATAGCAGAATCTCCGCGCGTTTTCAAGGGAGGGCGTTCCTTCGGGCGGCAAATCCCCCGGCCGCTTGACCCGGCGTGCGGAAACGCCTGTAAATTCACGCCCCGCCCGTTGCTTTTTCGGGCAAAGCAGGTATAATGAAAAGGACAATTCGAGAGGAGGCTGGCTGCATGAAGCAGTGGTTCTGCCGCATACTGGCCGTGCTGATGGCCCTGTGTGTGCTCTGCCCCGCGGCGCTCGCGGAGGACGAGGACTTTGATCTGTACGAGCGCGAGGACGTGGTCGCGGATGACGAGGACGACTTCTTCGACGAGGATGAGGACGAGACAGAAGAGGACGAGTTTTTTATCGGCGGTGACGCGGACGCCATCGCGGAGGACCTGAGCGCCCTCGAGCGCGACCCGGACGTCAATCTCGAGGATCTCGAGATCAATCCGAATCTCCCGGACAGCGTGATCAACATCCTGCTGATCGGCGTGGACATGCGCGAGAACGACATCAGCTCCGCCAAGGGCCTCCTGCACAACGACGTGACGATGATCCTGTCCGTCAACCTGAAGGACGGCTCCGTCAAGCTTACCAGCATCGCCCGCGACCTGTATGTCGGCATCCCCGGCTACAAGGGCAAGAACCGCATCAACACGGCCTACGCCTACGGCACCAACCCCAAGACCGGCAACGGCGGTGCGGAGCTGGCCATGCGCACGGTCAACCACATCTTTGACCTGAACATCAGTCAGTACGTGGTCATCAACTTCTTCGGCGTCGCGTCGATCATCGAGCATCTGGGCGGCGTGGACGTGGACGTGGTCAAGGGCGAGGCCCTCGCCATCAACAACTACCTCAAGAAGAACGGCCGCCGCATGACCTACGACACCAAGGGCAACGACAACCGCGAGCCCCTCGAGGTCCGCAAGTCGATGAAGAGCGACGAAAAGTACGTCCTCCACCTCGACGGCGTCCAGGCCCTGATGTACGCCCGCCTGCGCACCGGCATGAAGTACAACACCGGCGATCTCGCCCGCACGGGACGCCAGCGCCACCTGCTGGAGCTCCTGCTGGCCAAGGTGCTCGAGGACATCGACCTGGAGAAGCTCACCGATCTGATCACGGTAGCCTACCCCTACGTGAAGACCAACATCAGCGCCGACACCATGTTCAACGTGGCCCTCGGCGTCCTGCGCGGCAACATCCGCGACAACCTCAAGAACGGCAAATCCCTCTTCGAGCAGCACCGGATCCCGCTGGACAACACCTACAAGTACCTCGACATCAACGGCGCGTCGGTGATCGAGTTCAACGACGGTCAGCTCAGGCGGGCCGTGGAGTCCGTGCATTACTTCATCTATGACGACTACTATCCGGCGAATCCCTGATCCCGGCTGACCCCTCCGAGCGCAGCATGGCCCTTTCTGCCCCGTGCCGCGCTCTTTCTCTCTCATTTTCGGCGCGGCGGAGGCTTGACAGGGGAGGCGTTTTCGTTCATCATAGGGGGCACGGCGGGGCTGTCCGCGTTTCCGCCTTCCATCACTGAATCCGTATGGGCAAGAGGAGAAAAAAATGCTTGAGCTCAGAGACCTGACCAAAGTTTATCCGGCCGCCGGCGAGAACGTCGAGGCGCTGCGGGGGATCAGCCTGCAGTTCCGCTCCAGCGAGTTCGTCTGCGTGCTGGGCCCGTCCGGCTGCGGCAAGACCACCCTGCTGAACATGATCGGCGGCCTGGACCAGTACACCGACGGCGACCTGATCATCAACGGGCGCTCCACCCGCGATTATTCCGACCGGGACTGGGACGCCTACCGCAACCACTCCATCGGCTTCGTCTTCCAGAGTTATCACCTGATCCCCCACCAGAGCGTGCTGCAGAACGTGGAGCTGGCGCTGACCCTGGCCGGCGTGTCCAAGGCGGAGCGCCGCAGGCGGGCGGTCGCGGCCCTGAAGAGCGTCGGCCTCGGCGACCAGATGCGCAAGCGCCCCGCCGAGATGAGCGGCGGCCAGATGCAGCGCGTGGCCATCGCCCGGGCCCTCGTCAACGACCCGGACATCATCCTCGCCGACGAGCCCACCGGTGCCCTCGACACCGAGACCAGCATCCAGGTCATGGACATCCTGCGGGAAATCTCGCGGGACCGCCTCGTCATCATGGTCACCCACAACCCCGACCTGGCCAACGAGTACGCCACCCGCATCATCCGGATGCTCGACGGGCGCATCACCTCCGACTCCGCCCCCCTCAAGCGCAAGCAGCTGGTCCGGGAGATGGAGCGCGAGGCGGAGGAGCAGAGCAAGCCGAAGCAGAAGAAGCCCTCCATGTCCCTGCGCACATCCTTCGGCCTCTCCCTGCGCAACCTCTTCACGAAGAAGGGCCGGACCATCCTCACCAGCTTTGCCGGTTCCATCGGCATCATCGGGATCGCGCTGATCTACGCCGTGTCCAACGGCATGACCTCCTTTATCAACAGCGTGCAGGAGAATACCCTCTCCTCCTATCCGCTGACCCTCGAGCTGCAGCATGTGGACATGTCCTCCATGCTACAGACCTTCTTCGGCAGCGCGTCCTCCGCCCAGGAGCACGGGGACGACGGCGTCTACCAGAAGACCATGATCTACGACCTGATCAACGCCATGAGCACGGTGGAGACCCAGGAGAACAACCTGACCGCCTTCAAGCAGCACCTCGACGCCGCGCGCGCCGACGAGAACGGCGAAAGCCCGCTGCGCTCGGACCTGGTCGGGGTACAGTACACCTACGACGCGGACCTGCTGGTCTACACGCGTGGGATGGACGGGGAGATCCTCGCCTCCGACCCCGAGCAGCTGATGCAGGAACTGGTCAGCGAGATCATGCAGACGGACTTCTCGGCCATGATGAGCATGCGCGACCGGTTCACCGCGGGCTCCGGTTCAATGATGAACGCCTCCACCCGCCTGTGGCGCGAGCTCCTGCCCGGTGACGGCAGCCGGCTCATCAATCCCCTGTATGAAAAGCAGTACGACCTGGTCTACGGCGACTGGCCCGCGCGCTGCGACGAGGTGATCCTTGTCCTCGACGAGGACGGCGAACTGCCGGACCTGATGCTCTATGCCCTCGGCCTGATGACAAAGGACGACGTCATGCGCCCCGCCCTGGCCGGACTCAACCACGAGACCGTGGATTTCACCCCCGCCAGCTGGACCTACCGGGAGATCTGCGACCGGGAGTTCCGCGTGGTGCTGAATGCGGACTGCTATGCGGCCGACCCGCAGACCGGCACCTACACCGACCTGCGCGCGAACCCCGCGTCCCTGCAGTACCTCTATGACGGCGCCCTCAAACTGCGCGTCACCGGCGTGCTCCGCCCGAAGAAGGATGCCGTGGCGACCCTGATGCCCCGCGGCGTCGGCTACACCCGTCTGCTGACCGAATACCTCACCGAGCACGCGAAGGATTCCGCGATCGTGCAGGCCCAGCTCGCGGATCCCGGCACGGACGTCCTCACGGGTCTCCCCTTCCGCGACGGCGGGTCCGTCTCCCCCGAGGCCAAGGCGGAGAGCTTCCGTACCTACCTGAAGGACCTGGATGAAAGTGGCAAGGCTGAGCTCTACCTGAAGATCATGTCCGAGCCCTCCGACGAGGACATGGCCGCCGCCATGCAGCAGATGATCGGCAGCAAGAGCCGGACCGAGCTTGAGGCCATGCTGATCACCGCCATGACGTCCCAGACAAGCATGAGCGAGGACCAGATCCGCGGCTACCTCGCCTCCATGGACGACAGCGCCTTCCGGGAGATGCTGACGCGGCTGTTCTCCGAGCAGGTCCGCACCCAGTACGCGGGGCAGGTCCGCAGCCGCCTTGCCGCCATCCCGAAGGCTCAGCAGGCCGCCGCGCTGGACGCCCTGGCCGGGACCTTCACCGACGAGCAGTGCGTCCGCCTCTACGACGCGGTGATGACCTTCTCCTCCTCCACCTGTGCGGCCAATCTCTCGGCCTTCGGCTACATCGATCCCGACCGCCCGGCCACGATCAGCCTCTACGCCTCCACCTTTGAGGGCAAGGACCGGATCGAAAAGGCCATCGCGGACTACAACGAGGGCGTCGACGACCTGGAGAAGATCACCTACACGGACTATGTGGGCCTGATGATGTCCTCGGTGACGACGATCATCAACGCGATCTCCTACGTGCTGATCGCCTTCGTCGCGATCTCGCTGGTGGTCTCCTCCATCATGATCGGCGTCATCACGCTGATCTCCGTGCAGGAGCGCACAAAGGAGATCGGCATCCTGCGCGCCCTCGGCGCCTCCAAGCGCAACGTGTCGCGCATGTTCAACGCGGAGACGGTGATCATCGGCTTCTCGGCCGGCCTGATGGGCGTGCTGATCACCTTCCTGCTGTGCATCCCCATCAATCTGATCCTCCGCAGCCTCACCGGCCTGGGCAACCTGCGCGCCTCCCTCCCCCTGACCACGGCGCTGATCCTGATCGCGATCAGCATGCTGCTGACCATGATCGCCGGCATCATCCCCGCCCGCAGCGCCGCGCGCAAGGACCCGGTGGTCGCCCTCCGGACCGAGTGATCCCCGCGGAATCAGGCTTCCGCATCACAGAAAACAGCCGCGCGGCATCTTTCCGGTTTGCGCGGCACGGAAAAGGAGAATGAACCATGCTGAAAAGAATGATGAGCCTGCTGGCCGTCCTGGTGCTCTGCGCCGGCTGCGCGTGCGCCCTGGCCGAGGACGAAGCGCACACCCTCAACATGCCCGCGATGGGCCTGACGTTTGCCTTCCCGCAGGAATATGACAGCGCGAAGGGCTGGATCGGGACCGACGGCGTCATGGAGTTTTACGACGGCATCTACTACATGTATCTCTACTACTGCGCTGTCCCCCGCGACGATTTCGACCGCCTGTACGACGAAAACCAGGCGGCGCTGATGAGCAAGGCGAACGTCCTGTTCTACGTGTTTGCCGTCGGGGACGGCAAGGATTTCTCCGAGGTGGTGAACCTGACGGGCGGCTCCCTGTCCGAGGAAGGCGCGCTGAAGCTCGGCCAGGAGGGCGCCTTCTCCTTCTACCTCTACTGGACGGAGGACGCCGGATACGCGGCCGCGATCGGCGATGAGTTCGGCGCGGAGTACACCGCCCTGTGCGGCCTGAAGGATCAGGTCGCGTCGCGCTTCACCTGCTATGCGCCCGTTAACGAGTACACCGGCATGGAGGGAGCCCCGATCCGCTTTGAGGCGACGGACCTCGAGGGCAACCCTGTCTCCTGTGAGGAGCTGTTCGCCGCGCATGAGGTGACCTTCGTCAATATCTGGGCCACCTGGTGCGGCCCCTGCGTGTCGGAGCTGGCGGAACTGCAGGCGATCCACACCCGCTTCCTCGAGAAGGACTGCGCGGTCGTCGGCCTGCTGACCGACCTCGACCTCGACGAGGCCCGCCGCCTGATGGAGGCCAACGGGATCACCTACGACGTCATCGTGCTGACCTCGAACGACCTCACCTTTGTCTTCCCCTACAGCGGGATCCCGACCAGCTTCTTTGTGGACCGGAACGGCTGCTACCTCGGCACCAAGTTCGTCGGCGCCTGTCCGGATCAGTACGAAGCGGCGCTGGAGCCCTACCTGCAGCACTGAACCGTCGAAGCACACCGCGAAAGTCCGGGAGATCCGGGCTTCCTTTCCTATGCAGCAAAAAACGGGTTCTTCACGTTTAGTTAGGGAAATTCCGTTGGTGAGGGAATGCGCCTGCGGGCGCACCAGAGGGCTTTCCGATCGCCCTCTGGACTCCTTCGGCGCCGTCCCATTAAAACAGTTCTTGGGAATTGTCAGGTTTTTGATGGAATGCCAGTCTATGCTCTCAGCCTTATCCGACAACTAACAAGAAAGAGACAGCCCCGAAGGGTCCAGGGGCGATCGGAAAGCCCCTGGCGCGCTCCGCAGAGCGCGAACCCCCCATATGCTTTCCCTAACTTTCCGTGAAGAACCAAAAAACGGGCGTCCGCACGGGATGCCCGCTTTTTCTCCGGTGACCGGGTGTTCAGGATTCCCCGATCAGGTTCATCAGGTCAAGGATGTCGGCGAGGCGGCCGTCGAGGCGCTCGATCTCTCTGCGTGTCAGGCCTTCGGGCCAGCGGCGGATCTGCTCCGCGATCGCCCCGCGGATCCCGCCGAGGCACTCCTTCCCCTCCGGCATCAGCTCCACCCGCACCACGCGGCGGTCCTCGCCGTTGCGGATGCGGCGCACAAAGCCCCGCGCGATCAGCGCGTCCACCAGCGGGGTGATGTTTGGCTTCGCGATCCCCATGCGCGTCGAGATCTGTCCGATCGACAGGGTCTCCGTCTCGACCATCGCGAGGATCTGCATCTGGGACAGGGGCATGGAAAAGCGGTGGATCAGTTCATCCACCCGCAGGAGCCGCTTGGGGAACATCGACATCACGCCAAGCAGATGCGATGATACACTGTCCAGCAGCTCCGCGTCGTTCTGCCAGCGCTTTGTCATAGGGCGCTACCTCCATCCGGATCAGTTGAGTCACTGATAAGCGGTCAAGTTATTATAATACATAAGACCGTCAATTTCAAGTATTTTCCATACGAATTATTCTCGCTAAGTAGCCGTCAACATTCGGAAAATCAGGGGTTCTCTTCCTTCCGATAGCGGTTTGTTATGGAAAACGATCGGGAAAACCCGAAAGATAGCGTCCCCGCCGTCCCCTCCGTGCGGACCGAACATCATTTTCGGCATATCCCGTACCCGTCCGGTCCGCAAACCGACGCAAAATTCCCGTGACCCCTTGACATCATGCCTGAAAAGAGATAAAATGCGCATGTCTGCAAGTCTGTTTAGGCTTGATGCGGGACGTGCAGGTGTAGCTCAATGGCAGAGCTTCGGCTTCCCAAGCCGACCACGTGGGTTCGATTCCCATCACCTGCTCCAACACCGCATCAATCGCCATGGACAGCGACAGTTAGGCCGGGAGCCTTTCCCGGCAAACAACCATCGCAGTTTATGCGAACAAGTAGAGGAGGAGATTCCCATGGCAAAGGAAAAATTCCAGCGGACGAAGCCGCACGTGAACATCGGCACCATCGGCCACGTTGAC
>JAFRPG010000067.1 GCA_017429265.1 Clostridia bacterium | reverse complement strand
GGGCGCATCTCCGTTTTCGGCCCTCCCTCCTTAGCCCCTGAATTGCCCAAGAACCCGTTGTCCGGGGGTCAGTCGGCGGGTGGATGTGCGCCCTTGCGGCGCGAGGCGGCGGTGCGCAACTGCGAGAGTTCCAGCGACGCCTCCACGAGTTCCGCGCAAAGCGCCTTGAACGCCGCGTAGTTGCGAAGCTCCTCCGTGATCCGCGCGAGTTCGTCGTCCCGCACGTGCTCCGAGTGGCTGCGCCGCCGCAACGTGTAGCTCAGCTGCCGGTATGCGCCGCGCCTGTGCGCGCGGTCGCGGTACTGCACCGTCAGAAGCCCCGGCCGCATCGGGCCAAGCTCCATGATCGCCTTTTTGGCGGCCTGGACGCGCCTTTCGGCGGCCTGCTCATTTTTCTCTTGCATCGTTCCTGATACTCCTGTAGACTGGCCGAGTCTAGCACCGTAGTGCTAATCAGTCAAGGGGAAAAACGATGTTCACACGCAAGGAACTCATGGACAAGGAGAAGGAAATCCTCGAACGCCGCAACGAGGAGGCCCGCAGGGAACTGCAGGAGTGGATCCAGGCCAGGTCCGGGACGGTGCCCGCCGCCGACAGGCAGGGCGTGCCCCTGACGCACCGCGAGCGGATCCCGATGAAGATCCGGAGCGTCTTCGGGTCGTTCTCGGTGACGGTCGTCTCCGGGTACTCGGAGCAGGACGGCAAGACGCTCACGCCGCTGCGCGAACGGCTCTTCGGCGGCGCCCGCGGCGTCCTGACGCCCCTTCTCGAGCGCAACATCGCCCACCTGGGGCTGGAGTGCGGCTCCTTCGAGAAGGCGGCGAGGCTGTGCGCCGACTGGGGGGTGGCCGTCAGCGACGACAAGGTGATGGACACGGTGCGCTCGGTCGGCGCGCGCTGCGTGGCCGCCGCCCTGCCGGAGACCTGCGCAGACGCGGCGGGGCCGGGCGACGTGCTCGTGCTCATGGCGGACGGCTGGAACGCGCGGCACCGGGGGCCCCGGTGGGGGGAGGAGGGGGCGCCCAGGGAGGAGCGGGTCGAGTGGAAGGACATCAAGAGCGGGGTGATGTTCAAGATGTCCCACGTCGTGGACGCGGGGGCGGGGCGCAAGGCCCTGCTGACGAAGCACGTGGTCGCCGTCCCCGCGGACGCCGGGCCGGAGGCCTTCGGCGAGGCCATGGAGCATGAGGCCCGCCGGATGGGCCTCGCAAGGGCGAAGCGGGTCTACTTCTTCTCGGACGGGGGCGTGTACCTCTGGAACATGTACGAGTACAGGTTCGAGACGGTGGCCGTCGGCACGCTCGACTACTACCACGCCATGGAACACCTGGGAGAAGTTGCGGCGGAACTGTTCCCGGACCGGTCGGAGCGGGAGCAATGGCTCAAGGCCATGCGGGCCGAGATCAAGGAGAAGGGCGGCCGCAGGCTCGCCGGGACGCTTTCCGAGCTGTTGGCAGGGGCCTCCGTGGCCGAAGCCGGGACCAAGGTCGTCGAACGGGAGATCAAGTATTTCGAGAAGCACTCGGGGCACATGGACTACGGGAAAAGGCGCGAGGAGGGCGTCCCGATAGGCAGCGGGTCCGTCGAGTCGCTTTGCGGGCAATTCCAGGACCGCCTCAAGCGGCGCGGGCAGTTCTGGACGCGGAAGGGCTTTGCCCTGTTCCTGCGGGCCTACGTGTGGTACATGAACGGGGAACTGGAGTACGCCATCGACCGCCCCGCCTGATCCTCCCCCGGAAGCGAAACACTTGGAGAGATCAGGGAGAAGGGAGGGGGCCGAAAACGGAGATGCGCCC
>JAFRPG010000032.1 GCA_017429265.1 Clostridia bacterium | reverse complement strand
CGATCGGAAAGCCCTCTGGTGCGCCCGCAGGCGCCTATCCTTTTCAACGGATTATCCCCAAAGAACGAATGTAAGGGATTCCGCGCTCTGCGGAGCGCGCCCGGGGCTTTCCGATCGCCCCTGGACCCTTCGGGGCCGACTCGTAAAGCATGGTCATTGGGCAAAGTCTGCGTGGGGAACCTCTCCACCGCTGCGGCGGTCCCCCTCCCCTTTCAGGGGAGGTTGGGGTAACTTAATGCCCCTATCTCCCCTGAAAGGGGAGATGTCACCGCAGTGACAGAGAGGTTTCTGCGGTTGCGTCTTCCCATAATCCAACTTTAGCGAGTCGCCCCCGAAGGAGTCCAGAGGGCGATCGGAAAGCCCTCTGGTGCGCCTGCAGGCGCATACCCTTTTCAACGGATTATCCCCAAAAACGAATGAAAGGGATTCCGCGCTCTGCGGAGCGCGCCAGGGGCTTTCCGATCGCCCCTGGACCCTTCGGGATCGCCCCTTCCTTGTTTATTATCGGGTAAGGCTGAGAGCATAGCCTGGCATTCCATCAAAACCTGACAATTCCCAAGAACTATCTTTCACGGTACGGCCCCGAAGGAGTCCAGAGGGCGATCGGAAAGCCCTCTGGTGCGCCCGCAGGCGCATATCTCTCCCTGACAAACCGAGAACCGCTTTTCCATTTAAGGCTGAGATAAGGATAGGGCCTTATCATACCATTGGGCGGAACCGGGGACCGCTTTCCCTGTGTCAGTCCGCGGGTCTTGCCAATTTCCGCATTCTCCGCTATAATCGAACTGCGAGCGAACGACGAAAACAACACGAAAAAGCGGCCGGCAGGAGGGCCGGCCGCCGGAGCGGAGACGGGCCTGCTTACTTCTGCCCGTCCTCATGCGCCTTGATGGCATTCATGACACTCTTTTCATCATAGCGCGACAGGATGACCGCGCCGAGCACACAGAAGACCACAGCCACGACAGCGACGATCCGCAGACCCGTCGCGGAGGCGGTCAGCTCATTGCTCTCGCTGTTCTGCGCCGCACCGATGACGGCCAGGGACGTGAAGATCAGCATCGCCAGGGACTGGCCGAGCTTCATGGCAAAGGTGCGGGCGGCGAAGAACATGCCCTCCCGGTTCTCGCCGGTGGCGATGGAATCCTCCTCCGCCACATCGGCCACGATGGACTGCGGGATGATGCCCAGCAGGGCCATCGGGAAGGAGGAGATCACCACCACCAGGATGCCCGGCAGCATGCCGGTCAGGGCGGGCACGGCGCCGATCAGGGCCGTGATCTCATAGGCCAGGGCCAGGCCGAAGAAGCCGGCGATGACCAGGCTCCGCTTGCCGTGCTTGCGGACCATGCCGTTGACGAAGGGGTAGAAGCAGGCGGACAGGACGGTCATGGCGCCCATGAAGATCATGGTCCAGGACTCGTCCAGACCCATGGACACCGTCACGAAGAAGGGCAGGCCGGTCTGGAACAGGGTCAGGCCGATCCAGTAGGCGATGTCGGAGACGGAGAAGATGCGGAAGTCCTTGTTGCGGAAGGTCTTGATCAGGCTGCGGAAGGCGTCACTCTCACTGGGCCTTGCCTCCACAAAGTCGGTCTCCTTCAGGCGGAACACCGGCACGAACATGCACACGAGGGCGAAGACGGCCAGCACGATGAAGCAGATCCTGTAGCTCCACACATACCCGACCGCGCCCCGCAGCATCCCGGCAAAGACAAAGGGCGTGTAGGCGATCATCGTGCCGAAGAAGAAGGTCAGCGAGATGGCGGTGGAGATGTACATGCGGTCTTCCTGCGTCTTGCCGAACTCGGAGATCAGCGCGTTGTAGGGCGTGCAGTACATGGTCATGAAGAGGTAGAAGAGCACCAGGGTGACCAGGACCCAGGCGATGTTCAGCGGGCTGGTCTGCCCCTCCTGCGGGGCCATGAAGACCAGGACGGTCATGATCGCGAAAGGGATGGCGGCCCGCTTCATGAAGGGGAAGCGGCGGCCCTTCGGATTCCGGCTCCGGTCGGAGAGGGACGCGATCCACGGGTCGGTTACCGCGTCGAAGATGCGGCAGACGAACGAGATCAGGCCCAGCACCGTGAGCACCCAGAAGATGTGGCCGGTGGGAAGGAAGTACTTCGCACCCTCCTGCTGCAACGCCCGTTCGGTCGGGAGGTAGAAGGTGACCAGCCACGCGGTGATGATGCCGCTGAGCGTGGACCAGCCCAGCTGGCCGACGGCAAAGAGGCGCATTTCTTTCCTGGTGAGTCGTCTGGTATGCATGAGAATCGCCCTTTCTGTGCTTGTTCGGGAATCGGATGTACCGACAGTATACAGGGCGGCGGCACAAAAAGCAAGGGAAGATTCGGTATACAATCGTAAGGAAACAGCGGGATACATTGATAAGGAAGAAGGAGACCGTATGGACGAGGTGCTGGCGATGCTCTCCGGGGAGGCGTACGTCTCCGGGGAGAAGATGAGCGAGGCGCTCGGCGTGACGCGGGCGGCGGTCTGGAAGCGCGTGCGCCAGCTGCAGGACGCGGGCTGGCCCATCGTGAGCGGCGGCCGGCGCGGCTACCGCCTCCTCCCGCATGACCGCCTGGAGCCGGAGACCTGGCAGGGCGCCCTCCGAACCCGCGCGATCGGCCGGGGCACGGTCCGCTATGAGGCCAGCCTGCCGTCCACGAACACCGCCGTCAAGGACATGTTCAGGGAGGGCGCGCCGCACGGGAGCCTGTGCCTGTGCGAGGAGCAGACCGCGGGCCGCGGCCGGCTGGGGCGCACCTGGGTCTCCCCGGCCGGGGCGGGCCTGTGGCAGTCTGTCCTCCTCCTCCCGTCCATCCCGCCGGAGCGCGTCTCCGTGCTGACCTTCTGCGCCGCCCTCGCGATGGCGGAGGCGCTGGAGGAGACCGCCGGGATCGACGCGCGGATCAAGTGGCCCAACGACCTGGTCTGCGGGGGCAGAAAGATCTGCGGCATCCTGCTGGAGGCCTCCGTCGAGCCCGGCCGTGTCGAGTGCGTGGTGATGGGCGTCGGCCTCAACGTGCGCCCGGAGGCCGTGCCGCCGGAGCTGACCGGCCAGGCGGCCTGCGTCGCGGATTTCTGCGCGGAGGTCCCGCCCAGGCGGCGGATCCTCTGCGCCTACCTGGAGCGCCTCGAGCACTGGACGGACGCGGCGGAGCAGGGCGGCTTCAACGCCGTCGCCCCGGCGCTGAAGGCGTGCTGCGTCACCCTCGGCAGCCGCGTGCTGGTCACGCCGGCGGCGGGGGGCGAACCCTTCGCGGGCACGGCGGCGGACATCGGCGGGGACGGCTCCCTCCTGGTCCGCACCGACGCGGGCGAGGAAAGGCATGTCCTCGCCGGGGATGTCTCGGTGAGGGGAGTGATGGGCTATGCCTGAGCTGCGGACCGGCATCGACCTGTGCGCGATCCCGCGCATGGCGAAATCGATGGGGCACGCGCGCTTCATGGAGCGGGTGTTCACCCCGGAGGAGCGCGCCTGGGCCGCGGGCCGCGGCACGCAGGAGGCCGCGTCCCTCGCCGGGATGTGGGCTGCGAAGGAGGCCCTGTGCAAGGCCCTGGGCACCGGGATCGCCTTCCCGATGACGGACATCGGGGTCACCCACACGGCGGAAGGCGCGCCGGTCTACGCCCTCGGTGGGGAGGCCGCGGCGCGCTGCGCGGGCGCCGTGCTCAGCCTGTCCGTCACCCACGAGGATGGCATGGCCGCGGCGGTGTGCGTGATGCTGCGGCTGACGAAGGAGGAGAGCGCATGCCCGTCGGAGTGATCTGCAATGTGCTGGCGGTGGCCGTCGGCGGCGTGATCGGCGCGCGCTGCGGCAGCCGGCTGTCCGCGTCCTTCAAGGAGAAGCTGAACCTCGTCTTCAGCCTCTGCTCCTTCGGCCTGGGCATCAGCGCGGTGGTGCTGATGAAGAACATGCCCGCCGTGGTCCTGGCCCTGATCCTCGGCACGATCCTCGGGAGCGTGCTGCGCCTCGGGGACCGCATCGCGAAGGGCGGAGAGCGGCTGGCGGCCCTGCTCCCCGGCGCGGGCGGGGGCGACACCGGCCTGCTGGTGACGGCCGTCGTGCTCTTCTGCGCCAGCGGCACCGGCATCTACGGCACGATCGTCTCCGGCATGAGCGGCGACCACAGCATCCTGCTGGCCAAGTCGATCCTCGACCTGTTCACGGCGATGATCTTCGCCTGCACGCTCGGGGCGGTGACCTCGCTGATCGCCGTTCCGCAGCTGATCCTCTTCCTCGCGCTCTTCTTCTGCGCAAAGCTGATCTATCCGCTCACGACGCCGGCCATGATCGACGACTTCAAGGCCTGCGGCGGGCTGATCCTGATCGGGACCGGCCTGCGGATCGCGAAAATCAGGGACTATCCCGTCGCGGACATGATCCCCGCCATGGTCCTCGTCTGGCCCGTCAGCTGGGCCTGGGCCGCGTGGATCGCCCCGCTGCTGTGAGAATAAGGAGGATGAACGCATGAAAACCCTGTATGTGGGCAGCCGGAGTGCCTGCCTGGAGATCGGTGAAGGTCTGTACAGCCTGGATGAGCCCCGCGCCCTGACCCTGAACGGCGAGCCGGCCGGCACGGCGCAGACCTGCGTTTTCTCGCTCTGGGGCCTGATGCCCGCCACGGACTATTGCCTGGAGACCGACCGCGGGGAGACGGTTTGCTTCCGCACGGAGGCGGAGACGGTGACCTTCGATGTCCGACGCTTCGGCGCGGCGGGCGACGGGGAGCACGACGACACCGCGGCCCTGCAGGCGGCGATCCTCGCGTGCCCGGCGGGCGGCCGCGTGCTGATCCCGGCGGGCCTGTGGCGCACCGGCCCCCTCTTCCTCAAAAGCCATCTGCGCCTCGAGATTGCCCGCGGGGCGACCCTGCGGCTGATCGACGACCGCAGCCGCTTCCCGATCCTGCCCGGCCTGACCCAGACCTCCGACGAGACGGAGGAGATCCCCCTGGGCACCTGGGAGGGCAACCCGCTGGACACCTTCGCCTCCCTGCTGACCGGCGTGGAGGTCGAGGACGTCGCCGTCTGCGGCGAGGGCGTGCTCGACGGCGGCGCGAACCCGGAGAACTGGTGGAAGAACCACCGCACGAAGCGGGGCGCGTGGCGGCCGCGGATGATCTTCCTCTGCCGCTGCCGGAACGTGACGGTCCAGGGCCTGACCGTGCGGAATTCCCCGGCGTGGAACCTGCACCCCTTCTTCTCGGAGGACCTGCGCTTCCTCAACCTGAGCGTCGAGGCGCCCGCGGACAGCCCGAACACCGACGGCTTCGACCCCGAGAGCTGCCGGGGCATCCTGCTGGCGGGCACGCGCTTCTCCCTGGGCGATGACTGCATCGCCGTCAAGAGCGGGAAGATCTGGATGGGCATGCACTACAAAACGCCCTGCGAGGACATCGACATCAGCCACTGCCTGATGGAGAACGGCCACGGCGGCGTCACCGTGGGCAGCGAGATGGCCGGCGGCGTGCGGAACATGCGCGTGCGCGACTGCCTGATGCGCCGCACCGACCGCGGGCTGCGGATCAAGACCCGGCGCGGCCGCGGCGAGCAGGGCGTGATCGACGGGATCACCTTCGAGCGTGTCCGCATGGAGAACGTGCTGGCCCCGCTGGTGGTCAACGCCCTCTACTTCTGCGACCCGGACGGCCACAGCCCCTGGGTGCAGAGCCGCGAGAAGAAACCGGTGGACTCCTCGACCCCGCGGATCGGGACGATCACCTTCCGCGACGTCACCGCCGACGGGGCCGCCTGCGCGGGCTACATCCTCGGCCTGCCCGAGCGGCCGGTGGAGCGCGTGGCCCTCGAGCGGGTGCGCATCCGCCTCGCGGAGGACGCGGAGCCGATCCGCCCCGCGATGGCCGACGGCGTCCCGACGCTCAGCCGCACGGGCCTGGTGGCGATCAACACCGCCGCGCTGACCCTGGAGGACACGGTCATCGAGGGCGCGTCCGGCGAACCCGTGCAGTGGGAGCGCGGGGACTGACGGGCGTCGGGAAACCCTCGTCCGCTCTTCACACAGCCTTCACCCGGAGCGGGTATGAATAAAACGTGAGAACGCAAAACCGGGAGGAAACACCATGGGCAAGAACAAGAAGCACAAGAAAGCCGAGGCCGAAAAGGAGGCGCGGAGCGCGGAACGGGAACGGCTCGCCGTGACGCCGCCCGAGGATGCGCCCTCCGCCCCCGCACCGGCGGAGACCGCCACCGCCGAGGCCCTGCGGGAGGCACGCCGGATCCGGAAGCGCCGCAAGCTGGTCAGGCGCCTGATCGTCTGGGCCGTGGTGCTCGCCATACTGACGGCCGGCATCCTGATCCTGATCAATGCCCTGCGCGACCGGTACCGCGTCACTTATGACAACTACACCGCGACCGTGGGCACGATCTCCAACTCCCTGAGCTATACGGGCTCCATGCAGCTGATCGACAACAAGACGTACACCGCGCCCGCGGCGACGAAGGTCCGCAAGGTCTACGTCAACGCCAAAGACCGGGTGGAGGCGGGGGCCCGCCTGATGCTCCTCACCACCGGTGAAACGATCAGGGCGGACTTCGCCGGCACGGTGAACAGGCTGGACGTCGCGGAGGGGGACGAGGTCAGCGCGGGCGCGAACCTGCTGCAGCTGGTGGACTTCGGCCGCATGAAGGTCAGCATCCGCATCAGCGAGAACGACATCGCGGACGTGCGGGTTGGCCTGCCCTGCCGGGTGACGGTCATCTCCCGGAACCGGACCTTCGACTCGGAGATCGCCGAGATCGACTACTCCTCCTCCACCGGCAACAGCCTCGCCTACTACACCGCCGTCGTCTATGTGGACGTCAGCGGGGAGGAGGAGATCCTGACCGGCATGCAGACCACGGTGACCATCCCGCAGGAGGAGGCCGCCGACGTCGTGATCCTCCGCCTCGAGGCCCTCGGCACGGCGCGGGACAACACGGCCTTCGTCTACAAGCTGAAGGACGACGGCTCCATGGAGCAGGTGCCGGTCACGGTCGGCGTCTCCAACGGCAACTATGTCGAGATCCGCGAGGGCGTCTCCGCGGGCGAGACGGTCTACGCCGTGTCGAAGGCTCAGGAGAGCACGAGCATCTGGTCGAGCATCATGAACAGCACCTTCGGCTCCCAGCGGATCAACGCGCCGTCGGCCAATCCCGGTTACGCGCCGGGCCAGCAGCGCCAGCGCAACAACACCAACCAGGGCGGCGGCAATGGGCGCTGAACCGTTCTTCCGCATGCAGGACATCGACAAGGACTACATCATGGCGGATGAGCCCGTCCATGTCTTGAAGCGGATCAGCCTCACCCTTGAGGAGGGGGAATTCCTCTCCGTGCTCGGGCCGTCGGGCAGCGGCAAAACGACGCTGATGAACATCATCGGCTGTCTCGACACGCCCACGGCCGGGCGCTACACCCTCCGCGGCCGCGAGATGGAGACCCTCGACGAGCGCGAGCTGGCCGGGGTCCGCAGCCGGGAGATCGGCTTCATCTTCCAGAATTCCCAGCTGCTGCCGCGCCTCACCGCGTGCAAGAACGTGGAGCTCCCGCTGATCTACGCGGGCGTGGGGCACCGGGAGCGGCGCAGGCGGGCCGAGGCCATCCTGGAGCGCGTGGGCCTGGCGGACCGCATGGACCACCTGCCCAGCCAGCTCTCCGGCGGCCAGCAGCAGCGCGTGGCCATCGCCCGCGCCCTGGTCGGCAACCCGTCCATCCTGCTGGCGGACGAGCCCACCGGCGCCCTCGACCAGCGGACCGGCCAGCAGATCATGGAGCTGTTCCGCGAGCTCAACGCCGAGCACCGGACGATCATCATGATCACGCACGACACGAACATCGCCGCCCATGCCCGGCGCGTCGTCCACATCATCGACGGCGAGATCACGGAAGGGGGGACGGCCCATGCTTAAGCGGTTCCGCTCCGCGCTCGTGATGGTCGGCGAGTGCGTGCGCATGTCCCTGGACAACATCCGCGGCAACAAGGTGCGCTCCTTCCTGACCCTGCTGGGCATCATGATCGGCATCACCGCGGTGATCGCGCTGATCTCCACGGTGTCGGGCGTGTCGGGATCCATCGCCTCCTCCTTCGCGGACATGGGCGTGGGCACCCTGACCCTGAACGTCACCGGCAATGACCTGAAGAGCGGCCTGACGGCGGACGACCTGAAGACCCTGTCGGATCTGAAGAGCGTGGACGGCCTGGTGCCCAACGTGTCCATGACCGCCCGCGTCTCCTGCCGCGGCTCGGTGAAGACCGACGTCTCCGTGGCCGGGCGCAACGCCTACTACGCCCTGCTCAACGAGGACATGATCACCCAGGGCCGGGCGCTGAACTTCATCGACGACGACAACTGCTCCTTCGTCTGCGTGATCAGCCAGACCATGGTGGACACCTTCTTCTTCGGCGTCAACCCGATCGGGGAGACCCTCTACGTGGCCGGGCTGCCCTTCACGGTGGCCGGCCGCTACGAGGAGGACTCCGGCGGCGGCATTGCGGCGATCTTCTCCGGCAAGCCGGACGTGATCATCCCCTACACCACGGCCCTCAAGATCGGCGGCACCGGTGAGACCAACAACCTCACGGTCCACATGGCCGCGGGGGTGAAGTCGGAGGACGCGAAGAAGGAGCTGGAGGAGTGCCTGGATCCGCTCTTCGGCTTTGAGGAGGACTGCTACACCATCACCAGCATGGAGTCCATCGAGGAGACCATGCAGACGATGATGGGCATGATGAGCACCCTCCTGGCGGGCATTGCCTCCATCGCCCTGGTCGTGGGCGGCATCGGGATCATGAACATGATGCTGACCACCGTGACGGAGCGCACCGTGGAGATCGGCCTGAAGAAGGCCCTGGGCGCCATGCCCTGGCAGATCCAGCTGCAGTTCCTGATCGAGTCGTTCATGCTCTCCCTGCTCGGGGGACTGGCGGGCGTGCTGACGGGCCTCCTGCTGTCCTACGCGCTCTGCCAGGTGATCGGGACCCAGTTCGTGATCTCCGGCGGCGCGATCGCCCTCGGCGTCGGCTTCTCGGCGGCGGTGGGCATCCTCTTCGGCTGGGCCCCCGCGCGCAAGGCCAGCCGCCTCAACCCGATCGACGCCCTGCGGTCGATCTGAAAATCACCGGACAAAACGCGGAGACCCGGAAAGCCTCCGGGGATCCCGGAAGACGATAGCTTATGAACCGGAAGGAGTTATGACCATGAAACACCGCATCCTGATCGCCGCCGCCGTCGCGCTGATTTGCTCCCTGACGGTGTTCGGCGCCTGCGCCCTCGGCGACACCCTAGCCCTGAACGGCACCGTGACCCGGGCGGACACCGTGACCGTCTATGCCCCGATCGGCGGGGTCGTGGACAGCGTGAACGTGCAGGCGGGCTCCCTCGTGGGCGAGGACGACGTCCTCTTCAGCCTCCGCACAACAAAGGTCTACGCCGAGGAGGACGGCACGGTGACCGGCATCTTCGGCCGGCCCGGCGACAACGCCGCCTCCGTGGCCGCCCGCTACGGGGCCGTCCTCTACCTGGAGGGCACGGCGCGCTACACCGTCTCCGCCTCCACGGCCAACGCCTACAACAGCACCGAGACCCGGATGCTCCACGTGGGCGAATCCCTCTACCTGCAGTGCCGCAGCAACTCCTCCCGCATCGGCGAGGGCATCGTGACCGCCGTCGACAGCACGAACTACACCGTGCGCGTGACCTCCGGCACCTTCATCCCCGGCGACTCGGTGGACCTGTACCGCGACCGCGGCTTCTCCTCGGACAAGCGCGTGGGCCGCGGGACGGTCGCCCGCATCAACCCGACCGCGGTCACCGGCAGCGGGGCCATCGTGTCCTTTGCGGTGGAGGACGGACAGAGCGTGAAGCGCGGCGACCTGCTGATGGAGACCCTCGACGGCAGCTTCGACGGCCTGTACATGTCCGGCACGGACGTGCTCGCGGGCACGGCGGGCGTCGTGGGGAGCATCAGCGCAAGCCAGGGCAGCTCCGTCCAGGACGGCGCGGCGGTGGCGGTCATCTGGCCCACCGCGGGCATGCGGATCGAGGCGACCGTCCCCGAGGACAGCCGCGGGATGATCGCCGTCGGCGACCGCGTGATCATCGAGGCTGAGGCCGACGAGAGCCGCAGCTATGAGGGCACCGTGACCCTCGTCTCCTGGATCGCGGAGGAGGGCAGCGGCGAGGCCTCCTACCGCGTGCTGATCGACTTTACACCGGACGAAAACATCACCTTCGGCATGTCCGTGATCGTCTATACCCTCGAGCCAGAGGAGCCCGCGGCGGAGACGGACGAGGCCGCAGCGACGGAAGAGGTGAGCGCGGATGCGCAGGAGTAAGTGTTCCGCGGCGGCCCTTCTCCTCTGCCTGTGCCTGCTGTGCGGCGCGGCCGCTGGGGAGAATCTCCGCCCGTCCACCTATGATCCCTCCGCCGCGAAGCCCGTCTGCACGCTGAACCTCTTTGTCGAGGGCGGGGAGGAGGACGCGGACCGGATCCGGCACCTGACCCTGGACCCCGCGGGCAGCCTGTGCTTTTCCTGGACGGCGGAGGGCGAGGCGGACCGCTTCCTGGCCGTGCTGACCGGCCCGTCCGGCGAGGTCGGACGGCAGGACTCGGACGAGCTGACCTGGTCCGTGGAGGAGAAAGACCTGACGGAGGGCGAGTACCGCCTGACCGTCACCGCGTACCTGGGCGGCGTGCAGACCGGGAGCGCGTCCCTGCGCCTCATCCTGGAGAGCGCCGTGACCGAAGACCCCGTCACCGACCCGGGGACGGGCGGGGGCGGCGGCCGACCTGGGAGGCCGTCCGGCGGCGGGCGCAGGCCCGGCGGCTCGTCCGGCGGCGGGACGACCGTGCGGCCCGGACAGGCCCTGACCACGGCGCACGCCCGCGGCACCGGCGACCTGATCCCCTACGACGCCGTGGCGCTGATCCTGCCGGATGAGCCGTCCGATACGCTGGTCCTCGGCGGGGTCGCCCTCGACGTGACCGGCGGCGGCTTTCCCGTGTGCGGCGAGCTGGACGGGGACGTCCTGACGCTCACGGCCCCCGGCGGGGACGGGGCGTGGCGGGTCAACCTCGGCGCGCTCGACACCCTGTACCGCTCCGGCCTGCGGACCCTGCGCCTGGTCGGCGGGGAGGAGACCCTGGAGATCGATACCGCCTGGGAGCCCGCCGGCACGGCCTATGCCCGGGAGCGGGCCAAGGGCCTGGTCGCGGAGGATTTTGCCCTCGTGTGGGACGGGGAGAGCCTCGTCCTGACCGTGGAGGACCGCGTGTATCCCGTGGAGACGGAACCGATCGCGAAGGGGGAGGGAGCCCCGTGAGACGATGTATCGTGTATGCGGCGGCGCTGCTGCTGGCCCTGTCCCTCACGGCGCCGGCCCTCGCGGACAGCTGGCAGGGTGTGACCGCCGGCGCGGACACCGTCCCGGTCACGGCCCCCTGCGCCGGGACCCTCACCGCCCTCACCCTGACCGCGGGTCAGCGTGTGACCGCCGGGGAGACGGTGGGGGAGATCGCCCTGACGCCCGTCTACGCTCCCTGCGACGGGCGGATCGTGTCGGTGCTCCGCCGGGAAGGCGAGCGCGCCGACAGCGCGGAGCCCGTCCTGCAGATCGAGCCCGTGGGCCGGTACCGCGTCCTGTGCACGGTCAGCGGCGTGGCCAAGACCGTGGAGGACGCCTGGATCCGCTGCGGCGAGACGCTGTGGATGAAGTGCACGGCTGACGGCTCCCACCGGGCGGCCGGCCGCGTGATCGCTGTCAGCGGCATGAACTTTGAGATCGAGACCACGGCGGGCGAGCTGTACATCGGTGAGGCCGTCTGGGTCAGCCGGGATGAGAAATGCAATTTCGCCGACCGGATCGGCAAGGGCACGGTCACGGCCGCGCCGACCGAATCGGTGAGCGCGGAGGGGGTCCTGTTCGGCCTGCGCGCGGAGGCGGGCGCTTTTGTGCGCCGCGGGCAGCTGCTCTTCCGCACCGCGCAGGGAGCGGAGACTCTCCTGCGCGCGCCGGCGGACGGCGTGGTGACCGAGGTGAGGGCGGAGGCCGGAGCCACGGTCGCGGCGGATGAGACGGTCGCGGTCGTGGCGGCGTCGGTCGTGCTGCGGGTGTCCCTGCCGCTCGAGACGGCGGTGACCCTCGCCCCCGGGGACTGTCTGCGGTACATGCGTGCGGACGATCCGCACGGGGTCCTGCGCGAGGCGGAGGTGATCCGGATCCTGACCGACGGCACCTCCGGCACCGCAGCCGTGGAGCTGGCGGCGGAGGAAGACCTCCCGGTCGGGATGAGTGTGATCGTGACGGATGATGAGGTCTGACAAACAGGGACTGCGCCTGCGGGCGCACCAAAGGGCTTTCCGATCGCCCTTTGGAAACCTTCGGGGCCGACTCGTTAAGATAGGCTTTGGGAACGTAGGCGAAAAACCTCTCTGTCGCTGCGGCGACATCTCCCCTTTCAGGGGAGACAGGGGCAGAAAGATACCCAAACCTCCCCTGAAAGGGGAGGGGGACCGCCGCAGCGGTGGAGAGGTTCTCCGTGCAGGCTGTACCGATCACTTTGCCCAACGGGGTGATCCCGAAGGGTCCAGGGGCGATCGGAAAGCCCCTGGCGCGCTCCGCAGAGCGCGGAACCTCTTCCGTTCACTTAGACAGATCATTCCGTTGAAAAGGGACTGCGCCTGCGGGCGCACCAAAGGGCTTTCCGATCGCCCTTTGGAAACCTTCGGGGCCGACCCGTTAAGATGGGCTCTGGTACTGTTAGGTTTTTATCAACATACTTTTGTCCAACATCAAACAAGGAAGATGCGAATCCGAAGGGTCCAGGGGCGATCGGAAAGCCCCTGGTCGGCCGAAGGCCGAAATATCCGTCGGCGGCGGTGAAGGGTCATCGCCGCTTTTCATGACGAAGGCTTTCTTGACTTCCCGCGCGCGGTGTTTTATGATAGAGCCAAATTCAACGTGGAGGCTTGACAGCATGGCGATCTCAAAGGAAGAGCGGGCGCTGGCGATCGTGGAGGCCCTCAAGGCGGCTTACCCGGACGTCCGCTGCACCCTGACCTACGACGAGGCGTGGAAGCTGCTGGTCAGCGTGCGGCTGGCCGCGCAGTGCACCGACGCGCGGGTGAACATCGTGACGGAGGAGCTTTTCGCGCGCTATCCCTCGGTGGAGGCCCTGGCGGCGGCGGAGCCCGCGGACATCGAGGCCATCGTCCGCCCCTGCGGCCTGGGGCCGAGCAAGGCGCGGGACATCTCCGCCTGCATGCGCGTCCTGCGCGACAGCTACGGCGGGCGGGTCCCCGACGACTTCGACACCCTGCTGAGCCTCCCCGGCGTGGGGCGCAAGTCCGCCAACCTGATCGTGGGCGATATCTTCGGCAGGCCGGCCATCGTCTGCGACACCCATTGCATCCGCCTCTGCGGGCGCATGGGCCTGACCGAGGGCAGGGACCCCGCGAAGGTGGAAAAACAGCTCCGCCCGCTGATCCCGCCGGAGGAGAGCAACGACTTCTGCCACCGCCTGGTGGAGCACGGCCGCGCCGTGTGCAGCGCGCGGACAAAGCCTGCCTGCGACCGCTGCTGCGCGGCTCCGTGGTGCGAGAAACGTTTCTGACGGGCAAAGGAGACAGACTATGAGCGAACGGACATATGCCGCGACGGAGCGCCTCTTCGACCGGGACCCCGGGTGCCGCGCCTTTGACGCGGCGGTGCTGGGCTGCGAGCCCGCGGGGGACGGCTGGGACGTGATCCTCGACCGGACCGCCTTCTTCCCCGAGGGCGGCGGCCAGGGCGCGGACCACGGCACCCTGGGCGGGGCGCGGGTCACGGACGCGCACGAGAAGGGCGGCGTGATCCGCCACCGCTGCGACGCCCCGCTGACCCCCGGCGATCCCGTGCGCGGGGAGATCGACGCCGCGCGTCGGCTCGACCAGAGCCAGCAGCACACCGGGGAGCACATCCTCTCCGGCACGATCTGCGCGCGCTTCGGCTGCGACAACGTGGGTTTTCATATCGGCGCGGACACGGTGACCGTGGACTTCAACCGCGCCCTGACGGACGAGGACGTCGCCCTCGCCGAGCGCCTCGCCAACGAGTGCGTCTGGCGCGACGTGCCGGTGGAGGCCTTCGTCCCCTCGCCGGAGGAGCTGGAGACGATCGCCTACCGCAGCAAGAAGGCCATCGACGGCGACGTGCGCATCGTGCGGATCGAGGGCGCGGACACCTGCGCCTGCTGCGGGACGCATGTGCCGACCACCGGCTGCGTCGGGCAGATCAAGGTCCTCTCCCGCATCAGCTACAAGGGCGGCGTGCGGCTGACCGTCGTCTGCGGCGGCCGCGCTCTGGCGCACGCGAATGACCTGCTGGCGGAATACCGGGCGGTGTCCCGCCTGCTCTCCGCCAAGCCTGGCACCCTCGCGGACGCCACGTCCCGCCTCCTTGCGGAGCGCGACGGCCTGGCCTTCCGCCTCGAGAAGCTGGCCCAGCGGGTCTTTGCCCGGGACGCGGAGGCGCAGCGCGGCGAGGCGATCCGCGTGGTGGAGGCGGAGATGCTGGCCCCGGCCTCCCTGCGCAAGAGCGCGGGCAGCCTCGCCTCCGGCGCGCGCTTCGGCCTGGTCCTGATCCCGGGGGAGGGCGGATCGTCCTTCGCCCTGTGTGCCGGGGACGGGGCATACAGCGCGGCTGCGGCGGCGAAGGCCCTCTGCGAGCGCTTCGGCGGCAGGTGCGGGGGCAGCGCCGAGATGGCCCAGGGGGTCCTCCTCTCCGGCGATCCGGCCGCCTTGCGGGCCGCCCTGACGGAGGTGACGGCATGAACGGAACGCCTCCCGCGCGGGAGAAAAGCATCGGCGTCCTGGAGCAGGCGGCGATCGCCGCGGGCTTCGTGCTCGCGGTCTGCATGGTGATCCTGCTCGCCGGGCAGGAATTCCCCGGCACGAACAACTTCTACAATTCCTACAGCGTGCAGGCCCAGGCCTGGCTCGAGGGCCGGCTGGACATCCCGCTGGGGGAGGAGCGCACCTGGCTCGAGCTGGCGATCAGGGACGGACGGTACTACGTGTCCTTCCCGCCCTTCCCGTCGGTGGTGATGCTCCCGCTGGTGCTGGTCTTCGGGGAGCACACGCCGGACACCATGGTCGCCCTCTTTGCGGCGGCGCTGGCCTGCTGGCACGCGATCCGCCTGTGCGTGATCCTGCTGCCGGACCGGCGGCGCACGGCCTACTGGGTCATGTTCCTCCTCCTGTGCAACGGCTACCTCTTCCTGTGCGTGAACGGCTGGGTCTGGTATCTCGCGCAGAACCTCTGCTTCCTCTTCTCCCTTGCGGCCCTGCACCACGCGGTGCGCGGGCGGGGGTTCGCGTCGCTGGCCTGCTGGGCGATGGCGGTCGGCTGCAGGCCGATGGCGGGCTTCTGCCTGCCCTTCCTCCTCGTCGTCCTCCTGAAGGCCGTCCGCGGGGAGCATCCGGAGGAGAAGCCCATCCGCCTGATCGCGAAGAGGCTCTGGTGGGCCGCCGTGCCCCTGCTGCTCGGCGCGTTCTACATGGCGCTCAACCAGGCGCGCTTCGGCAATCCGTTCGAGTTCGGGCACAACTACCTGCCGGAGTTCAACCGGGAGGGCCCGCAGTTTGCCCTCGCGCACATCGTTCCGAACCTGCGGCAGCTGCTTTCCCTGCCCTTCATGCGGGACGGGCGGCTGACCTTCTCCACCTCCAACGGCGGCACGGCCTGGCTCCTCAACCCGATCCTCTGGGTGGGGATCGCCGCCTGGGCCTCGGCCCTGCGCACGCGGCGCGGCGGGGTAACCTGCCTGTGGCTGCTCCCGCTGACGCTGGCTGTCTACCTGCTGGTGATCCTCGCGCACCGCACCCTCGGCGGCTGGCAGTTCGGCAACCGCTACCTCGTGGACCTGATGCCGTGGATCTTCTTCGGGATCCTGATCCACCAGCCGGACGACGACAGCCTGGTCCGGGTGAGTTTTCCCTTCGCCCTGCTGGCCGGCATCTGCCAGATCGCCGGGACCGTTGCGACGTACAACTACTGGATATAAAAGGAGATGAAGCCCGTGTTCCGTCCGATGAGAAGAAACGCCCAGGCCATGACGGAGGAGGAGTGCCGTGCCCTGCTGCGCACCGAGCGCCGCGCTGCCCTCGCCGTGACCGGGGACGAAGGCTGGCCCTATGCCCTTCCGGTGAACTTTGTCTGGCTGGAGGAGGAGAACGCCCTCTGCTTCCACTGCGCGAAGGCGGGCCACAAGCTCGACGCCATGCGCCGCGACCCGCGCGTCTGCCTGACCGTGTGGAACGCCGGCGAGCAGCGCGGGGACTGGTCCTACTTTGTGGACAGCGTGATCGTCTTCGGCCGCGCGTCCGTCGTGGAGGACCCTGCGCAGAAGGAGGCTTATGCCCGCCGCTTCGGCGCGAAGTACATGCCGACGCGGGAGGAGCTGGACGAGGAGATCGCCCACGCCCTCGGCCGCTGCGAGATCGTGAAGATCACCGTCGAGCACATGACCGGCAAGCATGTGCATGAGAAGTAAGACAGCGCACCCGGCGTAATCCGCCGACTGACCCGACCGAAGGAGGACATACCATGGATCTCGGCATTCAGCTCTACGGCATCCTGACCCATTCCCCCCTGCCGCCCGAGGAGACCCTGCGCCGCACGGCCGCTCTCGGCTACACCCTCGCGGAGCCCTGCATCGCCCTCGACCCGATCCCCGGCCTGGAGAAGGTCTTCTGGCCCCTGGCGGACCTGCCGCGGTACTTCGCCCTGATGGCCGAGCTGGGCCTGAGCGTCCCCTCCGCCCACATCGCCTGGTCCGCGCCGCTCACGTCCCACATCCCGGACCTGATCGCCGTCGCGGAGCGCTTCGGCGTGCGGGCCTTCGTCGTCAAGACGCCCCGGGAGACCGACGACTGCAGCCTGCAGGCGGCCTCCATCGCATACATGACCGCGGCCGACGCCCTCGCGGAGCACGGGGCCGCCCTCCTCCTCCACAACGAGAAGGACGACATCGCCGGAAAGCGCGGCGGGAAGACGGTCTGCGAGCACCTGCTGGACCTGTGCCAGGGCCGGGTCGGCCTCCAGGCGGACATCGGCTGGGCGCTGGCGGGCGGGGAGGACCCCGCGGCCCTCATCCGGCGGAACCTGCATCTCTTCCGCTCCCTGCACTACAAGGACTTCGACGCCGCCGGGAAGCCGGTCCGCGTGGGCACCGGCGCCGTGCCGACCCAGGCCTGCTTCGACCTGGCGCGGGCGCACGGCATCCCGCAGATCGTGGACCAGGACAGCTTTGAGGGCGATCCCTTTGAGGAGCTGGCTGCGATCCGCGCCCTGACCTCCTCCTGGACCGGCGCGCGGGCGAACACGGTCAGCTACCTGAACATCCTCGACTGGGAGACCGGCGAGGTGCGCACCGCGGCCCGCTTCGACCGGGTGATCGAGGCCCCGAACTGGATGCGCTCCACGGGCGAGCTGGTGTACAACTCCGACGGCCTGATCTACGCCTGGAAGGACGGGCGGGAGCGCCTGATCCCCACCGGGCCCTGCAATGCCTGCAACAACGACCACGTCCTCGCCCCGGACGAGAAGGCCATCGCGGTGAGCCACATGACCTTCACCGAGGGGTTCTCCTCGCGCGTGTGGATCGTGCCCTTCGGCGGCGGCGAGCCGTATCGGGTGACGGAGAACTCGCCGAGTTTCCTCCACGGCTGGTCCCCGGACGGAAAAGAACTGGCCTACTGCGCCTTCCGCCAGATCGACGGGCGGCGCGAGGTCGATATCTACGCGATCTTCCCGGAGGGCGGGGAGGAGCGGCGCCTCACCTTCGGCGGGTTCAACGACGGCCCGGAGTACTCCCCGGACGGGCGGTACATCTGGTTCAACTCCACCCGCTCCGGCCTCATGCAGGCCTGGCGGATGCGCCGCGACGGATCGGAGCCCACGCGGATGACGACCCTGGAGGAGAACTGCTGGTTCCCCCATGTCTCCCCGGACGGGCGGCGCGTGGCCTTCATCGTTTATCACAAGGGTCATCTCCTCCCCGCCGAGCATCTGCCCAATATGCAGGCGGAGATCTGGGCGATGGATGCCGACGGCGGGAATGAGCGCCGCCTCTGCTCCTTCTTCGGCGGCCAGGGGAGCCTCAATGTCAATTCCTGGGCCCCCGACAGCAGGCATCTGGCGTTTGTCAGCTACGAGACGGTGTAAAAGGATTCCGTGCCTGCGGGCACGGCCAGGGGCTTTCCGATCGCCCCTGGACCCTTCGGGGCCGTCTCTTCCTTGTGTGTTGTCGGATCAAGAAAAAATGAATAAGGAAACTTCGGCTCTTCACGGAAAGTTCGGGAAAACCCTATGGGAGGGGTTCGCGCTCTGCGGAGCGCGCCAGGGGCTTTCCGATCGCCCCTGGACCCTTCGGGAGCATGTCTTCCTTGTTTGGTATGGGGTAAAAGTATCGTTGAGAAAAGATACTTTCAGTCCCAAGTCCTATCATGAATGGGTCGGCCCCGAAGGAGTCCAGAGGGCGATCGGAAAGCCCTCTGGTGCGCCCGCAGGCGCATCCCCTCATCAACGGAGTTTCCCTGGGTAAACGTGACAGAACCGATACTTCTAAGGCAACACCGTATAATTGGCCAGATACGACCAGTAGACTCGCTGTAGTTCAAAAACCGAGTACAATCACTGCCATCCCCGGCATAGCTGCGTATTAACAGGTGAAAGGCAACTGAAACCGAATCGGAAACTGAAAGGAGCTGGGCATAATGACAACCACCGCAAAGAATACCAACATGACAGAGCAGGAAATGTACGAACTGACGCAGCTCCAGATGGAGCGCGCAACAGGCGGCAAGAAACCTACCCCGGTCGACGGCATTATCGACCTCATCTCCTGGGCGGCATGCGGATTCCATCACCGTTATGTACCCACCGGAAAGACCAAGACAGACCTTGATCTTGTGTTCCCGGTCAGGTTCTATCAGGTGAAGTGCATTGACTGCGGCCACATTTCCTGGGAGCGCGGAGAAGCACCTGACATCCAGGGGCCGAAGATCAACCCGAACGCAATAAAACACCCGCAATAACAAACCGACTGACATCTGCCGGGCCGAAAGGTCCGGCTTTTTTTGCTGCCAAATCCATGATCCGATTATACCATATATCCTGTTTCTCCGCTACGCCGCTTTGTGCGGTGTTGCCCTAATCTCCAAAGACGATCATTGAACGGGACGGCCCCGAAGGAGTCCAGAGGGCGATCGGAAAGCCCTCTGGTGCGCCCGCAGGCGCATTCCCTTATCAACGGAGTTTCCCCGACTAAACGTGAACAACCAGGATTCCAGGGCTCTTATGAGAAGAACCGAAAAATCCCCCTGAGGCGCGCCGCTTGTCCGGCGGCGGCCTCGGGGGGAACGGTCGTTTTTGGGGATCAGGTCTCGGGAGCGGGTTCGGCGGGCTGGGCGGCGCTGATCCTGCCGCCGGTGAAGCCGGCGATCAGGGCGGCCAGGTCGATCCCGGTGGACTCCTTCAGACCGTCGATGATCTGGTTCGAGGACTGCATGACATCCTTGACCAGGCGGGCGGAATTGCCCTCGCCGTACATGACGATCTTGTCGGTCTGGGCCAGCGGGGCGGCGGCATTGCGGACCACCTCGGGCAGGGCCGCGAGATACATCTCGAGGATCGAGGCTTCGCCCATCTTGCGCTGGGCCTCCGCCTTCTTCTCGATGGCTTCGGCCTCGGCCAGACCCTTGGCGCGGATGCCCTCGGCCTCCTGCTCCATGGCGAAGCGGGCGGCTTCGGCCTGGGCCTTGCGGGCCTCAGCCTCCTGCAGGGCCTCGTACTTCTTCGCGTCGGCGTCGCGCTGACGGCGGGCCAGATCGGCCTCGGCCTCGCGCTCGGCCTGATACTTGCGGGCGTCGGCGGCCTTGCGGACCTCGGCGTCGAGCTTCCGCTCGCGGATGGCGACCTCCTTCTCGGCCAGCTCGGCCTCCTTCTCCCGGCGGGCGATGTCGGCGTTGGTGCGGGTGACCTCGATGGTCTTGCGCTGATTCTCCTGCTGGATGGAGTAGGCGGCGTCGGCCTCGGCCTTCTTCGTGTCGGCGCGGATCTGCATTTCGGCCTGCTGCACGGAGAGGGCGGCGTTCTGCTCGGCGATCTTCTTGTCGGCCTCCACCTTCACGGCGTTCGCTTCCTCCTGGGCATGGGCCGAGGCGATGGCGATGTCGCGCTGGGCGTTGGCCTTGGCGATCTGGGCATTCTTGCGGATCTGCTCCACATTGTCGATACCCATGTTCTCGATGGTGCCGGCGTTGTCGCGGAAGTTCTGGATGTTGAAGTTGACCAGCTCGATGCCGAGCTTCTCCATGTCCGGGATCACGTTTTCGGCGACCTTCTTGGCGACGCCCTGGCGGTCCTGGACCATCTCCTTCAGGCCCACGGAGCCCACGATCTCGCGCATGTTGCCCTCCAGCACCTGGGTGACCATGGCGACCACCTGGGACTGCTTCATGTTGAGGAGGGCCTCCGCCGCGCGCTCGAGGAGCTTCGGGTCGGAGGAGACCTTGACGTTGGCGACGCCGTCCACCATCACGTTGATGAACTCGTTGGTGGGCACGGCCTCACTGGTCTTGACGTCGACGCTCATGACCTGCAGGGAGAGGCGGTCGACCCTCTCGAGGAAGGGGAACCGCCACCCGGCTTTGCCGATCAGGATGCGGCGCTTGCCGAGACCGGAGATGATGAAAGCGGTGTCCGGCGGGGCCTTGAGATAGCCCGCGGCCAGGAAAAGGATGAGCAGCAGGGCCGCTCCGGCGGTGATGTAAAGGGTGAGCATGGGACCTCCTCCTTTCGGGTCGGGATGGCGGGCGAACGGCCGCCTCGTGTGTTCCAGCACCGTTGCTGTGGCTTCATCGTAGCACGGAAGGAGGAGGCTGAAAAGGGAACCCGCCCCAATTGTCACCGGGCGGGTCCCAATTGTCGGTGGGGGATACGGAAGCCCGGGGGAGAGGATATGCGCCTGCGGGCGCACCAGAGGGCTTTCCGATCGATCCGGGGCTGCCGCCCATTCTCCGCTGAAAACTGTCCCCCGGACAGTTTTCCGGGCGCTCCGAATCCTCTGGACTCCTTCGGGGCCGACCCGTAAAAGATAGACCTTGGTATCGTTAGGTTGTTTTATCAACATTACTCTGCCCAATGCCAAACAAGGAAGATGCGATCCCGAAGGGTCCAGGGGCGATCGGAAAGCCCCTGGCGCGCTCCGCAGAGGGCGGAATCCTTTCCGATCAGTTCGGAGGATCCTCCATCGAGAAGGGAATGCGCCTGCGGGCGCACCAGAGGGCTTTCCGATCG
>JAFRPG010000004.1 GCA_017429265.1 Clostridia bacterium | reverse complement strand
GCAGCGATAGAACGCACCCTCCCCGATGTTGGTGACGCTGTCCGGGATCGTCATGCTCGTCAGACCGCTGCACTCATCAAACGCATAATGCCCGATGGCGGTGACGCTGTCCGGGATCGTCACGCTCGTCAGACCGCTGCACTCATCAAACGCATTATGCCCGATGGCGGTGACGCTGTCCGGGATCATCACGCTTGCCAGGCCGCTGCAGCCAGCAAACGCACCCTTCCCGATGGCGGTAACGCCATACGGAATCTCGTAGTTCGTGTTATTCAGAGAAGGCTGATAATAGATCAGCTTACGGTCGGTCATGCCGAAGAGAACACCGTCAATCGTGGCGAGATAAGGGTGATCCGGTGCCACGGAAACAGTGCAGTCCCTGACGCCCGAGAGATAACCATATTCATCATAAGCCACGAACGGATTCCCCCGCACCGCGGTGATGGGATGCCCGTCCAGCTTGTTGGGGATGATGACCTTGCCCTCATCTCCGTGATACCGGATCAGCTCAGCATCCCCGTTCTCCAGCAGCGCGTACTCAAAATCCCCGCTCCGGTAGGTTTCTTCCCCCGCGGCGGCGCACCCCGCCAGAACAGCCAGCGCCAGCAGCGCAAAGAACAGCTTTTTCATCGTTCGCACCTCACTTTGTATGCTTTGGGAAAACCGGTTCTCCCTGTACCCTTGAGCGGTTCATTTGCCTGCGCATCACGTGGGCGATCCCGGGACAGGCTTTACCTGCCCGGCAGCCAGTCGGTGCGGTCGCCGTATTCCACGCCGGTGTGAACAAACTGACGCCCGTTTTCCTTGCACCAAGTCTCGGCATAGCTGCCGGGGGTGACGGTGAAGACCAGGTCGGCGAGGGGGATGTACTCTCTGTTCACGTAATCGTCAAACGCGCGATCCCCGATGGCGGTGACGCTGTCCGGGATTGTCACGCTTGTCAGGCCGCTGCAGTAGGCGAACGCACTCTCCCCGATAGTGGTGATGCCGTCCTGGATCGTCACGCTCGTCAGGCCGCTGCAGTAGGCGAACGCACCCTCCCCGATGGCGGTGACGCTGTCCGGGATCGTCACGCTCGTCAGACCGCTGCAGCCATAAAACGCATAATCCCCGATGGCGGTGACGCTGTCCGGGATCGTCACGCTGGTCAAGTTGCTGCAGTCAGTAAACGCACCGTATCCGATGCTGGTGACGCTGTCCGGGATCGTCACGCTCGTCAGGCTGCTGCATTCAAAGAACGTTTGATCTCCGATGGCGGTGACGCTGTCCGGGATCGTCACGCTCGACAGGCTGCTGCAGCTGGAGAACGCATTATCCCCGATGGTGGTGACGCTGTCCGGGATTGTTACGCTCGTCAGGCCGCTGCAGTAGGCAAACGCATTCACCCCGATGCTAGTGACGCTGTCCGGGATTGACACGCTCGTCAGGCCGCTGCAGCGATAGAACGCATACTCCCCGATGGCAGTGACGCTGTCCGGGATCATCACGCTTGCCAGGCCGCTGCAGCCAGCAAACGCACCCTTCCCGATGGCGGTAACGCCATACGGAATCTCGTAGTTCGTGTCTTTCAGAGAAGGCTGATAATAGATCAGCTTACGGTCGGTCATGCCGAAGAGGACACCGTCAATCGTGGCAAGATAAGGGTGATCCAGCGCCACGGAAACAGAGCAGTCCCTGACGGCCGAGAGAAAACCATATTCGTAAGCCGCGAACGGGTTCCCCCGCACCGCGGTGATGGGATGCCCGTCCAGCTTGTTGGGGATAATGACCCTGCCATCTTCCCCGAGATATCGGATCAGCTCGGCATCCCCGTTCTCCAGCAGCGCGTACTCAAAATCACCGCTCCGGTAGGTTTCTTCTCCCGCGGCGGCGGCGCACCCCGCCAGAACAGCCAGCGCCAGCAGCGCAAAGAACAGCTTTTTCATGGTTCGCACCTCGCTTTGTTCATATTCGGAAAAAAACGGCTCTACCCGTTTTCCTGCACGGTTGAATGGTTCATCAGTCAAACAGCCACCCGCGCCCCGTGGGGACGGGGTCGGTCTCGGCGTCGTCCATCCAGAAGCTCTCCGTGACCGCGGTGCCTTCCACAGGGACCAGGCGGGACTCCGGGCAGAGCAGGCGGATGGGCCTGCGCTCGAGGATCGTGCGCACATAGTCCGCCGGGCAGGTCAGGCGCTCCTGCGTCTCGATCCCCCAGGTGACCTCCGGGTCGCGCTTGCCGAAGCCGGACTCGTGGTTGTCCGATCCGCAGACCATGTAGAGGCCCCGCTCCTCCGCGTAGATCCGGGCGGCGGCGTCCTCGGGCTGCTTGTTGCCGGCGTTGGCGACCTCCACCCCGTCGCAGAACTGCGGGCTGAGGAGGACGCGGCGGATGTAGTCGCGCATGCGGAAGGGGTGGGCCTGGATGACGCAGCCGCCGGCCTCGTGGGCGAGGGCGAGCTGCTGCCTGCGCGTCGCGTGGGCGATCTCGGGGTGGGCGGCGAGCCACTCCGGCGGCAGGCCGTAGACCAGCCAGTCGTCGCCGTCGATGGATTCCTCCCAGGAGAAAAAGACCTGCAGGCCGATGCGGTCGCCCTCCTCCTTCGCGCTGTAGTAGCCGAGGCAGTAGCGGCGCACCCACTCCTCCCAGGGCAGATCGCGCGGAACGGCGCAGTTCCCGCGGAAGAAGTGGTCGGAGACAAAGATCCCGTCGTAGCCGAGGGCCTTGTAGAAGCGCGCGTGCTCGGCGCCGGTGGAGCGCCCGCAGGCGGAGGATTCGACGGTGTGGAGGTGGGTCTCGTAGCGGTAGGGCATGGTGCATTCCTCCGTGGTTCTGTCGGATCCGTCGGAAGTTCCGGAACCCTTGACGGATCAAATCAACCTGGTCTATAATGCCTGTGTACCATTATATCCGAAAACACCGGTTCCGGGAATAGCGAATTGCAGAAAGGATGCGGAAAGATGGCCACGACCTACAGGCGCGTGATGCTCAAGCTCAGCGGGGAAGCCCTCGGCGGGGCGGGCAGCGTATTCGACTTTGCCCAGGTGAACACGGCGGCGCGGACGATCCGGCAGATGCACGAGGAGGGCGCCCAGATCGGCATCGTGATCGGCGCGGGGAACATCTGGCGCGGGCGGCAGGGCCCCTCGGCCAGCATGGACGCCGTCAGCGCCGACCAGATGGGCATGCTCGGCACGGTGATCAACTGCATCTGCATGGCCGACGCCTTGCGCAGGGAGGGCCTCGACGCCACGGTGATGAGCGCGGTGGACATGAATCGCTTCTGCGAGCCGTTCAACGCGATGACCGCCCGCCGCTACATGGATGAGGGCCGCGTGGTGCTCTTCGCGGCCGGGAGCGGCAACCCCTTCTTCTCCACCGACACGGCGGTCGCCCTGCGCGCCATCGAGCTGCAGGTGGACGCCATCCTGATGGCAAAGAACATTGACGGGGTCTACACCGACGATCCGCGGCGCAATCCCGACGCCGTGCTGATCCCCGACATCACCTACACCGAGGCCCTGGCCCGCGGGCTGAAGGTGATGGACGCCGCCGCCTTCGCCCTCTGTGCGGAGAACAATGTCCCCGAGGTCCGGGTCTTCGGCCTGGATGACCCGGAGAATCTCGTGCGCGTCCTCCGTGGAGACAGGATGGGCACGGTGGTGCATCCCTGAGGGGAGAGAAACGCCCGCAGGCTGTGATCTTCTGACAAAAGGATCGCAGGCCTGCGGGCTTTTTTGCTTATGAAGAGGGGATCCGCGCTCTGCGGAGCGCGCCAGGGGCTTTCCGATCGATCCTGGACCCTTCGGGATCGCCTTTTCCTTGTATGCTGATGGGCAAAGGTATCTTGATAAAGAACCTTACGATACCAAAGCTTACCATTAACGGGACGGCCCCGAAGGTTTCCAAAGGGCGATCGGAAAGCCCTTTGGTGCGCCCGCAGGCGCATACCCTCATCTACAGAGTTACATAAAACAAAAAGAAAGGGATCCGCGCTCTGCGGAGCGCGCCAGGGGCTTTCCGATCGCCCCTGGACCCTTCGGGATCCCCTCTTTCTTGTCTGTTACTGGGTAAAGTAGTGTTGATATAAGAACTTTACGATACCAAAGCTTACCATTAACGGGACGGCGCCGAAGGAGTCCAGAGGGTGATCGGAAAGCCCTCTGGTGCATCCCCTTGTCATGATTCATGAACCGATGCACGCGAAGGGAGTCAGTGCCTTCCTCACCGCAGAGCCCTCAGGCTCACCGGGAAGGTGAAGTATGTGTCCGGATAGGGCTCGGGGTCCAGCGTGAAGTGCCACCACTCCGTCGAGAGCGGGCGGAACCCGCGGCGGACCATCGCCTCTCGCAGGTGCATACGGGCGGCATGCTGCTCCTCCGTGATCCCCCGAAAGTCCGGATGACTCACCTCCCCGAACCGGTCGAAGGGGCCGCCCATGTCCGCCTCGCGCTGGGTCCGCATGTCGAACAGCGTCAGGTCCACGGTGCTGCCGCGGCTGTGGCCGGAGTGCTCCGCGATGTAGCCCTCCGGGATCAGCACACGCTTGTCGAGCTCCGGGTAGAAGAAGGCCTTCATCCGGGTGTCGGCGGGGTCCTCCGCCCAGCGCATGAAGTGATCCACCGCCATCTGCGGGCGGTAGGCGTCGAAGATCTTCAGCCGGAACCCCTGCGCGAGGAGGTCACGCGACGCCCCGCGCAGGGCCTCCGCCGCCTCGCGCGTCAGCAGGGCGACGGGCTCGGCATACCCGTCGATCCGCTCGCCGGTGAAGTTGAAGGTCGTGCAGTACCGCATCTCGAGGATCAAGTCCGGGACCGCGTCCCCGACGCTGACAAAGCCCGATGCGTCGCCCGAAAAAACCATGGTGCAGGCCTCCTTTGCGCGCCCGTCCGCGGACGCCGGCAGTCACGGCCAGTATAGCACAAAACCCGCGCCCGCGCCATCCGGCGCGCAAATGTGGCCCTTATTGCAGGGTTTTTCCGCTCCGTGTCGAACACAGACGGAAAACACGTTTTCAGCGCCTGCCGCCCGGCGGGCGCACCGGAAAGGATGATCACCCATGACAGCCGGAACGCTGACGCCCTACAGCGGCAATGACCCTTATGTCTTTGTCAGTTATTCCCACAAGGATACCGCCAAGGCCACCCAGATCATGCGGATGATGAGCGAGGCCGGCGTGCTGTTCTGGTTCGACAAGGGGATCGATCCGGGCTCGGAATGGGACGAGAACATCGCTTTTCACGTGGAGAACTGCGGCTGCATGGTCGCGGTCGTGTCGAGGAATTATCTGCAGTCCGACAACTGCAAGGACGAGCTGAAATTCGCGCGCGACCTGAAAAAGGAGATCCTTGTCGTCTATATCGAAAACTGCGAGCTGCCCTCGGGCATCGCGCTGCGGCTCAACCGCCGCCAGGCGATCAACATGTACGCCTATGACGACGCGAAGGAGTTCCGGAAAGAGCTGATCGGCGCGAAGGTGCTGGCGCCCTATGTGCTGTCCGGGACGGACAGGAAGGACGAGGAGGTCAAACCGCAGAAGGAACAGCTGCCGGAGGCCCAGAAGCTTGTGGACGAGGACGAGGTCCAGATCGGCCGGGAGGCCGACGCACGCGGGACGCCTCTGGGCCTGTCCGACGAACAGCTGACGGGAAAGACGCTGGTCTACGGAAAGGACGCCGGAGTCACGGAGGCATTCATCGGCAGCCTGATCCAGAACCTCTACCAGAAGGGCGTCTCCTTCATCCTTCTCTCGCCGCGGGGCAGCCGGTACCGCAGTCTGCTGAACTATATCCCGGACCTGCAGCTGTTCACGCCCGGCAGCCCGGACGTCGTACCGTTTCCTTACAATCCTTTCGCCATCCACGCGAGACAGAGGAAAAACCAGGCTTCCTGGATGTCCCGCGCCGGGTATTGCCTGCAGAGCGTTCTCGGCCTGTCCTCACGGGCCTGCACGTTCCTGATGAAAGCGATCCGCGCCGGCTTTGCGATGGACGCGATCCCCATCGAATATGACGATGCCGCGTTCTCATCGTGCAGGACCTTTCAGCTCCGAGACGTCATCTACCGGTATCAGGAACTGGTCCGCGAGAGCGGATGCTCTCCCGAGGAGAAGGAGGAATTGCTGGCCGAGGGGGAGAACAAGCTGCAGGCGATCCTCGGGGAGGCAAAGGCCGTCCTGGACCGGACGACCTGCGTGCAGGCGAGCGAGCTGCTCGACGTGCCCAGCCTGATCGAGCTCGATGCGGTCGAAAGCCCGGAGGTGCGGTCGCTGATCGTTCAGCTGATCCTGAATCAGATCTATGTTTTCCTCCGGATGCCGTCGCAGGGCATCGTCCTGCCCGAAGAAAAGGAAAACCTGAACACGGTGATCATCCTGGAGGAGCCGCTGCTGCTGGAGCAGGCGGACATGAGCGACGACCGCCTGCATCACGTCTCGGTCCTGCGTCTGCTCAAGGAGATCGAGTCGACGCAGAAGATCGGGGTGATCAGCGTGCTGAGCGACCTTGCGGCCGTTCCGCAGCCGATCCTGAAAAGCTTCCACACGAAGATCCTGCTCCCGGGCGCGGAGCCGCCGGATCCCGACGAGGTGGCGTACCTGCAGGGCGGAGACGTTCCGTCCGTGCTTCCGGACGCCGGGGAAGCGATCCTGGTGTCCAAATCCCGCAAACGGCTTGTCTGCTTTGAGCCCGACCTCTCCGAAGGAAACGCGGACGACGAAATCACGGACGAGGACGTGGCGGCCCGCGTATGGTTCTGGCTGGGCAAGGAGAAGATGCTCATTCCCTTCCCCGAGTGCTGGAACTGCCTGTCCTGCACAGCCGCCTGCGACCGGAAAACACGGTCTGCCGCGGAGCGGATCGCGTCCCGGCTGGTTTACCGCGACGGGCGCCGGATCACGACGGCGGACCAGCTGCGCGGATACCTGTCCGGCGAGCACCTGACGGCCGCGGAAGAGACGGAGCGGCTGACCGTTGACGAGCGCATACGGCTGAACAGCTGTGTCCGCATCCACCTGAGCAAGGAATACTATGTCCGAAAAGCCCTGAAGCTCAGCGCCGCGGACATTGTGAATCCCAGCCCGCCCCTGTCCGCGATCTCCACGGGAGAGGAGCTGTCCCTGAACCGCTTCCCCGTCGGGTACAATCCCTTCGGGGTGAACGGAACGGACGTCGTGCGCGTCGACCTGGAAAAGCATCTGCTCTACAAGATCGTTTTCGAGCAGGTCAGGCGGGCCTCGTCCGCGCGCATCATTGAGACGCTGGCGATGAACCTCAGCCGGGTGGACGGTGTGTCGGTCAAGGTGGTCGATACGACGAACATCGTCTTTGCCGGGACGGACGTCCCGGACGGGATCCGGGTCGAGCGGACGGACGACGTGATCCGGACCCTCAGCGCCGAGACGGTGCGGATCAATTTGAAAGCCGGTCAGAACGAGGGCACCGGCGTGTACCTCTATGTCGTGGAGGACGGGCAGCGGGCGAAAATCCCGAACATAGGGCGCAGCGGCAGCAATAACACCTTCGCGCATTCGGTCTTCCTGTTCTGCGTCAGCAAAACGCGTCTGTCCTCCGAGGACTTGCCTGTGCTGGTGATGCCAGAGCAGACCGTCAGCTTTGCTGAAGATCCGTTTGACCTGCGCTCCGGTCTCGACATGGATCAGAAGCAGATCCTCAGGAGCAGGAAACTGGATTTTCACGGCTGTGTCAAGGACGCGTCCGGCACGAGGCGGCCGTTCTTCCTGTTCGGATACGGGACCCCGTGAGGGAAGGAGAGATGTATCATGCGCAAAATCCTGCCTGTCCTGATCCTGATCCTGTGCATGCTGCCGGTGTTCCCGGCGGCGATGGCGGCCGGCGTGAGCACCGAGGGGGACTGGGACTATGCCCTCGTCGGGACGGACGCCGCGGAGGTCGTCGCCTGGCGCGGAACGGGTGAGAACGCGGAGATCCCCGCGGTCCTCGGGGGATGTCCGGTGGTCTCTGTCGGCGCCGGCGCCTTCAGGGGCAACGGGAACCTGATCAGCGTCACGGTCCCGGAGGGCGTCACGTCGATCGGGGACGATGCCTTCCGCGACTGCATCAGCCTGACCGGCGTGCGCCTCCCCTCCACGCTGACCTCCCTCGGCGCGGGCGCCTTCTGCAACTGCGACAACATGCTCGCGGCGGAGCTCCCCGCCGCCCTGACCGCGCTCGGAGCCCGCGTTTTCTATGGCTGCAACAGCATCCAGACCATCGTCATCCCCGAGGGCGTGGAGGCGATCGGCGATTCCGCCTTCTATGAGTGCACGTCGCTGATCAGCCTGAGCATTCCGTCCACGGTGAAGACGATCGGGAAGTACACCTTTTACAGCTGCACCAACCTGCCCGCGGTGCGGCTCCCGGCGGGGCTGACTTCCATCGGCGAAGACGCGTTCGCCTTCTGCAAGGTGATCACGGGGCTGGAGCTGCCGGACGGCCTCGAGACGGTCGGCGAGTCCGCCTTCTATGAGTGCGACGGCCTGACCGCGATTGCCTTCCCCGACAGCGTCACCTCGTTGGGCAGGTACGCCCTGGCCTACAGTGGGGAGCTGGCCTCGGTGAAGCTCCCGGCCGGGCTGACTCGGATCCCCCTGGGCCTGTGCTCCGGCCTGCGGAAGCTGACGGAGATCGACATCCCCGCCGGCGTGACGGTGATCGACGACAGCGCCTTCAGCTCCTGCAGCGCCCTGACCTCCGTCACCCTGCCCGCCGGCGTCGCGAGCCTGGGCAAGGAGTGCTTCGCCTACTGCACGGCGCTGCAGCGGATCACGCTCTCCCCGTCCCTGGTCTCTGTCGGCGACCTGTGCTTCTCCGGCTGCTCCGCGCTGGAGGGGATCGCCCTCCCCGACGGCCTGACCACCCTCGGCAGCCGGTGCTTCGATGCCTGTGCCCGCATCCGGGAGATCGCGATCCCCGACAGCGCGGTCAACATCGGCGCTAACCCCTTCAACCGGTGCGAGGCCCTGACCTCCGTCGTGCTCTCCGACACGCATCCGACCCTCGTGCTCCTCGACGGCATCCTCTGCGAGCGGGGCACCCGCCGCCTGATCCGCTATCCGGGATACCTGCGGGAGACGGCGTTCACGGTTCCCGAGGGTGTGGCCGTGATCGGCGGCTATGCCTTCTGCAACAACCGCTTCCTGACCTCCGTCACCCTGCCGGACAGCCTCCGCACCCTTGGCGACCACGCCTTCTATTACTGCTCGTCCCTCGTGTCCGTGCGCGTGCCGGACGGGGTCGCGGCCATCGGCGAGAGCTGCTTCGCCTCCTGCATGGCGCTGAAGGACATCGAGCTCCCGAAGAGCCTGACCCTGATCGCGGACAACACCTTCGAGTTCTGCCCCGCCCTGCGTTCGGTCACGATCCCGGCCGGCGTGACCGCCATCGGCCGCTACGCCTTCAACAACTGCGACGCCCTGACCCATGTGACCGTGCCCGAGGGCGTGACGAAGCTGGACCGCTACGCCTTCGCGGACTGCGATGTGCTGGAGAAGGTCACCCTGCCCGCGAGCCTGACCGAGATCGAGCCGAGCGCCTTCAGCAGGAGCGGGGCCGTCGCGCTGGAGGTCGTCGCCGGCAGCGCGGCCGAGACCTTTGCGCAGACGAACAAGCTCCCGTACACCGCTTACGAGCCCGCGCCCGCCGCGCAGGAGGCCCCGGCCGGCACGGCGGAGGGCTTCCGCTGCGCCGCGCGGGCGGACGGCTCGCTGTGCGTGAGCCTGTGGATGGGCGGCGGAACGTCGGTGACGGTGCCGGCCGAGCTCGACGGCAGGCGGGTCAGCGCGATCGGCGAGGGCGCGTTCTCCCTGGCCCTGCGCCTGGAGGAGGTCGTCCTCCCCGAGGGCATCGCGACCGTGGACGCCTATGCCTTCGCCCTCTGCGGCGGCCTGCGGCGGGTCACCCTGCCCGCGAGCCTGGAGCACATCGACGCGGACGCCTTTGCCGGCTGCCCGGAGGACCTGGCGGTCTTCGCGCCGGAGGGCAGCTACGCCTGGGAGTGGTGCGCCGCCCGCCGGATGGACGTCCGGCCCCTCGGGGCGGAGTGAAGACCTGCGGGGACTTCGGAAATTTCACAAAATTGTAAAAAAGCCCTTGCGTCCGATGGCCGGTCTGTGCTATAATGCCCTTTGTGACAACGGGCGGTCCTCTGTCCAGGAGATCAGTGCGACGAAAGAGCGCACGAGCCGGATACGAACGTCTGCAAGGGAAGGAGGACCAGACCATGAGCGAAATCATCCGTTCCATCGAAGCGCAGCAGCTGCGTTCCGATCGGCCCGCGATCTACATCGGCGACACCGTCCGCGTGTGGGTCAAGGTTGTCGAAGGTGCCCATGAGCGCCTGCAGGCGTTTGAAGGCACTGTCATCGCCAAGCGCAACGGCAGCATCCGTGAGACCTTCACCGTCCGCCGCGTATCCTACGGCATCGGTGTCGAGCGCACGTTCCCGCTGCATTCTCCGCGCGTGGATCGCATCGAAGTGATCCGCCACGGCAAGGTGCGCCGCGCCAAGCTGTACTACCTGCGGTCTCTGCAGGGCAAGGCGGCCCGCATCAAGGAAGTCAAGCGCACCTGAGTGCCGACGACTCCACGCACCGAATCCCCCGCGCACCGGTTTTCCGGCAAAGCGCGGGGTTTTCTTTTCCCAAACCGTGCTTCTTCACGAAAATTTGGGATAACCGTTGGCAAGAGGATTCCGCGCTCTGCGGAGCGCGCCAGGGGCTTTCCGATCGCCCCTGGACCCTTCGGGGACCGTCTCGTAAAGCATGGTCATTGGGCAAAGTCTGCGTGGAGAACCTCTCCACCGCTGCGGCGGTCCCCCTCCCCTTTCAGGGGAGGTTTGGGTAACTTACTGCCCTTGTCTCCCCTGAAAGGGGAGATGTCACCGCAGTGACAGAGAGGTTTTCACGCCTGCGGTTCCCAAAGCCTATCATTACCGAGTCGGCCCCGAAGGAGTCCAGAGGGCGATC
>JAFRPG010000031.1 GCA_017429265.1 Clostridia bacterium | reverse complement strand
GGACAGGGACCTGATCGAGCGCGTCTTTTCGGAGTACGGCCCGGCCGTGGTCGTGAACCTCGCGGCCCAGGCGGGCGTGCGCTATTCCATCGACCATCCCGACGTCTACATCGAGTCGAACCTGATCGGCTTCTACAACATGCTCGAGGCTTGCCGCCACCATCCGGTGGAGCACCTCGTGTATGCATCCTCCTCCAGCGTCTACGGCGGCAACAAGAAAGTGCCGTTCTCCACGGAGGACAAGGTGGACAACCCGGTCTCCCTCTACGCCGCCACCAAGAAGAGCAATGAGCTCCTGGCCCACGCCTACGCCAAGCTCTACGACATCCCGTGCACGGGCCTGCGCTTTTTCACGGTGTACGGACCCGCCGGGCGGCCGGACATGTTCTACTTCTCCGCCACTGAGAAGCTGGTGCGGGGCGAGACGATCTCGATCTTCAACTACGGCAACTGCAAACGGGACTTCACCTTCGTGGACGACATCGTCGAGGGCGTGCTGCGCGTGATGCGGGGCGCTCCAGAGAAAGCCACGGGGGAGGACGGCCTGCCCGTGCCGCCCTACGCGGTGTACAACATCGGCGGCGGGACCCCCGAAAACCTGCTGGACTACGTGCAGACCCTGCAGGAGGAGCTGGTCCGCGCCGGCGTCCTCCCGGCTGACTACGACTTCGACGCTCACCGGAAGCTGGTCCCGATGCAGCCCGGCGACGTCCCCGTGACCTACGCCGACAGCGCAGCCTTGGAGCGCGACTACGGCTTCACCCCCCGCATCGGCATCCGCGAGGGCCTCGCACGATTTGCCGAATGGTATGCAAAACACATGAAACAATAATCTGATTTTGAACTATTTCAATTCCCGATAATCACATTTCTCATACGGTCACCTTTTGATCCGTCGCAATGCGTGTCATTCGCCCATTCTCAATATGCAGTTGGTAATCACAGATCGCTAGCGCCGCCCGGCGGTGGGTCACAATGATGACGGTTTTGTCGCGCATAGCGTCGATGTTCTCCAGCAGCTGGGCTTCCGTCCGCTCGTCAAGGGCGCTGGTAGCCTCGTCCAGCAGGAGGATCGGCGCGCCGGAAAGCAGGGCTCGGGCGATTGCCACACGTTGGGCCTGGCCCTCAGAGAGGCCAATGCCACGCTCACCTAGGCGAGCGTCATAACCGACCTCCGACACCAAGTCGTCAAGGCAGGCCGCGTGAACAGCCCGCTCGACCTGCTCGTCCATGGCGCCGTCAGTGAACATCGTGATGTTGTTGCGCAACGTCCCGGACATGAGGGTGTTGCCCTGGGGGACGTAGGCGAAAAGGGAGCGGGTGCCCTTGCTGGCCGGAACTACCTGGTCGCCAGCGACAAAGGTTACCATGCCGCTAGTGGGCCTGTAGATGCCCAACAGCAGCTGGAACAGGGAGGTCTTGCCTCCGCCTGAAATGCCCGTCAGCGCGACGAAATCACCGCGGCGGATCGTGGCGTTCACGTCGGTCAGCACGTCACCGACGCCGTCCTCGTACTGGAAGTTAACCTTTTCCAGCCGAATCTCGTCGAAGTTTTTCAGCACCGTGCCCGGATCCTCGTCCGGCAGGCCGATGACCTCCTGCAAGCGCTCCGCCGAGGCAACCACGCCGTAACTCTGAGAGATCAGGGCCACCGCGTTGGCGATGGGCGCCTGGATACGGCCCACCAGCTGGATCAGCGCCGCCAGGGAGCCGTAGGTGAAGCCCACGTTGTGGGTCTGGTAGATCTTCACGCAGCCCCAGATCTGGCAGATCAGCCAGGAGAGGCTGAACACGCTCCCCATGCCCTGGTTCATCATGATGGAGAGCCGCCCGTTGCGGATCTGCTCGTTCATCAGGTGGCTGCGGTCCTCGTCCATCTGACGCATGGCCCGGTCTTCAGACACACTGGCCTTGATGATGCGGATGTTCTCCAGCGTCTCCTGAGTGGAGGCGTGGAGCGCGCCCTCGGCCTCCTGCATTCGTTTGTGGCGGCGCTTCATCGGGTTGCGGAACAGCATCGAGATGATGACACCGAGGCTACCAGCAACGATCAGCACCGGAATGAACCGCCAGTCCATCGTGATCAGGATCACCGCCGCACCGACAAAAGAAACCACTGTCCGCAGGATCGAGGGCATCAGCGACAAGATACCGCTCTTGACCACGCCCACGTCCGAGAACACCCGGTTCACCAGCTCGCCGCTGTGGTAGGGCTTCAGGCCGGCGTACTCCTTGCCGATCATCGACGCCGTGACCATGCGCTGCATTTCCATCTGGAAGCGCGCCGAGCTTCGCAGCCCAATGACCGACGAGGCCACCGACAGAAGTCGCTCCCCGATGATCAGCCCCGCCAGCGCGATGCCCCATTGCCAGAGCGCGGAGACATTCCCGCCGGTAGCGCCGTCGATCAGGTTCTTCGTCACCAGCGTCACGCCCAGCGACGCCAGCGAGGATACCACGCTGATCAGGCTGACCAACAATACCGGCACGCGCACCGGCTTGCTCCACCGCCAGATCGCCTTCAACGCTGGACTCGCGAAGATGCTCCTGACCTTTTGAAGGTTCCTGTTCATGGTCACCCGTCTTCCTCAGTTTTCCCTTTCTTTGTGTTTGTCCATGTGCAGCGCTTTCTTCACCATGTGCCCAAGCCGCTTCACGATCTGGATCATCGCAAGGATGCCGGCCCGCACATGATAAAAGTCGCACCAGAGGTGGACGTAGAACTTATACAGTTTGTTTGTGTTGACATCGATTGTTCTGCCATTCCGAACAACCCGGGTCATAACACCCAATATATCATCATCCGTTATGCCATACTCACGCCAAATACAATTGTCACCCACAATGACATAGTCATCAGCCCGAACTTTGACAATTCTATGAAGGATATACTTCTTGCCGCGTTTATACAGAACGGCATCATACTTTTTGCAGCGGTCTATGCCTTTCTTGCGAATCTCAATAATGTCTCGATGCTGACGAAGCAACGGCATCATGCTGATGCCAACATTCGTATAAACAAAACTGCCCTTCTCCCGCAACAGGTCTTCAAAAGAGAAAGGCTCATTCATTGCCTGTCCGCTTCTGTCGCTGTACATACAGGTTATCAGTCCTGATTGGTCAAGATATCGTACGACACCCGAAATGCATCGTACCGGAAGTTGTTGAAACGGAACTTATAAAACGTAGTATGCTCTCTCAGACCGGACAAAAGGGCAAGTGTAGTTTTCATATGCCTCGCATCTGCCGGCTGATAAATCTGCTCAAGAAGCATAGGAAGCGCAGATCTGAAAGAAACTGTCTCCATGCGGTTGTCTTCGCTCCGCTGCATGAACACAATGCTGCGCAACCGGACAACAGCGTTCGTTCCTAGGTGTTCTTTTCCGCACCACGGTGTTCCACAAGCGTAAGCCCCATCCGGACGGATCAAAATCAGTGGTTTATCCCCGTTCACGACATAGGCATTCTTGTCATTCTGCAGCCATTTTTGCATATGTGTCGTCTTTCCTGTGCCGCTTCGGGCTGAAAACAAATACGCTTCATTTCCAGTCGCGATGACGGCACCATGCATCAAAAAGGCGCCACGATCAAGCATGGCCTCTGCAATCAGTCTGTGCACCAAAACATTCTCCGCGGCTTTCGCACTGAGCGTCTCGCCGTTTTCCTGATGAAGCGTGGCTTCAGCGCGGATCATCGACTCGTCGATCCTGATCCGAATCTCCGGTTCCGATCCCTCATCTGCCAAATAACCCCTACAGGCTTTACAGAAAAAATCAGAAGTGCCCTGGATCAGGATGTTTCTGTTTGCAATGCGAATGATGCAATCCATTATTCTTCAAGAAAGCCTTCCTGGCGCAGTTGACCAATGAATGCGTGCACCAGTGACGCAATTTCTTCCTCTGCGGAATCGTATTCCTTCAGCAACTGTGCCACGACCGCCTGCTCTGTTGTCTCTTCACGCAACAGCTCAAGGATACGCATGGCCTCTTCGTTCAGATTGAGCACAGCATGCAGTTCCGATGCGCTCTCACCCACGGGAACCGCTACGATTTCACCATCCAGTTCCATCTTCTCAAATAGATACTTGCATTTCATGGTCATTCTCCTATACAGCAAGATTCGGGTAGGTCTGATGATCTACCCGAATCCAAAGTCGCGTTTCAGTCTCAGTTGTTCGTTGTGATGTAGCCCAGCTGCAACATGTTTACCATCATTTGCTTCTCTGGCATCTTGTCGCGGTTATCCCTGACATACTGGAGAATCGCGCTGAAGTTGAGCACCTTGTACTCTGCGTTGTTTTTGCGTCCGCAAGTGGAGCAATCTTCATTGAAGATGATCGAGCCGCCGGTTACCAGTTCCAGTTCCTGATCGTTGAGGATTTTGCGTTCCATTTGTTCTGCCTCCTTTTTGTCTTGTGTTCGTTCTCGCCGTCTTTGAAAGGAGCACACCCTCTTGCCACCCTGTTCGACCTTTTCCCGTCACCGCTTTGGAAACTCTTCGATCCTCAGGGAATCGCAAGTTTTTTCTTGCGTCCTTTCACCTGTTGATACGCAAGACCCATGCAGATGGCAGCTGTTTCAGAAAATTCTCTGAAAAAGTCTTACACGATTGTGGAAAACATCAGCAGACGCAAACAGGGCGAGATATTGACTCAGTCATAATCGCTGAGGGTGTTGCATACCAAGCCTGTGCATTCATAGGTACCGCCACACTGAACAGTCTGGCAATAGCATTCTGAGCAAGCGTTTCTCTCGAAGCAGGCGGAGGTGCTGATAGCTCCTTCCGGGTCGAATCTTTGGATCACCATCTCGGGCATTTCAAATCTCTTCATATTGACCTCCATTAACCGTTATACTTCAGTTCACTGCAAAGAAAATCGAAACAATGATATGTGCCTGTACACTCAACGCAGTCATTGCAGATAAAATCGGGGCAATTCAACTGGCAATTCGACGGACAATCAGGACTTGCGCAGAAGACGTTTTCATTGGTCAGCTGCACAATCTTCATCTCAGGAGTCATAAAAGATTTCATTGCGATCATCTCCTTCTTTTACGTTTCGCATTCCAATGAATTGGAGGACTCGGTGTGATCCAGCGTATTGTTCTGTCTGAACTCCCGGTACCTCTCCGAGATGAGTGTGAGATAACGGCTCACCCTCCATTCGCGTTGGATCCGGGAACACGCACCCGCTTCGGGGCACGATTTCAGATCCATGCAAGTCGGGAACAGGCAACAGTCTCTGCATCCTGGGGATTGGGCCGGCGTTTTGTACCAGTCGTTTTTCTCCGGGTCGGTAATATCCTGATAGATATCGCCGACGGCATCCAGCGATGGACGATTCTCGCACTTTCCGACCTTGCCATCCGGATAGATCAGTCGGCATCCATCATTGTCTGACATACAGTTGATGACGCGCAAGCTCGGTAACCTTTTCAAAGAGCCCAGTAGGTTGAGGCCCTGAAGCTTCGCATCCAATGAGGATGTTTGAGCATCGATCTGTTCCCGGGTGCGATCATCATACTGAAGGGGTTCAAAGCCAACCCCATCGTAGACCGCATGTGAGTAGCATGAGAACCCGCTTTTTCCCGCAAACTGTCCGATCAGTTCGTCCACTAGCTTGTTCAAGTCCTCATAATTCTTGTCGGTTACGTTCAGTCGGACATTGACCAGGATCTCATTGTCGAGGAGCAGGTTAATGTTCCTCAATACCCGTCTGTACGGATTGTCTCTTGGATTGACATACGCCTTTGTCTCGTTATAGACGGTTTCCGTACCATCCAGAGTAATCTGCACATTCTTGAGATTCCACTCATTCTTCGCGACCCGGATGAGTTCCTCGTCAAAAAGGTAGGCGTTACTGACCATCGAAGAACGGTACCGAATATCCCTGGCTCTAAGGCCCGCGCAGATCTGAGAGATTCGCTTGCTGCCCACCAAGGGCTCTCCGCCAAACCAACTGATTTCGACCGGCCCGCCCTTGCTGACCCTGGCTATATACTCGACGACGTCGTCAGCCATCTCTTCGGTCAGTGTACACCGCTTGTGGTCGCTCTCAAAGCAGTAGAAGCACCGGGCGTTGCACTCCGTTGTAGGCAGGATGGTAAAACCGTTCACGCGTTTAGGCACATCCAGTTTTCTCAGGAGCGCTCTCAACTCCCTGACAGACCGGTTTTCGTCGAAGGATTCAGGAACCGCATAATGCCGGGCAATGAGTTCGTCCATCTCCGGAACATAGGCGGCAGGCAGTCTCTCAAACGCTTCTCTCTCCGCCCCGTCAAGCAGAACTAGTTCCGAGGTCACCACATTGCAGAGTAGCAGCCCCTCGTCAACCTGGGTCTGAAGCAGGAATTTCATCGGCCGGTAAACGGTCTGGGAAGGCTTCGGCCGGCGCCACAGCAAAGCAATGTTCTTCCTTGCTTCCCTTATTGTTTGCATCCCCGCCTCTTTCACCTACCTCAACAGTCGCACCGTCCGTCATTACGAACGTTTGAATATTCGTGTAGCATAAGCATAAGACCGCATGATAAAACCATGCGTATATAATATACACCACAGTTCCGCAAAATGCAATAGTGAATTTCTCCTGATCGATTTCTCCTGCACGAGCCGGATTTCATGCCCCCCTGCGCTGTTGACTTGGCTCAATATCGAGTCGAAAAAGCACTACCGCGCCAAACTCAGGGTATACGTTCCGTCCCGTTCAGCAGGGGCGTTTTCAGGCCTTCTCCCGCCACCAAGGCTTCAAGCAGTTGGTCTCCGATTTCATCGCCACCTAAGAGATAAAGGTCGCCAATGACCATGGCGGGTACAAGGCGTCTCTCGTCCGGTACTTCGTGTGCATCATAGTACTCCGTGATGATCCGCAGGGATTCGTCCTCCACTTTGTTCAGACATACCAGACGCACTGCGCTCCGCGATCCGTTAGGGAGATTGATCTGCGCGGGCAGCGCGGCGGTCAGTGGTGTCAGTTGACTGCACCAAGGGCAGTAATCCTTGTAGAAGTAATAGATTACGCTGTCGGTAACAGAGATTCCGGCGTCAAAGTCAGTCTTGGCATTGCTCACCGGCACGTACGGCTTCGGCGTCGGAACAGGTGTCGGCTGAAGTTGCGGAAAGACTGGGTAAACAACCGTTTCCTTGATCGTCGGCCAAATCAGCGGCATCGCACGCCATCCAACAATAAAAGAGAACAGAATAGCCAAAGCAAGGCGTAGAATCCTGACTCTCCTCCTTTTGTTCTTTCGAGGGCAGTTTCCAAGATCATCAGATAAGTTAAATTCATGATTGTCATCCCGTGTCATTTGTGTGACTCCCTGTTTCAGCTTGTTTGTTAACACAGTTCATTATTCTCTTGGTTTCCAGAACTCACTATTGCATTTCGCTGTCTCTCAGTCCCCACTTCTCAAACAACGCCTTGCGTTCATCTATGGCCTCTTGCGTTGTAAATGAAGTCTCAAGCACTGCTTTCGCCCGGGCGAACCCTCTGTTCTTGATCGTATAGAATCCGCGGTATATCCAAGCTACAGGAAGGAAATATGGCTTACCCTTCAGGAAGGCATATTGAGGCATTCGAATCATGAATTTGTACTTTGGGAACACGCTGGCAATCGCTCTTTTCAGCATGATTGTGATTGGTGAGTGACCTTTCATGCGATTGTCCATCAAAATTCTATTAGCCCTGTTGTTCTTATCAGCAAAACCAAACACACCATTTTTCAGGATCTGCTCAGTTGCGAGTGAAAGGAATATCTCTTCCGCGTCTTCCGATTCAATTGGCGGTTTAATCTGAAACCAGTAAGAGTTTAATGCGAATACTTTCTGTGCAAAGTTCCACATGTCCAGTTCAATCAGTTTTGCTTTAATCCAAGGCCAGTTTAAATCCTGATTGTATTTGGTCAGAACGGCAGTATCGGCAAATTGACGCAATCCAACCCCGCTTCCGATCAAATGCGAGCGGAGATGAAAGAGCAGATATAAAAAATGAAAACTCCAATCAAGTTGGCCATCATGAAAATAATCCCAGTAACTATTAAAAAACTCAACAACCCGTACTGTGTTGATTTGAATCATATCTGCAAGATATCGATGAATTTCAACCATCATTCGCTTCTTCAAGTACTCTCCTACAGAGATACATGAATAGCCTCCTTGAAGCATGATCTTATGAGCATCATCCATATTCGATGCATCGATAACGAAATCTGAATCCCCCATAGAGCGCAGATATGGGTGTGGATAAAACGCAGCTATAGCAGATCCCTTAATGGTAAAACATCTGATCCCTTCTTCTTCCATGCTTTTCCGGATCTGCTGTTCCTCTTTTGCTCGATTGAAATAGTAGAACAGCGCAGACCTGTTCGCTTGTTCCAATTTCGCTAAGTACTGCGTCGGAATAGATCCTTTGCATTGATAATACAACAATGCAGTCAGTTCATGTTTATCAGCTGTGTCTATGATCTTATCCCAGTCTGTATTCGGCGAAACAGTTGTTTGCCGTTTGTTCAGATAATCAGCAACAATTTCAATGAAGCTATTCATATTCCAATACCAAATCAGATCCCCAGTTTATTCAATAGTTTGTATCTGTCTTTTCCACGCTTGATATCAGATCGCAATTTCCATACCCTTCTAAACCCTCGCCTTATCAGACGGAATACTTGAAATACCCAGCAGAACGGACGAAGCCAAGGGTGTTTGCGATACGCTCTCCAATTCTTCTCGCCGGCTTGTTGAAGATAACGGAACAGTCCTTGTCGCTTTATTGCAGCAGTAATTCGCTCTGCATTAGCGCCCAATCCTTGCTTACTGCCAAAGTTTCCGGAGGAGATGAGACTTTCAAGCAGTTTATCAATGAGATCGTCCTTCGCATCGCTGCACCAGGTAATCGTTTGTTTCAAACCCAGGTACTTCTGACAAAGTGCTGTCGTCGTTTTTGCCAGTATCAACAGTCCCGTCCTATCCGCAACTGGCCGAAAACAGTTATACCAGAAATCGTCATCCAGCACTTTATCGCAGAACATCATCCAATCGATAATCTGACGCAATCCCAGGCCGCCTCGCAGATGGCTCCTCATATGGTCTAAGAGAACAAGCCCGTTTTCCAATGGCGGCAGCATAGGAAACTCGTGCTCATTAATCCGTCCCATTACTCTATGCTCAATTCCATCGAGAATACATTTTTCAATGTACTCATCTTCGTGAGAATAGTAGCGATGCAATTCAAAACGAAGGCCATTTTTGTAGTACGAGATATGGCGCTCCTCATCCGCTCCTCTGGTGTATGAGTTCGCTTCCAGTAACTTAGTCGTCTCAAAATACCGCGTAGGTGAAACGATAAAATCAATATCGCCAAATGATCGTCCAGCTGGCACGGGATAATAAACCGCAGAAGCAGACCCCTTCAGGATAACAGCCAAGATCCCTTTTGTCTGCAGTAATTTAACCAATTCTCCTTCCTCATAACAGTAGCGAATATAAGAAGCAATCCTCTCATAGGAAGGCGGCTGTATCAGCCCATCAACCGCTTGCAATTGTGCTTCAGATAAAAGATCAGATGCGACGGCAGGCGGATATTCGTGATGCCACAGTGAATTCGAGATCGCGTCGAGAAGAGGATACTCTGTCATTTTTGATTACTCCGAATCTTGCGCATCATCATATATGCCACCCAGCCTATCAATGCTCCACTAAAGTTCAGCAATATATCTGCCAGTTCGAAAAAGCCTTTTCTTGTGAGAAGTTGAAGAGTTTCTATGGTCAGCGTGATCAGAAATGATGCAGCCAGCGTTATCCAGGTTCTGCTCGATATTCTCATCAGTATGTATCCAAAGGGTACGAACATAAGAACATTCATGATCAGTTCTGCTGCCGTATCAATTGGACCATAGATGCCGGGGCCTGTTGTCCATGCCGTTGTGATATCAAAGGAAATCAGATCAAATTCATGTGAAACAAAACTTCTTGAGAATACTGTTGCCGCAAAAACCATATATAGATACGAAAGAAAAAAGCTCCACAGAAGCAAAACACCATACTGGTCCGTCCTCTGCTTTGCATATAAAAGCGCTGCCTCTGCGATAATCAAGCTAATAAGTATCAGCCAGTATATTGGCTCAATAGCCTGCAGCCTTAGAATCAGGAGCTCAAAGCTTCTTTCAAATATCATTCTCTACCTTCTTGCGCCAAAGCCAACTTTTTTCAATAATCTCGGTGAAATCCTTTGTAGTATCCACCAATAACAGATTGATAATATGACAGTTCCTGCAATAAACAGCACGCCTTTCCACAACACTTACGGGGACTGCATTTAGAATATGTTTGAAGTCACAATGCTCTTTGATCTGCTATTTGCCGGAAGATTCTGCTATCCCTATTTCTCATGAATTATAGGAAGAAGTGTTCTTTTTACGCCTTGACGCAGACAGTCCTTAGGTAAACATAACAACACTGCTCGATTGAACTTCTTTCCTTCATCCAAATATTTGAAGAACCTCTCTCTGTTTTTGTGTGGAAAAGAAGGTCTACTCAACTGATTATTCTTTCTGACTGCATTATTGATATCAACGGGTTTTGTAATAATATCGGAATCGTGCAACAATGATATACCTTTATGGCTTTGGCATAAGATTAACGATATTCCTTTTCTTTCTTCTGTGGCTAAATCTGTACCCCATGAATCACCTATAGTAATGTCTGATACTCGTTCCATACATGCGTAATTACAACTATAACAGTTATCTGTATAAGACAATTCATTTAAAAATGCTAAAGTGTATCTATCATATATCTGTCTTGGACCTATTAAGTTTATATCTGTGCTTATGCTAAAGCTCTGTTTTTCGCGAAAGGAGATCATATTGACTTTTTCCAAGTCGATGTCATACTGTTTCAAGAACTGTTTCAATAATCTAATCGAAGGAGTTCCGTGGCAAATCAGATCAACCGTGATCAAGTTCTCATCCAATTCTTCACCGATAAATCTTCTAATACCAGCAACCTGACAAGGTAACCCAATAAATAGGACTTGATTTCCATCTTTCAGTTTTGATTTAACAGTTTTATAAACGTCTGCCGGATCACTCTTTACATATTTTGATCCTCTAAAATTCTTCAGTTCTTCTTCATCCTGAGTTGCCAGAAACATAAACCGCCCATCACGTAATAGGCAACTGACGACAAATCCGCCTCTCCTGATAACACCCTTTGCAAAAGCATACGCAACGCCACCTGATGAGCTCTGCTTTCTATCTTGACTATTATCTATCCATCCTTGATACCATTCTATGGGTTTATTGGCATTTACAGGGACCTTCTGCGGGCAGTTCAAATGGCAGCGATTACATTTAATGCACTTTGCTGAATCAATCACAGCATTTTGAGCATATGATAAATCTTCTATACTGATTGCATTCACAGGACAGATATTGATACACAATCCGCAGCCTGTACACATGTTCTGATCACAAACTAACGCTTCGTCCTTGTACATTCTTTTCATCCTTTACTATACTTAACAAGAGAGGAATTCACGAAGCACCTCCATCGATGCTTTTCGCTTTTCATTTAGAGTCCTATTGACTCTATCCCAGTCTTCCTCAAACGCATTATCCAGATCGGGTTCAGCTGTTCCGACCAGCAAACGATGCTTCTCTAAGGAAAGCTCTGTTAAGAAGCTACTCACTCTTGAATCAAATTGTTCATCTCCTTTAAAAAGAGCAAAAAAAGGTGTGTTAAACTGTATTGAGAAAGCTACTCCATGGAAAGAGCATGCAAATACCAATTCAGCATTATCAATTAATCCCATCCATTCTCTCGGTCCGATATCTAGTAAGCAATGCGCCTCTTTACTATAATAATCTACAATAGTTCCATTTACTGTGTAAACATCCCAGCCCTTTTGATCAGCAATCTTTCTTGCTGCACTAAGCATGTATTTTTCGCAATGTGACCCATACACAAAAACATATGGGCGTTTAGCTCGATCAAATGGAATAGAAATCTCTCTCCATTCTTCCGAATTCAACAATAGTGTAGGATCCAGCACTTTCTTAACATCACTTCGTCCTGTAAGATCCTCGACCAACTTAACGCCAGAAGTCTCTCTAACAGCAATTCTATCAAATGAATTGAGTTTCTCCATATAAAACTGCTCATTACACTTGTCAATGCGTATCTTACCAAAGCTTGAAGCAAATGCAATTCTCTTTGAGTTTTCAGGTGCAAATCCCAAAAAAAAGGTATCATCGTTATTTATGTATCTATCATTCCAAACTTGGTCACTTCCCACAACATAAATATCATATTGTGGAGGATCTGCCATAATCTCATCTCTGGTAGAATATGCTCTGCTTAGCTTATAATAATCCTTGTACGCCTCACGATAATGCTGTTCAAATCTCCGATGCGGCCTTCCTGGTATAAGAGATTTTGTTACCAAATTGGCAAAATGCAATGCCTTACCAATTGTGCTTTTCTTTGACCCATGCGCTTCATTTGGGTATGTATAATCTATAAGTTCCGCCTCATATCCTAGGTTTTCTATACTCCTACATGTTGCATAAGCCTGGGCAAAAGAACCATAATTGCGCACTTGATGCATGGTTAGTATTCCAACTTTTTTCATTCTGATCTCCTCGTTGTTCTTTATATCACACTTTAACGGCAGAAAAAGGCGGCAAATACAAGCGTTATAGAGCGATTTATCAACCGATTCTCTCCACTCATGATGTAACTGTGCAGTCTGTTAATTATTCTCCATGAAATTGAATTACGAGTGCACTACTAATAGAGACATTGTCTACCTCGTTTTCCTCTTGAGTATAAATGATAGCATTTCATTCATACTTTTATCTTTCAAAATCATTAGTATGGCAGCGTATACAATAAGACCTATGCTAGTTTGAGCAATTGTTGTCGAAGGTGCTGCCGGAAATTGAAATAGTCTTGTTGTTGCAATTATGCTTATCCCCATCACAATCGCGCCAATTGTACTTTTGTATGATGCTCTTAGCATTGAGCCCACACTTATGGTTCTATTCATATACCATAGTTGGATCACAACATTAATACAGCTTGCTAGCAGCGTTGCTATCGCCGCCCCCGCATACCCACGAGTAGGGATCAGTATCCAGTTCGCAACTAAGTTTATCGCAGCAGCGATAGTATTTGATAATGCTAGTATCCCTATCTTATTTGTCGCAGTAAAATACTGTTTTCCTGTTATGCCCAGCAGAGAATTGCTTATCACAATTGGACTAATAATCACCATCGCATACGCTGTTGGCATATAATCCGCGCCAAGATACCAAGGAATCAATTCGGTAGCTATAGATGCTATCCCTACCGCTAACGGTAGTGCTAAAAACAAAGAGTATTGCATACCCTTTCCAAGATAATAGCGAATCTGATCTTGATTCCCTTTTCTGTAATTATTTGCAATCCGTGGCATCATGACTGTGCTTAACGCCGTTATTATTGCCAACGGTATTGTCACAATCTTTTCAGCTTGATCGTAAAAGGAGACTTGTGCAGTACCACCAGTTAACCACTCAAGCATTGCTTTGTCCATCTGCAAGTAGAGCAAACTCGCAATTTGGGGCATGAATAAATAAGCGGATCCCTTCAGGTGATAAAACACATTGCCTAGTTTTACAACTGGTTTTTTGACTATCCCCTTCAATTGTATATATACAGACAGATTAACTACTAAAGCACCAGCAGAGACTAACAGCGTGTATTTCCACACATCGTTTTCAGTTTTCACAAGCAAAAAAACACCAACAAGTGTCACTACTTTAGCAATCATATTCTTTATGACGCATGGAAGCATATTTTCCATGCCAACATAAACCCATGAACAATCCAATATATTTGCAAGGTAATATGCATAGTATAACGAAAAATACCATGAATATTTGGTGTTCATTCCGAAAACGAAATATACGCAAGTCCCAAGAGCTCCTAGAAGCAGCCGCAAAAACATGAGCTCCCAAAATGTCTGTGAAAGGTCATCGGCATTATCTCTGCAATATGCTATCTGTCGATTTCCATATGAATATATGCCCAAAAGTGAAAGAGTAATAATCATACCTCCTACGGATTGGACATAACTGTATATACCATAGTTTTCTGCGTGAAGCACTCGAGTAAGGTAAGGCGCTGTCACAAGCGGCACCAATAGCGCAACTATCTCATATGCCACATCAAGAACGTAATTTCTTAGAATTCTATTCATAGTTTGTACACCACAATAACCTTGCTGGTATCTTTGATACGAGAGTCTCAATTCTTAACATTCGCTCTATTTTGCAAATACTCAGCTTATAACTTTCAGGCGTTTACAGTTCACGTACAAATGCGTCTATTTTCCTTCCATAATTATCCCAAGAAAAACTCTTTGCTTGCTGTATAGCGTTTCTTCCCATAATTTCTATCTGGCTGCGATTTGCTAGGAAATAGTCGATTCGTTCCTTTAGTGCTTTTGAATCTCCAGCATCGAACACAAACCCATTATTGCCATCAATTATCGCATCAGCGCCTACTGAATTGGTTGAGCAAATAACAGGCAATCCAGCTAACATGGCTTCTATAACGACAAAGCCAAATCCGTCTCCAAGAGACGGAAATACAAATACATCGCAATCAGAATAGAGTTTAAACAAATCCTCTTGCAACAGATATCCGTGAACAACCATATTTTCGTTAATCTCGTTCTGAATTTCCAGTGTAAGTTTCTCCATACCACTACCTACAACATGGAACTCTACCTCATTTCTAAATATCCGAGCCATCTCAATTAGATTGTAAATTCCTTTCTGAGGGCTAACCTCCCCTGCATACAGTATTTTCAGCTTTCCATCTTTCGAATAGTATGTCTTTTGAGGGATACCATCGGAATCCACACCGTAAGGGATTAATGCAATTCTAGTTTCGTCAATGCCAATAATCGTGAGTGTGCTCTTTGAGAAAGAAGATGCTACAATATGATAATCTGCTAAATACGCTTCTTCTTTATACTTATGGCACTCCTTCTCGTTCAACAAATATGACTTAAAACCGGTCTTATCTCTTAAAATGCCATATTTTCTGTTCATCTCTTGGTAAAGCATAAACAGCCCGTATCGGTTCATGGCAGCATTGTCCAATACTCTAGTAATATGTGGGGCTTTTTCTTTTAGAATCTCAAAACAGTATTTCGCCGATGTATCATAACAGATTATAGCATCAGCATTCTCCTTGATAGCCAGCATTGCGACTTTTTTTCCAAATTTTCTTGCCACATGATCACTGTACCAATTATATATTCGTCTTTTTTTATCGATCCGCAGAATTGCTAAGACAAGAAGGCCCCTAAACTCACAAAACTGTTTCACTTTGTTTTGAGGGATTAGATTTGTGCTACGACTGTTTGCTCTTCTTCTATCTTGTCCACCAATTAAACGCTTCACTATCCTCATTAGAATTGAATTATCTGAGTCATAAACAGTCGTAACATATTTTGAAAGATAACCTGCCTGTTCTAAAGCTCCTGCCATCTGATAAGAGTGTTGCTTGCCAGGGTGGGCAACAATCAGCTTCAGATGTGTAGTCTCCAATAGTCTGACCCCTTTCACATATCGTAATCACTCTGTTCAATACCATTGATGATTCAATGGTGACCATTTCTAGTATTTCAACGACTCTTCAAGTGATACGAGAAACTTCTTCGATTCTGTTTCTGCATCGAAGCCCTCTTGTGCTTTTCTGTGTGATACCACTCCTGCTGTCGATAACCATTCTTTGTTTTGATTTATAACAAACATGATTTTCTCAGAAACACTATCGACATCAAGGGTGTCGAAAATCACACCATTAATACCATCCTCAACCAATTCTGGTCCATTTCCAACATAACAAGAAACACAAAGTGGAAGGCCCGCCCATGCTGCCTCAATATTGCTAAGAGGATTTGCATCCGAAAGAGAGGGCAGCAAAAATGCATCAGATAGCGCGAACCACTCCCTAATCTGTTCCTGGTTCTGATATCTAAGTATGCACAAATTTAGATCATGATCCAATCCGATTTTTTCAATTGCTTCCCGATCTGGTCCTTCTCCTGCCAGCACAAACGTAACCGGTTTCCCTTTTACTACATTAACAACATTTTTGAAAAATGGGAGCTGTCCTTTTAACTCCCTCATACTAGCAGGAGTGAAAAAGACAAACTGCTCATTACCTACGCCATTTACTTCACGTAATTGGTTCTTGCTTTTCCTCATTTGATTAGCATAATCATAATAGGCATTATCTATGAGGTTGGGAAGACGAATCACAGTTTTTTGTGTTAAATCTATCAAGTTTGAAATAGTTTCTTTTGCATATTCACCTGGTACACAGAATCCATCAAATCGTTTCATAAGTAATTGTTTAATCTTCCGAGCAATTGGTTTGGTCTTTGTAGTATTATGGATCCCAGTATGATTGTGCGATTCTGTCCAAAATAGTATCTTCATGCTCTTCGTAATTTTCTTTGACATCATCACATCCCACGTGGTTGGATATGTCCACGAGCCAGCAACAATCAAGATATCCGGATCGTACTCAAGAATCGCTGATCTTACATTATATGAAAAAAGGTAGTCGTTTCCGCGAATTAAAACCTTCTTTCCCTTAAGCAGCATTGTATACTCTCTTCTCAGTTCTGAATAGTTCCAAGGACGCAACGGCAGTTTATCAGTCATAACAAAACATTTAAGTTTGTCTTTTCCAAGCTGCTTATACAGGACATCAAAGAAGTACACCCTATATGGAGTTAGGATATTTGTTAAGAAGGCAACTTTCATAAATCATTTCTCCCTAGTCCTATTAGGTCAGCTTAATCAGAGTAAACAGTTTTTTCCTGATAGTATCTATGATTCCACATGCGAAATAGATTGCTATCGGTACAAGTAAAACCATAAGCATCTGAATATATAGTTGTTCCGAATAAAACCAGTCGATAATGATTTCCCAAATAGATGGACTAAGCCAAGGATTGTTGTGGATAATATATACTCCAAATGAAACTCTGCCTGTCCAAAGTACTATCCTTTTGATTGGATCAGGGAAAGATTTTTGTTTAGCTTGGACAAAACACAAGAATAGACATATACTTGCAACTACATTCAAAATCGAACAGTTTGAATAAAAAACGGAAGTACCTATTGGATTCCCGATGAATGAATCCGTAACAAACGTTATTAAGTACTTTGAGATAATCATCAATCCGACAGAAGAAAAAAAGATGCTAAGCAATATTGTAGTTTTCACATGAATACTACGCGACTGCAGTCTAATATATGACGCTATAACATAAAGTGTGAAAAACCAAACGATTCCTCCGCCTCCTCCTGCACTAAAAGTATCTGCAAATGGATAAAATGTTGGAATCAGCGAAAACAAACACAAGCATATCATGATTAGCTTCTTGTGTGTTGTTTCATCTATTGAGCGCAGGTAACTATTCAAAAATGGGCTTAGTATATACATCCCAATGTATGTAGAAACAAACCACCATGTCCGCCCGAGGATTGGCGTGAATGCTTGAAACAACGATAATTTATCAAAATGGGAAATTCCCGAAGCAAGGCAAAAACCGTATATTGTCGCAGAATAGAACCATGTTTCTATACATAGGATCAGAACTTTCTTCCACGTAAACTTATGCTCAATGAGAAAGTAGCCGCTTATTAGAAAAAAGCAATTGGTTCCAAGAACGCAAAAGGCTTCTACTCCCCATAATACAAACCAAGTAATAGAATACGGGGTCTGTTTACCTAGCAAGTCTCCACCATTATCTCCTAGCAAATGTCCAGTGATAATGAAAAGCATTGAAATAGTCCGTAACAATTCAAAACTATGAAGTCTATTCTTCTTATCCATGATTTCCACTTGTTCCTTTACTGGCGATGCAGGATTATTATGACGATCTTTTAACAAAATACTTTTGAATTATATAGGGTAGAGCCATCAACAAATACTGAGGCATGTTTCCAGCAGTATATCCATAAGCGATAATTGTAACAAGTGCCGGCAAGAACAAACAATAAAGCATCATCCGTGCTGAACTGTTCTGTTTTCCTTGATACATACCCTTCATTTTTCTGAGCAATACTCCTAAAACTAACATACAGACAAATGTGCCAATAATTCCAAGGTCTGTATAATACTCGCCTATATTTGGCCATGCTGATCCCCCTGATTGGGAAAGAGGTCCAGTAGATCTTCCAATCACCTCTCTGATTGGTGTGTCTGGCTTACCACTCCAAATAAAACGTGGGATAAACATGATAATTGTATACAACAACTGAATACCATTTGTATAGCTATAATTTTGGGGGTATTGCATGACTGCGCCATAAAACACTTTATACGAGTCAAAATAGTATAGAATTCCATCCAACCCATCAGTATACTCATACGTTGAGAGATCTACTGCGCGTCCTATTCTCGTCGCTCCTCTTGTTGCTCCAATAAAACCAAAAATGAAAACAAACACACAAAAAAACAATACAGCAGCAATGGCAGAAGGTGTTTTCTTCCTTTTTATATAGTGATATAGTACTGGGCCACTTAATACAACTACCAAGACATTTCGAAACCCCCTCGTTGCAAGAGGAGCACATGTAATCGCCAAAGCAAGCACTTTCAGAATATTGTTACGTCCATATGTGATTATGTTCATCAATGGATAAAAAGAAAGATAAACTATCATGCTTAGTATTAAAACATCATATCCTCGAGATCCTAAGTTTCCTCTTCCAAGAAGTCCGAAACTTAGCATATAGATAGCGCTTCTACCTACCAGTATGTTATAAATCAAAAAACCAGCTATTCCCACAAACCAAAGAACCCAAGAATAAATCAAGAGAGAGTCCTTGTCATATGTATCGTCTTCACCTTCAGTGTTCAGTTCCTCTGTTTTCCTAATGTATTTTCCTGAGATGGCATTTTCGCCAGACGGTTTCCCGTAATACCCAAGCAGCATACATACAAAGCTACCCATAAATATTAATGTTGCTTTGATGCATCCCTTCATCGTGTTTACTCCAAATTCTGTTACATTATCAATCACGATATTATTAATTGGTTGAAACACGAAAATCATATAGTATAGAAAAAAAACGAATACTATTGGCTCAAAAACATAGAAATCATAACCGGATACAATAAATGCTAAACAACCCCACATGAAAACATTGCAACAGAGCAAAACAGTCCCTTCCGCTTCATATGTTGTGTTAGCATTTGAAAGTCGAACAGCATATAAAATCGATGTGGATATAGCAATAAGTAGAATTACCAATATTCTTGATACCTTTGCATTTCTCATCGATATCACTCACAAATTCTGCATTTCAGTTTCATGCTTTAGCATAGAATAAAAGTCATTTCGCTTTGCAGTGAGAATACTTGAAGAATACTTTTTTGCAACATCAAGATTGTACTCACTTAGCTTGCTCATCAACTCAGGATTCTCTATCAGGCTGACAATACCTTGTGCAAAACCTTCTGTATCGTTATACTCGTACAAGAATTCCTTTGGTAATACTTCTGGAATTCCGCAAACTGGCGAAGATAAACATGGAAGCCCTTCCGACATTGCTTCCAATAATCCCCTTGGTAATCCTTCTGCTCTAGTCGGGAACACAAACAAGTCGGATTCTCGTAAAACTGCCTTCACTTCAGCACTACTTGGAAGTTTACCCAAAAAATGAACTGCTTCAGAGATTTGTAACTGCTTTGCATATTTCTCAAATTCCTCCTTTTTGGGTCCATCGCCAATAAAGGTCACATGTACATCATATCCCTTATTACGTACCTTCTGAACAGTCTCGATTAATGGTATATGACCCTTTCCGTAATCAGCAAATGTATTTGCTGTATGTGAAATGTACCAAGTTTTCTTCGGAGTATACTTTTTGGGTTGATTATACATGGTATCGGGTAACTCTACAGAGGAATAACTACCCTCAAATCCCTCCCCTGTGATTCTTTTCTTTGATGGATATTTGTCTTGCAAGTATCGCTCTGTCACATAAGATACACCGTTTGCCTTCATGCACATGTCTTTTACCAACTTGGTCCATTTGTAGCGAATAAGCGGCCTGAGAGGATTGCTTGTTGTGCCTGGTGCGAAGTTCTCCCATGGGTCAATAACTAATTCGACAGCAAATGGTTTTTTTGTCTTCAAGTACTGCTTGCAAAACAGATTTGATGTTGCTGCTGGGATCCTGAAAATCGCACAATCAGCCATCCTGCAGATTTCTTTAACTCTCTTCAATATTGAAAAATACTTTTCAGCATACTGAAACGGTCCAGTATACGGCGGCAAATCCAAAAAGGTAATATCTGCTCCACTTGATACCTTTTTTCCTGATGGTGCTGAATCGATCGCTGTTATCCTCACTGCAGCATATACATGTTCAAATACATTTAGGTAGCGCTTGTAAAAATTATAATCATACACTGAATCTACATATACCGTGCCGTCTGAAGTTCGATAATAATGCCCATCAGCTACTAAAAGAAGATTCATCTTTTCTCATTCTCCTCAGTCTTAGCCATCTAGAAAACGTATCATACAATCTTTGAATCATCCAACACGTAACAAATAACAAAGGCAGAATAATTAGGTATGCTTGCGCATACGTCATTTTTCCGAATATGAGTTCAGCTATCCAGAAGAACTGGCTGTGGAATAGATATACACACATTGATATATAACTACCAAGCATAATCACTCTTTGTGTGCAACGAAACGAAATCATTTTTGCAATAATGATAACAAACCCTATAGATGCTAAAGAAATCGGGATTCGGTATAGCATCCAATATACTGAGTCGTAGTTCTCTGCATACAAAGCAACGGAGACAACAAGTACTATAACATCAATCAACGCATATACTGGGAATCGCTTATTTTCAAATATCCTGCCTGATGAAATAGAAGACTTTGTATCCTGGCTTAGCAATAATCCAACACAATATGAAGGATAGAATACCAAAACTCTCAAATCACCATCAAACAATAATATGAAACCCGTAATCATACAGTAAATCAAAACTAATGATACTATCTTCCATGCTATGTGTTGAATTAAATCAATAAACGGAGTAATTAGATAGAATAAAATCAACATAGAAAAGAACCATAGTGTTATTGGTGACGGGCCGATGAGCGTACTCAATCCCAAAAGCGAAAGGACAAATTGTTGAATTGTCATCATGCTTTCGCTTCCACTCAAGTAACGTGCAGTTACCATCGAAGCACAAGAAATCGCATACAAAAAAAAGAACCGACTAAATCGGTTTATATAAAAGGGAATAATGTCGCTCTTTGTTTTAACTCTTCCAGATACAAAAAAGGCGGAAATAAAAGTAAATACAGATAATGCTGCAACGGTAATACTAGAACATATAGGATTTGTTAGATTCGGGAAAGATCTCATACTCGCGCTTAAATGCCAAATACACACAATCCATATCATGCTTACCACTCTTGCTGTATCGAAGAAGAGTACCCGTTTTTTGCCTGTCATTATCCTATCCTCAAGTCCTTCGACTCTCTCGTACTATGTACGAATACCTTTCGAGGTTTTTGCTTCTTAAAAACTGACTCTTAAACAGCTCATAATTCTTCGTTGCTTTTTCGTGATGTCTAAACCAATTAATCGCTTCCACCAACTCTTCTTCATCGGTTGCACTAACACTTATTCCCGCGCCAAACTGCTTAACCTTCTTTGCAAATTCTGTTCCAGCCCCAAAGCAAAAGATTACCGGTTGACCACATGACAGTACTACGCCTGTCTTGCTCGGCATGGCAGTTTGAGGGCCACCCTCAACAAGAGGAATAATGTTTACCCCTGCCATTGAATATATATGCTCGGCTAGTTTTGACGGTTGCAATGGATACATGGTTACATTATTTAGTTCTGCTGCCATTCTCGCAATTTCTTCCCGTTTCGCTCCATCGCCTATTATCAAAAACTTCGTATCAGGCATTTTTTTCGCTGCGCGTATGATTAGTTCAACATTTTGCATTTTTCCGATGTTGCCAGCATAAACAGCATAGAAATCTTTCACTAATTTGTATTTACGCACGAATTCATTCTCATCCCATGAGATATTCACTGTTTCATCACTGTATCCCCAGTTGTAGATAACTTCTATTTTCTTTTCATCTATACCTTTGCTAACCATATAACTCTTCATATCGTCTGAAATGCAAATTATTCTATCAGATTCTCTATATACGAATTGCTGCCATACATCAAAAAACTTGTATAAAAAGCCATTCTTCTTTATTAATCCGCTCTGTACCGCATTATCAGGCCAAACGTCTTGCAACATCGCAATAACGCGCATTCCCTTCTTCTTGGCTGCCTTAACCGGCCAAAATGAAGAATAGGAAATATCCTCAAACAGTATGTCTGCGTCGGATCGTATCAATGCCCTTGCTTCGCGAATATTCGTTACAGAATCACGGAAAAAACGAGTAATAATATTGCCGTGATTGCTTTCGCGCCGTATGAATTTCACATACTCTACACTATCAAATTCGAATTTGTAGTCTTCTTCTTGCAAGTCTCTAGTGGCTACAAATCGGACGACCTGAAATCCCGCTTTCAGGAATTCTCCAATTAAGTCCTTAAAAAGATGATTGAAAGGACTAGAAGGATCAAATAGAATTGGTGTCGCAATGGCTATTTTCATAGTATTTCAACCTTTATAGTGTCAAGAGCTAATTCGCATCTTTCTACCGCTTCGTTTGCATCTTTTCCTTGCGCAATGACAAAGCCCATACGAGAACTGCTATCTGTTACTTCAGTGATTGTTTCCCCTACTCCATGCACAATGCTTACCTGCTTGATCCCTTGTAGCTGCAAAGCAGCATCTACTCCATCTATACTTTTTACAATGCCTCTATGCTGCTTGAAGTAGCGAATAGCAGATCCACATTGTAAAGTTGGTGATAAATCAGGCTGCTCCCCAAGAGCGATCCTAATGCAAGATTCAACCATGTTGACTCCGGTTGACAGTGGTACAAGGTGAGTTGTTATGCAATCACCACCAAGCCTTGCTCCAAGTTCAACTATTTTCGGGCCTTCTTCTGTAACAATAATCTCTGTATGGGATGGCCCGTTCTCAATTCCAACCGCTTTGTTCGCTGCAATGGCAACTTCCTTGATACTCTCAACACATTTCAATCTAGATGGTTGCGAATGTCCCATTTCAACAAAATGAGGAGCACCTGTGGTTGTCTTATCAGTAACTTGGATTACTTGAACTTTGCCTTCAAAAGCCATTGTTTCAACGCTGACTTCCGGCCCGATCATGCATTCTTCAACAACAACAATGCCATTTTTGCTATACGACCTTGCGTATTCATATGCATCTTGGACTACTGTTCTATCATCAACTTTCAATATTCCTCTACTGCCAGAACTATCAGAAGGCTTAATCATAAAACTTCCAACCATACAATTCACAGCAGCATTAAGTTCGCCAATATCAGTCACTCTAAAGTATTTCGGGATTGGAACGCCAGCCATTTTTAGCGCTTCCCGCATAGCACTTTTATCGGTTGTTTTAATTGCTGTATCTTCTGATACACCGATTAACTGGCAAGTCTTTGCTATCGCAGCGACTGTTCTCATAGGCATATCAGTAGCTAGCGTCATTACACCATCAATGTGGTGCTTTTTTGCCGCTTCTACTGCCGCAGGAATATCAATAGTGCTGATTATTTCTTTGCTTATTCCTGGGACACTAAAACCGATAGCATTTGGATTCATGTCAAGCACAACGACATTTAGGCCAAGATCGCGGGCTATTTCGATCGCAGGAAGCTGTAGTATGCTTGCGCCAAGGATCATTATCGTCTTATTGATTATCTTCTTGTACACTTTTACTTCTTACTTCTTTCTCTGATTCTTGATTATTCGAAACTTCGTTATATACACTTTGCCTCTTCATCACTGTAACAATAGTTTTGAAAAAGATGACTAAATCTAGCCTAAATGAGATATTTCTTGCATAGAACAAATCATGTTCAAACTTCTCATTCTGCTCTACCGAGTTACGATAATATGCCTGATTGTAACCAGTAATACCTGGCCTAACAATGAGCTTTTCTCTTTGCTCCGTCGTATAAATACACATATCATCTGGTGGGTCGGGGCGTGGACCAATTAGGCTCATTGTTCCATTTAAAATATTCAATATCTGAGGCAGCTCGTCAATGCTTGTAGTTCTTATAAATCTTCCAATCTTCGTAACCCTTGGATCATCTATACCATTGTAAGTAGAACCATCTGCATTTCTTATATCTGGAGCATTCACATGCATGGATCGGAATTTGTACATGCGAAACAACTTACCATCTTTCCCAATCCGGTGGGCAATATAGAAAATCGGCCCTTTGTCAGTGGCCTTGATAATTGGGCCGACAGCAATAAGCGCTATTACAAAAAAAGGAAATCCAATGATTCCTGCTATCAGGTCAAGTATCCTCTTAACATACCTTTTGTACATGCGTACCTAATACCTCACTAATGACTTTTTTCAGTGTTTCACACACATATTTTATATCTTCATCGTCAAGCAATGTATGGAGAGGGAGCGTGAACAAGTTCTCGTAATAGGCATAAGTATTTGGGAATCCGACAATATCCCATCCAAGTTCTTTGTATGCTGTCATCATCGGCAAAGGCTTGTAGTGGACATTAGTCGCGACACCCTGCGCGGCCATCTTCTCTATGATCTGATTCCGCTGCTCCACGCTGATGCCCGGAACGCGGACAAGATACAGATGATTTGAACTGTCCATACCATCCGTGTGATGAACCAAATGATCCAAGCCGAGCTGATTACAAATCATATCGTATTGCCGAATGATGGCTTCTCTTCTGCTCAGCAAATCAGGGTAACGATCAAGCTGTCGCAGTCCTATCGCCGCCATGATGTCTGTCATGTTGCATTTGTACCAAGGACCAACGATATCATATTCCCATGCGCCAACTTTTGTTTTTGCAAGCGCGTCTTTGCTTTGCCCATGAAGCGAAAGAAGTTGATAAAACTTATAAATCTCGCTGTTCTCAATCCCATCCAACGGCTTCCACGTACTCGCGCCGCCTTCAGCGGTTGTAAAGTTCTTGACAGCATGAAAACTGAAGGACGAAAAGTCAGCGATCGCGCCGCAGGATTTCCTTTGACCGTCGACGACTCTGCTGGCGCCAAGGCTGTGTGCACAATCCGCAACAACAGCAATGCGCCCTATAGTATGCTGAATCCGAGACGAAAGATTCCCCAATGGAGTATCGTCAGTTTCAAGAGGCGTAAAAAGGCTCTTCTTCCTTTCCACGATGTCAAAGACTCTGTCATAGTCACAGACAATACCGCCGAGATCAACCGTAATGATAGCTTTTGTTGCTGGAGTAATAGCTTCTTCCAGTTTTTCATAGTCCATTTCCGGAGCATGAGTTTCCTTGTCTCCGCCCTGCTGAATATCAACAAACTTTACCGTGGCTCCGCAATGGATGGCAGCAGACGCGCTGGCAGTGTATGTATAGGCCGGAACAATGATCTCATCTCCGGGCTGAATTCCCAGAATGCGCAGATTCAGTTCTTCTGCTGCTGTGGCAGAATTCAAGCAGACTACCCTGTTGCTCCATACTGCCGGATCGATCTCTGTGTTATAGGTTGCGTTTCCTGTTTCAATGAATGCAGCAAGCCTTCTTTCAAGCAGCTTTGTTCTGGGTCCGGTGGTGATCCAGCCGCTCCTTAAGGCTTCCACAACCTCGCCGATCTCTTTCTCGCTGATGTCCGGCGGGCTGAAAGGGATTACACGTTTGTCGCCCTTTTCATTTTTGATCGGCGGCTTCACAATCCGCAACAGCGCATCAGCAGTGTCTGCCTGAACGTCATTATTCAGATATGCAATATAACCGGCATAGTCCCGGAGATTCAGGTAACGTTCCTTGCAAACCTCTTCCAATTTGTTGCGAAGTGAATTATCCAAAAAGGCGCTGGCAATATAAATATTTCTAACCTTGAACTTCTCAATACCCTTCTCGACCATTTCTGGACCGCCAATGACTGGAACACCGTTCATCAGCTTTCCTGTCATGCCGCGGTTTGCATCATCAATGAGACATACCGGCCTAAAATTGTGTTCCCTGTCATTTTCCAGGAAACTCATCAGGTTTCTAGCGTTCCAGCCAGCCCCTATGATCATTACATTTTCTGCCGGAGACCTGTAGCGAATCAGTTTCGCTTTCTCCATATGATAGACTCGTTTACCCAGACGAATAATGCTAATAAAGAAATACTGGAAAACCGCTCCTAAGAAATAATACGTCAACGGCATTCGCTGAAGAAAGATCCATGTCCCTAGAATGTGTGCCACACTTGTAATCCCGGAAGCGAACAGGATTCTGTTCATGTCACGCATGCCGGCATAGCGCCACATTCCATTATACAGTTTGAATAATGCAAAAACTGTAATACAGATAACTGAATAAAATGGCATGAACAAAAAGAGTGAGTTGAGGTAACTATTAAACAATTCACCGAGTTGTGAATATCCGATGAACCTTGCAAATAGCGCAATCAGATATGCCACATTAACCGCAACAACATCAAGAATAACAATCCAAAGATCATTCCTAACGAATCCAATAACTTTGTTACTTTTATTCTCGGTAATCACTTGTTATTTCTCCAATCGACGTTTGTTGAACAAATTATGGTTCCATGTTCTTCGGAAAATCGTAATTTACAAGCGGAGCTTTGCCGTTCATAACATCATATGTCGAGCGAATCGAAACCTCGTAAGATCCCATATTCGCGTTGAGCTTGTTATTAGCCTTATCCAGTCGATATGCTTCTGTTACTGTTGCAGCAACAACACTCCGCATCGTTGGGCTCAACTTACTCAGTCGAGTCATGATCATTGCAAGTTCCTCGAGATCTGCTTCAATCTCGAGTATTCTTGCAGCGTCATTGACATCATGTCTTGGCGAATCATCATCCGATTTGCAAGTTAAGTACTCGACATGAACATTAAAGCAATCAGAAAGCTTCGAAAGAGCTGTGTCATTTGGATACCTTAGACCTCGCTCCCATAAGGACACAGTCTGAGTTGTGACACCGACTCTTTCGGCTAGTATAGACTGAGATATCCCTGTTTTCATCCTCAGTTCTTTTATCCGCTCAGAAGTACTCACTTTTTTCTCCGTTTATTCATAATAATGCGTTGACTATTGTCTAGTCATATTATATTATGTTGCTGTACTATACTATTTTGTGGTGCTGCACTATATGCGAAGACATCACATACTGGGTGATACCTTTTGCACCACCATAGGTGATTTCAGAAGACTGTCAGGGAGGATATGCGTATGAAAACCGGTATGTACACACTAGACGAGTTACACAAGATGCTTGACTCTGCCAAAAAACAGAAAGTAGCACAGCCTTTGATTCCCCTAATCAACATCGCGATCGATGCTGAGGAACAACGCATCAGGAACGAAGCCAGGGATGCCGCTCTTCGTGCACAAAGACCTAAGTACAGAATCCAGGAAATTGTCGTCCGAGCCATGAATATCGCAACTTGGAGTAAGGATCGTCATTGTCAGGGTTCTTACCATCCAGAAGGTGATCATTTCATCTTTGAAATGGAACAGACTAGACGATGGTTTTCACAAGATAGTTTTCTGCCACGGGTTGGCTACTTGCTGATACCAGCAGATACTCAACAGCAATATGTGATTACGAAAATCGACTTCCTTGAAAAGCGCCCTAAGAAAGCCATCTTTACTGCAGTTCCATATGTTGCTGTCTAAAGTAAGCTCCTTTCTCAGCCGCCTTGGGCGGCTCTTTTCTTGCCTTTCTTCCTTGGCAAACAGCCCTATTTGGCGCTGTTCTCTACTGTCCTTCGATCCGAACAGTAGAGAACAGAGTCAAATTTACTCGTTTACCTGTCTGTTCCATATTCCTGACTGAATATTAGCATTGTTTTGCCTGTTCTTTTCATATCTGCGTCTGAATCATTTTTGTAATTGCCATATTCGTTACGTATTCCTGACCGGCTATAATATTGTACTAGATTCAGATACTCGAAAAGTCTGTCTGAAGTTACTTACGCGGCCTGCTGGCAACAATCTGCCCCGTTAATTCGACGCTTCCGGGCAGCATATTGGCCATTTATGCCAAGTTGTAAGAAGCAAATACTATCTCTTCGAGACATGACAATGAACTGTTTGGCTTTGTTCTCTGATGCTGTTTTGAGTAGCAGCAGAGAACAGAGTCAACTACGTCAAACTTCCGCTTCAAATCAAAAACCACAGAAGTTCTGTGGTCACAAGCAAAACCGCCCGCTCAGCTCAATCCGTCTTCCCGCTCTCCTCGTCCTTGGCCTTGCTCACCAGGTCGTACCCTACCCACACCGAGCGGCGGACGCGGTCGAAGAGAAACTCGACGCAGCAGCGTTTGCGGCCGCGGTCGATCTTTGTCACGGTGCCGTTCATGCCGGCCCACCTGGGATCGTCGATGACGCAGCGGTCGCCGACCTCCGCCAGATGTACCGTGCCGAGGATACCATCGCTGCGGAGGATCATCTCGGCATAAGCCAAGTCTTCGTTGGCGAGCTCGCCGCCGCCCAGCCAGCGGATCACGCCGGAGATACCGTAGAACGGCGTCAGCGGCTCGTCGGAATAGAGGAAGATGTACCCGGGGAGCCAGTCGTGTCGCTCCTCGGTGCAAACACCCTTCACCCATTTGCGCTGGATGATCCGGGGCGAAATACAGCGGACGCCGTATCTCTGGCGGATCTGCAGTGCGATGACAGCGCATTTCTGCGTCTCGCAAAACAGGCAGTACGCATGCATGATCTCGCCTCTTTCGCTCCGTTCTGCCGCCGTCAGGGCGTGCTCCGCCATCCCGGCCCGCGCACTCCGCTGTGGAATGCACGGGCCGGGACAGACTCACCCGGAAATGCCTGACTGCCGGCGGGTGAAGGATGTGTTCGGGGACTGCCGCGGCCTGCCAATCCGGTCAGTGCCGTGCCGGTCCCGTCCTGATGAGATTCCCGTCCGTACGGATCAGTCGCCGTACAGGAACTCGCGGATCGCGGCCTTGTTGGCTTCCTTGTCCACCACATGGCCCGCGGTGCCGCCCACGTATTCGTAGGGATCCTGGGCTTCCAGGGGCAGGATCGCGGTGTCCAGATCGTGGAGCACGTTCACACCCTGGCGGAAGGCCTGGAAGGTCGCGCGGATGAGCGCCATGGAGATGGACTCGATGTCCTCCTCGGACAGGTTGTGTGCGGACTTCTCGAAGATGGGTGCGAGGAGCGCGCGGATGAATTCGCGGTCCTCATCGGTCACATGGTCGAGGTTGATGGCGCGGCGGCCGTCTGCCTCACCGGGGTTCTCGGTCTCGTCGGTGTAGAAGACCGCGCGCTCATTGGCCAGGTTGCCGACGCTCTCAAAGAGGTTTGCGATGACCTGAAGCTCACGTCCGCAGCAGTTGTACACGCTGTCATACTGCAGCCAGCCGAAGCCCACGGCCTGCAGACCGTTCAGATGGGTGTCGGGGCCGAAGTCCTCGAGGATGTAGTCGGTGGCCAGGGAATCGAGCGCGGCCTGGGTCAGGGTGCCGGTGGCCACCATGTTCTGGAGCTGGTTCTTCTTGGAAGCCACCATGCCGTTGAGGGCGTTGCGCTCCGCGCGGGTGATGTCCACGGTGACACCGCTGTAGTCATCGATCAGCGAGGCCAGGTTCAGGTAGTTCAGAGAGAGATAACGGGTGAGACCGAGGCCGAAGTTTTCATTGAAAACCTTCATGGCTTCCTCGGGGCCGTTGTTGCGGTAAGGCATGTCGAGCCTCTGGGGGATGTCGTAGCCCTCATAGTCGATGAATGTGTCCCAGGTGAAGGATACCAGGCGGATCCGGCCCGTTTTGGTGTTCATGGCGCACACCATCAGGGTGTTGCCGGCGTTGCCCTTGTCGTTGTTCATGCCCTCGTTGCAGACAAGCAGGAAATTCTCCCAGTCGCTCTGTTCGGTCTGGTCAGGCTCTTCCGCCGGCGCGAGCACCGGCAGAAGGCAGAGAGCCAGCAGCAGAGCCGCCAGTCTGGGGATCAGATACTTCGTCTTCATTGTTGCGATTCTCCTTTCCCGCGATGCTCAGTCCAGCGGCAAGGCCTTGCGGTCCTTGTCGTAGCGGCTGGTGATGACCAGTTCGCCGTCAGCATTGTAGTAGCCGGTCCAGCCCGCGACGCCATCGGCGTTCTCGGTCAGCTTGTTGTAGCGATCCAGATAGCGCTCGCCGATCAGGCGGCCCTCGCCGTCATAGGTGCGCTCCACGCTGGAGTAGCCGGCCGCGCAGTTGATCTGCACATGGTTGTGATCGTAGTAGGCTTCCCAGACGCGGTTCTCGAACTCATCCAGTTCGTATTCCAGGATGGCGTAGCCGTCGGTCGTCGTCATCGGGCTGCCGTTCTGACCGATGAAGGTCACCTCGCGAATGCGGGTCACGGGGTAGTACAGGGTGCTCATGCCCCATGCTCCGTTGGCGGCGGCGCAGCGGTTTTCGGTGGCATCCAGGTAGTACTGGAAGTACTTCTGCAGACGGTCGGAATTGCTCAGGTCATAGTCGTACAGGATGGACGCGTAGCCCTCGGGTCCGGCCATGACATTGCCCTCGGCATCGAGGAAGGACTGGAGTTCGAGGTTGTTGTAGGCGTTGTAGCGGCGGCGGATACCGAAGATGCCCTTCACGGCCATCGGGTCGCCGTTCGCGTCGAAGTAGGTCTCCAGGGAGACACTGCCGCGGCTGTTGAACTGGCGGCGGACCATATAGGCGCCCTCCGCACCGATCGCGGGCTGATCCTGAGCGTCGAAGTATCTGCTCTCGATCACGCGGTCGTAGTGGTCGTAGGTCTGCAGCTTGACGGAGCAGGCGTCGGGTTCGGCCGATTCGTCCACCTCGCGCATCACGTAGATGCGTTTCTCCTCATCCGCGGAGACCAGTGTCCTGCGGCTGACGCCTTCGATGGCGACAGGCTGGCCCGCCTTGTCAAGGAAGTACTCCTCGGCGATGCGTCCGGTCTCGTTGTAGGAGATGAAGTGGGCCGCGTAGCCGGCCTTGTTCGCCGCGTACTGATCGTTCTCGTCGAAGTACTCTTCGCTGACCAGACGGTTGTCGTCGTCATAGACGGTGTTGATGTACGCGTACTGCACGCCGCCGGGCTTCACGGGCACGGACTTGGCGTCCAGGTAGCGCTCGTTGGTCAGATTGCCGAGTTCGTCGTAGGTGTACAGTGCCACGGCGAAGCCCATGGTGGTATTGGTCAGGTTGTCCTCGGTGTCATAGTACGTCTCCTCGATCACATTGCCGAGGGTGTCGTACTTGCTGGCCTTCTTCGCATAGCCGCGGAAGCTGGCGGTCGCACGTCCGGCGCGGTCGAAGTAGCTGACCGAAGTCTCGCGGCCTGCCAGGTCGTAGGTGTAGCGGACCTCCGAGTAGTCGTTGTTGTAGGTCGTGGGGTTGCCCGAGATGTCGAAATACTTCACGGAGAGGACCCTGCCGTCAGGATCCACCTCACGCCGGAGGGAGGAGTACCGGCCGCCGCTGTGGATGGCGGGACGGCCCTGCGCGGTGAGCAGGCGCTCCTCGACGCAGTGGTGGCGGTCGTTGTATGTATAGAGGATCTCGGAGTAGCCGTACTGGCACCAGGTCAGCGTGTCGTCCTTGCCGTAATAGGACTGACGGATCACGTTGTCGCTGTTGTCATAGATGTAGCGGACCTGCGTGTAGCCGCCGTTGATCTGTTTGGGCTGGCCCTCGGTGTCGAGGAACTCGCGCTTGACGAGACGCTGGCGGTCGTCCCAGGTGTTGCGAATGGTGGCGTAGCCGCCGGCGCCGGGCACGGGCATGTCGGCGTTGTCCAGATAGGTCTCGGTCAGGACGTCGCCGTTCCCGTCCACGGTGCGGGCAACGGCGGAATATCCGGCGCTGATGTAGGTGCGGTTGAAGTTGTCGTCCAGATACTCGATCCGGGTCAGGTAGAGGTTCTCGTCGTAGGAGTTCTGGGCCGCGGCATAGCCGTCCTTGAAGACGGTCGGTTGGCCGGTGGTGTCCAGATAGACGGTGCGCCAGACCTTGCCCTGATCGCTGTACTCGTAGCGGATGCCCGCATAGCCGGCGGAGATCATGACGCTCAGGCCGCTCGTGTTCAGATAGCTCTCGCTGATGCGGCGGTCCTGATTGTCATAGGCGTAGACGACGGACGCGTAGCCGCGCTGGGTCTCCACAGGCTGCAGCGCCGCACTCAGATGATCGATCCGAACCAGATTGCCGCGTGCGTCATAGGTGCGGCCGGTAACCGTGGAACGATTTGTCAGAGAGGCGATGCGCTCGAACTCGTCCAGGTACTGCTCCAGGATGACATGGCCGAACCTGTCGTACTCGCGCTTCCACACGCTGAAGCCCTCGGGCAGGCGGGTGAGCTCGTCCTTCTCGTCCAGGTAGCGGACCAGCAGGGTGTTGCCGGCATTGTCATAGACATAGCCGATGGCGGAATACCCGTGGCGGATCATCACGCGGTTCATGCCGCGGTCGAAGTAGCTCTGCTGGGTCAGACGGCCGCGGAGGTCGTAGGTGTATCCGATGGCCGCATAGCCCTCGTCGATCATCACCACGTCGTCGCCGGCGTAGTAGACGTCGAGGGTGACCTGATGCGCGTCGTTGTACTCATGGGTCACGCGGGTGTAGCCGCCAGCCATCACCGCGGGCTTGCCCTCGGCGTCGAACCAGGCTTCCTCGGCGCAGTTGCCGTTGGCGTCCTGCGCGTAGGTGACGGAGGCATACTTGTTGTCCAGCAGGATCGGCTCGCCGTCCTCGCCGGCATAGGAGATCCCGGTCAGATTGCCCTTGTCGCTCCAGGTCTGGACGCGGCTGGCATAGCCGGAGGACTGCACGATCAGCGTGCCGAGGCCGTCGGAGAAGTCCTCGGTGAGGAGGCGGCCGGCGGCGTCGTAGGTGCAAGCGCGCAGAGCGTAGCCCTTGGAGGAGACGACGGGCTCGCCGTCCACGCCGAAGTAGGCTTCGGTCAGGACATTGCCCAGGTGATCGTAGGTATACTTCACGGACGCGTAATCGCCGCGGAGCATGAGGGGCTTGCCGCTCTCGTCAAAGTAATCCTCGGTGAGGAGGTTGCTGTCGGCGTCGAAGGTGCGGAGGATCTCGGCGGCGCCCGCCTTGACATTGGTGACGTTGCCGTCGGCGCCGTAGTAGACCTCGCGGACAAGGTTGCCCTGGTGGTCATACTCGCAGATGAAGGACGCGTAGCCCTTGGGGCATTCGGCGGGCCGGCCGTCGGCGTCGAAATACTTCTCGCTCAGCTGATGGCCGTCGCCGTCCCACTCGTAGACAGCCTTCTGGTAGCCGTCCGCGATGGCCGCGGGCTTCAGGAAGGCATCGAAGTACTGCACGGAAGTCATGCGGCCCGCGTAATCGTAGGTGCGCTCCTGACGCGCATAGCCCATGACCGTGGTGACCGGCAGGCGGTCAGCGCCCAGATAGGTGACGATGACATCCTCACCGTTCTTCTTATAAACGGTGTTCACGGTGGCATAGCCGTCGCGGTTGACATAGAGGCTGCCGTCGGCATTGTAGGTGGATTCCGTAAGGACACGGCCCTGCTCGTCACAGGTGCGCTCGAACCAGGCATAGCCCAAGGAGGCGGGCGCCACGGGCGCGCCGGTCTCATCAAAGTAAGCGCGGCGGGTCAGGCTGCCGTTGACGTCGTACTTCTGCTCATAGGAGGCATAGCCCGCGGGAAGCAGTACGGGTTCACCCTGAACGCCCAGGTAGTCGATACGGCTCACCTGACCGGTCTCGCCGTCGTAGGCGATGCGGCGCGCCGCGTACCCGTTGCCCACGAGCACGGGGTTGAGGTCGGCACCGTAGTGGGCCTCATAGGTCATGCGGTGATCGCCGTCGTACTCGCGCTCGATCTTCGCGCTGCCGGCCACGATCACGGGCACGTCATCGGGGTTGAAATAGCTGATGGACGCAATGTTGCCCTCATCGTCATAGGTGTAGGCGACGGAGGCGTAGCCGGCCGCGTGGGTGATCGGCGTGCCGTCGGTACCGAAGGCCTTCTCGGCGGTCAGGTGACCGGCATAGTCGTACGTCTGCACGCGGCTGGCGTACTGGCCGCCGGCGACCACGGGATTGCCCGCGGCGTCCAGGGTCGCCTCCCACAGGAGGTTGCCCATGCCGTTGTACTCGCGCAGCAGCACGGCGTATCCACCGCGGGAGAGCATCAGGCTGCCGTTCTGGTCAAAGTAGCGCGCGGCAGTCTGCATGCCTTTGGCGTCGTAGCCGTAGTCGACGCGGTGCGCGTTGTGGCTGACGGAGGTGTCCGCCTTCCCGTCCGCGGTAAAGAAGGACTCGGACAGGAGGAGGTTTTTGTGCGGGCCGCCGTAGGTCATGGAGCGGGCATACGCGCCGGTGACGGTCTCGCAGGGATCGCCGTTCTCGTCGAAGTACGACTCATAGACGGCGGGCTCGTCGGGATCCTCGCCCTCATACTGATAGTCGATCCAGGCCAGCTGGCGCTCGCCGTGGCGGGTCGGCTTCCAGGTGTCATCGTAGTAGGTCGTGCGGGTGACCTGACCGAACTCGTTGTAGTCGTTGGTCAGGCCAGCATGGCCCGCCTTCAGCTCGATCAGCTGCATGTCCACGCCGAAGTAACGCTCGCGGGCGACATCTTCAGGTATCAGAACCCACAACTCATTGCCGTCATTGATAGTCCTCATGCGATGATAAAGGCAATCCTTACGGGCATAGCCATTCATCGACTGGGTATACCGATCAAGAATATCATAATAGGTTATGCGATAGTCGAAATCCTCGCCGTCGTACTCATGCTCGACCATGGAGTAGCCGCTGGTCAGCATGGTGCGCTCGCCGTCGGCGCCGAAATAGCGCTCGTAATGCAGCTGCGTGCCGCTCCCGTAGTACTCGTAGGTCACGCGGGCGTAGCCGTTGAGCATCTTGATGAGCTGGCCTTCCCTGCCCAGATAGTCGATCTGCACAAGGCGGTTCAGGTCGTCGTAGGTATTCTCGACGGAAGCATAGCCGCCGGCGGCCATGATCGGCTCCCCGTCGTTGCCGAAATAGTCCACGCGGACCAGGTTGCCGCGCTCGTCATAGGTGTTCACGAGGCGGTGCCAGTGCCTGGAGCCGAGAACGTTGGAGCCGTCGGCGTCGTAGATCTCCTGAGCCAGAAGCGTGCGCTTCACGCCCGCCTCGCGGGCACCGCTGCCCTTCTCCAGACCGAGCAGCATCCGCTTCAGTCGTCCACTCTCCACCGGAACGGTCACGTCATCCACGTACACGGAGACGACATGCGCGCCGCCCTCGGGGCCGCGGAGCAGGTTGCCTTCTGCGTCGTAGTAGCGGGTGTCGACCACCGTCAGGCCGTCCTCGTACGCGATGTTATACAGGATCTGCGCGTAGCCGCCGACGGGACGGGTCAGGTCCCCGTTCTCGTCAAAGTACTCGCTCGACAGGATCTGGTCATCTTCCCAGATCTCGATATGGGAGGAATAGCCGCCCGGGATCACAGCCGCGCTGCCGTCGGGGGCAAAGCGCCGCTCGGCGGTCAGATGGCTCGCGCCGGCGGAATCCTGGAAATACTCATACTCCGCCCGCGCGTAGCCCGCGTCGGCGGTCACAGGCTCGCCGCCCAGGCCGAAGAAGGCCTCGGTCAGCAGGTTGCTGTGCTCGTCCCAGGTATACTCCGCCCGGTAATAGCCGCGGCCGTTCAGCGCGGGCTCCCCGTCCAGGGTATGCGCCGTCTCGCTGATCAGGTTGCCGACCTCGTCCCAGACGCAGTCAGTCTCCGTCAGGGCAGGCTGTGTCAGCGTCTGATCCGCTGTCGCTGCGCCGGTGACGGCGATGGCCGTCGTCAGCAGGAGCAGCAGGAGCAGCTTCGTCATACTGCGCTTGTTCATGTGCTTGTTCCTCCCTCGTCGTTGTGGTGTTGAGATCCAGTCTGTTCTGTGTCTGATCCCGGGTGTCATAGCGATGGTGATAATAGTATCCTTTATAATGCCGGTAGCTGTAGTAGGTGCCGGTCTTGAGGTGTTCGCCGTAGAAGACGAAGCCCAGCAGTTCCATGCCGGTCATCTCCGCGCTGCGCAGGGCCTTGCGGATCTCCCGGTGGTCGGAGTAGTTCTGCCGGACCACGAAGACCGCGCCGGCCGTCTCCCGGGACAGGGCCAGGGGGTCGGAGACGATGTTGATCGGCGGGGTGTCGAGCAGCACCAGATCATAGGCCGCTTCCAGCTCGCGGATCAGCTCGTGCATGGCGGCGGACTCCAGCAGCTCCGCGGGGTTCGGCGGCAGGTGGCCAGCCGGGAGGATGTCCAGGTTCTCGCGCTCGGTGTGCAGAACAGCGCTCTGCCACTTGCATGCCCCGATCAGCGTGTCGGAAAGGCCCGGGAGGTCCGCATCATAGTGGAAGACATCCCGCTGGCAGGTGCGCCGCATGTCCGCGTCGATCAGGAGGACCCGCTTGCCCGCCATGCCGAAGGAGATCGCCAAGTTGGCCGCGATGGTGGACTTGCCTTCGCCGGAGATCGCGCTGGTGACCATCACGGTGTGGCTCTGCTTCTCCACCAGGGTGTAGATCAGGTTCATGCGGAGCTTGGCGTAGCTCTCGATCACATCCATCGGGCTCTTGCTGTTGAGCAGGAAGCTGCCCGGGTCTTTGTTCTCCTTCTTGTCGCGCTTGACGGAGGTCAGGACGGGGATGGTGTACTGCTCCCTGAGTTCCTTGGCTTCCGTGACCTTCTGATTGAGCAGGAAGATCAGCGCGAGAAGGGCGGCCCCGATCGCGGCCCCGCCGATGGCGCCCGTCATGCCTTGGCTGCGCTCATTGCGGGCATTGGGCGATCTGGGCAGCTTCGCGGCGTCGACCATCTCAGCCTTGCCGGCATTGGAGACTTCCGCCAACTGCTTGGGCGCTGTCTGGATGACGGCGTTGCAGATGTCCATGGAGCGGTAGGGATCGGTGGTGGTGCAGCGCACCTCGGCCACCGAGGTCTCATTCTGCGCCCTCATGGAGATGGAACCCGCGATGGCCCCGGCCGTGAGCCCCGGATATTTCTGGGAGAGCAGCTGGGTCTCGCCGGTGGGATTCCCCTCGTCGTCGAGTACGTCGACGGGGTACTCCAGCACCTTGTCCATGACGCGCTCGCTGCGCAGGAGGACGCTGTAGGTACTGATCAGTTGGACGGCGCTGCTCTGATCGGAAATGCTGTAGTAGCCGTAGTTCTGCTGGTTCGGATTGTTGTTGGACACCATCAGCGTGCCGCGCGCCGTGTAGGTGTCCGGCTGCTTCGAGGCCCTGTAGTACATAAAGCCGAAGCCGACGGCCGCGAGCAGGATCCACAGCCAGCAGTGCTTCAGCAGAAACAGGGCCATTTTGACCAGGTCGATCCTGGCAGCGTTCTTTTTCATGCCCGACGTTCAACCCCCCGCCTCGTCGGCCGGCAGACCGGCCGGAAAGGTCTTTCCTGTGTTGTTCTGCCTGCCCGGCACACCTTATAAGCCGACGCAAAACAGCGGGTTTGGCAAAACCCACATCATCTTACCATACTCTTCCACAGAATGCAATGCCGAATTTGCTCTTATTCTGTACCGCGTTGAACATGAAACGTTCCCTTTTATCTTGTAGAAAGAATGGGCGCGGAAAAGACCTGGTTTGCGCATAAAAATGCGCCGTCCCGCCGTTTATGCGGGAGTCGGCGCATCGGGTTCAGGCCTTCTCGTCGTCCAGACGCTGGCGGGCCACCAGTTCGGCGAAGATCCCGTTCTTTTCGATCAGCTGCTCATAGGTGCCGTCCTCGGCGATCTTTCCGCCGTCGATGACCAGGATGCGGTCGCAGCGGCGGATCGTGGACAGGCGGTGGGCAATGACGATGCGGGTGCACTTCATGGCGTCCAGCGCCTCGGAAACCTTCTTCTGCGTAATGTTGTCCAGGGCGCTCGTGGCTTCGTCGAAGATCAGGATCTTCGGTTTGGGCGCGATGGCCCGGGCGATCATCAGTCGCTGTCGCTGTCCGCCGGAGATCGTGCCGCCGCCCTCCTGGAGGATCGTGTTCATGCCCATGGGCATATCGCGGATGTCGTCGGCGATGCCCGCGATCTCCGCGGCGTCCCACGCGTCCTGCTGCTTGAGCGTCGGCGCGGAAATGACAATGTTCTCGAAGATCGAGCCCGAGAGCAGGCGGCCGTCCTGCATGACCGTGCCAATGTGGCGGCGCAGGGAGCGCAGGTCCAGCTGCTGCATGTCCTTGTTGTCATAGTTGATGACGCCGCGGCTGGGCTTCTCAAAGCCGAGGAGCAGGCGCACGAGGGTCGATTTGCCGCTGCCGCTCCGGCCGACGATGGCCACGTACTGGCGGGCCGGGATCTTGAGGCTGAAATCCTCGAAGAGGGGCTTGCTGTCCGGGTCGTAGCCGAAGGTGACGTGGGACAGTTCGATCGCGCCGGAGAGCCTCGAGACGGTCTCCTTGGTGTCCGCCGCCTCGGGCGTGGCCTCGAGGAGAGGCTTGATGATCCCGATGACCGGCTTGATCGAGGCCGCGGAGAGGGCCACCGACGCCAGGGCCGAGAAGGCCGACGATATGTAGCCGTAGGCCGAGTTGAAGGCATAGTAGTCCGCCACGCTGACCTTGCTGCGCACCGCTATGTAGTACATGATGCCGGTGCCGATCAGGGTGATGGCCCCGGTAAAGACGGAGGAGAGCCGGATCACCGCCGGCGGGTTGTAGAGCATCTCGGCGCTGCGGGTGTACAGCCCGGTCCACTTCACGAAGGCCCGGTTCTCCGCGCCGCTGAGGCGGATCTTCTGGATTCCCGTGATCAGGGAGAAGACCAGACCGCGCTCCTTGGCGCTGAGCACCATCTTCTCGGCGTCGATGCGCATCTGGACCCGGGCGGAGAGGATACTCACGCCGAGGGTCAGCAGGGTCACGATCAGGCTCGGCCAGACCAGGCTCGGGGCGAAGGCGAAGATCTGCGCCAGGTAGACCAGGGAGAACACGCCCGTAACGCCCGTGGAAAACAGCGAGTCGACGATCGTCGAGCACAGCTGCTCCATATAGCTCATGTACTGGTTCAGCTCGCCCGCGGAATAGTCCTTGAAGAAGGAGGCGGGCAGGGTCAGGATGCGCATCATCGTCGCCGCGTTGACGTTGAGGTTCAGCTTGTCGCGGATGCGGCTGAGGAGCATGGAGCGGACGATATTAAGGATGAGGGTGCCGATCGTCGCAAAGAAGAGGAAAGAGACCACAGCGTAGAGCAGCTGATGGCTCTCCGTCTCAATGACCGTGCCCATCAGGATCTGGCCCAGCTTCGGGGTCAGAAGGCCGACCAGGGTGATGGCGAGGGCCGCCAGGCCGAAGCTGGTCAGGTCGCGCCGGGTCAGGCAGCTCATCATGTAGCGGAGCAGGTCGCGGATCTTGAGGGTGCGCGCGGGCAGCGGACGGTAGAAGCACAGGGCCTCGTCGTTGATCTTCTTCTCCTCCGCGGCGTTCACGCGCACCCGTTTGCCGGTCTTGGGATCGCTGTACTCGTAGCCGCCGTTGTTGGACGGCAGGACGGCGATCACGGTGCCTTCCTCCTTCAGGGAGGTGATCATGGCGCCCATGGCATCGGCGTGCCAGCCGCGCGTCAGCCGGATCTCGCGGTACAGGATGCCCGTGGCGGAGAGGAGGAAGTCCAGGCGGTCCTCCAGCCCCTTGATGCCGGCCGGGACCTCCCGCTCCTTCACGCCCATGTAGCGCAGGAGGGCGGACACGGCGTCGCTGACGTCCGCCCCGTCGAGGAGGGTGCTGCGGGTTTTTCTGCCCGTGATGGCGCGGGCGATGTTGTCAAAGGAGTCGCCGAGGAGCTCCCGCTCATGCTTTTTCCGGAATTCGATTTGTTCGTCGAACCAGCCCACAGATCGTCACCTCCCTCACTCGTTGCTGACCAGGCTGGCATACATGCCGCCCAGCGCGTACAGTTCGTCGTGGGTGCCGCGCTCCACGATCCTTCCCTTGTCCAGGACGATGATCTCGTCGCAGTCCCGGATCGTGGAAAGGCGGTGCGCGATGATGATGCAGGTGATGCCGCGGTTGTTGATGGAGCGGATCACGTCGTACTCGGTCTGGGCGTCGAGGGCGGAGGTCGCCTCGTCCATGATGCAGATCGTCGGATCCTGGGCCAGGGCGCGGGCGATCTCGATGCGCTGCCGCTGACCGCCGGAAAGATCGCGGCCGCCGTCGAGCAGCTTGTGGCCGAAGCCGCCGTCGCGGGTCACGATGTCGTCGTAGATGCCGGCGTCGCGGGCCGCGAGCGTCACCTCGAAGTCCTCGATCGCGCTGTCCCACATGCGGATGTTCTCGGAGATCGTGTCCTCGAAGAGGGTGATGTCCTGGTCGATGACGCTGACCGAGCCGGTGAAGACGTCGCGGTCGATCTCGCTGATCGGCACGCCGTCGAAGGTCACCGTCCCGCTCCAGGGCTGGTAGAGGCCGGAGATCAGCTTGGCCAGGGTGGATTTGCCGCAGCCGGTCCGGCCGACGAAGGCGATCTTCTGGCCGGGCTTCACGGTCATGGAGAAGTCCGTGATCTGCGGCTTGCCGAGGCGCGAGTAGCCGAAGGTCACGTTCTTCAGCTCGATCGCGCCGGAGAGCTTCTGATACTCGCCGGTCTTCTCGCGGGGCGCGAAGGCCGCGTCCTCGCGGTAGCTCATCACGTCATCCACGCGCTCCATCTGGGTGATCATCTCCTGCAGGGACTGGCCCGCGGAGATCAGGGCGGAGGCCGGGGACATGAAGGAGCCGAGGAAGCCCTGGAAGGCCATCACCATGCCGGGGGTGAACTCATGGTTGAGCACCATCAGGACACCGAGGCCGAGGACGGCGAGGTTCGCCATGCTCGTGATCAGCCCCGGCAGGGAGCCGAGGAAGAGGTTGAGCCTCGTGTAGGAGACGGACTGGGTGTTCACGCTGGCCTGGTAGCCGGCCCAGCGGCCGAAGAAGCCGTTCTCCGCGCCGGAAGCCTTGATCGTCTCGATCATCGTGATGCCCGACATCGTGGCGGAGGAGAGCTTCGCCGCGTCGCGCTGCTGCACGCGGGTGATGTTGACGCGCTTGGCCGAGATCACGGAGGAGACGATCATGTTCAGCGCGATGGCGCCGACGCCGATCAGGGAGAGGAGCCAGCTGTAGCGGATCATCACGACGAGGTAGAAGACCATCATCAGGGCCTGCAGGGCCAGAGGCGCGAAGATCTTGATCATCGTGCCGGCGATGGCCGAGTTGGTCGCCTGGCGGTCGGCGATGTCCGCGGAGAGGCGCTGGCTGAAGAACTGCATCGGCAGCCTCAGCACCTTCCAAAGGTAGGAGGCGCTGCCGTAGGAAGCCATCTTGCCCTGGATGCGCAGGGAATAGACCGCCGAGATCCAGGTCACGACGATGCTGATCACGGCCATCGCCGCGAAGAGGGCCATGAAGGCCGGGAGCCATTCCGGGTTCTTCCCCGTCAGCAGGCGGTCAAGGAAGGTCCTCGAGAAGCCCGGGCTGATGATGCCGATCAGGGAGGAGATCGAGGACGTGAGGATCACGAACACGGCCGCCATGCCCGTGCCGTGCAGGCGCTCGCGGGCGTAGGAGAAGATCGAGCGGGGCTTGCCCGCGGGCTCGAAGCCCTCGTCGGGCTCAAAGGTGATGCACACGCCGGTGAACTCGCGGTCGAACTCTTCCCATTCCACGGTCACGCGGCCGCGGGCGGGATCGTTGAGGACGGCCTTTTTGCCGCTGAAGCCGCACAGCACCACAAAGTGGTTGAAGCCCCAGTGGATGATGCAGGGGAAGGGGCCCTCCTCGAGCAGGTCCTCGGGCTCCACGCGCCAGGCGTTCGCCTTCATGCCGTAGCTGCGGGCCGCGACGAGGATGTTCTTCGCGCTCGCGCCGTCCATCGACACGCCGCAGTCCACGCGCGCCTGTTCCAGGGTGATGTATTTCTGGTAATAGTGCATGATCATGGTGAGCGAGGCCGCGCCGCACTCGAGCATCTCCATCTGCATCACCACGGGCACCCGGACCACGCCTTTGGTGACGGGTGCGGGCACTTTCTTTTTGCCGAACACGCCCTCACCTCCTCACTGCAGCAGGAGGGAGATCGGGTTCAGGGAGTCGACCGTGACGGTGCCGGACTTCACGCCGTCCTCGAACGCTCCCTCCAGCGGATAGACCCACACGAGGTCGAGCTCGGTGATCCCGTTGATCCTGCACGCCCGCTCGAGGGCCTTTTTCCCCGCCTCGTCGTTCTCGTCGATGAACTCGTACAGACCGCCGCCCGTGACCGAGCCGTCCTCCGCGGGCTTCACGGCATAGGTCTGGCCGCCGACGACGACCTCCTTCAGGTTCCCGATCCTCGAGGCATCGAGCCAGGTGATGGGGACGTAGCAGGCCGTCTTCCCGTTGAGGGTGACCACCGCCGCCTGGCGCCTGGTGTCGATGCGCCCGAAGATGCTCCAGACGATGCCGCCCACCAGCAGGACGATCACGGCGGCCAGCACGAGCCAGACGCGCGGGGACGTCACCCGCAGATAGTCGTTCAGCGACTCCGGCGAATCCATGGCCTCCAGGCTTTTCTCGCGGAACAGCGAAGCCTTCTTCTGTCCTTCGTTTGCTTGCATGGCGATAACTCCTTTTTCGTCGTTGTGGATCCCGGCGGATGACTGTGTGCTCATAAGGTCAGTATACCCGGATTGCACGCCGATGGCAAGGGGAAATTCGCGTTTGACGCGTGCGGCGCTGTTCTTTCGCCGTATTCCGGGGCGGGCGCGCGCGGAGGCCGCCGCCCGCCGTTTTCTTTTTCCGCGGTCTTTTCATTTCCTTTAAAATAGCGTATAATGCCCGTGTCGGCTTTTACCGGAACGGAGCGCGGAAGGATCGGCCCATGAGCTACATTGAGTTTGTCGGCGTCTGCAAGGATTATCCCGCCGGGGACGGCGTGGTGCACGCGGCGGACCACGTCACCTTCGGGATCGAAAAGGGGGAGCTGTGCGTGGTGCTCGGCCCTTCCGGCGCCGGAAAGACCACCGTGCTGAACCTCCTTGGCGGCATGGACAGGGCGACCTCCGGCGTGATCCGCGTCGGGGACCGCGAGATCACCGGGATGGATGCGCGCCGGCTGACCGACTACCGCCGGCTGGACGTCGGCTTCGTGTTCCAGTTCTACAACCTGATGCCCAACCTGACGGCCCTGGAAAACGTCGAGCTGGCGCGCCAGGTCTGTCAGAACGCCCTCGACCCGCGCGAGGTCCTTGAGCAGGTGGGACTGGGCAGCCGGATGAACAACTTCCCCGCCCAGCTCTCCGGCGGCGAGCAGCAGCGGGTCTCCATCGCCCGCGCCCTGTGCAAGAACCCCGCCCTGCTCCTGTGCGACGAGCCGACCGGTGCCCTCGACTCCGCCACGGGCGCGCAGGTGCTGTCCCTCCTCACCCGCCTGTCCCGCGATTTCGGCGCCACGGTGGTGATCATCACGCACAACGCCTCCATCGCGAAGCTCGCCGCGCGGGTGATCCGCCTGCGCTCCGGCGCGGTGGAAAAGGTGAAGCTGAACAAACACCCCCTGCGCGTGGAGGAGATCGAATGGTGAAGCGCGGAAGCGCCCTGCGGCGCAAACTGCGGCGGGACATGCGGCAGAACCTGATGCAGTTCCTCGCCCTGATGCTCCTGTGCTTCCTCGGGACCTGGGTCTTCGCGGGGCTCGACGCCAACTGGCGCACCGACGAGCGGACCATCGAGACCTGGATCCGGGACGGCAGGCTCTGCGACTTCTGGGTGCGCGGCGCCGGGTTTACGCGCGAGGATCTCTACCGCGTCGGCGCAGTGCCGGGTGTCCGGGAAGTGCAGCGGCGGATCACCCTCGAGGCCGAGTGCCCCGACCTGGACGGCAAGGTGACCGCCGCCGTCCACGCATACGACGGGGAGATGACCCTGAACGTCCCGCTCGTGTGCGCGGGCGAAAGCCTCTCCCCCGGCGACACCCGGGGCTGTCTGGTGGAAGAGCAGTTCGCGGCCGCCCAGCACCTCTCCCCCGGCGACGGCCTGACCCTCACCCTGCTCGGGCAGCGGTTCACCTTCACCGTGCGCGGGACCGTGCTCTCCCCCGAGTACCTGATCACGAGCAGGGACGGCGCCCCCGACCCGGCGGTCTTCGGCTATGTGCTGATCTCCGCGCAGGCCCTGCGCGGGGTGCCCGTCAACGATCTGCTGATCCGCGCCGACCCGGACGCCGACCCGGCCCGGCTGGAGCGCGATCTCGGCGCTGCCGTGCCCGAGGCCATGGTCCTCTCGCAGGAGACCCACGCCTCCACGGTCCAGGCCCGCAACTATGTGCGCCTGTTCCGGAACATGAGCTATCTCTTCCCGGTGCTGGCCTACTTCGTGGCGGCGCTGGTGGTGGTCACGACCCTGTCGCGCATGATGGACACGCAGCGGATCGAGATGGGCACGCTCCGGGCCCTCGGCTATGACGACCGTGCGATCCGCCGCCACTACCTGGCCTACGCCCTCTGGCCCTCCCTGATCGGCTCCCTGAGCGGCCTTCTCCTGGCCCAGGTGACCCTCGTGCCCGTCCTCTTTGCGATGGTCGCGGTCAACCTGCGGGTGCCGTCTGTCCTGCACGCGCCGATCTCCCCGATCGCATGGGCCATGGCGGCCGCCGAGGTCGCCGCGGCCGTGCTGATCTGCCTGCGCCACGAAAAGCGCGCGGCGCGGGAAACCGCGGCGGAGCTGCTCCGCCCCAGGCCCCCGGCGGCCGGGGCTCGCATCCTGCTCGAGCGGATCCCCGCCCTCTGGAAGCGCTTCTCCTTCAACACCAAGATGGTCGTGCGCAACATCTTCCGCAACAAGGGGCGGACCTTCATGTCCCTGGTGGGCATGCTCTTCTGCAACATGCTGATCATCTGCTCCTTCGGCCTGCAGGAGTCGATCCCGGCCTTCATCGGGGACTACTTCGAAGGCACCCTCGCCTACGATCAGCGGGTGGACCTCGAGCCCGGCTCGTCCGGCACGCTTGAGAGCTACCGCAGCCGCATCGACTGCGAGCGCCTCGACGCCGTGATGGAGATGAGCGTCAGCCTCCGCACGGAGGGGAAGACCCGCACCGCCCCGCTGACGGTCCTCCCGCCCGATACCGTCCTCCTCCGCCTCGGCCCGGACCAGACGGAGATGAAGCTGCCGGAGGAGGGGCTGACCGTCACGCGGAAGCTCGCCGCCGTGATGGGCCTGCGCGTCGGCGACACCGCCGAGGTCTGGCTGACCGGTGAGCGCAAGGGCATCAAGATGACCGTCGCCGCGATCGCCGACACGAACATCGGCCAGTCCGCCTTTCTGAGCCGCCCCGCCTGGGAGCGCCTGCGCAAGGGGCCCTTCACGGTCTCGGCCCTGCTGATCCGCGGGGCCACGGAGCGCGGGCAGCGGCAGATCGACGACCTCGACCGCGTGTCCGCCGTCCACCGCCCGGCCGAGCAGTACCGGAAAACCCTGCGCTTCATGGACTCGGCGAGGGCCGCCTTCTCGATCCTCAGTGCCGTCGCCCTCGGCCTGGCCTTCATCATCTGCTACAACATGGGCCTGCTGAACTTCACCGAGCGCACGCGGGAGTATGCCACGCTCAAGGTGCTGGGCTATCATCAGCGGGAGATTCGCCGCCTGATGCTGCGCGAGAACGCCCTCACCGCCGTCCTCGGCGTTGCCCTCGGCATCGCGCCGGGCATCGGCCTGGTGAGCGTCATCCTCAAGGCCTGCGAGTTCGAGGCCATGGTCTTCGAGGCCCACGTCGGCCTGCCGACCGTGCTGCTGTCCAGCCTCGCCACCTACGCCTTCACCTGGTGCATCGAGGGTCTGCTGACCCGCAAGGTGCGCCGGATCGACATGGTCGAGGCCCTCAAGAGCGTGGAATGACCCCTGCTGTCTGAAAGGAGAGCGATCCGATGACCAAGCGTTTTCTGTCCGCCTGTCTCGCGCTGGCGCTGCTGGTCCTGTGCGCAGGCGGCGCCGCCGAGGATCTGAGCGGCTGCACCGTGTCCTGCGGCGTCGTGACCGCGGCGGCGTGGACCGACCTGACCGCCCAGTACAGCGGCACCCTTCTCCCCTTCGACGCGCAGGCCGGGGACACCGTGCGGAGCGGCAACGTGCTCTTCCGCATGCGGACCGTCACCCTCCGCGCCCCGGAGGACGGCACCGTGAGCGCTCTCTTCGCCCGGGCCGGCGATGACGCGGCGGCCGTCTGCGCGCGCTACGGCGGCATCCTCGCCCTCTCCCCCGTGAATCCCTATCTGATCCGTGCGACCACGGCGGGCGCCGCGGGCAGGAACCGGGACCTCGTCCCGGGCATGACGGTCTTCTTCCGCTCCGACCGCACCGGACGCCCGGAGGGCACGGCCCGCATCTTCACGGTCAGCGGCGACGTCTTCGCGGCGGAGATCCTGACCGGCAGCTTTGACCTGAAGGAGACGCTGAACCTTTACCTGGACGACGGCTACACCGCGAAGTGCGGCGTGGGCAGCGTCGCCCGCCGCGATCCGGTGAGCGTCGCCGCGGCCGGGCGCATCGGCGCCGTTCTCGTCTCCGAGGGCGATGCGGTGACCGCCGGGCAGCCCCTGGCCACGGTCCTCGGGACCGACGCAGACCCCGGAGCCGTCCCGGAGATCTCCGCCGGCGCGGACGGCGTCATCGCCCTCGTCGGCGTCCAGCCCGGACAGCAGGTCTGGAAGGGCGCGCTCCTCGCCCGCATCTGGCACACCGACCGCCTGGAGATCACCGCCGAGGTGGACGAGACGGACCTGCCGCGCATCCATGTGGGCGACATCTGCCCCGTGGTGCTCGACATGGACCCGGACACCGTGCTGCACGCAACGGTCACCGAGATCGGCGGTCTCGGCGTCACCCGCCAAAACGCCGCTTACTATACGGTCCGCCTCTCCCTCGAGGAGACCGGCCTGCCCCTGGGCGCCAGCGCGTCCGTCTACATCCCGAAAAACTGACAGGAGGCTTTATCCGTGACACACGAGTGGCAGATTCTGTTCGATGAGATGCACCCCAACTTCTTCGCAAGGCCCAACATCCGCGCGATCCCGAAGGAATACGAGCTCTCCGAGATGGCGCTCTCCCTGCCGAGCTTCAGCGAGCTGGACGTCTCGATCCCGGTCCCGGCCGACACGCACTTCGGCCTGTGGAAGGGCGACCTGGAGACCCTGCGCGGCTATGTCCGCCAGGTGGACGAGCACTGGCCGGAGCTCTTCACCGGCGAGGCCCGCGTGCTCTGCGGCTTCTCCGGCGATCAGCTGGCCAGCTTCTGCATGCTGGAGGACTTCGGCGAGCACGGGGAGATGCGCATCGCGGGCCCCGGCTGCGTCGGCACCCTGCCCGCCTTCCGCCGCAGGGGTATCGGCCTGCGCATGATCCAGCTGGCCACGCGGATGCTGCGCGACGAGGGTTATGACCTGAGCTGGATCCACTATACCGGCGTGGCGCCCTGGTACGCCCGCCTCGGCTACAAGACCGTCCTGACCTGGGGCTGCGAGGGCATCCGCTCCGCCGCCGCGCCCTGGTGAGGCGCCCCGGGCCTCGTTGACGCGGGCCCGGCGCCGTGGTATCATACATCGGACCGGCGGAAGGGAGGCGGGCAAAGGCATGGGAAAGGCGCGCGCAAGTCTGCGGCGTCACCGCTCCGAAATCCTGGTCAGCATGCTGCGGCTGCTGACCTATCTCGGGCTCAGCCTGATCTTTTTCGCGCTGATGAGCGTCCACAACGAGGCGCTCCGCCGCCCGAGCCGCACCCTCGCCACGACCCTGCTGACCTGGCTGGCGGCCTGCATCGCCATGCTGCACATCTACGGCGGCTATGACGTGGGGCGCAAGAAGAGCCGGCCCATCACCTCCTCGATGGCCCTCGGGAGCCTGTTCACCTGCCTGGTGACCTACCTCCAGCTGCAGATCATGAACGTGAACCCGAACCGCAACGACCGCCTGGTCTTCTTCGGGCCGGACTTTCCGCTGCTGCTGCTCTGCGTCGTGCTGCAGGCCGTGTTCATCTACGGGATGGTGCGCTTCGGCAACTTCCTGTACTTCCGCCTGCACCTGCCGCGGGCCTGCCTGCTGATCCTCAGCGACCCCGCGGACGAGGCCAGCCTCAGCGAAAAGATCGGCCGCTACCGCCTGCAGTGGCATGTGCGCGACGTGGCCCTGTGGACCGACCCGGACCTCCCCGCCCGCATCGAGCAGGCCGAGGTCGTCTTCATCGCGGGCGTGCCCGACGAGGCCCGGCTGACCCTCTACCGGATCTGCTACGACCTGCGCCGCGACGTCGTGTGCAAGGCCGACCTGCAGGACATCATGCTCTCCGCGGCCCAGCCGCTGATCGTGGACGACGCGCCCTTCCTCGAGATGGACTACCACAAGATGACCCTCGGCCAGCGGATCGTGAAGCGGCTGATGGACATCTCGATCAGCGCCCTGGTGCTCATCCTGCTCTCCCCGTTGATGGGCCTGATCGCCCTCGCGATCCTGCTTACGGACGGGCGGCCGGTCCTCTTCCGCCAGGAGCGCGTGACCCTCGGCGGCCACCGCTTCGTGATCCGCAAGTTCCGCACCATGCGCAAGGGCTCGGCGGAGCACTCCGTCCGCGCGGGCGACCGGCGTGTGACACGCCTGGGCCGGGTGCTGCGGCGCCTGCGCCTCGACGAACTGCCCCAGTTCTGGAACATCCTCATCGGCGACATGACCCTCGTGGGCCCGCGCCCGGAGATGCTCAGCAACGTGGAGCGCTACAAGACCGCCCTGCCCACCTTCGTCTACCGCGAAAAGATGAAGGCGGGCCTGACCGGCTATGCGCAGATCGAGGGCCGGTACAATACCAGTCCCGAGGACAAGCTGATGCTCGACCTCATGTACATCGAGCGGTTCTCGCTCTGGACCGACGTGCGGCTGATCTTCCGCACGCTGACCGTGTTTTTCAAGAAGGACTCCACCGAGCCCTTTACCCAGGACGAATCAAAGGAGGATTGACCATGGCCATTACCCTGCTCATCATGGCGGCCGGTCTCGGCTCCCGCTACGGCGGAGACAAGCAGATCGACGGCCTCGGCCCCCACGGGGAGATCCTGATGGAGTACACGATCCACGACGCGCTCGCCGCCGGCTTTGACCGCGTGGTGTTCGTCATCCGCAGGAGCATGGACGAGCGCTTCCGCAGCCTGGTCGGCGACCGCATCGGACAGAAGTGCGAGGTCGCCTACGCCTACCAGGAGGCCGACAGCCTGCCCGGCGGCTTCACCCCACCCGCGGACCGCACCAAGCCCTACGGCACCGTGCACGCCGTCCTCTGCGCCAGGGACGTCGTCAACGGCCCCTTCGCGGTGGTCAACGCCGACGACTACTACGGCAAGGACGCCTTCGTCTGCATCGCCGAGGCCCTGCGCGGCATGGAGGGCAAGGCGGCCTGCATGGTGGCCTACGATCTGGGCAACACCCTCTCCGACCACGGCACGGTGACCCGCGGCGTCTGCTCGACCGACGCGCAGGGATGCCTGGCCTCGGTCACCGAAACCTACAAGCTCGGCTGGGACAGCGAGGGGAAGATCCGCGATTTCGCCCCGGAGACCCCGAGCGAGCCCTATGCGCACGACACCCCCGTGTCGATGAACTTCTGGGGCCTGACCCCCTGGTTCTTCGCCCGCGCGGAGGAGAAGCTCGGCGCCTTCCTGCGCGCGCACGCGGACGAACTCAAGTGCGAGTACGTCCTTCCCACCCTGATCGACGAGCTGATGCATGAGGACGGCCTCTCCGTCCGCGTGCTGCACACCCATGCCAAGTGGTTCGGCGTCACCTACCGCGAGGACAAGCCCCTGGTGCAGGAAGCCCTCCGCCGCCTGCACGAGGCCGGCGAGTACCCGGAGAAGCTCTGAGACCGACAGAAGGAGACATGCAGATGAACATCCTGCTCACCGGCGGCGCCGGATACATCGCCACCCATACCTGCCTCGAGCTCCTGGCCGCGGGCCATGAGGCGATCGTCGTCGACAACTACGTCAACAGCTGTCCCGAGGCGGTCCGCCGGGTGGAGGAGCTGAGCGGCAGGTCCGTCCCCGTCTACGAGGCGGACGTGAGCGACCGCGCCGCCATGGACCGGATCTTTGAGGAGAACCGGATCGACGCGGTGATCCACTTCGCGGGCCTGAAGGCCGTGGGCGAGAGCGTCCGTCAGCCCCTGCGCTACTACCGCAACAACCTCGACACCACCCTCACCCTCTGCGAGACCATGGCCGCCCACGGGGTGAAGCGCCTGGTCTTCTCCTCCTCCGCCACCGTCTACGGCGTGCCGGACGAGGTCCCGCTGCGGGAGGACATGTTCTGCAAGGGCTGCACCAACCCCTACGGCTGGACGAAGTACATGATCGAGAAGATCCTCGGCAGCGTGTGCGAGGCGGACCCGGAGTGGAGCGTCGTGCTGCTGCGCTACTTCAACCCGATCGGCGCGCACGAGAGCGGCCGCATCGGCGAGGACCCCGCGGGCATCCCGAACAACCTCATGCCCTTCATCACCCAGGTGGCGGCGGGACGCCTCGATCATCTGAACGTCTTCGGCAACGACTACGACACCCCCGACGGCACCGGCGTGCGCGACTACATCCACGTGGTGGACCTGGGCCGCGGCCACGTCTGCGCCTGCGACTACGCGGCAAAGCACACCGGCTGCGAGATCATCAACCTCGGCACCGGCGTGGGCTACAGCGTGCTGGACATCGTCCGTACCTTTGAGCGTGTGAACGGGATCCGCATCCCCTGCGAGATCGCGCCCCGCCGCCCGGGCGACGTCGCGGCCTGCTACGCCGACCCGTCCAAGGCGAAGCGCCTGCTCGGCTGGGAGGCGACCCACACCCTGGAGGACATGTGCCGCGACGCGTGGCACTGGCAGTCCATGAACCCCATGGGCTACCGCACCTGAACGACGAAAGGCGGCTGACGCCATGAACGTTTCCCTCGTCTGCATCGGCACGGCCGGTGCGCGCATCGCGGAGGCCCTGGTCTGCTGCGCCTTTTGCGGTGCGCTGCCGCGGGGGGACGAACTGCGCGTCAGCCTGCTCTTCCCGCCCGAGGGCGCCGGGGAACGCCTGCAAGCCCTGTACCGGGCGTACCGGGAGCTCCGCGCCGCCTGGGGCCGGACCCCGCACACGGGCCTTGAGCCCGATCTCAGCCTGCGGACAGGCGCCCCCGCCGAGCCCCTGCTCTCCCTGAGCCGGAGCGAGGACGACCGCGCCCTGCTGCAGGCCCTGCTGCCCGCGGCCGAGGTCAGCGCGCCGCCGATGACCGCCTCCGCAAGGGCCGCCAGCGCCGCCTGGGAGCAGCGCCTGACCGACCCCGACGACGCCCTGTGCGAGGTGCTGGAGGACGCGCCGGAGACGCCGGTCATGCTCCTCGCCTCCCTCGCCGAGAGCGTTGGGAACGCCGGCGTGAGGGCCCTGGCCCCGCGTCTCGCCGGCCGTCCGCTCGGCTGCGCGCTGATCACCGGTCTCAGCCAGGCCGACCCTTCCGGTCCCGTGCGCCGCTTCCTCGCGGAGACCGACCTCCGGCCGCGATTCCTCGCCCTGGCCGGGCTGCCGGAGGACTGCCGCAGCGAGGGCGACGGCCCGCACCTGCTCCACCTGATCTGCCTGCGCGCCCTGGACTCCTTCCTCGCCGGGGAGACCGGCACCTTCGCCTTCCGCGCGCCGACCCGCCTGAACTGGCAGGTCCTCGATCCCGGCGGCGAAAGCTGGGGCCGCGCGCTCGACTCCCTGATCCGCTTCGACGCGCTCTGGACCGGGTACTACGCCCCGGAGGCCCTGCGCGTGCTGAGAGAGAAGTCCGGCCTGCGCGACCGGATGACGCCCTGGATCGCCCAGTACCTGCCGCGCCGCGGCACCGGCGCCTCCGAGCGCGAAGTCTCCGCGGTCCAGGTCGAACGGGCCGCCCTGATCGCGCACACCGGCGCCTGCTTCCTGCGGGACCTGCAGCGCAGCCTGCCCTATGTCCTGCGGCCGACCCCGCCCCTGCTCGCGGCCCGGAAGGCCGCCGCGGAGCACTATGACGAAGTCCTGCGGATCGCCGGTCAGCTTGCCTTGCTCGAGCACGACATCCGCGAGAGCGGCATGGCCCAGGTGACGGTCATCCACCGCCACGACATGCAGGACACCGACGCCGAGCTCGCCCTGCGCGAGGAGGAACAGTCGCGCCTGCGCCTGGAGGAGGAGCTGCGCGTCCAGGAAGAACTGGACAAGCAGCAGGGCGGCCGCCTGCGCCGCGAGATGCTGCGCGATGTCGCATCCCGGACCCGCGCGGAAGCCCAGGAGGTGCGCGCCCAGGCCGAGGAGGCCGACCGCCGCATCCGTAAGGCCGTGACCGTGGCCAAGCCCGAGGACATGTCCCGGATCGACCAGGCGCGGGCCCGTCTCCGCCGCATGGAGCGCCGCCTCGCCGACCTCGAGGGCCGGGCCGACCGCGCCGCGCAGGACCTCGCCCGGGCCGTGACCGAGGAGGCCCGCCGCCAGCCCCCGCTCGCCGACGGCGTGACGGGCGACAGCTCCGCGGAGGTCCTCTGGCCCGCCGCCTGGCTGGACGCCCTCTGCGGGCTGGACGGTCTCGACGCGAAGGCCCGCGGACGCCAGGCCCAGCTGATGCTGACCGCCTGGCCCTGGACCCGTTTCCCCGCGCACAGCGCCCAGGAGCGCGTCCTGCGCGAGAACGCCGAGGGCCCGACGTCCGCCCTCTCCCTGATCGAGGCCGTGCAGCGCGCCTGCCGGTAACGCCGGAGGAATGACCATGAGCGACGAAACCCTGATCCTCCTGCCGGACGAGCAGGAGACGGTGCCGCTGGACGAGGGCGTCGGCATGATCCGCGCGGGCGACTCCCTGGCGCGGCTGACCGCCGCCGCCCTGCCGCCCGCCCCGCCCGAGACAGCTGATGAACAGCCCGAGGAAGCCGCCTGGCGCGGCCTTTTGGCGTTTGCCCTGCTCTCCGACCTGTACCCCGAGGGCCGCCTGACCGTGGAGACCCTGCGCGCGGATTCCTCCCCGCTGACCGGTGCCCTCCTGAAAGCTCTCGGGACGGAGCGGGTCTCACTCGTGTTCTGGAACACGGAGGGGCGGCGCGAGGTCCTCGGCCGCACGGACCCGGCCTGGGGGATCCTCCCCGCCGTTCAGCCGCCCGCCCTGCGCGGTCAGCTGCCCGCCCGGATCCGCTGGCTCGACACGGCCTCCCGCTTCGGCGACCCGCTGCCCTGGCTCACCGAGCCGGAGCGGCGCGTCCTGATCACCCGCCTCCACGCCCTCGCCGGCCCGCAGGCCCAGCGCTTCGCCGAGGACATCTCCGCCCTGGAGAACCGCACCGCCGACTGCATGCTGACCGGCCCCGAGTCCAACAGCTGGCGCGCCCGCGTCCTCACCACCGTCTGCCTGCGGGACGAGGAGGTTTTCGACGGTCTCAGCTTTATCGGAGAGACGCACGCTCCGGGCAAAAACGCCCTCCTCGCCGCCCTCGGGAAGCAGGCCTCCCTGCCCCGCCTGCCGGAGGACGGGATCTGGTACTGGCGCGGGGTCCCCTTCGCGCGCCTGAACAGCCGCCTCGGCGTGGAGCCCTTGCCCGATCACGCCCAGGAGCAGCGGGACACCCTGACCGTCCTCCTCGGAGAGCTGAGCCGACTGGAGAGCTGCTCCGGGACCTTCTGCAAAAAGGCCGCCGAGCGCCTTCAGCAGTGGCTTGACGAGCGGCAAAACCTGCTCGACACCCGGGCCGCCCGCGAGGCGGAGACCTGGATCGGGACCCTGCGCGAGGGCGTCACCTCCGCCCACGATCCGCTGAGCTTTGCCTTCCCCCTCGACGGTTCCCCCTCCCAGAAGTACCTGCTCCGCGAGGCCCTCGGCGACGACGCGGCCCTGGCCGAATGCGCCTTCTCCGACCGGCTGACCCTGGTCCGCGGCGGCCTGCTCGGCGACGCGGTGCTCGAGGACCTCTGCCGGATCCAGCTCCACCCGCAGGAAAACCGGACCGTCCTGCCGCCCGTCTCCCCGGCGCTGGCGGAGCACATGGCCCGGCACAGCTGGGATCAGCCGCTCCTCGCGGTCGATACCCTGCGCTTCAGCCTCCTGCCCGGCAGCCGCATCGAGGCCGGTTTCACGCTCCGCGGGCGCGGCGACGTCACCCTCACCCGCGTCTATGCCTCTGACGAACAGATCCTGCTGGAGGAGGCCCCGTCGGTCTCCCTCTGGCCCAACGTGGCCCTGCCCGCCCGCTCCTGGCACGCCTGGTGGCTCAGCCTGCGCGGGGAGATCCGCTGCGCCTGCCTGCACCGCGGCGTCTGGACGGAGATCGAACAGGGCGCGGACGGGGACAGTGTCCACTGTGTCGACTCCTATCCGCACGTGATCGCCCTGAGCCGGGGCCCGGTCTCGATCGGCGCGCTGATCGCCGCGGACCGCCAGCGCTCCGTGCCCGGCGGCGGGGAGGTCACGGCCGCGGTCGAGCTCGGCGCGAGCGCCCTCAAGCTGGCCGTCAACGGATCCCCGCTCCAGCTGCCCGGCCTGTGGCGCATCCTCCTGCGCAGCGATCCGGAGCCCGCCCGCGAACCCCTGCCGGTCGGCCCCGTTCAGGGGCTGCTCCCGCCCTGCGTCCTCCTCGACGAGACCGCCGACGATCCCCTGCCCTTCGAGCACGGGCGCATCGCCGACGAGGCCGGGGACGCGGACGCCGTGAGCGACCTGCTCTGGCAGACCGACGGCCGGACCCGCCGCGCGCGCAGGCTCCTCCTCCGGGAGAGCGCCGTGCTCCTGTCCCTGGCCGCCGTCCTGCGCGGGGTGAGCGGCCTGCGCCTGCGCCTCGTCCTGCCGGACGGGCTCAGCGACGCCCAGCGCCAGGCGATCGGCGCGGAATTCGCCGCCGTGGCGGAGCAGACCGTCCGCGCCTGCGGCCTCTCCTCCCCCGCCCAGCCCGAGGCCGTCCGCCGCCTGTGGAGCCTCTGCGTCTGGCAGCGGAGCCAGACCCTGTCGGCGGCCTTTGCCCTGGTCGATATCGGAGCCTCCTCCACCTGCGCCGCCGTCTGGCTGCGCGGCATGGAGCGTCCGGCCCTGAGCCTTGAGCTCGGCGGCGGCATGACCGGCTTCCTGGCCACGGCCTTCAGCCTGCGGCCCGAGTGGCTCAAGGGCGAATTCTGGCTGGCGCCCGGCACCCCGCTGGGGCCGCACACCCGCCGCATTCAGCAGGCCGTCGGGGCGGTCGACCGCGCCGGCACCGACCCCGCCGCCTTCTCCCTCCTCCAGCGGACCCTCGACACCCTGCTCGGGCCGGAGTTCCGCGAGACCGCCGCGGTGATCGGCGCCGCCTGCTCCGCCGCCATGCGCCCATCCCGGATCCAGGCCCTGCTGCTGCTGACCTTTGCCCTGCGGCTGACCGGCGCCGGCCTGATGCTCGAAAAGCTCCGCTGGGACAGCACCATGTCCATCCACCTGCCGCAGGAACTTCCGCTGGTCATCTGCGGCCGCGCCCCGCGGATGCTGAAGACCTTCGACAGCGCGACGCAGTGGAACCTCTCGCAGTTTCCCCGGGTCGCCATGACGCAGGGGCATCCGACCGTCAGCCTGCCGCTGGTCATGTCCGGCGCGCAGGGCATGGAGGCCGTCACCGGCGCCTGCCTGCCGATGCAGGCCGAGCAGAGCCCCGCCCTGGCCAATCTCAACGGCGTCCTGGCGCCCGCCCAGCTGGCCGCGAACTTCCTCCTCGCCTTCCGGCAGGCCATGCCGGGCCCCGCCGAGGCCCTGTTCCCAGGCTTCTTCACGGCCGCGGGCGGATTTTCGCAGACCGCCGAAAGCCTGCTGAACGCCGCCGCGTCCCGTATCCACGCGAGCGAGTCCGGCGCCTTCTCCCTGATCGTCGAGGACATGGCCCTGTCGATGCTGCAGGCCTGAGGGCGGAAGGAGGCATGCCCGTGGAAACCGTGTTCTGGCTGGTCGTGATGGTCCCCTGCAGTCTGCTGATCACCGGCATCGGGGTCTACGCCTGGCGACGGAAGGAGCCCATGTGGTTCTGGTCCGGCATCACGGTGAAGAAGGAGGAGATCACCGATGTCCGTGCCTACAACCGGGCCAACGGCATCCTGTGGATCGTCTTCTCTCTCATCTACTGGGCCGGCACGGTCGTCGGCGTTTTCCATCCGGGTGCCGCAGGCATCGTCATCGCCGCGGGCACCTTTGTCGGCGTCCCGCTGCTGATTTTCGGCTACCGCCGGATCGAGGCGAAATACCGGGTGCGCTGAGCCCCCGCATCCCGCGCCCGCCGCACCGAAGCGGCGGGTTTTCGCATGCAAAAGGACAGCTTTTCACGTTCACTCAGGAAACTCTGTTGATGAGGGGATGCGCCTGCGGGCGCACCAGAGGGCTTTCCGATCGCCCTCTGGACTCCTTCGGCGCCGTCCCGTTCATGATAGGCTCTGGAATTGCAAGGTTTTATCAACGTTACTTTGCCCAATACCAAACAAGAAAGAGGCGATCCCGAAGGGTCCAGGGATTCGGAGCGCCCGGAAAACTGTCCGGGGGACAGTTTTCAGCGGAGAATGGGCGGCAGCCCCGGATCGATCGGAAAGCCCCTGGCGCGCTCCGCAGAGCGCGAACCCCCTCCCATATGGTTTCCCTGAGCTTTCCGTGGACAGTCACAAAAAGAGGTTCTTCACGTTTAGTTAGGGAAATTCCGTTGGTGAGGGAATGCGCCTGCGGGCGCACCAGAGCTTTCCGATCGCCCTCTGGACTCCTTCGGCGCCGTCCCGTTCATGATAGGCTCTGGTATTGCAAGGTTTTATCAACGTTACTTTGCCCAATACCAAACAAGGAAAAGGCGATCCCGAAGGGTCCAGGGGCGATCGGAAAGCCCCTGGCGCGCTCCGCAGAGCGCGAATCCCCGCCCTTCTGCTTTTCCCGCATTTTCCGCGAAGCCGCAAAAAAGACAGAGGCCGGTGATGACCTCTGTCCGATGGGATTTGTCTCCTGTCAGCGCTCCCCGCCGTAGATCCGCAGGAAGTTGTACAGGCCGAGATTCCAGATGTTGAAGTCGTGGCCGCCGTGGCGCTCCTGCCAGTGCCAGTTCTCCTCCGTGAAGCGGTCGCAGACGGCCGGGAGGTTCTTCGCCGCGCCGGAGCCCGCGAAGTACAGGCCGTCTTCCAGCCCGCAGATGCTGTAGAAGTAGCGGATCTCCAGGTCCGGGAACTTCGCGATCTCCGCCCTGATGCGGGAGGCCTCATAGCTGGTCGGGGCCGCCGAGAAGGCACCGAACCACGCGAAGAGATCCAGGCACTCGCACAGGCCGATGTTGATCGTCTGCATGCCGCCCATGGACAGGCCGGCCATCGCCCGGTGCTCGCGGACCGCGGGATCGTCCGGGTGCTTCGCGGCCCAGGTGGCGTAGTGGCTGTCCATCCACGGCAGCAGGTCGTTGCGGATCTCCTGGCCGAAGACATAGAACGCGGCGGCGTTTTCCATGCTGGTGTCGTAGCAGTTCGCGCAGGAGCGGCCGTTGGGCATGACGATGATCAGCGGGCGGACCTCGCCGCGGGCGATCAGGTTGTCCGTCAGGGTCCGGCCGATGCTCAGGGTCCGGCCGAAGGACCATTCGTCCTCCGTGCCGCCGACGCCGTGGCAGAGCACGAGCACGTCATACTCCCCGTCCGCGCTGTAGCCGAAGGGCAGGTAGACGACGGCGTGCTTGGTGATCTCCGCCCCGTCACCCGCGTAGTCGCGGGAGGGATAGGCGATGCGCTCGACCGTGCCCTTCTCCTTGATGACCATGCGGTCCGCCTCGGGGATCGCGTCCGCGAACACAAACATGCCGCTCTCCTCGCTTTCGACCGTCTCCGCCGCCGCGCAGGCCGGGCAGGCCGCGATCAGGACCGCCGCCAGGATGATCAGGATCTTCCGCATGATGACCGTCTCCCTTCCGTCCGTCAGAACTTGCTTCCCTTGGCGCCCTTCGCGCCCTTGGCCCCCTTCGCCCCGACCTTCACGCCCTTGAGGATGTCGGAGGTATAGGCATAATTGCGATCGTTCTTCTCCTTGTGGGCCTTTTTCGCATACTCCACCATCCGGTCGATCAGCGCGCTGTACTTGACGCCCGCCGCCTCCCAGAGGTAGAAGGCCAGGGAGCCCGGGATCGTGTTGATCTCCGTGATCCACAGTTCCTCCGTGGCGCGGTCCCACATGTAGTCGATGCGCACGACGCCCTTGCAGTCGAGAGCGCGGAAGATGTCCTTCGAGAGGGACTGGATGCGGTCGCGCAGGTCCTCGGGGATCGGCGCGGGCAGGACACGGCTCAGGCTGGCCATGCCGCCGGCCTTGGTGCCGCCGCCGCTGAGGTACTTCTCAGCGAAGGTCAGCGTCTCCTCGTGGGAGATGGGCATCTCCACCGGGGAGGCCTCGGTCTCGCTGTCGAAGCCGAGGACCGAGCAGTTGAGCTCGATCGGGCGGTCGAGGCCCTTCTCGATCAGGACGCGGCGGTCGTACTCAAAGGCCAGCTCCAGGGAGTCCAGCAGGCCCTCCCGGTCGTCCGCGCGGCTCACGCCGATGGAGGAGCCGAGGTTCGCGGGCTTCACATACACCGGATAGCCCAGCTCCTCGATCTCCCTGACGGCGGCCTCCTCGTTCTTCCGGAAGCTGTCCCGGGTGAACCAGCGCCCGGGCAGCGTCGGGAAGCCGCAGCCGCGGAACAGCTGCTTCATCATGATCTTGTCCATGCCCACCGCGCTGCCCGCCACGCCGGTGGAGGTGTAGGGCAGGTTGGCCAGCTCCAGCAGGCCCTGCAGGGTGCCGTCCTCGCCGTGGAGACCGTGCATGACCAGCACGCAGACCTCCAGGCGGGCCACGATGACCAGCTCCGGCTTGCCGAAGAGGCCCTTGCCCGGGCGGAAGGCGGTCAGCGCCCCGCTGCCGGCGGTCAGGTCCAGATGGACCTCCTGCACCTTTTCCTCCTTGAAGTCGGTGAAGAACGCGGTGCTGCGCAGGGCGTCGCCGGTGTACCAGCGGCCGTCCGGGGCGATGTAGACCGGGATCACGTCATACTTTTCGGGGTTCACATGGTTCATCAGCTGCACGGCGGAGATGATCGACACCTCGCGCTCGCAGCTGCGGGAACCGAAGAAAACGCCCAGCTGAATCTTCGCCATCGGGAATCCCTCGTTTCTCAAGTCTCGGAATAGTTGTCCGGCAGGTCGTTCTCGAAAAGGACGGTGTCGCCGGGCACGGCGAGGGCACGCATGACCTCCGCCGCCTCGGTCAGGCTCTGCACGGTGCGGATCTCCTTTTCCGGGAAGCCGGCCGCCAGCAGGCCTTCGCGGATCGGGGCGGTGTGCCGCGGCCCGACCAGGATCGCAATGTCGGCCGAGGAGGCCATCTGCTCGCCGAAGCGGCGGTTGTACTCCGCCTCCCGCGCGCCGAGCTCCACCATGCCGGGCGTGACGATGATGCGCCGCGGCGGGAAGGCCTTCAGCACGTCGAGGGCCCGGGAAGCCCCGGCCGGGTTCGAGTTGAAAGCGTCGTCGATCAGGGTGATGCCGCCGGGCCGCTCGATCAGCTGCAGGCGGTGCTCCACCGGTTCCAGGCGCGCGATGCCGCGGCTGACCTGCCGCAGCGTCATGCCCAAAGCCAGGCAGACGCTTGCCGCAAGCAGGATGTTCTGGATATTGTGCGCGCCGAGGAGCTTTGTCTCGCAGGCCGCGCGCCCGCCGTCCGCCGTGCACAGGTCAAAGCTGCTGCCCCGGGCCGAGACCGCGATGTTCTCCGCCCAGACGTCCGCACCCTGCGTCCGGGTCAGGCTCGCCAGGCGCTTTTCGCCGTCCGTCCGGTCGTAGAGGCGGCGGCAGATGTCCCCGTCGTCGGGGAAGAAGCGGATGCCCTCCGCCGGGATTGCCCGGATCAGGTCATACTTTGTCTCGATGATCCGCTCCAGCGTGCCGAAGGTGTCCAGGTGCTGCGCGCCGACGCTCGTCAGCACGCCGTGGTCCGGGTGCACGAGGCGGCACAGTTCGCGGATGTCCCCGCGGTGCCGCGCGCCCATCTCCGCCAGGAAGATCCGGTGCGCCGGCCGGAGCCTCTCCCGGATCACCCGGGTCAGGCCCATCGGCGTGTTGAAGCTCGCCGGGGTCGCCAGCACCTGGTACTCCTCCGAGAGCAGGGTGTTCAGGATGAACTTCACGCTGGTCTTGCCGAAGGAGCCCGTGATGCCGATTTTGATCAGGTCGGACCGGGCCTTCAGGATCCGCCGCGCGCTCTGGAAATACAGCTCATAGATGCCGCGCTCCACCGGCCAGGCGACGGCCTTGGCCAGAGCCACCCACAGGGGCAGGAGCAGGGGGATCGGCCAGCGCCAGTCCTCCGGCGTCAGCAGGCACGCCGCGAGCAGCACAAGGATCAGAGCCGCAAAGAGGCGCTTCACGCGCGCCGTGACCGCGAACTTTTTCTTTTCCTGTTTCGGGCGCGTCAGCTTCTGCACGGCCCAGCCGAGGGCGATCAATACCGGCCCGGCCGCGAAGCCGCCCCAGGAAGTGCCCCGCAGGCAGAGCCACAGGAGGAGGGCGCCCGCGCACAGGATGGCACCCGGCAGCACCGCGCGCCGCCGGTTGCGCCGCAGCGAGCGGAAATAGCCCCGGAACTGATAGCTCTCCAGCTGGTCATAGTGCAGGAGAACGCGCGAGGCCAGCGCGCAGCCGACCGCCAGGCCGACCGCCGCCGCAATGCTGCTCCAGTTCATCCGTTCACTCCCCCATCAGGAATCGTCTGACAATCGTATTGAACCGCGCCGCCTGCTCGAGGTAGGCGAAGTGCGTCCCGCCCTCGAGCACGACCAGGCCCGCGTCGGGGATCTCCCGCTCCATCCGCTGGCCCATCCACAGGGGCGTCTCGGTGTCCCGGTCTCCCCAGAGGAGAAGGGTGGGCTGCTTGATGCACGGCAGCCGGTCCGCCAGGTCGAGGCTGATGACCTTCACGAAGGTTTTGCGCATCTCCTCGTCAAGGGCGTTGTAGTCCGCGGAGCCGTACTTTCGCCGGAGCTTCTCCGCGCACCTGTCGGCCGTGCCTTTGAGCAGCGGGATCCGGCCCAGCGCCTCCGCCAGCTTCTTCTTCCGCTGAAACGCCTCCGAGCGGCGCTTTCCCTCCTCGGTCTGCGGCTTGCGGATGCCCGCCCCGCCGGTGATGACCAGCTTTTCAAACAGGGAGGGGTCCTCCGAGGCCAGCCAGATCGCCACGCGCCCGCCGAAGGAATGGGCCACCGCGCTGCAGGGCAGGAAGTCCAGCCGCTCCAGCAGTTCCCGCAGGCAGGCCGCGTACTCCGGCACGCCCCAGGGCTCCGGCGGACGGCCGCTCTCCCCGAAGGCGGGGAAATCGACGGCCAGCACGCGCATGCCGTCCTCGAGCGCGGACGCAGCGGAGCGCATCAGCGCGGCGGAGCAGCCCCAGCCGTGCAGGAGCACGACTCGCTTCTCCCCGCTGCCCGTCAGCTCGTAATGGACCGTGGTCCCGGCTATCTCCGCCCGCATGTTCCCGTCCTCCCGTCTGTCAAGGGTCCATCCGCCAGATATAGCGGCACTTCACCGCGCTGATCGACCAGCTCTCCCGGATCCAGTCCGGCACCTTCACCGTGCGCTCCAGCTCGCAGCCGAGGGCCTCGCAGGTCTTCCGACTCGGGATGTTGTCCGGGTCGCAGGTGATGACCACGCTGCTCTTGCCCCTGCGCCGGATCAGCGGCTGCAGGAGGCGGCAGGCGCGCTCGGCGTACCGGTGTCCGCGGTAGGGCGGGTCCACGTGGTAGCCGATGTGGCCGAAGACGTACACGCACGGGCTCTCCCCGAGGCGCAGGTTGATCCGGCCCATCTCGTCCCGCATGCCGCAGGGCGCGATGATCCAGTTGAATTCCTCGCCGAAGCCCATCTCGGGCTCGGCCTTCCAGTCCCGGACGGGGATCAGGTCGATTGTCCCGTCACTGAGGATCTCGTGCCTGCGAAACAGCCACACCGCTTACACTTCCCGGATCGTCACCCTGCCGAGCAGGGCTTCGTAGTCTTCCAGCCGGATCAGCTGGGTCCCGTCGGTCATGACGGAGGCGGTCCCGGCGGCCACGCCGCGGCGGAAAGCCTCCACAAAGTCCCCCGTCTCCACAAAGCCGGCCACGAAGCCCGCCGTCATGGCATCGCCCGCGCCCACGGTGGAGGAGACCTTCACCTTCAGCCCGTCCGCGTGCCAGACCTTATCCGGCGTCACGAGCAGGGCGCCCTCCGCGCCGAGGGAGACCAGCACATGCTGCGCGCCGGCGTCCATCAGCTCCCGTGCGGCCCGTTCGACCGCGCCGAGATCCTCCAGCTTCCGGCCCACCGCCTCGCACAGCTCGGCCTTGTTCGGCTTGACGAGGAAGGGCCGCGCGGCGAGGGAGGCCCGCAGGCTCTTGCCCGAGGCGTCCACCACGGCGGGCACGTTCAGGGCGCGCACGAGGCGGGCATAGGTGTCGTCGGCGCATCCGGGCGGCAGGGAGCCGGTCAGGACGAGGAAATCGTCCCCGCCGCAGTTCTCCCGCACGACCTTCAGCAGGTCGTTGAGGCGCTTCTCCGGGATCATCGGGCCGGGCTCGTTGATCTCGGTGACCTCGCTGCCGTCAAGGCTGACGATCTTGAGGTTCGTGCGGACCTCGCCGCACACGTGCAGGAAGCCCTGGGGCACGCCGGCCTTCTCCAGCAGGTCCTCATAGGCCTTCGCGCCCTGCTCCCCGGCCAGGCCGAGGCAGCGCACCGGCGCGCCGAGGCGGGAGAGGACGTTCGCGACGTTGGCGCCCTTGCCGCCGGGGTCCGTGCGCATGGTGCGCACCCGGTGCAGGCCGCCCACGGTCATCGCGTCCACCGTCACCGTCTTGTCAAAGCAGGGATTGAGACAGATCGTCGTGATCATGCCGTTTACCTCCAGTTTATTCGGGGAAGGGCAGGCCGTAGACGCGGCAGGCGTTGCGGGTCGTGAGGGCGGCGGCCTCCCCGTACGGGATGCCGCGCAGCTCCGCGATTCTTTCAGCGATGTGCCGCACGAAGGTCGGCTCGTTGCGCCTGCCGCGCACGGGCTCGGGGGCCATGTAGGGACTGTCGGTCTCGATCAGGATCCGTTCGGCCGGGCACTTCGCCGCCGTCTCGTGGAGCTTGCGCGCGTTGCGGAAGGTCACCGGGCCGGCGAAGGAGATGTGGTACCCGAGGCGCAGATACTCCTGCGCGGTCTCCCAGCTGCCGGAGAAGCAGTGCATGATGCCGCCGGTCAGGTGTGTCCGGTGCTTCCGCAGGACTTCGATCATGTCCGGGTGCGCGTCCCGCACGTGGAAGCAGCAGGGCAGGCCGAGCTCCCAGGCCAGCTCCAGCTGTTCGGAGAGGACCCGCCGCTGGGTCTCGCGGGAGGGATTGTCGGGCCAGTGGTAGTCCAGGCCGATCTCGCCCAGGGCGCGGACCTCGGGCTCCTTTGCCCATTCGGCGAGGGCTGCGAGATCCTCCGCCCCGCGGAAGGCGTCCGCGTCGCCGGGGTAGAAGCCGACGGCGGCGACGGCGCCTCCGTGGGCGCGGGCATAGTCGATCGCGCTGCGGGAGGAGGCCAGCTCCGTGCCGATCACGGCGAAGCGGGTCACGCCCGCCTCGGCCATCCGCGCGTGCAGGTCCTCCCGGTCCGCGTCGAAGCGGCTGTCGTCGATGTGGCAGTGGGTGTCGAACAGTTCCGGGACGCTCATCCGATGATCGCCCCGTCTTCCACGCCGTCCATGACGCTCATCAGCCGCAGATTGCCGCCGGCGTCGAGGGCGGAGAGGATCATGCCCTGGCTCTCCTCACCCGCGATCTTCCGGGGCGCGAGGTTCGTCACGGCCACGACCTGCTTCCCGATCAGGGTCGCGGGGTCGTAGAATTTCGCGATGCCGCTGAGGATCGTGCGCTCGCCGTCCGCGCCGAAGGACAGGCGGAACCGCAGGAGCTTCGCGCTCTTCTCCACCTTCTCGCAGTTCAGGACGCGGGCCACCTGCATCTTGCACTTCGCAAAGTCGTCGATCGTGATGGACTCGGGGAACTCCGGCTCCTCATGGGCCTTCTTCTCCGGCTTTTTCTGCTTCTCTTCCTTCTTCTCCTCCGGCTTCGCGGCGCCGCCGGCCTTGGGATCGGCGCTGAGGATCTCAAGCTCCTTCTTCACGTCGATGCGGGGGAAGAGGGCCTCGCCCTTCTTCACGCGGATGCCGTCGGGCAGGCGGCCGAAGCAGTCGAGGGAATCCCAGGTCTTGAGGGTTTCGTCGGTGAGGCCGAGCTGCTCAAAGATGCGCGCCGGCGTGTTGGGCATCACCGGGCCGATCAGCACGGCGGTGAAGCGGATGCACTCGGCCAGGATCAGCAGCACGTTGCCGAGGCGGCCCCGCTTCTCCGGGTCCTTGCCGAGCACCCAGGGCTGGGTGGCGTCGATGTACTTGTTGCACTCGCCGATGACCTTCCAGATCTCGATCAGCGCCTGGGAGAACTGCAGCTTGTTCATCTGCTCCTCCACCAGGGCGGGGAGGGCGGCGCAGTGCTCCCGCAGAGGGTTGTCCAGCTCCGCGTCCGAGGCGGCCGGATCCCAGGCCGGGGTCACGCCGCCGAAGTACTTCTCGATCATCGCCACCGTGCGGCTGACCAGGTTGCCCAGGTCGTTGGCCAGGTCGGCGTTCGTGCGGGTGAGGAAGGACTCATTGGTGTAGTTGCCGTCCGCGCCGAAGGGCATCTCGCGCATGAGGTAGTAGCGCAGGGCGTCCACGCCGTAGCGGGCGACGATGGGCTGGGGATAGACCACGTTGCCCTTCGACTTGCTCATGCGGTCCGCGCCGAAGAGCAGCCAGCCGTGGCCGAAGACCTGCTTGGGCAGGGGCAGCCCCAGGGCGTGGAGCATGATCGGCCAGTAGATGGTGTGGAAGCGCACGATCTCCTTGCCCACCAGGTGGACATCCGCGGGCCAGTACTTGCGGAAGAGGTCATCGTGGTCCGTGCCGTAGCCCAGGGCGGTGATGTAGTTGGAGAGGGCGTCGATCCACACATAGATCGTGTGCTTGGGATCGAAGTCCACCGGGATGCCCCACTTGACGCTGGTGCGGCTGACGCACAGGTCCTGCAGGCCGGGCTTGAGGAAGTTGTTGATCATCTCGTTGGCGCGGGAAGCCGGCTGGATGAAATCGGGGTGCTCCTCGATGTAGCGGATCATCCAGTCCTGGTACTTGCTCATGCGGAAGAAGTAGCTCTCCTCCTTCATGGGCTGGCAGGGACGCCCGCAGTCGGGGCAGACCTTCTGGCCGTCCTTCTCCACCAGCTGGGTGGCGGTCCAGAAGCTCTCGCACGGCGTGCAGTACATGCCCTCGTACTCCGCCTTGTACACGTCGCCCTGCTCATGGAACTGCCGGAAGATCTTCTGCACGATCTCCATGTGCCGCTCTTCCGTGGTGCGGATGAAGTCGTCGTACTCGATGTTCATCAGCTTCCACAGTTCCTTGGTCTCGGCGACGATCCTGTCCACGTACGCGATGGGCGTCACGCCGGTCTCGGCGGCCTTCTTCTCGATCTTCTGGCCGTGCTCGTCGGTGCCGGTGAGGAAGTAGGTGTCATAGCCCTGCATCTTCTTGAACCGGGTCATGGTGTCGGCGGCGACGGTGGTGTAGGTGTGGCCGATCGTCATATTGCCAGAGGGGTAGTAGATCGGGGTCGTGATGTAGTAGGTGCCTTTGCTCATGGGCAATCCCTCCTTGCTGGTATGCTTCCCCCTCGGGCACGAAAAAACGCCCCAAAGGACAGGGGCGGTGGAAGTCCGCGGTGCCACCCTGATTGTTCGCTCATCCTACAGATAACGGTGCGACCCGTCCGGAGCTTGGCGCAGGCTTCACCCCGGAGGCTCCGGGGCCATGTTCCCGCGCGCGCAGCCGCTGCCTCTCACCCCCGCAGCTCGCTGAAGGCCCGCCGGCACGGTACTCTCCCCTTCGTAGCCGATGGCCGTATTATAGTAAGTTTCCGTGCGCTTGTCAAGGCGGCCGCCGCCCTGCTTTTCTTCTGTTCCCGCCCTTCCCAATCGCCGGAAAAGGTGGTATGATGCCATTGATTTCCCTCAAGGAGGTGCGACGCGCATGAAGACATGCCGCAAGCTGATGGCCCTCTGTCTGATCCTGTGCTGCCTGTGCGGAAACGCGGCGGCCGCGGGCAAGAAAAAGAAGACCCCGACCCCGGCCCCGGTGCCGGTCACCCAGGACGTCATCGACGAGGTCCCGGAGACCATCCAGAGCGTGCTGGACCTGGCCTACGGCGAGTGGGAGACCCTCGCGGGCAAGGCGCTCAAGCGGAGCAACAAATACACGAAGTGGCGCAGCAACTATGAGTTCGGCTGGTGCGGCGGCTTCGTCACCTGGCTGATGCTCGAGCACGACATCCCCCAGAAGGCCTGGACCGAGATCGAGGAGGCCGAGGTGCCCGGCATCGTCCATGTGAAGGAGGCCGGCGTGGGCAAGCTCGTGACCGGCTACCTGCGCATGAACCGCGTGACCAACATGCCCCAGAAGGGCTTCCTCGTGGTCTACGGCCAGACCGGCAAGAACGGCCTGATGCACATCGGCCTGGTCTGGGACGTGGAGCTCCTGCCGAACGGCAAGTACCGCCTGACGACCATCGAGGGCAACATGGCCAACACGGTCAAGATGTATGTCCACGACTACGACCTCCACGCGGAGAAGAAGGCCAAGAACCTCACCGCCGTGCCGAAGGACGAGCAGACGGAGACCGAGAGCAAGACCTTCAGCTACAAGATCCAGGGCAAGGGCTGGTACATCAACTGCTTCCTGATGCCCTGGCTGCCGAAGGAATACGGCTACGACACCGACTGGACCCAGGCCTCCGAGGAAGGCTCCGAGCCGGCCCTCACCCCGTCCCCGGCGGAATAAACCGAACAGAAAGGGGCTCCCCCCGATGAAGCTGATCATCCCCGACCATTATAACCCCGTGCTGGACCTGCGCGACACCGAGATCGCCATCAAGCTGGTCAAGGACTTCTTCGAGACCGAGCTGGCGCGCGCGCTGAACCTGACCCGCGTGTCCGCGCCCATCATGGTCACCCCCGAGAGCGGCCTCAATGACAACCTGAACGGCGTGGAGCGCCCCGTCTCCTTCGACGTGCTGGAGACCGGCGCGCAGGTGGAGATCGTCCACTCCCTGGCCAAGTGGAAGCGCCAGGCCCTCAAGACTTACGGCTTCCACCCCGGTGAGGGCCTCTACACCGATATGAACGCCATCCGCCGCGACGAGGAGACCGACAACATCCACTCGATCTTCGTCGACCAGTGGGACTGGGAGCGGATCATCACCCCCGAGGAGCGGAACACGGACTTCCTCAAGAACATCGTGCGCAGGATCTACCTCACCTTCCGCAAGACCGAGGGTTATGTCTGCGCCTACTATCCCTACATCAAGCCCGAGCTCCCCGACGACATCACCTTCGTGACCACGCAGGAGCTGGAGGACCGCTGGCCGGAGGTCACCCCCCGCGAGCGCGAGTACCGGGCCGCGCGGGAGTGGGGCGCCGTGTTCCTGATGAACGTCGGCGGCAAGCTGAAGTCCGGCCAGATCCACGACGGGCGCGCGCCGGACTACGACGACTGGGACCTCAACGGCGACATCCTGCTCTACTCCCGCCTGCTCGACATCTCCCTCGAGGTCTCGAGCATGGGCATCCGCGTCAACGCCGAGTCCCTGATGCGCCAGCTGAAGGAGCGCGGATGCGAGGAGCGGGCGAAGCTACCTTTCCAGAAGGCCCTGCTCGACGGCGAGCTGCCCCTGACCATCGGCGGCGGCATCGGCCAGAGCCGCATGTGCGTGTACTTCCTCCGCAAGGCCCACGTCGGCGAGGTGCAGGCCTCCCTGTGGCCCGAGGAGACCGTCGAAGCCTGCCGCAAGGCCAACATCCGCCTCCTGTGAGACAGACGAAAGGGTGAACAACATGGATTCGATTCGCGTCGCCATCGCGGACGACGACGAGGGCATGCGGCTCATCGAGGCCAAGCTGATCGCCCTGGCCGAGGGCTTCGACCTGGTCGGGGAGGCCTGCAACGGCGACGAGCTGATGGAGCTGGTGGAGCGTGAGCACCCGCAGGTCGTCTTCCTCGACGTGGAGATGCCCGGCAAGACCGGCGTCGAGTGCGGGCGGCTGATCCAGGACATGGATCCCTCCATCGTGCTGATCTTCGCCACGGCGCATGACGACTACATGAGCGAGGCCTTTTCGGTCTACGCGTTCGACTACCTTGTCAAGCCCTTCCGCAACGAGCGCGTGCTCCAGACCCTGGCCCGCGTGCGCAGCCGCCTCACGGGGCAGAGCGAGGCGCCCCTGCCCTCCCCCCACCGGGAGACGCAGGCCCGCGGCGACCGCATCATGCTCCGCCACCGCGACGGCCTGGCCTTCCTCGACGCCGACGAGATCCTGCTCATCCAGCGGGAGAACCGCGCCACGGTCGTGGTCGCGGAGGGTGACCGCAGCTTCGTCACGAGCGAGACCCTCGCGGAGACCGAGGCCCGCCTCGACCCGGAGACCTTCTTCCGCTGCCACAAGAGCTACATCATCAACCTCAACAAGATCCGCACGATCGAGCCCTACGGGCGCTGGACCTACATCGTCAAGCTCAACGGCACCCGCATGGACGCCCTGATCACCCACGAGAAATACGAGGAGCTGCTGGTGCGCTTCTCCTGAGCATGGGCCGGCCTCGCGCCGGCCTATTGACATCCTCCCGTGCTGTGATATATAATCGGAACAAACACACGGAGCAAGACAAATACATGCAGACGAAGCAGAAAGGCGGATCCGGCATGAAGGAACGAACCTATCGGAAGGGCGACATCGTCTACCGCGAAGGCGAACACAGCGACCGGTTTTACCAGATCGTCAGCGGCTCGGTCGAGATCGTGACCGACTACGGGAAGAACAGCGAGAAATCCCTGACAGACATCCCGGTCGGGCAGTTCTTCGGCGAGATCTCCGCCATCGGCGGCTACGCGAGGAGCGCCACGGTGGTCGCCGCCTCGGACGGCACGAAGCTCGTGGAGCTCACGGACAGCGACATGAACGATTTCTTCACCGGGAAGCCGGAGATGATCCTCGGACTCATGCGGCATCTGGGCAGCCGGGTCCGCCGGCTCTCTGCGGACTACGACGAGGCCTCCCGGACGCTGGAGCAGCTGAAGGCCTCCGCCGGCCTGTCCTGCCCCCAGGGCCTGATGGACAAGGTACGTCTCGCGCTCAGGTTCGGCGGAAGCGCGAAGAAAGGCCTCAGCGCGGAGGCCAAGGAGGCCCGGACCGCCGCGAAGAACGCGGGCAGCCGTGTGAAGGCCTATCCCGCGGGCACCCTGCTCTACCGCGAGGGTGAGCCGGGCACCTGCATGTACCGGATCCACTGGGGCCGGGTCGGCATCTTTGCCGGGTACGGCACGGACGGCGAGCGGAAGCTGACGGAGCTGGGCGTCGACCAGTTCTTCGGCACGATGGGCATGCTGGACGGCAAGGCGAGGAGCGCGACAGCCGTGGCCCTCGACGCGAACACCACCCTCGAGCGCATCGGCCCGGAGGATATCCAGGCTCTGTTCCGGGAGAACCCGAACGTCGTCTGGATGATCCTGGAGCACATCGCCCTGCGCCTGCGCCACCTCACGCAGGACTACATCGGGGTCTGCCGCGAGATCGCCGCCCTGACGGGGATCTGATCGGCGGAATCAGCACAAAAACACGGACGCCGCCCGCGTCCGTGTTTTTGTGGTTCTCGGAGAGTTCGGGAAACCAATGGGAGGGGGTTCGCGCTCTGCGGAGCGCGCCAGGGGCTTTCCGATCGCCCCTGGACCCTTCGGGAGTATGTCTTTCTTGTTTGGTGTTGAGTAAAGTATCATTGAGACAAGAACCTTTCAATCTCAGCGACTATCTTTTACGGGACGGCCCCGAAGGAGTCCAGAGGGCGATCGGAAAGCCCTCTGGCGCGCCCGCAGGCGCATTTCCTTATCAACGGAGCTGCCCTGACCAAACGTGAAGAACCTCTTTTGTGTGCGCCGGAATCCCGCCGCTGCCGTTGCTTTCCGGGGGCAAATGTGGTACAATCCAGCCATCGAAAGATCGAGGAGGGATCCGTATGATTGCGCTGGCCTGTGACCACACCGGCATCGCGCTCAAGCGTGAAATGATGAAGCTTCTGGACAGTATGGGTCTGGAATGGAAGGACTTCGGCAACAACGTCGAGGCCTCCGGGGACGATTATCCGGTCTACGGCTACCGGGCCGCCAAAGCGGTGGCCGACGGCGAGTGCGACCGGGCCATCCTGATCTGCGGCACCGGCATCGGCATCGGCATCGCCGCGTCGAAGGTGAAGGGCACCCGCGTGTGCACCTGCTCCGACGTCTATTCCGCCGAGCTCTCCAAGCGCCACAACAACAGCAACATCCTGACCATGGGCGCCCGCGTGGTGGGCACCGACCTGGCGAAGATGATCGCGGAGCACTGGCTCACCGCGACCTTCGAGGGCGGACGGCACCAGCGGCGCATCGACATGATCACCGCCATCGAGAACGGCACCTATACGGAAGATCCTGCCCTAGGAGGTAACGAGGCATGAAGAAGCTGCTCGCCTTTGTCCTGACCCTGTCCCTGCTGTGCGGCCTGTGCGGCTCCGTCGCCCTGGCCGACCGGAAGATCGACTCCGTGGCCCTGCTGGTCTCGCTCGTCAACGGCGAGGCACAGGTCACCGGCAGCGCCGTGTGCGTGGAGACGGACAGCGGCACGCGCTGGATCACGGCCCAGAGCGCCCTCGCCCTCGGCCAGCCGCGCTACCTGATGATGGAAGACAGCAGCTACGCCTTCATCGAGTCCGTCAATCCCCTCGGCACCGGCCTCGCGGCGGAGCTGACCCTCGGGGGCACGATGGGCAACCGGTCCGTCCCCCTGAGCACTCTCAGCGCCCACGCCGACAGCGAGCCCTGCATCGGCTACCTGTCCAACGCCGCCCTGCTGAGCACCGGTGCCAGCCGCATCGGCACCATGGCCTTCCCGGACGGGACGCAGGGGCTGACCTGCACCTCCATGGAGGGTCTCCTCCCCGGCGCCGCGATCTTTGACGAGGGCGGCGCGCTCTGCGGCCTGATCACCGCCGCGCTCGGCGAGGGCGAGGGCCGCTACACCGCCGTCGACGCCCCGGCCCTGCGCGAGATGCTGGGCCAGGCCCCCGCCGAAAAGCCCGCGGAGACGCCCGGCGAGAATCCGGGCACGAAGCCGGCGCCGGCCCCCGCCGCCGGCGGCACGACCTGGATCGAATCCCTGCCCTACCGCATCGAGGGCACCTATCTGATCGTCGATTTCACCGGGAGCGACCTCCTGGGTCAGTACATCAAGATCTGGTACTTCGACGACGGCAACGACTATTACCGCTGGGTCGTCATCGAGCCCGGCGACGAGGATCCCCTCGCCTACTTCCCCGCCGTGCCGGGCCGCTCTCTCACGCTCTACGCCGCGGCGAACGCGTCGGCCGAGGCCGGCGACCGCGATCTGACCGCCGCCGTCCAGACCGGCCTGACCGCAGGCACCCGCATCGCAGTGCCCGAGGCCAAAAAAGAGATGCCCTACGGCTATCAGCAGGAATGCTACCTCGCCGCCACGCCGAAGGATCAGGCCGTCGGGGATACCGAGCGCCTGCCCGCCGCGGAAGAGATCACGCGGCAGCTGCTCACGGACGAAGGCACCGTGCTCTGGTTCCAGGTCAACTGCTCCTACACCGTCACCGAGGACCTGGAGGACAGCCTGCTGACCTGCCTCTTCGCCCCGGACGGCAGCGTCACGACCAACCTGAGCGGCTTCCTCTACGGCGTCGACTTCATGAGTCAGGACGACTGGCACGTGGACGTCACCGACATGGTCCGCTACATGGACTCCCTGAACGGCGTCCCCGGCGGCACTTACACCTTCGCCTACTATGTGGGCGATGTGCTGGCGGGCAGCTTCACCTTCACCCTCCCCGGCGACACCGTGGAGGACGGCGGGGACAGCATCTGAGGAATCCCCTTTGCATCGGACCACCGTGAACCGGGCGGTATGCATCGATGAAACGCCTGCTTGCTTTGCTCGTCCTGTGCGCCCTGCTGCTCCCGATGATCCCCGCGGCGGCGGACGCCTGCGTCGGCCGGCCGGTCTCCCTGAGCGGCAAGGTGCTCGGCCCGGTGGAAGGCTCGGATCCGGTTCAGTACACCGTCGCCACCCGCGGGAACAACGAGGACACGGTGATCATTGAGTTCCCGAAGGGGATCGGGGATCCGGGGCTCCTGCCCAATGAGAAAGCGGAGGTCTACGGCACCTTCATGGCGCCGGTTGCGAAAGACACGGAGAACGGGCTCCGGCTCAGCACCCTGCGCGTGTCCGTCGACCGCATCAACGGCATTGTCTACGCGGATGAGATCGTCGAGGTGGATCTCTACGCCTACGACGATGAGCCCTGAGGATTTGCAAGAACAGGAAAACGCCCTGTCCGTTTCAAAACGGGCAAGGCGTTTTCCTGTCGGGATGATTCTCGGGGAGAGGGGATTCCGCGCTCTGCGGAGCGCGCCAGGGGCTTTCCGATCGATCCGGGGCTGCCGCCCATTCTCCGCTGAAAACTGTCCCCCGGACAGTTTTCCGGGCGCTCCGAATCCCTGGACCCTTCGGGATCGTCTCTTCCATGCTAGTTTCCGGGCAAAGTAAAGCTGAAATAAAGAAACTGACAATCTCCATCAACTATCTTTTCGAGTCGGCCCCGAAGGAGTCCAGAGGGCGATCGGAAAGCCCTCTGGTGCACCCGCAGGCGCATATCCTCTCTGATCAGGAAAAGCAGTATCTTCCTGTGCAGAGAAAGGGTTTCCGCGCTCTGCGGAGCGCGCCTGGGGCTTTCCGATCGCCCCTGGACCCTTCGGGATCGCATCTTCCTCTGGTGTGCCCGCAGGCGCATATCCGTTGCCCGGGGTCACTCCGCCTTCTGCACTCCGTCCTTCGTGACGATCGCATACCACAGCGGCGGGCGCTCCACGGGAGTTTCGGAGAAGGTGATCGCCTCGCGGATCGCCTGTTCGGCGGCGTCGGCTTCCTCCTCGCTGCGGGCGAAGAGGGTGCACAGCGGGGTGTGAGCCCACACATGGTCCCCGATGCGCACCGGCAGGATGAACCCGACCGAGTAGTCGAGCGGATCGGTCTTGCGGATGCGGCCCGCACCCATCGCCTGGGCGGCCAGGCCGAGCGCCGTGGTATCCATCGACGCCACCCAGCCCGTCTTCCCGCAGGCGACCTCGCGCACGACCGCCGCCTGAGGCATCCGCTTCCAGTCGTCGCAGACCCGCTCGTCGCCGCCCTGCGCACGGATCATCAGGCGGAGCTTCTCCAGACCCGCCCCGCTCTCCAGCGCCTTGGTCAGCTTCCGGCGGCCCTCCTCCGGGGTCTCCGCCGCGCCGGCGTGCATCAGCATGTAGCTGCCGAGCAGGAGGGAGACCTCCAGCAGATCGCCCTTCGTCCGCCCGGAGAGGACGTCGATGGCGTCCTTGACCTCGAGCGCGTTGCCCACATGGGTGCCGAGGGGCTGGGCCATGCCGGTGACGACGGCCGTGACGGGCTTCTTCGCCAGCGTCCCGATGTCCACCATCGCCTTCGCCAGCTCGACAGAGCCCTCCAGCGTATGCATGATGGCGCCGGAGCCGGTCTTCACGTCGAGGACGATCGCGTCGGCCCCGCTGGCCAACTTCTTGGACATGATGGAGGAGGCGATCAGCGGCAGGCTGTCCACGGTGGAGGTCACGTCGCGCAGGGCGTAGAGCGTCTTGTCCGCCGGGGCCAGGCTGCCCGTCTGGCCGATGACCGCCACACCGATCTCATTGACCTGGCGCACGAACTCCTCCTCGCTCAGGCCGATGCGGAAGCCCGGGATGGACTCCAGCTTGTCGAGGGTGCCGCCCGTGTGGCCGAGGCCGCGGCCGCTCATCTTGGCCACCGGCACGCCGCAGGCCGCCACCAGGGGCGCCAGGACGAGCGTCGCCGTGTCGCCCACGCCGCCCGTGGAGTGCTTGTCCACCTTGACGCCCGGGATGGCGCTCAGGTCCGCCACGTCGCCGGAATCGCGCATGGCGAGGGTCAGGTGCGTGGTCTCCTGCGCCGACATGCCGTTGAGGCGGATCGCCATCAGCAGGGCCGCCAGCTGGTAGTCCGGGATCGAGTGATCCGCCGCGCCCTTCACGAAGAAGTCGATCTCCTCCGCGGTCAGGGCTTCCCCGAGTTTTTTCCTGGTGATGATTTCGACCATGTTCATGGATCATTCCTCCAGCTTCTCGATGTTCCGGATCTCTGATTCGGTGGGGGTCATGTAGGCTGTGTGCTGGTTGACGTAGGTCACGTAGCCGGTGGGGGTCCCGCCGGGCTTTTTCACACAGCGGCGGAGGGTGTAGTCCACCGGGACGTTGGCGGAGCGCTGGCCCTTGGAGTACCAGGCCGCCAGCAGGGCCGCCTGCTTGAGCGTCGTCAGCGGGATCTCCCCCGTCGCCTTGACGATGACGTGGCTGCCGGGCATGTCCTTGGCGTGGAGCCACAGCTCGTTCGGCCCGGCAGAGAGGGTCAGGCGCTCGTTCTGGGCGGCGTTCTTGCCCACGAGGATCTCGATGCCGTCCGCCGAGCGGTAGCGGTAGGGCCGGCTCTGCGGGAGGGCGCGCTTCTCGCGGCGGTTCGTCACCCGCTTCATGTAACCCGTGCGGGCCAGCTCCTCGCGCACCTCCTCCAGTTCGCTCTCCCCGACGCACTTGCCGATGTCGAGCAGGCAGCCCTCGAGGTAGTCGAGCTCCTTCAGGGTCAGCTCGCGCTGGGCCGCCGCGGTGGTGCGGGCTGCCCGGGCCTTCTGGTAGCGCTTGAAGTAGCGCTGGGCGTTCTGCGCCGGGCTCAGCTTCACGTCGAGGGGGACGGTCAGGGTGCCGCCTTGCTCGTCGTAATAGTTGGGCAGGACGGCCTCGCGCTGGCCCTTCTGGATCTGCCAGAGGTTCGCGTGGATCAGCTCGCCCATGATCCGGTAGTCCTCCATGTGCTCCGCGGAGGCCAGCTCCTCCTCCTGCAGGGCCAGTTTCCGCTCGCAGCGCTCGATGTGGCCCTTGAGCAGGCGCACCATCGAGGCGCTCTTCTGCTGCAGGCGGTCCCGGGCGTCGCGGCTCCCGCAGGCGCGCTCCATGGCCGCGCTGAGGGTCGGCATCGGCTGCTGGAGGGAGAGGTCCGCGCTCAGGTAGGCGAAGGGGAAGACGTCGAGCGGCTCGCCGGAGGGGTCCGCCAGGACGCGGGGGTCCGCCATCCCGGGCAGCCGTGCGAAAAGTCCGCAGAGCCGCTCCGCCGTGCCGGGAAGGTCGTCCGGGCGGTCCGTCCCCGGGTCGAGGACGCGGAAGGCCAGCTCCTGCGCCGCGGCGCCGCTCAGGCCGCGGACGCACTGCGTCAGGGCCTTTTTCAGCGGCATGTCCCCGCAGGCCCGCAGACGCTCCAGGAGGTCCTCCGGCGTCACGTCCGCCGGGTCGGCCTTGTCCTGGGGCGGAGGCGCCTCGTAGTCGAGGCCGGGCAGGATCTGCCGCACCCGGCTCATGTCCTCGCTGACATGGCGCGCGGCCTCGAGGATCCGCCCGTTCCCGTCCGTCAGGATCAGGTTGGAGTGGCGGCTCATCACCTCGAGGATCAGCCGCCGCAGGACGTGGTCGCCGAGCTCGTCGATCGTGTCCACGTCGATGTGGATCACCCGGTCCCCGCCGATCTGCCGGACGGACAGGATCCGTCCGCCCTGGAGCTGCTTGCGCAGCAGCATGCAGAAGACCGGGGGTTCCAGCGGGTTCGGGAAGTTCTGCTGGGTCAGGTGGCAGCGGGCGTTGTTCGCCGAAGCGCACAGGAGCAGGCGGCGGTTCTCGTTCCCCGCCCGGATCAGCAGGATCACGGTGTCCTTCTCCGGCTGCGTCACCTTGTCGACGCGCCCGCCCGCGAGCAGGCCGTCCAGTTCCCGGGCCGCAAAGCCCAGGGTCAGTCCGTCAATGGGCATTTTTCTCTGTTCACCTTCCGGAATTTGTCACCTACAGTATACGAGGTTCCCGGGGGAATGTCAATCTGGAGCGGTCCTTTCTCCCAAGCAGAAAAGGCAGCCACAGCTGCCCTTTCCGGCGTTCGCCTCAGTACCGCATCCGCAGCGCGCCGGCGTGCATCTCGATCACGGCCTCGTCCATGGAGAAGATCTCGCCGTCGATCTGGACGCGCATCCCCTCGCAGCGGAGGGTGATCTTCTCCGCCAGTCGGTGCTCGGTGATCCCGAAGTCAAGGATCTTCTTCCCCATCAGACCGGGGAGGTAGAAGGGGATCTTCCACCGCGGGATGGCCTTCACCACCACCAGGTCAAAGCGGCCGTCCCCGGGATCCGCCGCGGGGCAGATCGGGATCCCGCCGCCGATGAAGCGGCCGTTGGCCACGGAGCAGATCAGGACGCCGTGCTCCTCCTCCGCCCCGCTGTCCGCCGTCAGCTTCAGCCGGATCGGCCTATTCCCGGCGATCGCGCCGAGGAGGCCCAGGAGATAGGGCATCAGGCCGCGCATGTGCTTTTTGTGCTTCTCCGCGTGGTCGAGGACCGAGACGTCGAAGCCGGTCCCGCACACGTTGAGGAAGGGCTGCCCGTTGATCGTGCCCACGTCCATGGGCCTGGCGGGATGGGTCAGCAGCCAGTCGAGGGCCTCCATCGGGTCCTTCGGGATGCCGAGGGTCTTGATCAGATCGTTGCCGGTGCCGGCGGGGATGATGCCCATCTCGCCGGGGCTACCCATCACGCCGCGGGCGACCTCCAGGCCGGTGCCGTCGCCGCCCACGGAGACGGCCGTCCCGCCCTGCTGGGCCACGGTCCAGGCGAGGAATTTCGCGTGCCCGGGCTTTTCGGTGCGGACAAAGTCCGCCTCCACCCCCTTCGCCGCGCAGGCCTCCCGCAGCTGTTCCTCCACCCTGAGGGCAAAGCCCGAGCCTGCCACCGGGTTCACGATCATCGTATACTGTGCTGTCATTGGCCGATCTTCTTTCAAAAGCCGGCATCCCTGTGACGGGACACCGGCTATGGTCTCGAAGGATGCTTACAGGCTCTTCAGGATCTTCTCGGCGATCTGCGCGCCGGTCAGGCCGTATTCCTTCAGCAGGTCCGCAGGCTTGCCGCTCTGGCCGAACTCGTCGTTGATGCCGATCTTCTTAAAGGTGAAGCAGCCCTTGCCGCAGATGGCGTCGGCCACCGCGTCGCCCAGGCCGCCGATGACGCTGTGCTCCTCGACGGTGAAGACATGGCCGGTCTTCTGCGTCCACTCGAGGGCCAGTTCGCTGTCGAAGGGCTTGATCGTGTGGAAGGAGACCAGCGCCGCGTCGACACCCTTCTCCTCAAGGATCTGCACGGCCTCGGCGCAGTGCTCGAGCATGATGCCGCAGGTGAAGATCACGCAGTCCTTGCCTTCCTTGAGCACGTCGCCCTTGCCGACGGTGAAGGGCCGGGCCTCATACACCGGGGAGGGCAGGCGGGCCGTGCGGATGAACACCGGGCCGTTGATCTCGGCGGCGGCCTTCACGCACTGGCGGCACTCGTTGGCGTCGGAGGGGGCGAACACCGTCATCCCGGGCAGGACGCGCATCAGCGCCAGGTCCTCGATGGCCTGGTGGGAACCGCCGTCCTCGCCGAGGGTGATGCCCGCGTGGGAGAAGCCGAACTTCACGTTGAACTTCGGATAGCAGACGCCGTTGCGGATCTGGTCATAGCTGCGGCCCGCGAAGACGGCGAAGGTGGAGCAGAACGGGATCAGCCCCATCGTGGACATGCCGGCCGCCATGTCGACCATGTTGGCCTCGGCGATGCCGCAGTCGTAGAAGCGCTCGGGGAATTCCTTCTTGAAGCCGTTGGTCATCGTGGCGGCGGCCAGGTCAGCGTCGAGGACGACGACCTTGTCGTTCTCCCGGCCCAGCTCCACCAGCGCCTTGCCGTAGGCCACGCGGACGGCTTCCTTCTCGCCCGTGGGCACGAGATTGATCTTGCTCATCTTTCAGCCCTCCAGTTCTTTCAGCGCCTGCGCGGTCTGTTCTGCGTTGGGTGCCTTGCCGTGCCAGCCCACCTGGCCCTCCATGAAGGAGACGCCCTTGCCCTTCAGGGTCTGGAGCAGGATCAGCCGGGGCTTGCCGGGGCAGGCGGGGGCGTGCAGGGCGTCGAGCACCTGCTGCATGTCGTTGCCGTCCTTGACCTCGATGATGTCATAGCCGAAGGCCGCGAACTTGGCGTACACGTCGCCCAGGGACATGACCTGGTCGTTGGTGCCGTCGATCTGCATGCCGTTGTGGTCGAGGATGACGGTCAGGTTGTCGAGCTTGTAGTGGGCCGCGGCCATGGAGGCCTCCCACACCATGCCCTCGTCGCTCTCGCCGTCGCCGATCATGGTGTAGACGTGGCAGGGATTGCCGGTGTGCTTCGCGCCCAGCGCCATGCCCACGGCGATGGAGATGCCCTGGCCGAGGGAGCCGGTGGAGGCGTCCACGCCCGGGCACTTCTTCACGTCCGGATGGCCCTGCAGGATGCCGTGCAGCTGGCGGAAGTGATCGAACTCCTCCCGGCCGAAGAAGCCGCGCTCGCACAGGGTGCCGTAGAGACCGGGCGCCGCGTGGCCCTTGGACAGGACGAAGCGGTCGCGGTTCGGGTTCTTGTCATCCTTGGGGTCGACGCCCTTCATGACGTCGAAATACAGCGCCACCAGCGCCTCGGTGGCGGACAGGGATCCGCCGGGATGGCCGGCCCCCGCCTTGTTGGTCATCACGATGATGTCGCGCCGCACCTGCCGTGCGACGTTTTGCAGTTCCTGAACAGTCATACGAACATCCTCCTCGCGCAGTGAGTTGGGGTTGTCTCTGTGTCATTATAGAAGGGGGTCAGATGGTTGTCAAGCGTTTGATGGCGCGGTTCGCGGACAAAAGCAACGATCAATCAGCGACGGAAGCGGAATCGTCCGACGCAAAGGATCCCCAGTCCTTCCACGCGACATAGAGTGTGCCGTTGATCTTCATCGTCACGTCGCCCAGATAGAACACCGCACTTCTGATCTGATCGTCTTTTCTCAGCTCAAGGTATTTTCTTGTATTCTCGGACAGCTTCCTTTCCGGGGCAGCCGCACTCTTCACCTCAATGGCGAACGTATGCTTCCAGTCCGCGACGGTATCCACCTCCAGGCCGCGATGGTCCCGGTAAAACGTAAGATTCGGCTTTCTGCCCTGATTCATTCTTTGCTTCATCATCTCCGAAACCGCGAATGTCTCCACGACGGCGCCCTTGTGCCGGCTCAGGATCAGCTCCTCTTTGGTTTCGAGGCGCAGCAGATGGCACAGCAGCCCGGAATCCACGAAATACAGCTTGGGTGTCTTTACAACCGTTTTGCCGAGGTTGTTTGAGTCGGGTTCCAGCAGATGGATGATGTAGGATTTTTCCAGGATAGACAGCCACGATTTGACTGTGGGAGCGGAAACGCCGACGGCACCGGCTATGCTTTCCATGGACAGCAGCTGCCCGCTCTGAACGGCACAGACCTGGATGAACTTCCGGAACGTCGACAGATTGCCCGGATTGATCAGTTCTTGCACGTCTCTTTCCAGATAAGTGTCGATGTAGCTCTCAAACCAGTCGTATGGAATAAAGTGCTTCTCCGGATCGTGCAGCGGCGGGTACATCCCCAGATGAATCAGCCGATAAACATCGTCTCCGAGGATTCCGGCGTCTTTCATTTCGGGGACGGAGAAGGGCAGCAGATTCAGGAACGCAGCACGCCCGGCCATGCTGTCGGACATATTCTGCTTCAGCCTGAACTGACTGGAACCGGTCATGATGAACTTTCCCGGTTCCCATCTGTTCCGGTCAACCAGCAGTTTCAGCGCGTCAAAAATCTCGGGAACTTTCTGTGCCTCATCGATGATCGCGCCGTCCGGAAATGCCGTCAGAAAGTCGGCGGGATTAGAGGCCGCGAGTTCCCTGATGGTCCTGTCATCGAAAGAGACATACCGTTTATCCGGAAACACGCCGGTGGCCAGGGTCGTTTTCCCGCTTTGCCGTGGGCCCGTAATGCCAACCACGGGAAACTGTGCGCAAAGCCGCATCAGCGTTTCTCTGGCGCTTCGACTGATCATCTTCATCCTCCGTGGCAGCGGATCATCCAAAGTCCGGAATGTGAATAATCCAAAGTCTGCGGTATGAAAAATCCAAAGTCTAACAGGTGTACAATCCAAAGTCTAACATATGAAAAACCCAAAGTCAACCGTTTTCGCCCCGGGGAATTCCCCACCTCACTGCTGCTGCGGCGACTCGATGACCGTGATCTCCGGGATCTCCGCGGCCGCCGCCCCGAACAGCGCGGTCAGGATGTCCGCCGAGCGGCGCGCTTCGGGCGTCCGCACGGTGACCGTGATAGTCCGGGCCCCGTCATTGAGCGTCATGCTCAGCGCGAAGGCGATCTCCTCGGCCGAGATGTCCGGGTATCGGCCCGCCAGCTGTTCCGTCGCGGCGGCTGTCAGGTGCTCGCCCCGCAGCTTTTCCGCGACGTCCGTCAGCGGGACCGGGTCCTGCCGCAGATCGCGCAGGGATGCAGCCGCACCCGATGACTCCGCGACGTACAGCACGCCCTCGGCCGCAAAGGTCTTCCTCTCGGGCTCCGGCGCGCCGCATCCGGTGCACACCGCGAGGACGAGCAGGCAGATCAGTGCCGCGAGCGCCCTTTTCGATGCTCCGGCCCGCGGGTATGAAGCGCCCATCGCCATCCCCTCCCTTACAGTTCGATCGCTCCGCCCGCCGCCATGTGCTCCAGCGTGATCTCCATCGCGGTGCGGCCGTGGGCGTAGGTCAGGCCGCCCTGCATGTAGGCGGTGAAGGGGGCACGCATCGGGCCGTCGGCGCTCAGCTCGATCGAGGCGCCCGCTACGAAGGTGCCCGCCGCCATGACCACCGGGTCGGCGTATCCGGGCATGTCCCAGGGCTCCGGCAGGGCCATCGCGTCGACCGGGGAGGCCATCTGGATGCCCTGGCAGAAGCGCACGAGGCGGTCGCCGGTCTCAAGCATGATCGCCTGAATGATGTCGGCGCGGGGCTCGAAGGCCGCGGGGGTGGTCCGCAGGCCGAGGTTCTCGAAGAGCCGGGCCGCAAGGATCGCGGTCTTCATCGCCTGCGCCACGGTGTGCGGAGCCATGAACAGCCCCTGGTAGAAGGGCTGCCACGACGCGGCGTAACTGCCGACCTCCAGGCCGATGCCCGGGGCGGTCAGGTGCCAGGAGATGCGCTCGATGGCCTCCTTCCTCCCCGCCATGTAGCCGCCGGTCGGAGCGATGCCGCCGCCGGGGTTCTTGATCAGGCTGCCGACGCACACGTCCGCCCCGTGGTGGGTCGGCTCGGTGTCCCGGACAAACTCGCCGTAGCAGTTGTCCACCATCAGCAGGACGCCCGGGTGCCGCGCGTGGATCATCTCCGCCAGGGGAGCGAAGGCCTCGGGCATCAGCGAGGGCCGCCAGGCATAGCCCCGGCTGCGCTGGGCGATGACGAGGGTCGTCTCCGGGCGGATCGCGGCCTCGACCGCGGCCAGGTCGATCGTCCCGTCCTCCGCGAGCGGGACCTCGGTGTAGCCGACCCGATGGGCCTTCAGCGAGCCGGGCGGGGTGACGTCCGGGTTGGTGCCGATGACCGACTGCAGGGTGTCATAGGGCGCGCCGGTCGCGGAGACGATGTGGTCCCCGGGCAGGGTCAGGCCGAAGAGAGCCGCCGAGAGGGCCGCGGTGCCGCTTGCGATCTGCGGGCGCACGATGGCCGCCTCCGCGCCGAAGAGGTCCGCCCAGATCTCCGCGAGGGTGTCGCGGCCGGTGTCGTCGTAGCCGTAGCCGGTGGAGGGCGCGAAGTGCCGCAGGGCGACCCCGTGATTCCGGAAGGCGTCCAGCACCTTCCGGGTCAGGCGGATCTCCCGGGCGTCGATTTCGTCAAAGATCAGCGCAAGCTCTTCCTCCGCCTGCGCGATGCGTTCGGATGCGTTCATGGCTGTGATGTCCGTCCTTCCGTGATGAAAATGAGATAAGGCAGGGGCGCGTCATTCCGCCCCGCGGGTGAAGGCTTCCATGCCGATGCCCTCGGCGGCCGCCCGCATGGGGAGATTGTCCCGGTGGGTCGTCAGCACGGCGGTCAGCCCCTGTGCCAGGATCCGGGAGGCCATCTCTGCGATCAGTGCCCGGCAGTATCCTTTATTCCGGTATTCCGGCACGGTGGCCGTGCCGCCGATCTCCGTCTCGCCCTCCCGGAAAGAGAACGGGATCGCGAAGCTCGCGATCTCCTCCTCGGCAAGGATGGCCAGCGGTTTCCCGGTGTTCGGAGGCAGGACGTCCGGGTCGAAGGGCGTGTCGGTGAATCGGGCGTAGAACCTCCGAATGAGCGCCAGGTCCCCGTGCCAGTCGAGCTCCCTGACCGGAATGCGCGGATCGCGCTTTGGCTCCATGTTCGGCGTTATGCGGTAGTAAACGAACGGGTTCGTCATCCGGGTCATCCTCCGATCCGCCCAGCGAAGAACGCCTCGATCTCCGCGCCGCTCTCCGCCCAGAACAGGTCCTTCTCCGCCCGGAACCAGGTCAGCTGGCGCTTGGCGTAATGGCGGGAGCCCTGCTGGATCGCGGCCTTCGCCTCCTCCAGGGTGCTCTCGCCCCGCAGGTACGGCACGAGTTCCTTATACCCCAGACCCTTCATGCTCTGGCAGTCCTCCGGGACGCCGCTTTCGAGGAGGCTCCGCACCTCGTCGGCCAGGCCGGCCTCCAGCATCCTTTCCACCCGCAGGTCGATGCGCGCGTAGAGCCTGTCCCGCGGCATGGTCAGAGCGGCGCAGCGGCTTTCAAACGGCGGGGCTTCCTCCGACTGCGGCTGCCGGGAGAACGGGACGCCCGTGGCCCGGAAGACCTCCAGCGCGCGGATCACCCGGCGCACGTCGTTGACGTGGAGGCGTCGTGCGGTGATGGGGTCGGCGGCCTCCAGCTGCCGGTGCAGGACTTCCTTCCCGTCCGGCTGCGCGGCGACGGCCTCGAGTTCCGCGCGGATCTCCGGGACGGCGGGGACGCTCCCCATCGCCATCGGGTGCCGCAGGGCGCGCAGATAAAAGCCCGTCCCGCCCACGAGCAGGGCGCGCTTCCCCCTCGCCTGAATATCCCGGATGCAGGCGCAGGCGTCCTCCACCCACTGGGCGACACTGTAGGCGTCCCGCGGGTCGCAGATGTCGAGCATGTGGTGCGGGGCGCGGGCTTGCTCCGCCGCGGTGGGCTTGGCGGTGCCGATGTCCATCCCGCGGTAGATCTGCATGGAGTCCATGCACACGATCTCGCAGCCGTACCGCTCCGCGAGGTCCAGGGAGAGATCGGTCTTGCCGGAGGCCGTCGGCCCGGTCAGGATCCAGACGGTCTCGCTCACGGCTGGATCCTCCCGAACTTCCGGTCCAGGTCCGTGTGGCTGAGGGAGACCACGAGCGGCCGTCCGTGGGGGCAGGTCGGCGTCACCTTCTCGTCGATCATCCGGGTCACAAGGCTCCGGATGTCCGCCTCGCTCAGCGGTTCGCCGCCCTTCACCGCGTGCTTGCAGGCGGTCTGGAGGATCGCGCTGCGCCGCTTCTCGAGCGTGAAGGTCGGGCTGTCGCTCATCAGGCGGTCGAGGACCTCGCGCACGAAGGAGGCCGTCTGGGGCTGGCCCAGCACCATCGGCACCGAGCGGACGGAGACCTCGGTCTCGCCGAAGGGGTCCACGGTCAGGCCGATGCCCTCGAGCAGCTCGCGGTTCTCCGCGAGGACGGCCTGCTCGCGCCGGGTCACCGCCACCAGCTCCGGCACCAGCAGCTCCTGGCCCGCGCTGTGGGTGTCGTAGCGCTTCATCATCTCGTCGAAGAGGAGGCGCTCGTGCACGGCGTGCTGGTCGATCATCAGCAGATGGTCGGCGTACTCCACGAGGATGTAGGTGCGGAAGACCGTGCCGATGATCCGCAGGGGTTTCTGATCGGCGGCCGCCATCGCGGTCTGCTCCGGCGGGGGCAGCGGCGCGGCGGGCCCGGGCTGTGCCGGCCTGTCGGTGCGGACCGCGAAGGGCGCCTCCGCCGCGGAGACCCGCGGGATCGGGGCGCGGGGCACGGGCTCGTCAAAGGGGACCGGCTTCGGCGCGGCGGGCGCGGTCGGAGCGGACGGAACAGCCGGGGCGGGGTTCATCGCGGCCGCCAGCTTCTCCCGGATGGAGGAGGCCGGCGGCGCCTGTTCCGCGGTCCGGGTGACCTGTGCGGGCAGCGGGGCGGGCTCCTCCGCCAGGGGCATTGGCACGGGCCGCTCGAAGGCGTCCCGGTCCCGCAGGGCCTCCCGAACGAGGGTCTCCACGGCCTCCGCCACGCGGTCCGCGTCGCGGAAGCGCACCTCGAGCTTGTTCGGGTGGACGTTGACGTCCACGGTCTCGTAGGGCATTGTCAGATGAAGGACGCAGGTGGGGTACCTGCCGATCATCACCCGCTCGCGGCAGCCCTCCTCGAGGGCCGCGGACAGGAGGTCCGAGCGCATGCAGCGCCCGTTGATGAAGAAGGACTGGTGGGCGCGGTTCCCCCTCGCGCTCTCGCCGATGCCGACATAGCCGGAGAGCAGGAGGCCGCCCTGGCTGCCCTTGACCTCGCGCATCGAGCGCAGCAGCTCCGAGCCGTAGATCGCGTAGACCGCCGAGGCCAGCTTGCCGTCCCCGGCGGAGTGATAGAGGGTCTTCCCCTGGCTGATCAGGCGGAAGGAGACGTCGGGCCGGGAGAGGATCATCCGCATCATCACGTCCGAGACCAGGCCCGCCTCGGCCGCGGGCTTCTTCAGGAAGCCCAGGCGCACGGGGACGTTGTAGAACAGGTCGCGGACGATCATCGTCGTGCCCTGCGGGCAGGCGGCCTCCTCCACGCCGAGGAAGCGCCCGCCCTCGATGTGGACGCGGACGCCGGCGGCGTCGTTCGCCGTCCGGGTGGTGCAGGTCACGCGGGACACGGCGGCGATCGACGCCAGGGCCTCCCCGCGGAAGCCGAGGGTGTCGATGGACGCAAGGTCCTCCGCGCGATTGATCTTGCTCGTGGCGTGGCGCTCAAAGGCCAGGCGGATGTCGTCCGCCCGGATGCCGCTGCCGTTGTCGGTGACGCGGATCGAGGTGATGCCTCCGTCCCGGATCTCCACCGAGACCGCACTGGCCCCGGCGTCGAGGCTGTTCTCCACCATCTCCTTGATGGCGGCGGCGGGCCGCTCCACCACCTCGCCCGCGGCGATCTTGCCGATGATGTCATCGGTGAGTCTGTGAATCATTCCTGGCATGGTGATCTCCTTTTGCGCGGGATCAAGCCTTCGCGCTCCCGGGGGCGAAGCGGTCGGTGGCCTTCAGCAGCAGCGGGAACAGGGCGATGTAGTAGAAGGTGAAGAGGACGTTGTAGGCCAGGGAGCCCCACTGGTCGCCCAGCCAGCCCCGCATGACCGGCCGGAAGTAGGTCTTCAGCAGCAGCATGGGGACCAGGCCGATGAGGCAGAGGATGATGTGGAGCCAGCTGTCGCGCCGGGGCCTGAAGCGGATCCAGGCCTTCTCGATATAGCGGGCGACGATGAAGCCGATCACCTTGCCGATGTCGCCGTAGCCGTCGACCTTCATCTTTTCGGGGCCCACGATCAGCTTCCCGTCGACGATGTCCGTGGGATAGGACTTGAGGGAGATGAAGGCGATGGCGGCCCAGCACAGGAGGAAGCCGCCCAGCAGGAACAGGTCCTCGCGCCCGGGATTCTCCGACAGATAGTCGAAGAGTTTGGCGGTCGCGTACAGGCTGAGCGCGGAGATGATCAGCGCCACCGCCACGTCCTGGGGCGTGTGGACGCCCAGATAGTTGCGGGAGAAGGCCGTCAGCAGGATGAAGAGGACAAACAGGACCGAAAGGAAGCGGGTGTACTTCTTCTTCCAGGTGTTCAGGGCCATGCCGCCGGCCAGCGGCGCGCAGGTGGTGGTGTGTCCGCTGGGGAAGGAATAGCCGGTGGCGGTGCGGATGGAATCGCCGGCCGGCACGATCCGCGGGTCACGGATCCAGGGGCGGTATACGCAGGCGATCAGCTTGATCACCGGGGTGAGGAACATGCAGAAGTAGTAGGACACCAGGGCGTAGAGGCCCTGCCTCTTGTCCCGGTTCCAGTACCAGAAGACCGGGATCAGGATCAGGTAGGTCGTGGCCGCCATGGAGATCCACTCCATCACGGGGGTCAGCGAGTCGCTGATGCTTCCGCGGAAATTCTGCAGCGTCAGCAGGTATTCGATATCCATAGGTTATCCTCCCGTTTTTCAGAATCGGCTTCTCACGGCCGGACGGACAAAGTCTTGCTTATCGGCCGGCACTTGCCACATCCGTCATTCGGCGTTTTCCGTCCGCTGCTTTGAGCTTCAAGGGGCTGTTGCAGAAGCACAAGAATTTGCAGCGCCCCCTTTCCTAAGTCCGCCTATACCGACAGGACAATAAAGCAACCGAAATTGACGAACGCAAACCAGAGCCATGCCTTCTGCTTTCCGGATCACGGGAGAACACTGTCTTCCAGCTCCGCTGCCAGCCGGTCCGTGTCCTTCGACAGGCGCTCGCAGTGGCCCCGGCCAGGGAGAATCACTGTTTCAGCCCAGGGATACATTTGCTCTGCGAGAGGTTTGCCCCGGCTGTTAACTTCCTTTTCTCCCCATTCAAAGGTCATGTGGTCAATTCCTGACCGGTCCAGCGGTACGGCGCTGCCGAAAACGCAGGCCCACTGAATGCGGCAGATGTTTTTCCGGCTCAGCCTGCCCAGTTGCTCCGCCATGCTCCGGGCCAAATCGGCGCCGAAAGCGGGCGCGAGCTTCGCGGCGATGGCCGCAGGGTCCTGCCTGGCCTGATTTCTGGTTCTGAGAAGGCCCAGGATGCCCAGCAACGCTTTGGACGCACCGGCGTTCCGAAGAGGAATGCCTTCCATGCGAACCGTGTGATAGCGTATCCCGCCGAGACTGAGCAGCCGCATGGACATAACGCCGCCCATAGAGGCCGCGTACAGGATACGGACATCGGCAATGCCCTTTTCCTTTAGAAAACGGTGCAGCGCTTCGGCGTCTTTTCCGGGAGCATAGGGACTGCTGTCCTCCCCGTGCCCGCCCTGATCCGGGGCAATGAGATAATAATGGCCGGGGAACTTCTTGCCAAGACGGTCGATCATCTGCCGTCCGGTGAGCAGCATCGGGTGGATCAGGACGACGGCCGGGTCTCCGGGGTCCCCGAAAGTATGGATTTTCATGAGGCTTTCTCCTCTCAGAAGACGGCTGATGCCGGGTTTACAGCGAATAATGCCGGACCGCGTGATACTGCCCGCCGACGGCCAGGTCCAGGCTGCCGTCCGTCAGATCATAGACCGCGGACCACAGGGTGCGGCTTTTGACCGATGGGGCGGCGGGCTGGCTGATCAGGCGAAGCACCTCCTTCGCTTCCTTCCGCTTTCAGGCGGGTCTTTAGGACACTCCAGTACTTTGCCGCATGCCGCGCATCCGGCTGATCCTCAAACAGCTGGAGGCTTTCCGTTTCACCGGTCCATTCGTGCCGCTCCTTTGCATCAGATCTTCCTGGCCTTCTCCCGCAGCGTGAACAGCCGGTTCAGGGCGTCCATGGGGGTCATGGCCATCACGTCGAGGGCCTTCAGCTCCTCCACCAGTTCGGTCTGCCGGTAGGCGAAGAGGTCCACCTGGCGGTTCTCGTGCTTCTCCTCATTCTCCCCCAGGATGCTCCTGCCGATGTTCCCGCCGCCGATGTCGCTGACGTCGAGCCGTGCCTGGATCTCCTGGGCCCGGCGGACGACCTGCTCGGGCACGCCGGCGATCCGGGCTACGTGGACGCCGTAGGAACGGTCGGCTCCCCCGCGCTCGATCCGGCGGAGGAAGATCACGTCCTCGCCGTGCTCGCGCACCGTGCTGCGGTAGTTGCGCACGCCGGGGATGTGGCCCTCCAGCTCGCTGAGCTCGTGGTAATGGGTCGCGAAGAGGGTCTTCGCCCCGCACTTCGCCGGATCGGCCAGGTGCTCCACCACCGCCCAGGCGATGGCGAGGCCGTCGAAGGTGGAGGTCCCGCGGCCGATCTCGTCGAGGATGATCAGTGAGCGCGGGGTGGCGTTGCGGAGGATGTAGGCCGTCTCGGACATCTCCACCATGAAGGTCGACTGTCCGCTGGCCAGGTCGTCGGAGGCGCCCACACGGGTGAAGATGCGGTCCACCACCGGGATCGACGCCGCGTCCGCCGGGACAAAGGAGCCGATGTGCGCCATCAGGGTGATCAGCGCCACCTGGCGCATGTAGGTCGACTTGCCGGCCATGTTGGGGCCGGTGATGATCAGCATGCGCTCCTCGTCCGGGTCCATGTGCGTATCGTTGGGCACGAAGGGCTCGTCGCGCAGGGTGGCCTCCACCACGGGATGGCGGCCCGCCGTGATCGTCATGCGCCCGTCTTCGGTGATCTCGGGGCGGACGTAGCGGCTGCGCACGGCGGTCAGGGCCAGGGAGAGCAGGGCGTCGAGGGTCTTGAGCCGCAGGGCCGTCCCCTGGATGCGCGGCAGGGCCTCGGCGATCTTCTCCCGGAGCTCGCCGAAGAGCTGCAGCTCCAGCCGGACGGCCTGCTCCTGGGCGCCGACGATCTTCTGCTCCAGCTCCTTGAGCTCCGGGGTCACGAAGCGCTCGGCGTTGGTCATCGTCTGGCGGCGGACATAGTCCTCCGGCACCATGTCGAGGTAGGACTTCGTCACCTCGATCGCGTAGCCGAAGACGCGGTTGAAGGTGACGCGCAGGTTGCGGATGCCGGTGCGCTCCCTCTCCCGCTGCTCCAGCTCGAGGATCCAGCGCTTGCCGTCGGTGGAGGCGCTGCGGTATTCGTCGAGCATCGCGGAATATCCGGCCCGGATGATCCCGCCCTCGGTGATCACGGCGGGGGCGTCCGGGTCGACCGCGCGCTCGAGCAGACCGCGCAGGCTGTCCATCGGGTCGAGGCCGTCGCGGACGGCGCAGAGCAGGCGGCTGTGCACCGGGGCCTTCTCCAGGAGGTCGCGGACGGCGGGCACGCGTCCGAGCGACTGGGCCAGGGCCAGGCAGTCCCGGGCGTTGAGGCTGCGGTAGGAGACCTTGCTGAGCAGGCGCTCCAGGTCGTACACGCCGCTCAACTCCTCCGAAAGGGTCATGGCCAGGATATGCTCCCCGGCCAGCTCGCCCACGGCGTCGAGGCGCTCCTCGATCTTCGCCCGGTCGGTCAGCGGGGCCTCGACCCAGCTGCGCAGGAGGCGTCCGCCCATGGAGGTGGCCGTGCAGTCGAGGATCCCGAGGAGGGAGCCCTTCCGGCTGTGGGAGCGCATGCCCTCGGTCAGCTCCAGGTTGCGCCGGGTGTTGCGGTCGAGGAGCATCGTGTCCCCGCCCTGGTCGATGCGCAGGCCGGTGAGGTGCTCGAGGGCGTTTTTCTGCGTCGCGGTCAGGTACTTCATCAGCGCGCCCGCCGCGCAGGCCGCGGCGCGGTACTCCTCCCGCAGGCCGAGCGGGGACAGGTCGCTCAGACCGAAGTGCGCGCACAGCGCCTCCGAGGCGGTCTGGAAGCCAAACCACGCGGTCGGCTGGGCCGCGCTCGAGGGGATCTCGCGCCCGAGACAGGCGCGCAGGCGCACCGGGTCGTTGGTGATGATCTCCCGGGGGTCGATCCGCCCCATCTCGTCGGCCAGCTCCGCCTCGGCGTTCTCCTTTTCGCGCACGAAAAACTCGCCCGTGGACACGTCCGCCACGGCCAGCCCGGCCTTCTCCCCCTGGAAGCAGACCGAGACGAGATAGCTGTTGGTACGCTCGTCGAGCATCGCGGGGTCGTTGAGGGTGCCGGGGGTGTAGACGCGGGTGACCTCCCGCGAGACCAGCCCCTTGGCCAGGGCCGGATCCTCGGTCTGCTCGCAGACCGCCACGCGGTAGCCTTTTGCGATCAGCTTTTCGAGGTAGCCGGTCAGGGCATGGTAGGGCACGCCGCACATCGGGGCGCGCTCCGGCAGGCCGCAGTCCCGGCCCGTCAGGGTCAGTTCCAGCTCGCGCGAGGCTGTCAGCGCGTCCTCGAAGAACATCTCGTAGAAGTCCCCGAGGCGGTACATCAGCAGGCAGTCCTCGTGCTCCGCCTTGATGTTCAGGTACTGCTTCATCATCGGCGTCACGGCCCGGTAGAGGCCGTCGAAATTCCGCCGGGTATCCATCTCCATGCCGCTCACCTGCCCTGACAGCCGCTGCAGCCCGCGCAGTTCGAGGGCGGCGGGCCCAGATAGAGGGCCAGGATCTGATAGATCCCGGCGGTCAGGTCGCCGTAGGCGTCGCTGGCCTCGTTGTAGTTCCGGACGCTCTCCCGCTCTGCCAGCAGCTCGCCGAAGGTCAGCATCCGCTGCATCTCCTCCGGGGTGGCCTCGCCGCGCATCATGCGCTCCCGGACCTCCTCCACAAAGGCCTTCTGCTCCTTCTCCAGGCGCTGCGCCTCCGCGTCCGCCTCCCAGGCGGCTTTGGCCTCCCGATAGGCCTTGTACGCGTCCGTCTCCAGGACGGCGCGGCCCAGGGCGTGGGCCTGCTCCAGAATATCGCTCATCTCATGCCTCCGTCCGCTCAGCGGTCAGGGTGTTGTTCTTCTGTCCGGTCACACGCACGGGAATGATCCGTCCGATGTCGGCACTGTCCCCGGGGAAGGAGATCGAAATGCCATGCTCCCCCTTGCCGGAGACAGCGCGGTCGCTGCGGCGCGACAGGCTCTCCACCAGCACGCGCTCCGTCTGCCCGACGAAACGGGCCGTCATCTCCCTCTGGCGCTTCTCCTGCAGGGCGATCAGGCGCTGGATGCGGTCGGTCGCCACGTCCTCGGGCACCTGCCCGGGCATCTTCGCCGCCGCGGTCCCGGTGCGGGGGGAATAGATGAAGGTGAAGGCCGAATCGTAGCCCACCTCATCCACCAGGGAGAGGGTGTCGAGGAACTGCTCCTCGGTCTCCCCGGGAAAGCCCACGATGATGTCGGTGGTCAGGCCGATCCCCGGCACGGCTGCCCGCAGGCGGCGCACCCGGTCCAGATAGCCCGCGCGGTCGTAGTGCCGGTTCATCCGGCGGAGGATCTCGTCGTTCCCGGCCTGCACGGGCAGGTGGAACTGCGGCAGGACGTGCCCGCACTCCGCCATCGCCGCGATCAGGCCGTCGGAGAGGTCCTTCGGGTGGGAGGTCATAAAGCGGATCCGCTCCACGCCGAGGGCGTCCACCGCCCGGAGCAGGGCCGGGAAATCCTCTCCGCCCTCGCCGCGGTAGCTGTTGACGTTCTGGCCCAGGAGCATGATCTCCTTCACGCCGCCGTCCCGCAGTTCCTCCGCCTCGCGCAGGATGTCCGCCATGCGCCGGGAGCGCTCCCGCCCGCGGACGTAGGGCACGATGCAGTAGGAGCAGAAGTTGTCGCAGCCGTACATGATCGTCAGGTACGCCGCGTCCTGCCGCAGCCGCCGCACCGGCACGTGCTCGGCGATCATGTCCTCCTCCTCCACCGCCACGACACGCCCGCCGGTGACGAGCACCTTTTCCATCAGTTCGGGAAAGCGGTGCAGGTTCGAGGTGCCGAAGGCCAGGTCGACGAAGGGGTACTGCTTCAGGATCCGCTCGGCCATGCCGGGCTCCTGGATCATGCAGCCGCAGACCGCGATCATCATCTCCGGCCGCGTCCTGCGCACCTCCTTGAGCCAGGTGACGTTCCCCAGCGCCCGCCGCTCGGCGTTGTCCCGGACGCAGCAGGTATTGAAGATCACGAAATCGGCCTCATCCCGGACAGGCGCCGCGGTGAGGCCCATGGCCTCCAGCATGCCCGCGAGCTTTTCCGAGTCGTGGGCGTTCATCTGGCAGCCGTAGGTGACGACGTGATAGGTCTTCGGCCGGTCGGGCATCCGCGCGATCCGCTGCTCGCAGGCGCGCTGCGCCGCCGTCTCGGACTCCGTGACATGCACGGCAGGTCTTGCGGTCATGGGCATCGGTCTTCCTTTCGGGTTTTGAATGTCTCTCGCAGGGCCTTGCGCGTGCGGCGGCGCGTCATCTCGATCAGGCCCAGGGAGGTGAAGCCGTGGATCACGGTCTTGGCGCGGTCGCAGGCGAAGGCCTGGCGCAGGGCGGAGAGCACCTCGCCGCGGTGGCTCTCGTCGATCATGTCGATCATGTCGATGATGATGATCCCGCCCAGGGAGCGCAGGCGCACCTGGCGGGCGATCTCGGCGCAGGCCTCGACGTTCACGCGGGTGAGGCTCGCCTCGGCCTGGCGCTTGCCGGTATTCTTGGCGGTGTTCACGTCGATGACCGTCAGGGCCTCGCACTCGTCGATGACGAGGTTGGCCCCGCTCTTCAGCCAGACGCGGCGGCGCAGGGCCTCCTCCAGTCGGGCGGGGACGCCCGCGGTGTGCATCGGGTCGGCCTGCACGGCGCGGAAGAGGCACCGGCCCGCGCAGAGGCGCTCCGTCTCCGGCTCATCGGAGATCACCGCGTCCACGCCCCGGGGGATCAGGTCGTCGAGCAGGGTCTCAAGCGGGGTGCGGGCCTCCCGCAGCACGGACGGCGCCGGGCTCACCGGGGCGCGGGCCGCGATGTCCGCCCAGACGGCGGCGAGGCTCCCGATCTCCGCGGCGATCTCTGCCTCCTCCGCCTCCGCGGCGGCCGTGCGCATCACCAGGCCGAAGCGCCCGTCCGCGAGGCGGCGGCCCGTCTCCCGCAGGCGTGCGGCCTCCGCCGCGTCCAGCTTGCCGGACGCGCCGACGGACCTGCCGCAGGGCATCAGGATCACCGTCTGCCCGGCCAGGGCGATGTCCCGGGTCAGGAAGGCGCCCTTCTCCCCGTGGGCCTCGCGCACCACCTGCACGGTGACCGCGTCGCCCTCGCGCAGGGGCGCGGCGTCCGGATCCCCGTTCTTTTCCTTCAGCGGGAGGAAGCCGTTGCGCTCCTCCCCCACATCCACAAAGGCGGCGTCCATCCCGCGCACCACGCGCGCGACCCTGCCGCGCACGACCGTCTGCGGGGCCAGGCCGCCCTCCGTCCCGGTCAGGTATTCGCACAGGCGGCCGTCCTCCATCACGGCGACGGCCCCGCCGTGGACGAGTATCTCGCGCTTCATAGCTCCTCCACCGGCACGAGCCGGCCGTCCGCATCCTCCCCCAGCAGCCTCGTCCGCACCACGAGGGCGCGCGGCTCCCCGATCCCGGCGCACTCGCCCAGGGTCTTCAGGAGCATCGAGGGCTTGCAGGAGAGGGTCTCGGTCAGGGCCAGCTCCGTGCGCAGAACGCCGCCGTCCATCGTCAGCTCATGGATCAGCGGGCGGATGTCGATGGGCTTGATCCCGCTCTTGGTCTTGCGGTCGGTGACGATCTCCGCCTGTTCGAGGTACGCGGGCAGGGCGGTGCGGATCGCCTCCGCGGCCTCCGCGTCCCGGATGCGGATCTCGTAGCGCGCGGCGCGCACCAGGGACATCAGGGCCGGGTGGCGGTCGTCGACGGCCCGCGCTCCGCTGAGCTGCATCTCCGGCGGCAGGGCGGCGTTCATCCGGCGGAGGAAATCCTCCGGCGCCACGTCCTCCGCCATGGCCGTCTCCATCACCTCGCAGGTCCCCGCCGCGCCCACCGGGAGCGCCGAGGCGAAGGACAGTAGGATGTGCGGGTTGAAGCCGTTGGAGTACGCCACGGGCAGGCCGCTGCGGCGCAGGGCCCGCTGCATGGCGCGCATGATGTCGAGGTGTCCGATGTGGCGCAGGCGCTCACTCTTCTCAAACGTGGCCAGCATCCGCACAGGCGCACACCCCCTTCCACCGCTGCAGTCCGCAGCCGTTGCAGCCCTGGCGGCAATCCCTCGTGACCTCCGCGCGCTGCGCCCTGTCGTACTCGCGGCGCAGGAAGCGCCGGTCGATGCCGCTGTCGATGTGTTCCCACGGCAGGACCTCGTCCTTCCCGCAGGTGCGGTAGGCATACCAATCCGGGTCGAGGCCCGCGTCGGCAAAGGCCGCCATCCAGTTTTCAAAGCTGAACAGGTCGCTCCAGCCGTCGAGCATGCAGCCGCGCGCGGCCGCGGCCTCCAGCACCCGGCCGAGCCGCCGGTCGCCCCGCGAGAAGCAGGCCTCGAGGTAGCTCAGCTCCGGCGTATGATAGTTGAAGTTGACGCCCTTCACCGCGCGCAGCTTTTCCTTGAGATAGGCCTGCTTGCGCTTGAGGGACTCCTGCGTGTCCTGGCCGCACCACTGGAAGGGCGTCACCGGCTTGGGCACGAAGGAGGATGCGCTGACCGTGACCCGCAGGCCCTTCGCCCGTTTGTCCTTCGGGACGGAGAAGTAGCAGCGGACCACCTTCTGCGCGAGGTCGGCGATGCCGTCGAGGTCCTCGTCGGTCTCGGTGGGCAGGCCGATCATGAAGTACAGCTTGACGCTCGACCAGCCGGAGGAGAAGGCGTCGGTCACCTTCTCGATCAGGTCGGCTTCGGTCACGCCCTTGTTGATCACGTCGCGGAGGCGCTGGGTGCCGGCCTCCGGGGCGAAGGTCAGGCTGGTCTTGCGGACCTTCTGGGTCTCCTCAAGGCTCTCCTTCAGCACGCTGTCGATGCGCAGGGAGGGCAGGGAGATGCTCACCCGCTCGCGCTCCATGTCCTTCATCAGGGCGCGGATCAGCTCCGGCAGGCAGGAGTAATCGCCGCTGGAGAGGCTCGAGAGGCTGATCTCCTCATAGCCCGTGGCCCGTTCCAGGTCCATGGCGAGGCTGCGCAGGGTCTCCAGGGAGCGCTCGCGTACCGGGCGGTAGAGCATGCCGGCCTGGCAGAAGCGGCAGCCGCGCGTGCAGCCGCGCATAATCTCCAGCATGATGCGGTCGAACACGACCTCGGTGTAGGGCACCGGGAAGGCCCGGGGATAGTAGGCGCTGTCGAGGTCGGTGACGACGCACTTGCGCACCCGCTCCGGGGCAGCCTCGCAGTTGGGCGTGACGGAAGCGACGGTCCCGTCCGCGTTGTATTTTACATCGTAGAAGGCCGGAACGTAGACGCCGGGGATCCGCGCCAGGGTCTCCAGCAGGGCACGGCGGGGCGCGCCGGTGGGCTTCCAGTCGCGCACGGCGGCCGTCACCTGCAGGGTGACCTCCTCGCCGTCGCCGATCATGAACGCGTCGATGAAGTCGGCCAGGGGTTCGGGGTTGAAGGCGCAGGGTCCGCCCGCGACCACGACCGGCTCGTCCCGCCCGCGGTCGGCGCTGCGCACGGACACCCGGCCCAGCTTCAGCATGGCGAGGATGTTCGTGTAGCTCATCTCGTACTGGAGGGTGAAGCCGATCATGTCGAAGTCATACAGGGCGTGGCGGCTCTCCATCGAGAAGAGCGGGACGTCCTCCTGCTCCATCAGTTCCTTCATGTCGGTCCAGGGCATGAAGAAACGCTCGCAGACCTGGTCCGGCTCCCGGTTGACCAGGCCGTAGAGGATCTTCATCCCGAGGTGGGACATGCCGACCTCATAGGTGTCCGGGAAGCAGAAGCCGTAGCGCAGCTTCACGCTGTCCCAGGGCTTCACGGCTGTATTCATCTCGCCGCCGGTGTAGCGCGGAGCCTTCTGCACCCGCTCCAGCAGCGCTTCGATCCGATCCGAAAACTGATCCATTCTGACCTCCTTGCGGGCGATACAAACCCAAGATACAGTTTATCATTTTCGGGCGGCGGGGTCAAGCCGCGAAGAGGGATTTGGAAGGGTTCCGGAGGCAGAGAAAAGGTTCTTCACGGAAAGCTCGGAAAACCGTTTGGCGAGAGGTTTCGTACCTGCGGGCCCATATTCTCATCAATGGTGTTTCCCGGATGAGCGGATATGCCTGTATGTTCGGGACGCGAAACGGGGCGCCGCTTGCTGCGCCCCGCAATTCGCTGCACTCCGCTGTTTGCCGCATGAAAGCCGTTCCCTTCTGAACACGCCCGTGCTTACACCGCTCATGATATGTGCGGAGCCGCCTCCCTCATTCAGAAACAGGCAGCCCGCATAAGAAGCGGACTGCCTGAAAGGGGATCCCGGATAAAGACTTACACCGCGCCCTGGGCCATCATGGCCTCGGCCACCTTCAGGAAGCCCGCGATGTTCGCGCCGGAGACATAGTCGCCCTCGGTGGCGTACTCCTTCGCCGCGGCGTCGACCTTGGCGAAGATGTTCTCCATGATGTTCTTCAGCTTCGCGTCGACCTCCTCGAAGGTCCAGGAGAGGCGCTGGCTGTTCTGGCTCATCTCCAGAGCGGAGGTGGCCACGCCGCCGGCGTTGGCGGCCTTGGCGGGAGCAAAGAGGACGCCGGCCTTCTGGAAGGCCGCGGTGGCCTCGAGGGTGGAGGGCATGTTGGCGCCCTCGCCCACGGCCTTGACGCCGTTGGCGATCAGAGCCTTGGCGCTCTCCTCGTCGATCTCGTTCTGGGTCGCGCAGGGCAGGGCGATGTCGCACGGGATGGTCCAGATGCCCTTGCAGCCCTCGGTGTAGGTGGCGGTGGGCACGGCCTTCACGTACTCCTTGATGCGCTTGCGCTCGACTTCCTTCAGCTGCTTCACGACCGCGAGGTTGATGCCGGCGGGATCATAGATGTAGCCGTTGGAGTCGGACATGGCGACGACCTTCGCGCCCAGCTCGGTGGCCTTCTCGTTGGCGTAGATGGCCACATTGCCGCTGCCGGAGATGACCACGGTCTTGCCCCGGAAAAACTGGCCGTTGGCCTTCAGCATCGCGTCGACGAAGTAGCACAGGCCGTAGCCGGTCGCCTGGGTGCGGGCCAGGGAGCCGCCGTAGGTCAGGCCCTTGCCGGTCAGCACGCCCTCGTACAGGCCGGTGATGCGCTTATACTGGCCGTACAGATAGCCGATCTCGCGGCCGCCCACGCCGATATCGCCGGCGGGCACGTCCACGTCCGCGCCGATGTGGCGGTAGAGCTCCGTCATGAAGCTCTGGCAGAAGCGCATGACCTCATTGTCGCTCTTGCCCTTGGGGTCGAAGTCGGAGCCGCCCTTGCCGCCGCCGATGGGCAGGCCGGTCAGGCTGTTCTTGAGGATCTGCTCCAGGCCCAGGAACTTGATGATGGAGAGGTTGACGGAGGGATGGAGGCGCAGGCCGCCCTTGTAGGGGCCGATGGCGCTGTTGAACTGCACGCGGTAGCCGCGGTTGACCTGGACCTTGCCCTGGTCATCCACCCACGGCACGCGGAACATCACCACGCGCTCGGGCTCGACATAGCGCTCCAGCAGGCCGGCGTTCTCGTACTCGGGGTGCTTCTCGATCACCGGCTTGAGGGTGTTGAGGATCTCGGTCGCAGCCTGGATGAACTCAGGCTGGTCCGCGTTGCGCTGCTTCAGGCCGTCCAGGACTCTCGTTGCATAATCGCTCATGGATCATCGCTCCTTTTTTATCCGCAGGGGAAAAATACGGTGTGATTCTATCGCAGCGTTTGCAGGAACGCAATAGAAAAACTGCATTTTGTCTGTATTTTTCTGACAAAACGCAGCGAAAGTGCAGTTTGCGGATCGTCTCTCCCAAACGTGCGGGGAGTTCTCTGTCGATCAGGTCTCGTCAAAGCGGATGATACGCAGGAACTCCTCCGGCGTGACGGCAGGGATGACGCTGTGATTCAGGTAATCCTTCCTGTTGACGGTGACAATATAGTCTGCTCCGGCTTTGACCGCACAGCAATCCTGCAGAGCATCTTCGAAATCCTTGAAATCCGTTCGGTCGATCGCTTCCCGAATCAGCGCATTGTCCGCACCGGAGACAGTCAGTAATCCGCAAAGGAGCCTCATCCATTGTCTGCGCACCGGATCGGGAACTTTTCGGCTGATATACCAGATGATGGACAGAGAGTGGAAAGCTATCACGCCTTCAATCCTGTCCTCCGCGCAGAGCCGCATGATTTTCTCGATCTCTGACGAATACGGATCATCACGTCCGGAAATATATGTGACGGCTACATTTGCATCAATCAGGATTTTCATTGTCCGGTCTCCAATCGATGTTTCCGAACTTCTCGGTCATTGCCTCTTCCCGCCGGGCTTCGGAGAAGTCATACTTCACAGATCCTTTCCGCAGCTCCTGCATTTCAAGAAAAGCCTGCATCCTGGGAGAAATCGCATCCGGCTTCTTTGCCGGTTGTCTTTGGCTGAAGGAGATCAGCCTGGCCATGACCGGGATCAGCGCCCGCACACTTTCCTCCGGCATTCTGTCGATCATGCCGTGTGCTTCCTGTCTCACAGTCATCGGACATCCCCCTTTCTGTATATTCCGCACGGTGACATTGTTCATCATCAGTTTATGCCCGAACGAGGGAAAAGTCAAGGGATGTCCGTTTTGTCCAACACAAACGCGCGCCCCCGGCGATGAAGGCCGGAAAAGGCGCGCGTTTCTGTTCCGCTGGGAATCTTACTTGTTGGCGGCGACCCACTCGTCAGCCTTGGCGGCGGACATGCGCTTGATGGTCTCCTCGGCATAGACGGACTCGGCGCCGCCGTTGCCGTACAGGAAGAACTTCCCGTCGTTGGTCTTGAACAGGCACTCTTCATAGCCCGCGGGATCACCGAAGGCGCCTTCGGTCTTCTTCGCGATCAGCTCGGCGTTCTCGGTGTCGTACTCGACCTTGCAAATGACCTTCTTCATGTGTGTTTCCTCTGCTTTCCGCGCCCAGCATGGCGCTTTCTCGTGATTTCGCGTGCCCTTCCGGGCGCTGCGACGGCGGTATCATAGCACCAAATCCAAAAAAAGGCAAGCCCGGAGCCCGAAACGTTCGGGTTTTCATGTCTTTTCCCTGTCTTTTGGCGCTTTTCCGCCGTCTCCGGGCCAAATCTGACATTTGAGACAGCCGAATGATGTTTTGGAGCAAAACCCCTTGGCGGGCCGCCGCGGACCATGCTATGATCGCGGTGAAAGGAGGGAGCTCATCATGTGGGAGTTTATCCAGCAGAACCTGCCCGCTATCCTCTGCGCCCTGGCCGGCATCGGCCTGCTGATCGCGGAAGTGTTCATGCCCGGTTTCGGCGTCGCCGGTCTCTCGGGCATCGTGCTCGAGATCATCGCGATCTGGCTGATGTATGAACAGACGCAGAACCTGATGGCGGCGGCCGTCCTGTTCCTGGTGGCGCTGAGCATCGCCGCCGTGGCCCTGTCCATCTCCCTGCGATCGGCGACGAAGGGCAAACTCAGCCGCAGCGGCATGATCCTCACCGACACCGAGAGCAGCGAAGACGGCTACATCGCCGCGGACGACATGCAGGTCTTCCTGGGCAAGGAAGGCACCGTGCTCACCACCCTGCGGCCCACCGGCGTCGCCGAGTTTGACGGCGTACGGCTCAACGTCCTCTCCGACGGCGAGTTCATCCCGCCCGAGAGCGCGGTGAAGGTCGTGCGCGTCGAGGGCAGCAAGCTCTTCGTCCGGCCCGTGAACGGCTGACGAACCATTGACAGAAGGAGGCATTTACCGTGCTGCAGCAGTATCTTCCCTACATCATCATCGGCATCGTTCTGATCATCCTGATCGTGCTCGGTCAGTTCATCCCGATCGGCATGTGGATCCGCTCGGTCGCCAGCGGCGTGCACCTGCCCTTCCGGTCCCTGATCGGCATGAAGGTCCGCCGCATCCGCCCCGAGAAGCTCGTCTACCCGCTGATCAAGGCCACCAAGGCCGGCCTCAAGCTGAACATCACCCAGCTGGAGACCCACTATCTGGCCGGCGGCAACGTGGACCGCGTGATCAACGCCCTGATCGCCGCCCAGCGCGCGAACATCCCCATGGCCTATGAGAAGGCCTGCGCCATCGACCTGGCCGGCCGCGACGTCTTCGAGGCCGTGCAGATGTCCGTCACGCCCAAGGTCATCGAGACCCCGGTCGTCGCCGCCATCGCCAAGGACGGCATCGAGCTGCGCGCCAAGGCCCGCGTGACCGTGCGCACCAACATCGAGCGCCTGGTCGGCGGCGCCGGCGAGGAGACCGTCATCGCCCGTGTCGGCGAGGGCATCGTCACCACCGTCGGCTCCGCGGAGACCCACAAGCAGGTCCTGGAGAACCCCGACCTGATCAGCCGCACCGTCCTGAGCAAGGGCCTGGACGCCGGCACCGCCTTCGAGATCCTCTCCATCGACATCGCGGACGTGGACGTGGGCCGCAACATCGGCGCCCAGCTCCAGATGGACCAGGCCGAGGCCGACCGCCGCATCGCCCAGGCGAAGGCGGAGGAACGCCGCGCGATGGCCGTCGCCCACGAGCAGGAGATGAAGGCCAGCGTGCAGGAGATGCGCGCCAAGGTGGTCGAGGCCGAGGCCGAGGTGCCGAAGGCCATGGCGGCCGCCCTGCGCGACGGCAAGCTCGGCGTGCTGGACTACTATCAGATGCGCAACACCATCGCGGACACCGAGATGCGGGAGTCCATCGCCAAGGCGAGCACCGCCCCGACGGCAGGCGACCGCTGAGCCGCCCGGAATCTCCGAGAAAGGAGGTGGCCGTGAATCATGACGCTGTTCTTCGCAGTCATCTGGCTCTTCTTCATCATCGCCATCACCGTCGGCAGCGCCAGGAAGAGCGCTGCCAAGCAGCAGGCCGAGCGCGCGAATGCCGAGCGGAGGCGGAAGGCCGCCCAGCCCGGGAAGCCGGCTGCCCGGCAGCAGGAGTCCATCCTGCCGCCCCGCCCGATCGCGCCCTCCCTGCACGATCACAGCGAGATGTTTGAGGGCAGCCTGCATGCCGACGACGGCACCGAGGGGTCCGACCCGCATGACCACGGTTTCGACCATGAAGTGGATATGCCGAGCATGCATTCCGAGGAGGAGATCAACGCCTCCCTCCGGGAGCAGCCCGGAAAGAAAGCCCCGGCGCCCGGAAAGCCCCTGCTCGACTGGGCCCCGAACAGCATCGTCCGTGCCTTCGTGATGCAGGAGGTGCTCAAGCGCCCCGGGCAGAGGTAACCGGCCCCGAACAGGATCCCAGGCAAAAACCCTGTCACCGTTTATGCGGCGGCAGGGTTTCTTTGTGATGACGTTTTTTGCTGGAAGGGTCAGCGCTTCCGAAAATCAGGCTCTTTCCGTTCAGTTAGGGAAACTCCGTTGATGAGGGAGTGCGCCTGCGGGCGCACCAGAGGGCTTTCCGATCGCCCTCTGGACTCCTTCGGGGCCGTCCCGCTAAAGACAGGTTCTGATATTTCTAAGGTTCTTTTTCACTATTGCTTTTCCCAACATCATACAAGGAAGATGCGATCCCGAAGGGTCCAGGGGCGATCGGAAAGCCCCTGGCGCGCTCCGCAGAGCGCGGAACCTCTTCCATATGGTTTTCCCGAACTTTCCGTGAAGAACCCGAAAATCAGCGGTTCACCCTCGCGTACAGGCACTTTGTTCCCGTGAGCGCCTCGCTGCGGGCATCGGGCTGGTGCAGGCCGGCGTAGAGGTCGAAGGCCGGGCCGGCGGGGATGCGCTCGCCCGCGGCGTTGACAACGGTCCAGGCATTGGGATCGACGGTCAGGGTCACGTCCTTCGCCTCGCCCGCGCCGATAGCGACGCGGCGGAAGGCCGCCAGCGCCGGATGCAGGGGCGCGTCGGGATTGTCCGCGGCCCGGACATAGACCTGCACGACGGTCTCGGCGTCCATCGCGCCGGTGTTCGTCACGCGCAGGGTCACCTCGTCGCCCGCCACCTTCAGGCTGTCCGCCGCGAAGGAGGTATAGCTCAGGCCGTAGCCGAAGGGATAGAGCGGCTCGCCGGTGAAGTAGCGGTAGGTGCGGTTGACCATGCTGTAGTCGGTGAACTCCGGCAGGTCGTCCAAGCCCTTGTAGAAGGTCACCGGCAGGCAGCCGGAGGGGCTGACCTCGCCGAAGAGGATCCGCGCGAGGGCCGTGCCGCCCGCCTGACCCGGATACCAGGCCAGCAGCTGGGCATCGCCCTCGGGCACGTTCAGCGCGCTGCCGACGGTGAGGACGGTGACGAGCGGTCTGCCGGTCCCGGCCAGGGCGGCCATCAGGCGCTGCTGGCTCTCCGGCAGGGACAGGGTCACCTTGTCGCCGCTGGCGGAGAAGTTGCCGGTGTCGCCCTCCTCGCCCTCAAGGGTCTCGTCCAGGCCCACGCAGGCGATCACGACGTCGGCGTTCTCCGCGCAGATGACGGCCTCGGCGATGCGGTCGTCGGGCTGGGCCAGATGCTCCACGCGGTTGACCACGCGGTCCGAGCCCGCGGAGTAGAGCACGCGCACGCCGAAGGGCTCGAGGTACGCCCGGATGCCCTCGAGGAGGGTCACGGAGCGGGAGGCCGTGCCGTAATAGTTGCCCTTGAGCACCAGGTCGCTGGCGGCCATGGGGCCGACGACGGCCACGGTGGTGAGCTTCTTCGGGTCCAGGGGCAGGATGCCGTTGTTCTTCAGCAGGACCATGGCCTTCTCGGCGGCTTTCTGCGCCAGGGCGTTGTGCTCGTCGGAGTCGACCAGGGTGTAGGGCAGGCTGTCGTACTCGCAGTCGTCGGCGAAGCAGCCGAGGAGATAGCGCGCGGTGAAGAGGCGCACGGCAGAGCGGGTGATGTCCTCCTCCGTGACCAGGCCTTCCTGATAGGCCTGGAGCATGTGGAGGTAGGTGTTGCCGCAGTTGAGGTCGCAGCCGTTTTTGAGCGCCAGGGCGGCGGACTCGGGGGCCGTGTCGGTGACGTGGTGGTTCTCGTGGAAGTCGCGGATAGCCCAGCAGTCGCTGGTCACATGGCCCTCAAAGCCCCAGGCGCCGCGCAGCAGATCCACGAGCAGGGCCTTCGAGCCGCAGGCCGGCTCGCCGTTGACGCGGTTGTACGCGCCCATGAAGGCCTCGACCCCCGCCTCCACCGCGGCCTTGAACGCGGGCAGGTAGGTCTCCGTCATGTCCTTCGGCGTCGCGACGGCGTCGAACTCGTGGCGGATCGCCTCGGGGCCGGAGTGCACGGCGAAGTGCTTGGCGCAGGCGGCGACGCGCATGTATTCGCCGTCGCCCTGCAGGCCTTTGATGAAGCGCACGCCGAGGTGCGAGGTCAGGCAGGGATCCTCGCCGTAGGTCTCATGACCGCGGCCCCAGCGCGGATCGCGGAAGAGGTTGATGTTGGGGCTCCACATCGTGAGGCCCTTGTAGATGTCGCGGTCGCCGTGGGCGGACTGCGCGTTGTACTTGGCCCGGGCCTCGACGCTGATCGTCTCCGCCACCTGCTGGTGGAAGTCCTCGTCGAAGACAGCCGCCAGGGCGATGGCCTGCGGGAAGACGGTCGCCGTGCCCGCGCGCGCCACGCCGTGCAGCGCCTCGTTCCACCAGTTGTAGGCCGGGATCCCCAGGCGTGGGATCGCCGGAGCGTCGTAGCGGAGCTGGGAAGCCTTCTCCTCCAGGGTCATCCGGGAAACCAGCTGCTCGGCCAGTTTGCGCGCGTCTGCTCGGTTCATGCGTCTGTCCTCCTTGCGGTTGTCGATGGGGTGCGATGATTGTCGTCACGGGGCGGCTGTCCCGGAGGGAGCCCCGCCCCAGGCGTTGAGAAATTCGTTCAGTTCGGACTCGCCGCCGGGCTGCGCGAAGCTGCACCAGGTGAGATGCTCCGCGGTCGGCTGCCCGAGCACCAGTTCTCCGTACAGGAGATCATAGAGCGCCGGGTCGCAGTCCGTCACCGAGAGGCCGACGGTCCCGTCGCCCTCGTCGTTGACCAGGGTCATGCCGAGGCGCCGGCAGACGATGCCGCCGTCCTCCGCCGTGATCAGGTCGATGTCCATGGCCGGGCCGCCGGAGAGAACGATCAGTCCGTGGTATCCGACCGCGTCGAAGGTGAGGAAGTCCTGGAAGAAGTTGTCGCCGCCCAGGGTGCCCAGATGACGGATGGTATTCGCGTCGTCGCTTGTGATGATGTCGATCTGCTCCACGGTATACACCGTCAGCACGATCAGCTCCGGCGTGCCGTCGCCGTCCGTGTCGTAGAGGGCCGCCGCGTCCCAGGCCTGATCACGGCCGTTGAAATCCGCCTCAAAGAAGGTGTACTCCTCCCACTCCCGCGGCGTGTTGCAGCGGATGAGCAGGTTATATGCCCCGCCGTCGAGGGCCCACGTATAGGCCGCGCGCCAGTCCGCTCCGCTCTCCGCGGCTGCGGGCAGGCACAGGCAGAGCACAGCCAGAGCCAGCAGGATCAGTCGTCTCGCCACGGTGTCCGGCTCCCTTCCTTGTTTCACGGTCACTTCCGTTCTAATTATAGCATCCGCGGACCCCGCGATGCAACCGCCGCGACCCGTTTCGCAACAGGTGCGGAAAAGCAGACCGAAGATTGACGACCCGGCTGCCTCATCGCGGTGCGGTACCCGTTCATTGTATACAATTCACAAGCGCTTGACAAGCGCAATTTCAGACAAATCTGTAATGTTTTTCCTGTCAAAACTTTGAGGATTTTCGATCAGACCTGTGAGGATTTCAGTGCACGCATTTTCGTCTTTGTTCACCCACGGCTTCCCGATCGCCCCGGATCTTCGTCGTCGGCTCTCCCCTCTGTGCCGCTCTGCAAGACAGCAAGGTTGACAGAGGAACCTTGCAAACCCAAAGACCGCCTTCACCCGGACGGCCCCGAAGGGTCCGGGGGCGACCGGAAAGCCCCCGGTGCGCCCGCAGGCGCATGCCCTTTTCATCAGAACCGCCCGCACTTGCCACATCCCCGCGGATGTGCTATAATCAGGGCATCAATGAACAGGCCTCCGGGAGCCGGGCCGCCCTTGGGCGGCAGGGAATGCGGCGCATTCGCGGGACAGGAACGACGCTCCTGCCCCGTTTTCTCTGACCGGGCGGAGCGGAAAGGTGGAAGAACCATGGAAAACAAGATCGCCATGCACGTATCCCGTGTCACGATCCTGATCAACTTCCTGCTGTCCGCGCTGAAGCTGCTGGCGGGCCTCCTGGCGCGGTCGAGCGCCATGGTGTCCGACGCGGTCCACTCCGCCTCGGACGTCTTCAGCACGGTGATCGTGATGATCGGCGTGCGCACGGCCGGGAAGGCCGCCGACGACGAACACCCCTACGGTCACGAGCGCATGGAGTGCGTCGCCGCCATCGTGCTGGCCGTGGTGCTGCTCTTCACGGGGCTTTGCATCGGCTATGAAGGGATACGGAAGATCCGCACGCCCGAGGCTCTGCCCGTCCCGGGCCTGCTCGCGCTGATTGCCGCCGTCATCTCGATCCTCGTCAAGGAGGGCATGTACCGCTACACCCGCGCCGCGGCCGACAGGATCCGTTCCGAGGCTCTGCGGGCGGACGCCTGGCACCACCGCTCGGACGCCCTCTCCTCCGTCGGCGCGCTGATCGGCATCGCCGGGGCCCGCATGGGCTGGCCCGTGCTGGACCCCATCGCAAGCCTCGTCATCTGCGTGATGATCAGCAAGGCCGCCTTCGACATCTTCCTGGACGCCGTCCGCAAGATGGTGGACGAGCGCTGCGACGAGGAGACCGAGAACGCCATCCGCGGCAAGGCGCTGGCGCACGAGGGCGTGGAGGGCGTGGATGCCCTGCTGACGCGGCAGTTCGGCAACCGGGTCTATGTGGAGATGGAGATCGCCGTGGACGGAGGGCTCACCCTGACCCGCGCCCACGCGATCGCCGAGGGCGTGCACGACGACATCGAGGCGGCCTTCCCGCAGGTGAAGCACATCATGATCCACGTCAACCCGGTACAGGGAAAGTGATCCCGCTTTGGGGTTCTTCGCGTTTAGTTAGGAAAACATCGCTGATGAAGGAATGCGCCTGCGGGCGCACCAGAGGGCTTTCCGATCGCCCTCTGGACTCCTTCGGGGCCGTCCCATAATAATGATAGTTCTTGAGGATTGTCAGGTTTTTGAAAGATTGTTAGGTACTATTTCTCAGCCTTGCCCAACAACCAACAAGAAGATGCGATCCCGAAGGGTCCAGGGGCGATCGGAAAGCCCCTGGCGCGCTCCGCAGAGCGCGAACCCCCACCATATGGTTTTCCCGAACTTTTCGTGCAGAGTCCGTTTTTGATCCATTCGGTGCCGTCCTCCGGGGCGGCACTTTTCCTGTGAAAAGGTTGACGGGAAAGGGTTTGTTTGCTATGATATGATAACTAAATCAGATATGATTTCGGAAGTGTTTTGAGAGGAGTGCGCCCTGTGGAAACGAGACTGCCGCCCGGCTGGGAAGACTGGACACTCGGGGAGGTCCTCGGTGAGGGGTCCTACGGCACGGTCTACCGGGCCACCCGGTCCATCGGCGGAGCCACGATCGAAAGCGCCGTCAAGGTCATTCAGATCCCCGCGTCCGAGAGCGAGGCGGCGGCCTCGGTCCGCGAGCTCGGTTCGGAGGAGACAGCGCGCTCCTACTACCGGGACATGGTCGACACCTTCATGGCCGAGATCCGCGCCATGAACGCTCTCAAGGGCATCACCAACATCGTCAGCGTCGAGGACTGCGCGCTCGTGGAGCACCCGGACGCGGCCAGCTGGACGATCTTCATCCGCATGGAGCTGCTGACGAGCTTCCCGGACTGGGCGCAGACCCATCCGATGACGGAGGCCGACGTGATCCGCCTGGGCATCGACGTGTGCACCGCGCTGGACTACTGCGAGAAGGCCGGCATCATCCACCGGGATATCAAGCCAAGCAACATTTTCGTGTCCGGCATGCGGGATTTCAAGCTTGGCGACTTCGGCGTCGCGCGGCAGCTGGACCGCACCGCGGGCATCTATTCCTCGAAGGGCACCTTCCCCTTCATGGCCCCCGAGGTCTTCCATAGCCGGCCCTACGACCATCGGGCGGACATCTGTTCCCTGGGCCTGGTGCTGCACCGTCTGATGAACCGGAACCGCGAGCCCTTTATCGACCTGGACAAGCAGATGGTCTACATGAAGGACCGGGAGAAGGCGACCGCGCGGCGCATGCAGGGCGAGGCGCTGCCCGCCCCGGTCGACGCGAGCCCCGCGCTGGCGAAGGTGATCCTGAAGGCGTGCGAGTTCGACCCGAAAAAGCGCTACGCGTCCGCCGCGGAATTCCGCGAGGCGCTCATGAACGTGCGCGGCGGAGCGGAGAAAAGAACCGGGAGGAAGCGCGCCGCGGTCATCGTGCCGGCGCTTGCCGTTCTGCTTGTGCTGGCCGCCGCGGTCTCGTGGATCGTCCTGTCCGGCCGGAAGGACAGCCCCGCACCCCTCCCCGTGCCGGCACCGGCCGAGTCCCCCACGCGCGCACCGGCTCCGGAGCCCACGGCATCCCCCGCACCCGCGCCGGCCGTGACCGCCGTGCCCGAGCCGGAAATGGCGGCCGCCCTGCCCTTGCCGGCGTCCCCCGTCACCACGGAGGAAGCACCCCCGCCCGTCGAACCGCACCCGGACAGCGGGGCCGCGGAGCCGTTCCCGGAGGAGCCGGCCGCAGAGGGATCCGGGGACGCCGCCGGCCCGCCGCCGGCCGTGTCGGATGAGGCTGCGGAGCTTTTCGGCGACGAGGAAACCCCATCGGAGGACGCGATGATCTCCGGGGCGGAAACCGAAGAAGCGGAAGCGGCCGGGGAGGCCCCGGCATCCGAAGAAACGGCGGCATCCGATGAAGCGCCGACAACCGGGGAGGCGGCCGCTTCGGAGGAACCGTACAGCCCGCGGGTCATCCGCCTCGATGGCATCGCGATGAAGCCCCTGCTCCTCTTCAACAGGCTCTACAGCCTGCAGCCCGCCGTCCCGGCGGCGGACATCCTGCGGCTGCTCGCGGATCAGGGCTGCGTGTGGGCCGCGGACACCGACGATATGCCGGCGCTGATCGCCGCCCAGTTCGCCGTCGTCTGCGAACCCGGTCATTCGACCGAGGCGCCGTTCGCGCCCGGGGACACGGTGACCGTCGTCTTCCGGCCCACGGAAGCCTTCGAAGCCTTCCTCGGGGCAAACGGCTGCACCCTCGTCTTCGAGCCGCAGACCTACGTCGCCGAGGAGGCAAAGGATCCGGGCGTGCTGGTCTTCTCCCCCGCGGCAGCAGGACCGTAAAGTCGGTTTTACAGGCCGCTGCAAGGCTGTGTTATGATCCTGTTGCCTCTGAGAAGGAGAGCGTAGCATCAAGGGGGGATGATCGATGAAGAACATCTTGCGCAGGCTGTGCGGCCTGATCCTGCTGTGCGCGGTGCTGGCCGTGCCCTTCACCGCCTCGGCCGTGGTGGAGATAATCGGCGATCACCGGCAGCCCGGCGTCAATTCCGTTCAGTACGCCTATGTGGAGAGCGAGGAGGCCTTCCGCGAGTGGATCGTGCGGGCAGGCGTCTATGCGTCCAAGGACAGGAAGCCGTCACGGGAATCCACCGGCCTGCGGCCCATTGTCGTCGACGAGCCCGGTGAACTGATCTTCTGCCCCGTGGCCTTCTCGCGCCGCGACTCGGACCACGGCGTGAAGGCAGCCTTCTATCTGAAGCTGAAGTCGGTGACCACCGGCGAGGAGCACAGCTGGCGGTGCCTCTCCCGCGTCCAGGAGACGCAGGAGTTCCCGCGCCTGCGCGTCGAGCCGGGGATGTACACCTACCGCATCACCGAGAACGACGCGCACGAGACCGCCTTCCTGGCCGTCTACATCGGCTTCATCCCGGACAGCGGAGTGTTGCGGACCGATACGGTCACCGAGGACGCGCGCGGCAAGGTCCTCGCCCTGGCGGACAGGCTGCCGGAGCTGAAGCTGACGCCGGCCGCGGCGGCGGATGAGGCTGCGTTCCGGGAGGCGGTCGCCGGCGGTCAGGCGGAGTCGGAGCGGGTCCTCTTCGAGCAGAAGAGCCGATGGTACCGCTTCCGCGTGGAAGCCGCCGGGACCCTGCTGATCTCCGGCGGAGACGGCGGCCTCGGGTCGAACCTGTGCGTGTTTCAGGATCCCGGCTACACCTGGGAGGTCCTCCGCTGCGCCTGCACGAAGAACCCGGGCGAGAACGTCGGTCAGCTGCAGGTGCGGCCCGGCACCTACTATCTCTATGTGCTCAATCTGGACAAAACAGGCTATGTGTCGCTGTGCATGGGGCTGATCCCCGAAGCAGAGGCCGCGGAACCCGCTTTCACTGTCGAGGCCACGGAGGAATCCGCGGAGCCTGTCGTTACCATCGAGGCCACGGAGGAGGCCGCGGAGCCTGTTTTCACTATCGAGGCCACGGAGGAACCCGCGGAGCCCGTTTTCACTGTCGAGACCACGGAGGAGGCCGCGGAGCCCGTTTTCACTATCGAAGCCACGGAGGAAGCCGCGGAAGAACCCGCCGGATCCGCCGATCTGGTGGCCTACATCGGGATGCTGCGGGACATCATGGGCTTCTATCACCTGGAGATCCCGAAGGCCGGGCCCGACATGACCCTCAGCGACCTGATCGGACTGTACGAAGCCGTCCTCGGCGCGCACGGGATCATCCTGCCCTCCCCTCTCAACTGACCCGACCGGACCCTTTCCGCACCAAGGAGCCGCCATGAACTACCTCGAAACCGTCAACTTCAACGCCACCGTCCGCGACTATGAGTTCACCCGCATGGCAAACCGCCAGATCCGGCAGGTGGTGTCCTCCGAGAGTTTCCGCGACATGTCCTCCGAGGAGATCTTCCGCTTTCTCTTCCGGGAGATCCGCCTGGTCTCCTTCGGGGACTATCTCAAGCGCTATCTCTACGAGCGGAGCGGGATGGAGGAGCCTTTCCGCGAGATCGACGACCGCACCTGGCAGGACGTGATCACCGGGGCCTTTGCGGAGAACAATGCGCCGCACTCCTTCAAGCCCACCACCACCCGCTGGAGTACCACCGTCAAGGGATGGCTGACCAGCGAGCGCGTGCGGCGGAGCACGGTTTTCCTGCTCGGCTTCGGGCTGCGGATGGACGAGGACGACGTGGGCGATTTCCTCACCAAGGCGCTGCACGAGGATGATTTCCGCATGGACGATCCGACGGAAGTCATCTTCCGCTACTGCTTCCTGCACCGCCTCCCCTACGCGAAGGCTGTCGAGCTGACGGAACGCTTCCAGGCCCTGCCGACCGGGAAGGAGAAGGCGGGCGGCGCGGAGGACTGCCTCCGGGACGAGAAGCAGCTGCTCCGCCGGCTCTCCGCGCTGAAGGGGCAGAGTTCCTGCGCGGCCCGGGAGGAGATGTTCCGCCGCTATGACGACCTCCTCCTGCGCTGCATGCAGACGGCGGCCGACATCTACAACCGCGATGAGGAGGAAAAGCCGAAGCGGGCCCGCCGCGTGTGGACCGCGGAGGATATCACCGCCGCCGACCTGGAGCAGATGCTGTGCAGCGGCATCCCGCTGACCGACAGCGGCAACCTGACGAAGGCCAACCTCTCGCTGCTGTCGAAGCATTTCCAGTCCTTCCGCCCGAGCCGTCAGCGTCTGGAGGGCGTGCAGAAGCGCCAGCTGGCCCCGGACCGCTTTGACCTGATCACGCTCGACTTTTTCCTCTGGTCGCAGCGGGACATCCCCGGCGAGGAGCGCCTCCGCCGGTACGCTGACGAGATCAACGGCATCCTGTCCGCCTGCGGCATGAGTCCGCTCTATTCCGCAAGCCCCTACGAGGCTTTCCTCCTCATCTGCACCCTCTCCGACTGTCCTCTGGCCATGTACACGGAGGTCTGGGAGATGTCCTATGCGGGAGAGGAGACGTGACTGAACCCCATCCCCACGGGCAGCCCGCCGGCTGCCTTTTTTGCTGTGCACATACACAGATTGTCTCTTCTCGTTTTTGTCAGGGAAAGGGACTGCGCCTGCGGGCGCACCAGAGGGCTTTCCGATCGATCCGGGGCTGCCGCCCATTCTCCGCTGAAAACTGTTCCCCGGACAGTTTTCCGGGCGCTCCGAATCCTCTGGACTCCTTCGGCGCCGTCCATTCATGATAGTTCTTGAGGTTAGTCAGTTTTTATGGAGTTGTTAAGTTCTGTTCTCAACCTTACCCGACAGCTAACAAGGAAGATGCGGCCCCGAAGGGTCCAGGGGCGATCGGAAAGCCCCTGGCGCGCTCCGCAGAGCGCGGAACCCTTTCCGTTTTTTGTTTCCCGATAACTCCGTTGATGAGGATATGCGCCTGCGGGCGCACCAGAGGGCTTTCCGAT
>JAFRPG010000030.1 GCA_017429265.1 Clostridia bacterium | reverse complement strand
CTGATTCTTTGCAGCATAGCGAACCTGGCGAACAAAGTGAATCAGCTGTTTGTCCGAATCGATATCCATGGCCTTCAGTCCGATGATTTCTCCGCGCCGGGCACCGGTAAAAATCAGGAGAGCCAACAGCAGTTGATCCATGGGTTCCAACTTCCGGATATTCGAGATGATATCCTTCAGCTGCTCTTCTGTGAGCGGGATACGCTCCTTTGCGTCTTTATTGGGAAAGACAAGTTTCTTGCTCCTGGTGACGTCCGTGGTGATGTAGCCGTCTTCAATCGCAGCCTGAAGGATCAGACTGAGAAGCTTCATGAAGTTCTTTACGCTCTTAACGCTGAGCTCCGAGTGTTCGTTAATGAACTCCTGAAGCTTGCTGACCGTGATCTCATTCAGCCTGAGGGATCCGAATGCCTGATAGAGATGGGCATTCAGATAGGACTGATACCCGACAAAGGTGGTTTCCTCCACCTTGTGCCGACAGTAGTTTTCCATCCAGCTCCTAGCGTATTCTGAAAACGAAGGGATATCCAGCTTCCGGCCGGCATCCTCATTTTTCAGGGATTCAGCGACCATGGCGGCGACCTTTTCGATCATTTCCTGCACATCATCTCACGCATCTTGCCGTTAACCGCCGAAGTATCTGAATCAGCCCGTCTTCAAACGCTGCGGTTAAATGTGCTGCCGGGGAAAGTAACGGTAATCGCACAGATAGCCGCCCTCGTGTCCCTGCAGCGGAACGATGCCTTCATAGTCAGAAAACAGGATCAGCATGTCCCGGTAAATCGTGGCTTTGCTGACGCCGTATTCATCGGCCAGCGTTTCGGCAGTAACGAACCGATTGATCTGAAGATTGCGCAGGATGTCGGCACGACGCTCGGATGGAGATAAGTCTTGCATGGGGTACCTCCGGTAAATGCGGGATAGGCCTTTGGTGTGGCGCATCATTCGGCCTTCATACCTATCATGCAAAACATAATGGAAATTCAGGATTCAAGTTGACAAGATACTTGCTATTCGGCACTTCAGTTTTCTTCGCCGAAAACAAATAGTGCAACGTCAATAAAAGTGAAGATTTCGCAGATTCAGGTGTTAAGTGAACCCACGCAAAAAAGTGATCAAATTGTGAATCTGTATATTGATGAAAATCATACAACGATGTATAATGCATCATGAGGAGGTGAAAATACCTCTGATTGGTATATGAAAATGATAATTCAAATTGTTATCCGTTTACGCAATTCCGATATGCCTGAATTAGGGCGGTGAAGAATAACAGATGTTCCGCAAGTACCGTAAGTATATCATTCCATCCGCGGTTTTTCTCGTGATCGCAATCGCGATTGCGCTGATCCTGCTTCTGCCGAAGGGAGAGCAAGCCGGTAAAGATCCGGCGGATTCCGACGCGCCACCAACTGCGAGCCAACAGCCAGCTGAGATCACAACGGAACCACCAGAGGAGACGCCTGCTCCGACACCGACGCCGACCCGGCGGGTGTACCGCGTGACAAACCCACCCACTGAAGCGCCAACCTCTGTACCGCCGACACCTACGCCGAACCCATGGCATGATACGGAGTACCCGCCCACCTGTGAAGAGGCCGGCTATATCCTGCACGAAAACGCTTATGAGGGCGTCACGACCATCCTGGAAGGCGCTCCGCCCCTCGGGCATGACTGGTCGGAATGGACAGAAGACCCTGAGACCGGTCGAATGGTCAGCGTCTGCTCCCGTTGCGGGAAGGAACTCAGCCGCGCAGAAATCTATACGGGTACGATCCCGCGGATCGATTTCTATGGGAGCATGGACGGCATCAGCAAATCGAACAGGGTGACGCTGAACTTCGATTTCACCAGCCCGACGGAAGTCTTCTCATGCTACTCCTACACCACCTGGCAGGGGCACAACACGCTGAACTTCCCGAAAAAGAATTACACCATCCGCCTGTTCAATGACGAGGAGGTCACGGACAAGCACCGGTTGGTCTTCAACGGGTGGCAGCGGGAACACAAATACGTGCTCAAGGCCAACTACCGCGATATCTCCCAGGCGCGCAACCTGGTTGCGGCAAATCTGTGGGCTGATATGGCTGCGACCCGACCGAATCTGTTTGAGACGCTCCGGCACACATCCAATTACGGTGCTGTGGACGGTTTCCCGGTGGTCGTTTATCTGAATGGTGAGTTCCTCGGTCTTTACACGATGAATCTCCATATCGACGACGATCTGTTCCAAATGGACAACGCCTATGACGCGGTGATGATCGCCAACTCCGTTGAGCCGGAAGAATGCCTGTTCCGCGCAGAGGCAACCTTCACGGATCAGAAGACGGCCTGGGAGGTAGAATTCTGCGGCACCGGCGACGATGATCAATGGGCGAAGGAACAACTGAACGAGCTGATCCGGTTCGTGATGACCGGAAGCGATGAGGAGTTCCGGGAGCACATCGGCAATTATCTGGACGTGGACGGAGCGATCGACTATCTGATCTTCCTGTATGTGACAGGGCTGCAGGACAACGCGGCCAAGGACCTGGTGCTGCTGAAGTATCACGACTGCGACGCGTGGATCCCGTCGGTGTATGACATGGAAGGCGCCTTCGGATTGGACCTTGATGCGATGGCCTACGCCGATCCGGCAGCCTTCCTTCCGGCACAGACAGATGAGGGCTGGGATTCCGGCACGGGAAGTCTGATGTGGGACCGGATCCTGCAGGCGTTCCGGCCAGAGATTGCAGCAAGGTACGCTGAGCTGCGGCAGGGCGTGCTGACGGAAGACAGGCTCACAGCCCGTGTTGACACGTACTGGGACCAGATCCCGGCGGAATACAGGCATATGGACCTGGAGCTGTATCCCCGGGAGGTGCCGGAAGGCGATCCGCAGGAGCAGATGCGGAACTATATACACGAGAGACTTGTGCTGCTGGATGCGGTGTTCAGTGGGCGGTAACGGATGGCTGCACATGCTGACAAAGGAGGAAAGCGATTATGAAGAAGCTGATTTGGGTGCTGGCGGCGCTGGTGCTGGCTGGAGTGCTCATGTGTGGGGTGGCTTCGGCGGCGAGCAGTGGGACAGACGGCAACATTACCTGGTCGCTGAGCGATGATGGGGTGCTGACGATCAGCGGTACGGGTGCTATGAAGGATTATGGTTATTCTTCAAGTAATATGACTTACAGAACAACAGCACCGTGGGGTGCGAGTGCTGCAAGAATTGTGATCAGTGAAGGTGTTACCAGCATCGGTGGTTGTGCGTTTGCGGGCTGTAACAACCTGACAAGCGTGACATTTCCAAACAGTGTCACCAGCATTGGCAGTAACGCGTTTATTGGCTGTAGCAACTTGATAAGTGTGACAATACCGGAAAGCGTTACCCGGATAGGAAACTATGCTTTCGATTATTGTAACCAAATCTCCGAGGTTCATATCATCAGCTTAAGTTCATGGCTGTCTATTACATTTGGGAATAATTATAGTCACCCCAACTATCGGCATTCTTGCAAGCTGTTTATAAATGATTCTGAAGCGGTAAATATCACAATTCCTAATGATATAAGCTCCATCCAAACATATTCATTTTACAATATGGCAAACATAAAGAGCGTCTCGATACCTGAAGGTGTTAACTCAATCAATAACTATGCTTTTGCAAAATGCAGCAGTTTAACAAGTGTATCTGTACCCGATAGCGTCACATCAATAGCAACGCTTGCATTTGTTGAATGCAATTCATTATCGGACTTTATATTGAAGGCAACCAATGAGAGATTTACAGTGAATGGCAGCATGCTGCTAAACAAAGATCAAAGCGCGCTCATCTGCTGCTTTGCGACATGCACAGATGTAGTCATTCCAAACAGCGTTACCGTTATCAGGTCGAATGCATTCAGAGGATGCAGTAATCTAAGAAGCGTCATTTTACCAGATAATATCTCCAGTATAGGTGATAGCACTTTCCTTAATTGCAACAGTATAGAAAACATATCAATTCCCTCAGGTGTAACAAGAATTGGTCAATCCGCGTTCAATGGCTGTAGTAGTTTGACAAGTGTTATTATTCCAACGGGTGTTGCCAGTATCGGTGACTATGCATTCAGCAATTGTACGAGTTTGGAAAGTATTGTTATTCCAAATAGTGTAACAAGTATTGGAAGCTACTCATTTAACAGATGCACGAATCTAAAGAATGTGACAATCCCTGACAGCATTGCCAGCATCAGTTCCTACGCGTTTAGCTACTGTGATAACTTGGCGTCGATTTCTTTGCCAGAAACACTTACCAGTATAGGTGAACGCGCATTTACATATTGCAGCAGTTTATCGCGTGTTGCTATACCAGGCAATGTAACAATGATCGGGAGTTATGCTTTTTCGAGTTGTAACAGTCTCACGAGTGTTACAGTTTATCCTAAGTCTGCAACCATAGGTTCTGGAGCCTTCCCGTGGTCTAATCCTTCACTATTGCTTTATGTGCTCCCAAATAGCACAGCCCTAAGTTATGCAGTGTCAAACAATATTGCGTACAATGAATTATCCGTTCTATCGGCTTCAGGCTTTTCTTACTATGTCTTGGATGGCAAGGTAACGATTAACAAGTATACTGGTACGGAAACAAGCATTACAATTCCAAGTAGCATCGGTGGTTATCCGGTGACGAGTATTGTGAGGGGCACGTTTTCGGACTGTACCACGCTTACCAGCATCACTATACCGAACAATGTGACCAGCTTCAACTCTGGCGCTGTCGCGGGACTGACCGGGCTGAACACAATCACTTACCATGGTACTATTATGTCACTGAGTGGAATTAGCGAGTACGGTCATTCTGGTGGTGTTCAATGGATTATTGGAACCAATAATCGTTTGTATATGTTTGGAAGCGGTGCATTGTTGAACTATACTTCCGGCAGTACGCTACCATGGAAAACAAGTGCTTGTACGAACGTGATTGTTCTTGATGGCGTGAGTGGGATCGGAGACTACGCATTCTATAAATGCAGTAGTATTACAAGTATATCACTTCCCGAGAGTATAACAACCATTGGCAATTATGCCTTCAATGGCTGCAGTGTATTGGCAGGTTTAGCTATTCCGAGCAATGTGACAACAATCGGAACCCAAGTATTTGAAGGGTGTACCGCTTTGAATAGTATTGTCATTCCCGCAGGAATCAGCACAATTGAAAGCTCAACCTTCTCGGGCTGTAGTGGACTCACCCAAGCAACAATTCTCAATGGTGTAACAAGCATAGGTAGTAATGCTTTCAGGAATTGTATCGGGTTAACACAAATCACAATCCCGGAAAGCGTTACAATCATAGGTGATAGTGCTTTCTACAATTGTACCGGGTTAACACAAATCGCGATCCCGGAAAGCGTTACAAGTATTGGCTCTTATGCCTTCTATAATTGTAGAGGCTTGACGGAACTCGTGATTCCAGACAGTGATGTCGAAGTTGGTGCATCGTTTATAGATGGCTGCAGCAATTTGAATACGCTCACATACCATGGGAACAACATGGTGCTTGAGGGCGTCAGCAGTTCGGGTACGAGTGGAAATATTCACTGGGTAATTGGCAAAAACAAACAGGTGTTCTTCTATGGTACGGGAAGAATGGGAGAATATACCGCAAATTCGTCACTTCCTTGGAAGACTTCCAACTGCACCAGTGCCATGATCTTCGACGGAGTATCAAATATTGGTAGCTATGCTTTCTACAATTGCAGTAGCCTTGGTCAAATCATTTTGCCAGACAGCATATCAAGCGTTGGCAATAGTGCTTTCACTGGATGCTACGCTAAAAGGTATACAAGCATTGGTTCTGATTGCGCTATTTCTTTGAGTAGAGCTGGCTATTCGTTCAGGAATCCAGGCGATTCATACGACTTAAAGTATTCCTTTACCAATGGCGAAATCTCGGGTACTACACTATTAAATGCTGACAGAAGCATAGTAGATATTGTTGTTCCTGACGGCGTCACCGAAGTAGGTGGTTCAGCTTTTAGTAACTGCACAGGATTGACAAGTTGCACGTTGCCTGAAGGATTGAAAAGTATCGGATATAATGCTTTCTATAGTTGTAGTAGCCTTGCTGCTATCTTGATTCCTGAAAGTGTAATTACCATTAACAACGACGCCTTCTATAATTGTAATGCAATACGATATGTGATATCTGATTCTGGTGTCGCACATTACCTAAGTAGAGCGGGGTATTCATTCCGTATAGTGGGAACTCCTTATGATTTGATCTATCGATATGATGGCACCGAAGTTTCGGCGATCGAGCTGAAAAATGTAGATAAAGATGTGTCAAGTATTTCATTCCCAGTCGGTATTACAAGCATAGGTTATTCTGCTTTTTCAGGGTGTACTGCTTTAGTTGAGGCCTCAATTCCAAACAGTGTTACAAGCATTGACAGTTATGCGTTTAGTGGTTGTAGCAATTTGTCGGACATAAGGATTCCAGAAAGTGTAACAGTAATCGGTACGAATGCATTCCAGAACTGTAACAGTCTCAAGAATATCACAATTCCTAACAACATTATGAGTATTGGCAGCGGCGTTTTCAATGGATGTACTGGATTAGAAACAATAACAATTCTATCAAAAACGCTCACAATCCCAAATGACCTTTTCCCGGTCGATAATAGCCCATTCGGTCTGATTGTACTTGCCAATAGCACAGCATTATCTTATGCCCAGCAATATGATATACCTTATACATTGTATTCATCAACTGGTTCTTCTGACTATGAATATTATGAAACTGACACTGGTATCCATATAATAGGTTATTTGGGAACCTCTAGTATTGTGGAAATCCCATCTGTTATCGATGACCAAAACGTTATCGGGATATCGAATGGTGCGTTTAAGGATTGTAATCTAATAACAAGAATAATCCTTCCCGATGGTTTACTGAGTATCGGAAGACGTGCATTTGAGAACTGTACAAGTATTATTGAGATTTCGATTCCAAATAGTGTCATCACAATAGGGGCGGGTGCATTTACCAATTGCTCAGAGCTTACAGAAATCAGTCTTCCTGAAGATATTGCAGTTTTAAGCGAAAACATGTTCAGCGGTTGTGCAAACCTGGAAAGCATTGTCATCCCAGCAGCAGTCACAACAATTGGCAGCAATGCGTTTTCTGGATGTTCGTCTCTCACAGAGATCACTCTGTTGGGCAACATGCCATCAATAACAAGTGATTTGTTTGCAGGGTGTGATGGTATTTCTACAATTGTTTGTGCGAACGGCTCAATAAGCCCTGCACAGAGCTCTCTTTGGGGTGTTTGTGGAAATAATGCTCTATATTCGCTTGAAAATGGGACGCTTTATATCGTTGGTAACGGAAATATGCGCGGATATGACGGCACCTATTCAAGCGGATACTACTATGATACGCCCAAACCGAATACACCATGGTTTGGAAAATCCATTAATCGAATCGTTGTTGGGAATGGCATAACATCCATCGGAAGTCGTGCTTTCAGCACACTTTCTTCAGTGACATCTGTTTCTCTACCAAATACTCTTACCACTATCGGTCTCGAAGCTTTTGAACGTTGTGGAAATCTTTCACAAGTGACTATCCCGGCGTCTGTCACTAAGATTGACATGTGGGCGTTTGAGGATTGCCGCAACCTTGCAAGTATTACTTTCCTTGGGAATGCACCGAACATTGATAGCAGTACATTTAATAGCGTTGTCTCAAATGTGTACTATACCCCGAATACCTCATGGTCTGGTAAAGCTTTGAATTATGGTGGAACACTGACATGGATCAAACCTAACGGTAGCTGTGGAGAAAACGCAGCTTGGGTTTTGGATGATTTGACTGTTCTACGACTCCATGGCTCTGGTACTGTAAGTACTGCAAGCTGGACTCAGTATTCTGGAACCATTACCACACTTATCATAGCTTCTGATATCGGCGGTATCAACGGCGGACTGTTGTCAACTCTGCCCAACCTGACCCAGATCATATTTGGAGGCGAAGTGCCCATGCTGCTGGCCGCGGACGCTTTTGCCGGCGTTTCCGCCACAGCGTTCTATTCTCATACCAAGCAATCTTGGACGGAAGAAGTCCGTCAGAATTACGGCGGCAGCCTGACTTGGCAGGTGTATTGCACCCACAGCGGTGCGACCGTCGCGGATTTTGAAGCTATTCATTATGATGCAACTGCTCCGGTTGACTGTGTGACCAACGGTTATGTGGAGCATTGGGAGTGTTCTGGCTGCAACCGAGCCTTTGCGGATGAAGCATTAACACAGATCATGCCCGACGATGAACTGGTCATCCCCGCACCGGGCCACACCCTGATCTGCATCGAGGGCTTCCCGGCCACCTGCACCGAACCCGGCCTGAGCGACGAGATATTCTGCGAGGTGTGCGGCGAGACGATCCAAGCGCAGGAAGAGATCCCGCCTGTTCCGCACACAGATATCATCACCATTCAAGCGATCGAACCCACCTGCACATCCGTGGGCTATACGGCGGAGCATCGCTGCGAGGTTTGCGGTGAATTGCTGGCTGAAGTTGAAGAGATCGAAATGGTCCCGCACACGGACAGCATATACGCGGAAGCTGTTGAACCCACCTGCTCCGAGGTTGGTCACACTGAGGAGCACCGGTGCGCGGTATGCGGTGAGATTCTGATTCCGTCTGAGGAGATCGAAAAGCTTCCTCATACGGATGCAATCTCCATCGAAGCCCTCGATCCCACCTGCACTGAAACCGGCCACACCGAGCAGCATGCCTGCGCAGTCTGCGGCGAGATCCTGACGGCGTCGGAAGTAATCCCAGCCACCGGTCATACCTACAATGATCCCGCCATTGTTTGGAGCGAGGATGGCAAGACCTGTACGTTCACATTTGTCTGCGAACACGAAGATGACACGCAGGTGCTGGAAATCGCGGCCGCTGGAACAGTAGAGGAAGCCCCTGCCTGCGAGACGATGGGCACGACCCTCTACACCGCCTCCGCGGAACTGAACGGACAGACCTATACCGAGACCACGACCCGTATGGACATCGAAGCGACCGGCCATACCCCGGTGGACGATCCCGCCGTCGCGCCGACGGACCGCGAGACCGGCCTTACCGCCGGCAGCCATTGTGAGGTTTGCGGAGCGGTGCTGGTTGCCAAGGAGACGATCCCGGCTCTGTGGAGTTATTCAGACGACGGCCTGACCGCAACGGCGTATAATGGGTCGGCGACTGAGCTGACGATCCCGGCCGGTGTGACCACGCTGAGCAACACGCTCTTCAAGGGTAACACCACCATCACCACAGTTATCATTCCTGACAGCGTGACCACCGTCGGCACCCAGACCTTCTTCGGGGCTTCAGCACTGACGGATGTGTGGCTGCCGGATAACCTGGACGGCATCGGCACGCAGACCTTCTACAACACAACAGCCGCCCTGCACGCAACCATAAACAGCCAGACGGCCCGTGCGCTGTCGCTGCGCAATAAGGCATTCACCGACGGCGAGTGGACGCTCCGCTATCGCGTGACGAGCCTGACGAGCGATCCGACAGCTGTGTACCTCGGCGGATGGCATGGTGAGGACGAAGACCTGAATCTGCCGGATGCCTTTGACGGAGTGCCGCTGACGCAGATCATGTCCGGCGCGTTTGACGGTCAGACACAGCTTGAGTCGGTGACGATCCCTGACAGCGTGGCAACCATCGCCGCAGATGCTTTCAATAACTGCGCCGAGGACCTGGTCATCCGCTCATCCATGAATGCCTACGCCCGGACCTGGGCAAACAATAACGGAGTAGCTTGGGCGCATGATCAGCATACGCCCGAAACGATCCCTGCTGTTGCCGCGACTTGCCTGGAGGATGGTCTCACGGAAGGCAGCATGTGCAGTGAGTGCGGACAGATTATCGCCGCGCAGGAAGTGATTCCGGCCTTTGGGCACAGCTGGGATGAACCTGCGTACACCTGGAACGACGAGAATACGGAAATCACCGCGTCCCGGATCTGCGCGAACGATGCGGAGCACGTGGAGACGGAGATCGTGCCGGTAACCGGGGAAGTGACCAAACAGCCCACCTGCGAGGAAATGGGCGAGACGACCTATACCTGCGGAGAATTCCAGAATACTGCCTTCACTATCCAGAGCAAGACCCTGACGGACGTGCCCGCCCTTGATCATGCCTGGGGTGAGCCTACCTACACGTGGAACGAGGAGAACACGGAAGTCACCGCGACCCGGATCTGCGGCAACGACGGGGAGCATGTGGAGAGGGAGACTGTTCCCGTGACGAGTGAGGTGACCAAGCAGCCCACCTGCGAGGCAATGGGCGAGACTACCTATACCAGCGGGGAATTCGAGAATTCGGCCTTCACGGTACAGGCCAAGATCCTGACGGATGTACCCGTCCTCGGTCACACCTGGGGCGAGCCTACTTACACCTGGAATGAAGAGAACACGGAAGTCACTGCGATCCGGATCTGCATGAACGATACTGAACATGTTCAGTTCGAAACCGTTGGTGTACAATGCGTCGTAACCGTTTCTCCGACCCAAACCGTAGAAGGCGAGTACAAACTCGTCAGCGCCGCCTTCGAGAATGAAGCCTTTACTATCCAGGAGAAAGCAGGTGGCACGATCCCGGCGCTGGGAACTCTGAGCACGCCGACTTTCCCGACCAACCTCAGGATTATCGAGGACGAAGCTTTCGAGGGTACATCCTTCCAGGCTGTCATCATCCCTGACACCGTGACAACCATCGGCAGCCGCGCCTTCGCCAACTGCCGGACATTGGTCTACGTATACATCCCGGCCAGTGTTACGACGATTGCACCGGACGCCTTCGCCGACTGCCCGAACGTCATCATTGAAAGGGCTGGCAACTAAAACAAAACGGCATCAGTCGGTCAGCTTTGTTTGACCGACTGATGCCATCGTGGATCTAAGCAAGAGTTGAGTAGGTATCCTGACCCGCCACAGATGAATATCCATACGCAAATCTGCTTGTTCTGTTGTAGTAACAATTGTTCTGCCGCAATCGCTATTGCCATTTCCGACCAGGGATACTATAATGATGCCAAGTCGTACAATGGAGGGGATTGTCATGGCGGTACCAAAGTTCTTTGAGTTCTTTGTTCCGATACTGAAAGCGTTGGAGCAGAGCAGTCCGTCTACGGTAAAGCAACTGAGGCAGATCGTCGCGGAAGACATGGGGCTCACTGAGGAAGACAAAGCCGAGATGGTTCCCAGCAATAAGCAGCAGACCTATGTGAACCGTATTCACTGGGCGATTCAGTACCTGAAAAACGCCGGGCTGATTGAGCATCTCGCACACGGGACGTACGGCATCACCGAAGAAGGAAAGAGAGCATATCTCCAGGATGCTGAGCTAATCAGTCTGCAGTATCTCGAGCGGTACGAGTCATTCAGAGCCTTCCATGGCGGGCATTCTCCGGCAACGGTTCAGAATCCGCCTCAGCCTGAGGAGGCTACACCGATCGAAGCCCATCGATTCGGCCTATGCGATCATCCGCTCTGAATTGTCCAGGACGCTTCTGCAGGCCATCATGGACTGCTCTCCGGGCTTTTTCGAGCGTTTGGTCGTGGATCTCCTGATTGCCATGGGCTACGGTTATGATGCGGCGGACGCCGGTCGGGTGGTCGGGAAATCGGGCGATGAAGGCATCGACGGTATTATCAGCGAGGATAAACTCGGTTTCAGCCACGTCTATGTACAGGCAAAACGATGGGAGCCGAATCATACGGTGGGTCGCCCGGAGGTGCAGGCTTTTGCAGGCGCTTTGCTTGGAAAAGGAGCATCCAAGGGGTTGTTCATCACGACAAGCAGCTTCAGCGATAAAGCGAAGTCGTATGCCGCGGAGCAGACGGCGATCCGCATCGTCCTTGTCGACGGAATGGAGCTTGCCTCCCTTATGATGGATTTCAATGTCGGCGTTTCAACACAGCGCACGTATGCAATCAAACAGATCGATATGGATTATTTCGACGAGGAATAACAGGAAAAGTCTTGCTGCAGATGGAGATTACCGGCATGGCGACCAGGCGTCGGATGATATACGAGCAAGCAAGCCTCTGCAAACTCAACCTGAACGATTCGGGTTGCAGCGACGGTTTCCAATGGCAATGAAAAATCCCCGGGAACCCGCATAAGCATTGGGTTCCCGGGGATATATTGTTTATTCCCACTCTTCAAAACTTAACGCATTCTGTATAATATCCGTGCGTCGTTGTCCAGGTGGCTGCTCTGAATCTCTGTGGTTTTCCTGTTCCACTGCCTCTACAGCCTCCGGTTATCATTTTGTTATCAGGGTGATAACAGGGGGGCTGGCTGCTGTGGCGGATTTCGTTATTCCGCGGGGATATAATACTGCAAAGGACGAGGTATAGCAAGGGCAACTGCAGGCGGCAGATCTCGTTCTCCTGGGCTGCTCTGTCTGACTGGTCGGACATGGTTCTTACCTCGATGAACAGGATTTGTTCTCTTCGATGGGGCGGCAACTCAAATCAATCGCAGAAGGCATATCGGCAGACAATCATTCTGCCCCAAAAGCACGATAGATGTCCGAATAATCCTCCGGTTCGGGAGGGGCAGATTCCACAGCCGCAGGTTCATCGGTTTTCCCCTCCGGCACGGGCGCAGGCTGTTCGTCAGCAGTGCCGGCTTCGGGACTTCTTTCGGCCTGACGCAGCGCAGGGACATAGGGGATGAACCCCCGCTCATACGCCGTGATCTGAAGCGCGACAGGTGCGGTGCGCATATCCATCAGATAGCCATTGACTTCCACAAGCCAAACCATGGGGGAGGAATCCACAAGCTCCGGCAGCATCCATTGGGCATCAAAGCGGCTGATGCCGCATATGCGTGTGATTTCCGCCGCCTTGTTCGCTACCGTGGATTTCGCCAGACCAAAGGGTGCCGCAAGTTCTTCGGCGGTCCTGTGAATCGGCTGTGATTTGTCAAAGATGAAATTGTTCGCCGCAATCGCGTAAACAATACCGGCAGCCCAGGTATTGGGCCGGCCGTTCAGAAGCGGTGAAGGCCGTTTTCGGCACAGCTTCTCAAGAAGGCGGAGACACAGTGTTTCATAGTTGTCACTCAGATGCTGACGGCAGAAATCCGAGATCAAAGGCGCAATCTGCTCGTATCGATCCCGCATGGAATTGGGAATATTCATGAAGATCTCCTCCTGACGGCATGGCCTTGATCAGTCCGGAGCTGCTGGCAATTTCCGGCTGTCTTTTCGGTAGATATAGGTCGAAATCCTTCTTGCTCTTCAGTGTGCCGCAATCCGGTCCAGATACGGCTTATATCTCGCATATTGAATCTGCAGCACAGGCTCCTCGCAGATGAGGCGAAGAAAAGTCATGGGCCCCATCCACCGGAGATCAACGGTTTCACCCTTTTGCAACCGAACCGATGCCTTATCGCAGGATACCATGCCCATATAGGCATAGACCACCGATTTGCTTTCCGGCCTCCATGTCATCCCGATCAATTCCAGGTTTTCCGCTGCCAGCCCGGTCTCCTCCAACATTTCCCTCCGGGCAGCTTCCTCCGGCGTCTCACCCGCAAGGGCAGAACCGCCGGCACTGGCTTCCCAGCAGTTGGGATACATTTCTTTGTGAGGATCGCGAAGTGTCAGCAGGAAATCCCCGTCCAGATGCCGGATCAGCACATCACAGACAATATGATACCGGCCTTCAGGGATTTCTTTGGCGCGGGAACGTTCCCATGTTTCCACGGTTTTGTTTCCGTGTTCGTCATACAAATCCCACAGTTCCAATCCTGCCGGCGGCAAGCTTTCTGTCATGATTCTTCACCCGTTTCTTCGTCTTCGTCTTCATCCGTATCGAAGCCCAGTTCATCCTCGTATTGATCCTCCCGTGGCTCCTCCGTAAGTCCGCGTTCAAGAACAAAACCCATTGAATTGATATAGCCCCAATCACCTTCTGAAAACTGCACTGCCGCCATACCATCGGAAAATGGATGCGCAGAGATGAATTGTAGCTCGATCACAAGGCTTCCATGCACGTCTGCGTAACCGAACAGCACGCCTTCATCTGGTATAAAGGTGTTCTCATCGGCTTGGTTGGCCACAAGGACCAGACCGTCATGAGCACCTTCATACGGCACGGCAAAGACCCCCTCTGGCAAAGGGATTTCCGCTCCGGTTTCATCGATCAGGAAATAGCTTGATACATTCCTGTTTCCTGTTTCGTCAAACTCCTCTTCCTCTAGAGACACGGAGGCGATGCCGCCGTAAAAGGGGGAGGGATCAACACACTGGTATCGGCATGGGATCACCAATTCACCGGTTCTGCGATTCGCGTATCCAGCACGAAACGTGTCATCCACCACCGGAATCAGGGGACTATCAGACACCCATCCATATACGCCGTCCCACACCAGACCGGAGAAATAGCCCGACTCGATATCGAACCAGCCTTCGAGCTGGTTTTCTTCATCTACATAGCCGGCTGAGATGCACCAGATCCCGTTATCTCTTCCTCCGAAGAACATCTGATCATATCCAGGCGCAATGGTGTAAATGGGCTCAAGAATAAACTCTCCGTTCCTGTCAATGATACCACTGTATCCGCTATAATAGGGATTGCGATCGCCTGAGAGCAGATTTACTGCGTCTTCGCTCGGGAAAACAACTACTTCTGCATAGTTTCCCCTGAACCCGAATGCATGGTCAAACACAGGTTGAATCACAAATGATCCGTCTCGGTCAACATAACCCCATTTACCATTTTCACCTTCTGCAGGGAAAAGTTCCTTGGAAGCAAGGGTTTGTTCTGCAAGTGACAACACTGGCACCAGACACAGTATCATCACCCAAACCAGCATCAGGCGTTTCATGGTCATCGCTCCTGCTTCATGGATTGTTTTTCTTGAACTCATGTCCCTACTCTTCAGCATCGATTGTTTCAACCAGTTCCGCGGGGATTGCATAGAGCATCTGATCGTTCAGCAGAACCAGATACCGGCCATCCGGCATGCGACCGATCAGGTACAAAGGATCCATATAATACATTATAGAGACCACCGGTTCCGTGTCATGACTTTCAAGGCTGTACAGGGGAAGATCTGTCCAAGAAGACATGTACAGGTGTTCCGGATCTCCTCCCGCGGGCACGTAGTCTGGGAAGCCGCACGGTACGTTCTCGATGTCCGCGCCAAAGGCCAGGTCCTTCTCCCGGATCCATCCGGCGAATGCACATTCCGGATCGCCGATCTGCATATGTACCCAGCCGTTCTGTCTTTCCAGCTCAACGCCAACGCAGCGGGCATACAGTTCCGCGATCACTTCGCCATCCGGCGCATCGCAGATCGGCACGCCGTCCCGGGCCGTGCAGACAAAGCCGTCGGTCTCCAGCAGCGCCGCCGCGAGCTCGGAGGATGTCGGCAAGGACCGGAAATCGATCTGATCCAGCCGGATCCAGTCACCGGGGAAGCCGTAATGCCTGGCTGCATTGGTGAAGGGCCATTCAAGAACTTCGTAATCGATGATGCATCGGTCCGTCAGCTGATAGGATACACCTTCGGCGCACTGAACTTCACACAGAACCCAAACGCCCTGATCATCAAGAGAAAAAGAGATCTCATAGTAATCATCCAGTTCAGTGAACACTTCCAGATAGGGATCATCTCCACCGCCGGAATGAATCTCGTTGATATCGATCCCTGTCTGCTGCGGTGGGGACATGACCGGCTCGCCCCAGGTTTGTCCCTCGGCGAGGCTGACCCGCAGGGAGTGGCTTCCCTCCGCGTCGATGGCCACAGCCGCCAGCATATCGTCCCGGATCATCAGGTATTCCAGCGTCTCGCCATCCCGTAACAGGTTGACAGCGACGCCCGGGAGGTATTCATCCTTGATCCGAATTGCGCTGACATCTACTGGACCGGCGATGAATGCATACGGCTTGAGCGCGGAAAGACGCTCCGCCGCCGCCTCGCTCACCGGGACCGGCGGATAGACGACCCACTCGGCGTCGTCCGGCACCGTCTCCTGCCCCTCCGGCAAATCAAAGCACACGGAACGGATCCAGAGTGCGCCATCCTCCACGCGAGTCATCATGATTTCATACAGGGTGCAACTGCCTTCTTGGCCCTGATAAGCCCTCGCATGGACATCCACCGTCCAGTCCGGAAAACCTTCGGCCCATGTATCCGTCCAGTCTGCCGATGCTGCGCCGAGAGAGACGCACAGGACCGCGGCCAGCAACAAGGTAAACAATTGCTTCATGCTCAAACCTCCTCAGTCTATGAATTTTGGTTCTGATTATCCTGTACGGCTAAACGATCACACTGGCATCAGACACAGGATCATCACCCAAACCAGCATCAGGCGTTTCATGGTCATCGCTCCTCCTTACTTCATGAGTGATTCAACGGCATTACCAAAACTTGCCCACATAGGATAGGAACACTGCGTGGTCGAAATCAAAACCGGTGATTTCTGTATACTCACCCCGCAGATAATGAATGGTCGTCTTGCGGCTGCCTGGATCGAAAGTCTGAACATCGCTGTATACCGATGCATCCAAATTCAGATTGCTTCCTATGTCGTCTGCCATGGACAATGCCATTTCTCCCAGTTCTGCAACGGCGGCAGCATAGTTTTGATTCCACTCGTCTTCAGGCATCATTCGGTCAGCCAGCTTGATTCTAACCGATAAACTGATCGGGAACATATCAAAGAGTTCTGGATAGTTTGAGGATGCCAGCGGGATCAATTCTTCGTGCCTCTCTATGCTGTCCCGATATGCGGTGCAGATCTCGACGTGCGAGTATTCTTCCTCGTTCCCGCCTGTGTATGAAAAGCATATCCTGCCGATGAAGCAGAAACAGTAGCTCCCGCTTTCCTGCATAATGTCATGAAAACACGGTGATACATAGTTCGTGAAGAAGTGGGTTTCTATCTGGTCCTCAAGCCATTGCAGCTGCTGATAATACAGGCTTTGCCGATTGTTGAGCACGCAGACCATTTCCTGCCCGCATGCGTCTGTGTAGGTAATCTGCCACTCGTAGAAGTCAATGGTATCATGATGGTACCCGCACGAGCAGACTTCACCGTCCACATGCCTTTCGACCCTCTCCCCGACAGAATAATCCCCGAGGATTGTTGCCAATTCATCGGCCAATAGGATTGGGTAATCATCTGTGTAAACCAGATGCTGGATGGTGTGCTCATCCGCATCAAACAAACCCAGGGCGGCTGCACCAGACAAACAGATGACTGTAACCAGTGCGGCAGCCATGAAGACGGTCGTAAGCTTCATTAGCATCTTTATCAATCCCTCCTCGTTCTATTATATGTCCCGAAAAGCCAAAAAGAAACTGTCTCCCAGGAGAAAACCTCCATCAAACAAGACGATCAGTCACGGCCATTCATTCCCCAAGCCCGCGCGTAAGCGAGAATTAAGCTTGGCAAGGCCTTCGCAGTTGGTGTCTGAATTCGACACGCGGGGCGGAAACCCTGCCAAGCTACATGCGCTCTCCTTATGGTATGATTTGCTGCTCGTTGGTCCGCTTCTACTCGCCCTTCATCGCAATCTCCGCGCAGCACCTCACAGCCAGCAGCCTGCTCATCTCCTCATCCAGGGGCTTGTATTGTCCGTACAGACTCTCACGTTCTCTCGTGAGCTGAGCCTTCTCCTTCTTCCACTCCTGAATGGCGATTCCCTTCGCGCCGGTGACAGCCACAGAAAAGCCCTCCGTCTGCGGAAGAAGATTTCCTCCACAGCGAAGGGCTTTAGAAACAGGTTTTCACAGAGACTGACAGCATCCGCACCCCGAAGCCGCCGGATCGTTTCCAATAATGGCGGCTCTGGCGAATGTTATCATTTTGTTATCAGAGCGGACTCGGACGGGGCGGGAAGCCTTGCAGTTACCGGGTTTCCGGGCTGCAGGCGGTTATTCCCATTCCACCGAGGCCGGCGGTTTGGTCGTCACGTCGAGCACCACGCGGCTGGCGTGGGCTACCTCGTTGACGATCCGGGCGGAGACGGTGGCGATCAGATCGTAGGGGAGGCGCGCCCAGTCGGCCGTCATGAAGTCGTCCGTCGTGACGGCGCGCAGGGCGACCACGTAATCGTAGGTGCGCTCGTCGCCCATGACGCCCACGCTGTGCACGCCGGTCAGCACGGTGAAGTACTGGCTCACCTCGCGGTCGAGGCCGGCTTTCGCCATCTCCTCCCGGAAGATGGCGTCACTCTCCCGGACGACCGTCACCTTCTCCGGCGTGACCTCGCCGATGACGCGGATGGCCAGGCCCGGGCCGGGGAAGGGCTGCCGCCAGACCAGATCGCGGGGGAGGCCCAGCGTCTCGCCGAGGGCGCGCACCTCATCCTTGAACAGCATCCGCAGGGGCTCGATCAGTTCGGTGAAGCCGAGCTCCTTTGGCAGGCCGCCGACATTGTGATGGCTCTTGATCACGGCGGCGTTGGTGCCCTGACCGCTCTCGATCACGTCCGGGTAGATGGTTCCCTGGGCGAAATAGTCGAGCTTCCCGAGCCGGGCCGACTCGGCGCGGAAAACCTCGATGAAATCCCGCCCGATGATGTGCCGCTTCTCCTCAGGGTCGGTGACCCCTTTCAGGTCGCGGAAGAAGCGCTCCGACGCGTCCGCGCGGACAAATCGCACCGGGAAGAGATGGCTGAACACATGGCAGACCTGATCGCTTTCCCCCTTGCGCAGCAGACCGTGGTCGACGAACACACAGGTGAGACGGCTGCCGATGGCGCGCCAGATCAGTGCCGCCGCCACGGAGGAGTCCACACCGCCCGAGAGGGCCAGCAGGACCGTGCCGGTCTCACCGACGGTCTCACGGATTTGACGGATGGCGGTCTCGGCGTAGGCGGCCATGGTCCAGTCCCCGGTGCAGCCGCAGATGCCGTAGAGGAAGTTGCGCAGGAGCAGCCGGCCTTCCTCACTGTGGGTCACCTCCGGGTGAAACTGCACGCCGTAGATGCGCTTCTCCTCGTCCGCCATCGCGGCGACGGGACAATTCTCCGAATCGGCGATGGGACGGAAGCCGGACGGGCACGCGGTGACCTGCCAGGTGTGGCTCATCCAGCAGGAGCTTTCGGGCTTCATCCCGTCCAGAAGGCCGGTCCGCTCCTCCATGCGCACGGTGACGCGGCCATACTCACGCTCCTTCGCGCGTTCGACCCTGCCGCCGAGCAGGGCCGCGGTCAGTTGCATGCCGTAGCAGATGCCCAGCACCGGCACGCCGAGGTGATAGATATCCGGGTCGCAGTGCGGCGCGTCCGGGTCGCAGACGCTGGCCGGGCCGCCGGAGAGGATGATGCCCGCGGGTTCCCGGGCCGCGATGTCGCGGACGGGTGTGTTCCACGGGATTACCTCGGAATAGACATGGTTCTCCCGCACCCGACGGGCGATGAGCTGGGTATACTGACCGCCGAAGTCGAGGATGAGGATTTTCTGCGGATCCGGCATGATGCTGCCTCCTTTGAGCAAAGAGTCGTGATTTGTCATATCAGGGCTTTGCGCATGATGACGGCGGAACCCCTGCGGCCGAACTGCGTGAAGCCGGCTTTTTCATAGAGCCGGCGGGGTCCGGTGAAGGCCAGCGAGATGTCTTCGACCTGATCCTGCGGATAAGCCTCGACGAAGGAATACCCCTGCGCGGCAGCGTCCTCGCAGACCCGCGCCAGCAGCATTCCGGCGATGCCCATGCCCCGGTACGCGGGGGAGATTTCGAAGCAGACGATCGACCGGATGAAGCCCGGACTCGGACAGTCTTCGGGCGGCCTGTCCTCCGGGACGTCGTCCGTATTGAACTCGCCGACTCTGAAGTAGTTCATCCGGTCGTTCGCGTTGCACCACCCGACGGACAGCCCGCCGTCATAAGCCAGATACCCCCGGATGCGTCCGTCCAGCACCATCTGCCGGGCAGACTCGCGCAGCGTGTCTCTCACCGCTTCCTTTCCGCCGCCGCGGGCCTCCGCCGGCGCGATCATCGCCCGGATCCCCTCGGTGCTCAGGTTGAACGCGTTGCAGTAGCAGGGATAGTAGGGGGATCCGTCGGAAAACGCGCGGTGGTCAAAGAAATCGAGGTAGTCCCCGACCAGCTCCGGGGTCAGCGCTCTGATCGAAAGATCCATCAACAGCCCTCCTTCGGGTGCGTTATCGGTGCTCTCCGATGAGCTTCTCCATCCAGATCATGTTGTACCACCGCCCGAACTTGTACCCGCAGCGGCGGAAGGTGCCGATCTTTGCATAGCCGAGGCACCGGTGGAAGCGCTCGCTGTCCCGGGTGAGGAATTCGTCTTCCCCGACCGGGTCGCCGATGCAGGCATAGAGGTTCAGGATGCCCATGGCCTTCAGCCGATCCTCCAACGCCTCGTACAGGGCGCGCCCGTATCCCCTTCGACGCGCGTCGTGGGCCAGATAGATCGTCGTCTCGCAGGAGAAGCGGTATGCCGACCGCCCGACGAAGGGACTGGCGTACGCGTAGCCCTGCACGGCGCCGCCGTCCTCGACGACGAGGAAGGGATACTTTTCCGCGGTCGCTTTCATGCGGCCGGCAAACGCCTCGGGGGCCGGGATTTCCTCATCGAAGGTGACGGCCGTGTGCTCCACATACCAGGCATAGATCTCCAGCAGGCGCGGCGCGTCATCCTGCCTGACGTCACGGATCAGCATGCGCAGCCTCTCCTTTCGCGGCGGCCGCGGGCTGTCCGAAGGGGCAGGCCGCCAGGCAGAGTCCGCAGGCGCTCTTGCGTCCGAGTTTGGGGATAAAGGCGCTGCGCATCCGGTTGCAGCGGTGGTAGTCGATCATCTCGGCGCGCTGCGTGTCGATGGTCCACCGGCGGTTTTTCAGCGCCTTGCAGGGGCAGATGTCCACGCACCGCGTGCAGCCGTCCGGGCATTCGCTCCGCACGAAGGGCTTGCCGTAAGTGAAAACCGCGTCGATCAGGATGGCGGACAGCCGCACGCGCGGGCCGTAGCGCCGGGTGATGACGACGTCGTTCTTGCCGATCCACCCGATCCCGGCGTTCACCGCGGCAAACTTGAAGGAGAACGGCGCGAGCAGCTCCGTCTCGTTTTCCTGTGCCACGGGCGGCACCCAATAACGGAGCCCGTGACGCCGGAGGATCCCTTCGACCTGCGTGACGACGCCCTCCAGCTTCGCCCTGGCGGACTGGATCCCGCCCTCGAAGCGCTCCTCCGTGTAGGTCTCCGGCGTGAGCTGCTCACCGTACGGCACGGCAAAAACCAGCGCGGAGGCATACTGTTCCGCGTACGGGCTGTAGGCGATGTCCGCGAATCCGAACAGGATGTCCGGATGCTGAGCAAACAGCTCCCTGAGTTCCTCCTCCGGCATCTTCCGCTCTCCTTCCTCCCAACAAGACCGGCGCTTAGGCGTCCTTCCGCGGCGCGTGCCAGACGGCGCGGAACACCTCGCGGCGCTCGCCCTGCCAGTCGCCGATCCCCTCGGACACAGGATCGAAGCCGCATTTGAGGAGAACACGCCGCGAAGCCTCGTTCTCCCGGACACAGATCCCCTGCACGGCGTCGGCGCCGACCGCTTCCGCCGCGGGAGGCAGGAAGGCCCGGACCGCCTCCGTGGCGTATCCGCGGCCGGTGTACGGCTTCGCGATGTGGTAGCCGATCTCCCAGCCCCCGCCGTCCAGCGGGACCAGCTGCACGTAGCCGATGTTCTCGCCGTCCGCTTTCGTGAGCACGGGGCAGACCAGGGGACCCTCGGTCCCGCCGTACTTCGTCATCAGGAAGGCGATGGTCTCCCGCGCTTCCTCGACCGTCTCGAAGACTTCGTCGGGGACGAAGCGCCGGTTGTCCTCATCGAGTGAGTTCTCGTGGAGGACGCGCGCCATGTCCGGGGTGAATTCGGTGATGATCAGTCTGTCCGTCTCGACCCTCATCGGGTTTCCTTTCTGCGCTTCAAAGGCTTCCGCAAGCGTTCCGTTCATTTCCACATGGCCCTGCCGTCCACCGGCCTGAAGCCGAATTTCGCGTACAGCCCGTGGGCGTCCCGGGTGAGCAGCAGGCCGCGGAGCCCGGCGAACTCCGGCCGGGACTCGATGTGCCCGAGCAGGGCCGTGCCCAGTCCCCGGCCGCGATACGCTTCGTCGATCACCACGTCGCACAGGTAATAGGTGGTGGCAAAGTCGGTGATCACCCGGGCGAAGCCGACCAGCTTTTCTTCCTCCTCCAGCCACACGCCGTAGCAGACCGAGCCGCGAAGGGAGGTCTCGATCTTCTCGACCGTGCGCTGAGCGGCCCAGTAGGTCGTCCGGAGCAACCGGACGATATCTTCCAGGCGCATATTTTCCGCACCTTCCAGGATCCTGTATCGCATCGGTGTTCCTCTCTTACTCCCCGCTGGCCCCGTAGTTGCTCAGCACACGGGCCGAGGGGTCGTCCACGTCGCAGCCGGGCCAGGTTTTGTTGGGCATCCAGTAGTCCGGGATCATCCGCGCCTGGCCGGGGTAGAAGGACTCGAACAGCTCCCGGTAGAGCAGGCTCTCCTTGGTGAAGGGCGGACGGTAGTCGTATTTCGACGCCTTTTCCGTCAATTCCTTGTCGGTGTACGTTTTTTCCGCGAGGGCTTTGAGGTCGTTGACCATGGAGTGGCCCACGGCGTCGGAGAAGGCCGCTTTCTGCCGCCAGAGGATCTCGTCGGGGAGGATGTGATCGTCCGCGAAGGCCTTGCGGATCAGGTACTTGCCCATGTTGTGCGTGTTCATCTTCAGCTCCGGGTCGATGCTCATCGCGTAGCGGACGAACTTCAGGTCGCCGAAGGGCACCCGGGCCTCCAGACTGTTGACGGAGATGCAGCGGTCGGCGCGGAGGACATCGTACACGTGCAGTTCCCGGATGCGCTTCTCGGCCTCCTCCTGGAAGGCTGCGGCGTTGGGCGCGAAGTCGGTGTACTTGTAGCCGAAGAGCTCGTCGGAAATCTCACCGGTCAGCAGGACGCGGATGTCCGTGTGCTCGTGGATCCATTTGCAGACCAGATACATGCCGATCGACGCGCGGATCGTTGTGATGTCCCAGGTGCCGAGCAGTTCCACCACGGTGGGCAGGGCGTCCAGCACGTCCTTCTCGGAGATGATGACCTCCGTGTGGTCGCTGCCGATATAGTCGGCGACCATGCGCGCGTACTTCAGGTCGATGGCGTCGACGTCCATGCCGATGGCGAAGGTGCGGATGGGCTTGTCCAGCATCTTCTGCGCGATGGCGCACACGAGGGAGGAATCCAGACCGCCGGAGAGCAGGAAACCGACCGGCGTGTCGGCGTCCAGGCGCTTCTGCACGCCGTCCATCAGCAGGCGGCGGAGCTTCGGGCAGACCTCCTCCTCGGTCTTCATGGTGAAGTAGCCCACATAGGCCGGATCGGCGTATCGGACAAACTGGCCGTCCATCCAGTAGTGGCCGGGCGGGAAGGGGAGGATGGTCCCGCACAGGCCCATCAGGTTTTTGGGCTCGCTGGCAAAGGCCCATTCCCCGTCCGGGAGGCGCCCGTAATAGAGGGGCCGGATGCCGATGGGGTCCCGGGCGGCGATGAGCTTCTTCTTCTCCCCGTCCCAGAGGATCAGGGCGAACTCGGCATCCAGGGTCTTGAACATCTCCACGCCGTACTCGTGGTACAGGGGCAGGAGGATCTCGCAGTCGGACTGGCTCAGCAGTTCGTACTTGCTCATCAGCCGGTCCCGCAGCGGGCGGAAGCCGTAGAGCTCGCCGTTGCAGACCAGAACGTCCTCGTCCAGGTGGAAGGGCTGCATGCCGCGCTCGTCCAGGCCCATGATGGCCAGACGGTGGAAGCCGAGATATCCGCAGGGGATCTCCTCGAACCGGCTCATGTCAGGGCCGCGGGAGATCGTGCGGTCGAAGCCTTCCTTCAGCTTCGCAACAGGGATCGATTTGCTGGTCACGCCGTAGATGGAACACATAAAAGGGCACCTCCGTTCATCGGTCGGCAATCGTCTTCTGATTTCAGGACGAAGGCCGCCGCTCCGTGGTGCCACCTGATTTGCTTCTCTTTCCGGGCTCTGTCAAGCCCTGGCGAGGATAACGGGCCGCCGTGCCCGCCGCCCCTACTCGGCCGGAGCCTTTGGGTTTGGGCTTGGAAGGGTTCTTCGCCCGGCGGCTCATACGGGACTCGCACCGTCGCCCGCTCTCTGGGATGCCGCCTTGCCGGGGTACTTTGCTTCCGCAACGCTTTGACCTATGAAATTGGGTGCATCTTAGCACCGTTGGGTTTTTCTGTCAAGAGGCAAAATTGCATTTTGACGAAGAAGAAAATTCATATTGAGGAAGGTTTTTGAACGGACTCCCGAAAAACAGCAGGAATACAATCGATCTGCGTCAACCCCCTTGACAGCTTTTCCCACCTGTGCTAATATCCCCGCAGACAAGGCAAGGGAGTCATGTCCGATGACACCGCTTGCCTTTTTCGATTTTGTAAGGAGGATTCGCCATGAGCAAGTACACGAAGGAAGACATCATCCGCCTGGTTCGCGAGGGCGACGTCGAGTTTATCCGCATGCAGTTCACCGATATCTTCGGCCAGCTGAAGAACGTGGCCATCACGGCCAGCCAGATCGAGAAGGCCGTGAACAACCAGATCATGATCGACGGCAGCTCCATCGAGGGTTTTGTGCGCATCAACGAGAGCGACCAGTACCTCTGGCCGGATCTGGACACCTTCGCCATCCTGCCCTGGCGGCCCCAGCACGGGAAGGTTGCCCGCCTGATCTGCGACGTGCACAACCCGGACGGGTCCCCCTTCGCCGGCGATCCCCGCGGTGTGCTGAAGAAGGTCCTGGCCCACGCGGCGGAGCTGGGCTACTCCTTCAACGTCGGCCCCGAGATGGAGTTCTTCCTCTTCCAAACCGACGAGCAGGGCCATCCGACCACCGCGACCTCCGACGAGGCCGGCTACTTCGACCTGGGCCCGCTGGATCACGGCGAGAGCACCCGCCGCGAGATCTGCATGAGCCTGGAGCAGATGGGCTTTGAGATCGAGGCCAGCCACCACGAGGTTGCCGCGGGTCAGCACGAGATCGACTTCAAGTATGCCGACGCTCTGGTCTCCGCCGACAACATCATGACCTTCAAGCTGGCGGTCAAGACCCTGGCCCAGAAGAACGGCCTGCACGCGACCTTCATGCCCAAGCCGGTCTTCGGCATCAACGGCAGCGGCATGCACACCAACATGAGCCTGTTCAAGGACGGGAAGAACGTCTTCGCCGATCCGTCGGACAAGCGCGGCCTGAGCAAGGAGGCCTACAGCTTCATCGCCGGCATCCTGGCCCACATCCGCGGCATGGCGGCGGTCACCAACCCGCTGGTGAACAGCTACAAGCGTCTGGTCCCGGGCTATGAGGCCCCCTGCTACCTGGCCTGGAGTGCTAGCAACCGCTCGGCTCTGATCCGCATCCCGGCGGCCCGCGGCATGGGCACGCGCGTGGAGCTGCGCTGCCCCGACCCGAGCTGCAACCCCTATCTGAACATGGCGGTCTGCCTGGCGGCCGGCCTGGACGGCATCGAGAAGGGCCTGACCCCGCCGGACGAGATCACCGAGAACATCTTCGCCATGGACGCCGCGACCCGCGAGAGCAAGGGCATCCAGTCCCTGCCCGGCACCCTGATCGAGGCTGTGGAATGCCTGAAGCAGGACGAGGTCATCTGCGCCGCCCTGGGCGAACACGTGCTGAGCCAGTACGTCGAGGGCAAGCAGAAGGAGTGGGACGCCTACCGCACCCATGTCAGCAAGTGGGAGATCGATCGGTATATCGTGATGTACTGACAGACCAAACGGGTGCCCGAAGGTTTCCAAAGGGCGATCGGAAAGCCTTTTGGCCGCGCCCGCAGGCACGGGACATGTTTGGGCAAAGGATCATACCGGGGAGGTGAGGACAGTGGCACGGATCATGATCGCGGGAAGTTCGGAGCAGAGCCGAACGCAGCTGGCCCGGCTGCTGTCCTCCTCCGGCTATCCGGTGTACCGTCTTTGCAGCAGCGCGTCGGAACTGCGGCGCGTGCTCAACGACTGCGACGACGGAGTACTGATCCTCGCCGGGCAGATGACGGACTGCAGCGCGGATGAACTCTTCTGGGACTACGGGGAGCAGGTGCAGATCCTCCTCATCGCAAAGCCGCCGGTGCTGGAGGCCTGTGAGGAGCCCGGGATCTTCCGCCTGACGCTGCCCACCTCCCAGCAGGCCGTGCTCGGCGCGGTGGAGATGCTGACCCAGCTGCACCAGATGCGACTGCCGAAACGCGCCTCCGACGAGCGCCGCGCGGTGGAGGAGGCCAAGCGCCTGCTGATGCGGCGGGACGGCCTGACGGAACCCCAGGCGCACCGGATGCTGCAGCAGTTCGCCATGAACCACGGCCTGCGGATGGCCGACTGCGCCGCGCAGATCATCAAGGGAGATGGAGGAGACGACGATGCGGGACCGGCTATATCCCCTGTACCATGAGGAACTGGAGCACGAGAGCTGCGGCGTGGGCGCCATCGCGGATCTGACCGGCAAGGCGACCCACCGCACGGTGGATCAGGCGCTGTCCATCGTGGAGCGCCTGGCCCACCGCGCGGGCAGCGACGCGGAGGGCACCACCGGCGACGGCGTCGGCATCATGACCGATCTTCCCCACAGTCTTTTCTCCGCCTGGGCTCAGGAGGAAGGGATCATCCTGGGCAACCCCGGCGACTACGGCGTGGGGATGTTCTTTTTGCCGGAGGATGAGGTCGGCGCCGAGAACACCCGCTGCATCTTTGAGCAGCTGGCGGTCTCCGAGGGCATGACCGTCCTCGGCTGGCGCAGCGTGCCCTGCCACCCGGCCCAGCTCGGAGCGGGCGCACGGCGCACCATGCCGCGCATCCGCCAGTGCTTCCTGTCGCGGCCCCGCGGGGTCTCCGCCGGCACGGATTTCGACCGGCGGCTCTATGTGCTGCGCCGGGTCTTTGAAAAACAGGACACGGATGCCTATGTATGCTCTCTGTCCTGCCGGACGATCGTCTACAAGGGCATGATGCTGGTCAGCCAGCTCCGCTCCTTCTACGACGATCTGCAGGATGTGCGCTATGTCAGCCGGATGGCGATGGTGCACTCCCGCTTCTCCACGAACACCTTTCCCTCCTGGAGCAAGGCGCATCCCCAGCGGATGCTGCTGCACAACGGGGAGATCAACACGATCCGCGGCAACCACGACCGCATGAAGGCCCGCGAGGAGACCATGCGCTCCGCGGTCATGGGGGAGGAGATGCGCCGTGTGCTGCCGGTGGTCCGCGAGGGCGGCAGCGACAGCCAGATGCTGGACAACACGCTGGAGTTCCTCGTCATGAACGGGTTCCCGCTCTCCCTGGCGGGGATGGTCCTGCTGCCGGAGCCCTGGCAGGGATCGAAGCGGGAGACGCCCTGGCGCGACCTGTACCGCTACTATGCCACGATGATGGAGCCCTGGGACGGGCCGGCGGCGATCCTCTATTCCGACGGCGACACCGTCTGCGCCTCCCTCGACCGCAACGGCCTGCGCCCCCTGCGCTGCGCCCTGACCGACGATCACCGGCTGATCCTCTCCTCGGAGGCCGGCGTGCTCTTTGAGGAGAATGCCCACATCCTCCGCCGCTGGAAACTGACGGGCGGCGACGTGCTGGAAGCCGACCTGCGCAGCGGGGAACTCCGGGAGAGCGCGCAGCTGAAGGCTGCGTATGCCGGGAAGCAGCCCTATGCAGAATGGATGCGGCACCTGGTTTCCCTCGGCGACCTGCCCGCCGCGGCCGATCCGGTCGGGACGCCCGACCGCGCGGAGGAAGAGCGGCTCTGCAAAGCCTTCCATTATACATGGGAGGACGGACACGACATCCTCCTGCCCATGGCGGCCAACGGGACCGAACCGATCGTGTCGATGGGCGCGGATGAGCCGCTGGCGGCCCTGTCGAAGACGCATCCCTCGCTCTTCGACTATTTTCGCCAACGCTTCGCCCAGGTGACCAACCCGCCGATCGACGCCCTGCGCGAGGAGATCAAGACCGACTGCTCGATCTACATCGGCGACGACGGCAACCTGCTCTCGGACGGACCGGACAACTGCACGGTGCTCGAGCTGCCCTCCCCGGTGCTGACGGAGGAGGAGCTGGCCCGGATCCGGGCGATCCGTCATCCGGCGTTTTCGGTGCGCACGGTGTCCCTGCTCTATGATGTGCGCACGACGCTCCGCGGCGCGCTGGACGCGTTCTTTGCCGAGTGCGACAGGGCCTGCGCGGACCGCGTCAACATCCTGATCCTCTCGGACCGCGGGGTGGACGGGAAGCATCTCGCGATCCCGTCCCTGCTGGCGGTGTCCGCGCTGGAGCAGCACCTGATCCGGATCAAGAAGCGGACCGCGGTCTCCGTGATCCTCGAGAGCGGAGAGCCCAGGGACGTGCACCAGCTGGCCCTGCTGATCGGCTTCGGCGCGCGGGCGGTCAACCCGTACCTGGCTCACGCCTGCATCCGCACCCTGTGCGCGGAGGGGCAGATCGCGAAAGCGTCGGAGGACGCCGTCCGCGACTATGACCGGGCGCTGACCGCGGGCGTGCTGAAGATCGCCTCCAAGATGGGCGTCTCCACCCTGCAGGCCTACCAGAGCGCCCAGCTCTTCGAGACGGTCGGCCTCGACGGGCCATTTGTCGACAGATACTTCACGAACACGCCCCACGTGTTGGGCGGCACGGACCTGAGCAGGGTGGAGGCGGACAGCCGGTTCCACCACGCGGCGGCTTTCACCGATCCGGTGCGCAAGGGCCTGCCCAGCATCGGCGTGCATCGCCTGCGCACCGGCGAGGGCGCGGAGGAGCACCTGTATTCCCCCGAAACCATCCACCTTCTGCAGCAGGCTGTCCGGACGGACGACCGGGCGCTGTTCGACCGGTACGCGGCCCGGGTGGAGCACGAGGGCCCGCGGACGATCCGCTCGATGCTGTCCTTCGACTTTGAGGCCTGCCGTGCCGTTCCGCTGGAAGATGTGGAGCCGGCCTCCGCCATCGTGAAGCGCTTCCGCACCGGGGCCATGAGCTACGGCTCCATCTCCCGGGAGGCCCACGAATGCCTGGCGAAGGCCATGAATCACCTGGGCGGCCGCTCCAACAGCGGCGAGGGCGGCGAGCTGCCGGAGCGCTTCGGCACCGACCTCTGCTCCGCGATCAAGCAGGTGGCCTCCGGGCGCTTCGGCGTGACGCGGGAATACCTGCTCTCCGCGAAGGAGATCCAGATCAAGATGGCCCAGGGCGCCAAGCCCGGAGAGGGCGGACACCTGCCCGGGGCCAAGGTGACGGAGGACGTGGCAAAGACCCGCTGCTCCACGCCGGGCATCTCCCTGATCTCCCCGCCGCCGCACCACGACATCTACTCCATCGAGGATCTGGCGGAGCTGATCTACGACCTGCAGTGCGCCAACGAGGAAGCGAAGATCACCGTGAAGCTGGTCTCGTCCACCGGCGTGGGCACCATCGCCAGCGGTGTGGCCAAGGCCGGGGCCGGCGGCATCCTGATCTCCGGCGGGGAGGGCGGCACGGGTGCAGCGCCGATGAGTAGCGTCCACCACGCGGGCCTGCCCTGGGAGATCGGCCTGGCCGAGGCCCATCAGGTCCTTTGCCGCAACCGCCTGCGCCAGACGGTGACCCTGGAGACCGACGGCAAGCTGATGACCGGGCACGACGTCGCCGTGGCCCTGTTGCTGGGCGCGGAGGAGTTCGGCTTTGCCACCGCCCCGCTGGTCACAATGGGCTGCCGGATGATGCGCGTGTGCCACCTCGGCACGTGCCCCTTCGGCATCGCGACGCAGGATCCGGAGCTCCGCAGCCGCTTTGCCGGCAAGCCGGAGTACGTGGAGCGGTTCATGCTCTTCGTCGCGGAGCAGCTGCGCGAGATCATGGCGAAGCTGGGCGCCCGCACGGTGAACGAGCTGGTGGGCCGCAGCGACCTGCTGCGCATGAAGCCCGACGCCGCGATGGACCTCGGCGACCTGACCGGCTTTGCGCGGAACACGCACTTCCGCCCGGAGGCGAAGCACGACTTCCGCCTCTCCGAGCGCACCGACGCGCGCCTGTTCCAGAACCATGTCCACCTGATGACCACGGACCGGGCCTTCGGCACGATGCTGAAGGGAGACCGGCAGATCCAGGCCCGGGGCTGCGGCGGGCAGTCCTTCGGAGCCTTCCTGCCCGAGGGGCAGAGCATCACGCTCTACGGCGTGGCAAACGACTATCTCGGCAAGGGCCTCTCCGGCGGCACGGTCGCGGTCTGCCCGCCGGCGGACAGCATCTGGCAGGAGGGCGATACCCTGATCGGCAACGTGGCCCTGTACGGCGCGACGGGCGGATATGCCTTCGTGGCCGGGCGGGCTGGGGAGCGGTTCGCGGTGCGCAACTCCGGGGCCTGGGCCGTCGTGGAGGGCCTCGGCGACCACGGCTGCGAATACATGACCGGCGGCCGCGTGGCCGTGCTGGGCAGCGTCGGCGATAACTTTGCCGCGGGCATGTCCGGCGGCATCGCCTGGGTGCTCGACGAGGACGGAAGCCTGGCGGAGCGCCTGAACCCGGGCCATGTGAAGCTGTATCCGGTCTCCGAAGGACAGGCCGGCGAGCTGCGGCGGCTGCTGCAGATGCACGAGCGGGCCACGGGATCGCGGAGAGCCGCGGAGATCCTGCGCGACTTCGCGGACTGGCTGCCGAAATTCCGGGCCGTGATCTCCGACGAGTATCTGACCTTCCTGAAGGGGGTGTGACGGCATGGGCAAAGCGACAGGCTTTCTGGAATACCCGCGGGCGGAGGATCCGTACCGCGGCGAGTGCGAGCGCCTGAAGGACTTCGACGGTCTGCACGTCCCGCGGCCGGAGAGCGACCGGCGCTGCCAGGCCGCCCGATGCATGAACTGCGGCGTGCCCTTCTGCCAGTCGGACTTCGGCTGTCCCCTGCACAATCTGATCCCGGAGTGGAACGAGCTGACGTACCGGGGCCGGGACAGGGAGGCCCTCGGACGTCTCCTGCAGACCGCGCCCTTTCCGGAGTTCACGGGCCGGGTGTGTCCCGCCCTGTGCGAGAAGGCCTGCAACCTGGCGGACGACGGCGTGACGAATCGGGACAACGAGCTGTACCTGATCGAGACCGCCTTCGCGAAGGGATGGATCACGCCGAGGATCCCGCCTGTCCGCACCGGAAAGCGCGTTGCCGTCATCGGCAGCGGTCCGGCCGGCTTGGCCTGCGCGGACCTGCTGAATCAGATGGGCCACACGGTCACGGTCATCGAGAGGGCGGACCGGCCGGGCGGCCTGCTCATGTACGGCATCCCCAACATGAAACTGCCCAAGGAGGTCGTGGAGCGGCGCGTCCGCCTGATGGAGGCGGAGGGCGTTGCCTTCCTTCTCAATACGGAAGCCGGCCCGCGGGAGACGGAGGGATACGACGCCGTCGTCCTGTGCGGCGGCTCGCGGAAGCCACGCTCTCTCCGCGTGGATCATACGGACGCCGAGGGCGTGTGCTTCGCCGTGGATTACCTGACGGCAGCGACGCGGGCGCTCCTCTCGGGCGCGGCGTCCGGGATCAGCGCGGAGGGGAAACACGTCGTCGTGGTGGGCGGCGGCGATACGGGCAACGACTGCGTGGGCACGGCGCTTCGGCAGGGCTGCGCGTCCGTGACCCAGCTGGAGATGATGCCCGCCCCGCCCGCGGCGCGCGCGTCCGGGAATCCCTGGCCCGAGTGGCCGCGCACCCTGCGTACCGACTACGGCCAGATGGAGGCCATCGCGGTGCAGGGAAAGGATCCGCGCGTGTACGAAACCACGGTCAAGGAGCTTCTCACCGACGGACAGAACCGCCTGACTGCCGCGGTAACGGTGCGCCTGGATGCGGACCACCGGCCTATCTCCGGCACGGAACAGACGCTTCCCTGCGGGCTGCTGCTGATCGCCGCGGGCTTTGTCGGCTGCGAGGAGCGGACGGCGGAAGCCTTCGCCCTGACCGCCGATGCCCGGGGCCGACTGCTGCCGGAGAACGGTTCGCATCACCTGGGCGGCAAGCTCTTCTCCGCCGGGGACATGCGCACCGGGCAGTCGCTGGTCGTGCGGGCCCTGGCGGACGGCCGGGCCGCGGCGCGGGAGGCGGATGCCTTCCTCCGGAAATACACGGAATGAACAGCACGGGGATTGACAGATGGCATGATTCTGCCATAAAATTCCACGAATCCGCGGAAGCGGAGACTGAGAACGGAAAGGGGCAAGGGAGCCATGTGCGGAATAGTGGGGTATACGGGGAATCATCAGGCGGCGCCGATCCTGCTGGACGGGCTGTCCAGACTGGAATACAGAGGTTATGACTCCGCCGGTCTGGCGGTGCGCAACGGCGAGGCCCTCGCCGAGGTGGTGAAGGCCACCGGCAAACTCTATCATCTCGCGGACAAGACCGACCAGGGGCGTTCCCTGATCGGGACCTGCGGCATCGGCCACACCCGCTGGGCCACCCACGGGGACCCGAGCGTCACCAACGCTCATCCCCATGTCAGCGGCAACTGCTCCGGCTCGGGCAGCGGCTCGGTGGAGTCCGACGTGGTGGGCGTGCACAATGGCATCATCGAGAACTTCGCGGAGCTGAAGGAGAAGCTCCTGCGCCACGGCTACCGCTTCTACAGCGACACCGACACCGAGGTCGCCGTGAAGCTGGTCGACTACTATTACAAGAAGTACCGGATCGGGCCGATCGACGCCCTCACCAGGACCATGGTGCGCGTCCGGGGCAGCTATGCCCTGGCCCTGATGTTCAAGGACTATCCGGGCGAGATCTTTGTCGCGCGCAAGGATTCGCCCCTGATCATCGGCACGGCGGAGGACGCGGCCTACCTGGCCTCCGATGTCCCGGCCATCCTCAAGTACACGCGCCATGTCTACTACATCGACAACCTTCAGGCGGCGCGGATCGCCCCCGGCAGCGTGAAGTTCTACGATCTGAACGGGGACGAGGTCTCCCTGCCGCTGACCGAGATCACCTGGGACGCGGCGGCCGCGGAGAAGGGCGGCTACGAGCACTTCATGCTCAAGGAGATCCACGAGCAGCCCACCGCCGTCCGGGACACACTGAACAGCCTGCTGAAGGACGGGCAGATCGACCTTTCCGCCGCCGGCCTGACCGACGAGACGATCCGCTCCCTGACCCAGATCGACATCGTGGCCTGCGGCTCCGCCTGGCATGTGGGCATGGCGGCCCAGTATGTGCTGGAGGACCTGGTCAAAATCCCGGTTCGTGTGGAACTGGCCTCCGAGTTCCGCTACCGCAGCATCCCCATGGCGGAGAACACCCTCGTGATCGTCATCTCCCAGTCCGGCGAGACCGCGGACAGCTTGGCGGCCCTCCGGGTGGCAAAGGAGCGCGGCGCGCTGACCCTGGCGGTCGTCAACGTGGTGGGTTCGACGATCGCCCGGGAGGCTGACCATGTGCTCTACACCCTCGCCGGCCCCGAGATCGCCGTGGCGACGACCAAGGCCTATAGCGCCCAGCTCATTGCCATGGACGCCCTCGCGGTGCAGATGGCCTTCGCCCGCGGGGCGATCTCCCCGGAGCAGTACGGGCACTTCCAGGAGGAGCTGTCCCTCATCCCGGACAAGATCCGCCGCGTCCTCGAGGACAAGGAACGCCTGCAGTGGTTCTCCTCCAAGATCGTCAACTCGCACGATATCTTCTTCATCGGCCGGGGCCTCGACTACGCGATCAGCCTCGAGGGCAGCCTGAAGATGAAGGAGATCAGCTACATCCACTCCGAGGCCTATGCCGCGGGCGAGCTGAAGCACGGTACGATCAGCCTGATCGAGAACAATACCCTGGTGATCGGCGTGCTGACCCAGAGCCAGCTCTTCGAGAAGACCGTGTCCAACATGGTGGAGTGCAGGAGCCGCGGTGCGTACCTGATGGGCATCACGACGAACGGGAACTTTGCCGTGGAGGACTCGGTGAACTTCACGGTCTACGTGCCGCGGACGGATGAGCACTTCATTTCATCCCTCGCGGTGATCCCCCTGCAGCTGCTCGCCTACTACACCAGCGTCAACCGCGGCCTGGATGTGGACAAGCCGAGGAACCTCGCCAAATCCGTGACCGTCGAGTAAGAGAGGAACAGGGCCATGACCAAATACATCTTTGTCACCGGCGGCGTGGTGTCCGGCCTGGGGAAGGGCATCACCGCGGCTTCCCTGGGGCGGCTGCTCAAGGCCCGTGGGCTGAAGGTCGCCGCGCAGAAGCTGGATCCCTACATCAACGTGGACCCCGGCACGATGAGCCCTTACCAGCACGGGGAGGTTTACGTCACCGAGGACGGAGCGGAGACCGATCTGGACCTGGGCCACTACGAGCGCTTCATCGACGAGGACCTCAACCGGTACTCCAACCTCACCACCGGCAAGGTCTTCTCCAACGTGCTGCAGCGGGAGCGCCGGGGCGGCTACCTCGGCTCCACGGTGCAGACCATCCCGCATGTGACCGATGAGATCAAGCACTTCATCTACCGCGTGGCGGAGCAGACCGACGCGGACGTGGTCATCACGGAGATCGGCGGCACGATCGGTGACATCGAGGGTCAGCCCTTCATCGAGGCGATCCGCCAGGTGGGCCTGGAGGTGGGCCGGGAGAACGCCCTGTACGTGCACGTCACCCTGGTGCCCTACCTGAAGGCCAGCGGGGAGCACAAGTCGAAGCCCACCCAGCACAGCGTGAAGGAACTGCAGGGCATGGGCATCACGCCCAACATCATTGTCCTGCGCGTGGACGAGCCGATCACGGATGAGAGCATCTTCTCGAAGATCGCCCACTTCTGCAACGTGAAGCCCGACTGCGTCATCGAGAATGTGACCCTGCCCATCCTCTACGCGGCCCCGCTGATGCTCGAGGAGGCGAATCTCTCCGGGATCGTCTGCCGGGAGCTGGGGATCGACGCTCCCGCGCCGGACCTGACCGAGTGGCGGGACCTCGTGGAGCGCATCCGCCACCAGAGCCGGACCGTCCGGATCGGTCTGGTGGGCAAGTATGTGCAGCTGCACGACGCCTATCTCTCCGTCGCGGAAGCCCTGCACCACGCGGGCTACGCCCTCGACACCCGGGTGGAGATCGAGTGGATCGACTCGGAGACGCTTACGGAGGAAAACATCGCGGACGCGCTGAAGGACGTGCAGGGGATCATCGTCCCCGGCGGCTTCGGCGGGCGCGGGATCGAGGGGATGATCCTCACGGCGCGGTATGCCCGGGAGCATCATGTCCCGTACTTCGGGATCTGCCTCGGCATGCAGATCGCCGTGATCGAGTTCGCCCGGAACGCGGCGGGGCTCGCGGGCGCCAATTCCCATGAGTTCGACGAGCGGTCGCCCCACCAGGTCATCCACTACATGCCCGGGCAGAATGACGAGATCGACAAGGGCGGCACGCTGCGGCTTGGGAAGTATCCCTGCATCCTGCTGGAGGGGACTGTCATCGCGCGCTGCTACGGGCGGATGCAGATCAGCGAGCGCCACCGCCACCGTTATGAGTTTGCCAACGCCTACCGGGAGCCGCTGCAGCGGGCCGGCCTGTGCCTCTCCGGACTCTCCCCGGACGGGCGGCTGGTGGAGACCGTCGAACTCTCCGGCGAGGCCTTCTTCGTGGGCGTCCAGTTCCACCCCGAATTCAAGAGCCGCCCGAACAAGCCGCACCCGCTGTTCGTGGGGTTTGTGCAGGCGGCGCTGTCAGGCAGGTGAGACACATGGCATATCTGGTTCTCGGCAACGGCATGATCTTCGAGGGGCTCCGCATCGGGGCCCCTGTTGACCGTGTGGGGGAGCTGGTCTTCACCACCGGCATGGAGGGCTATCTGGAGACCCTGACCGACCCCAGCTATTACGGCCAGATCGTCACCCATTCCTTTCCGATGATCGGGAATTACGGGCTGATCCCGGAGGACTTCGAGGGAAAGCCCGCCCTCTTCGGCTACATCGTCCGGGAGCTCTGCGGCGCGCCGTCCAACTTCCGGAGCCGGGGCGCGCTGGACGATTACCTGAAGGCGCAGGGGATCCCCGGCCTGTGCGGGGTGGATACCCGTGAGATCGTACGGGTCACGCGGGAGGAGGGCGTGATGAACGCCATGATCTGCGATGCCGTTCCGGCGGATCTTTCCGCGATCCGCGCTTTCCGGGTCGAACGGGCGGTTGCATCCGTCACCTGCGCGCGGAAAACGGTCTGCCCGGCGGAGGGGGAGGAGCGCTTCCGTGTCGCGCTGATGGACTACGGCGCCAAGAGAAACATCATCCGGTCCCTGCAGCGGCGCGAGTGCACGGTCACCGTGTTCCCCGCGGATACGGCCGCGGAGACCGTGCTGAAAGAGGATCCGGACGGGATCATGCTCTCCAACGGCCCCGGCGATCCGAAGGAGAACACGGGCTGCATCGCGGAGATCCGGAAACTCCTCGGAAAGAAGCCGATCTTCGGCATCTGCCTGGGGCACCAGCTGACGGCCCTGGCCCTCGGCGGGGACACGGTCAAGCTGAAGTACGGCCACCGCGGCGGCAATCAGCCCGTGAAGGACCTGCAGACCGGCCGCACCCGGATCACCAGCCAGAACCACGGCTACGCCGTCGTGGCGGAGAGCCTGAAGGGAGCCGGCGCCGAGACCTTCGTCAACGCCAACGACGGCAGCTGCGAGGGCATGGCCTACCCGGACCTGAACTGCTTCACCGTGCAGTTCCATCCCGAAGCCTGTCCCGGCCCGCAGGACACGGCGTTTCTCTTTGACCGGTTCATCGCCATGATGGAGGGGAAGAAGCATGCCTAAGGACACGTCCATCCGGAAGGTGCTCGTCATCGGCTCCGGCCCCATCGTGATCGGCCAGGCGGCGGAGTTCGACTATGCCGGCGCACAGGCCTGCCGCGTGCTGAAGGCGGAGGGCCTCAACACGGTGCTGGTCAATTCCAACCCGGCCACCATCATGACGGACGCCCACCTGGCGGACGAGATCTACCTGGAGCCCCTGAACGCCGAGACCCTGCACCGCATCATCGCGAAGGAGCGCCCGGACGGGCTGCTGGCCGGCCTCGGTGGACAGACTGCCCTGACGCTCGCCATGCAGCTGAGCCGGGACGGCACCCTGGCCGAGTTCGGCGTGCGCCTGCTGGGGTCGCCGATCGACGCCATTGAGAAGGCGGAGGACAGGGAGCGCTTCCGCGACACGATGCGGGCCATCGGACAGCCGTGCGTCCCGTCGGAGATCGCGGAGGACCTCGATTCGGCGCTTTCCGCCGCCCGGGCCATCGGCTACCCGGTGATCGTGCGCCCGGCCTACACCCTGGGCGGCACCGGCGGCGGCATCGCGCAGGACGAGGAGGAACTCCGGGTCATCGCGAAGGCGGGCCTGGACGCCTCGCCGATCCGGCAGATCCTGGTGGAGAAGTGCATTGCCGGATGGAAGGAGATCGAATTCGAGACGATGCGCGACGCTCTGGGCAACGTGATTGCCGTCTGCTCGATGGAGAACGTGGACCCCGTGGGCGTCCACACCGGCGACAGCGTCGTCGTGGCCCCGGCGCTGACGCTCTCTGACCGGGAGTACCAGATGCTGCGGACGGCCTCCCTGCGGATGATCGAGGCCCTGGGCATCGTGGGCGGCTGCAACTGCCAGTTTGCCCTGAACCCGGACTCGTTCGAGTACGCGGTGATCGAGGTCAACCCGCGCGTCTCGCGCTCCTCGGCCCTGGCCAGCAAGGCGACCGGTTACCCGATCGCCAAGATCTCCACCCGCATCGCCCTGGGCTACACCCTGGACGAGATCGCCAACGATATCACGGGGAAGACCTGCGCCTGCTTTGAGCCGACGCTGGACTATGCTGTGGTCAAATTCCCCAAGTGGCCCTTCGACAAATTTCAGGGTTCCTCGCGGAAACTGGGCACCCAGATGAAGGCCACCGGCGAGGTCATGGCCATCGGGCAGCGCTTCGAGGAGGCGCTGATGAAGGCCGTCCGCGGGGCGGAGATCGGCCTGGACACGCTGAACGCCCCGCCGCTTTCCGACGCGCCGGTCCGGGAGCGCCTCGCGGCGCAGGACGATCACCGCCTGTTCACCGTCTTCGAGGCGCTGAAGAACGGCGTTTCCGTCGACGAGGTCTTCGATATCACAAAGATCGACCGCTTTTTCCTGTACAAGCTCAAGGACATGGCGGACCTGGAAAAGCGGATCGGCCGGGCCGGGCTGGGGGAGGGCGACTATGCCCGGCTGAAGCGCCTGGGCTACCCGGACGCCGCCGTCACCCGCCTTTCCGGGGCAAAGTCCCTTCCCGGACAGCCCTTCAGCTATAAGATGGTGGACACCTGCGGCGCAGAGTTCGCCGCGCAGACGCCTTACTTTTATTCCTGCACGGACAGCGTCTGTGAATCGAGGACGCTGAAGCGCAGCGGGAAGCCCGTGGTGATGGTGCTGGGCAGCGGCCCGATCCGCATCGGCCAGGGCATCGAGTTCGACTACTCCTCGGTGCACTGCGTGTGGACTCTCCGGGAGATGGGCTACGACGTGGTCATCGTCAACAACAACCCGGAGACCGTGTCCACCGACTACGATACCGCCGACCGCCTGTACTTCGAGCCCCTGACCCCGGAGGACGTGATGGCCATCATCGCCGTGGAGCAGCCCGTCGGTGTGGTGGTGGCCTTCGGCGGGCAGACGGCCATTAAGCTGACCAAGTATCTGGATGAGCACGGCATCTGCATCCTCGGCACCAGCGCGGAGTCTATCGACGTCGCGGAGGACCGGGAGCGCTTTGACGCGCTGCTGGAACACTTCGGCATCCGCCGCCCGAAGGGGATGGCGGTCCGCACGACGGAGGAAGCGCTTCACGCCGCGGAGACCCTGGGCTACCCGGTCCTCCTGCGGCCCTCCTACGTGATCGGCGGGCAGAACATGACCATCGCCCGGGAACCGGACCAGGTCCGCGCCTACATGGAGCGCATCCTGGCCCACGGGATCGACAACCCCGTGCTCATCGACCAGTACCTGCCGGGGATCGAACTCGAGGTGGACGTGATCTCCGACGGGGAGGACGTGCTGATCCCGGGCATCATGGAGCACATCGAGCGGGCGGGCGTGCACTCGGGCGACTCCATCGCCGTCTATCCGCCCTACAACCTGAACGACAAGTTCACGAAGATCATCTGCGAGAGCAGCGAAAAGCTGGCCCTGGCGCTGGGCACCAAAGGTCTGGTGAACATCCAGTATCTGATCTTCCGCGACGAGCTGTATGTGATCGAGGTTAATCCCCGCGCCAGCCGCACCGTGCCCTACATCAGCAAGGTGACGAAGGTGCCGATGGTGGATCTGGCCGCGAAGGTCATGCTCGGCGCGAAGCTGGCGGACCTGGGTTATGGCACCGGGCTTTATCGCACGCCGCCCTATGTGGCGGTGAAGGTGCCGGTCTTCTCCTTTGAAAAGCTGAACGACGCGGACTCGATCCTCGGGCCGGAGATGAAATCCACCGGCGAGGTACTCGGCGTCGGGACGACCCTGCCGGAGGCGCTGTTCAAGGGCCTCACCGCCGCGGGGCTGACCGTGCCGGAGACCAGCTGCAGGGCCGGGATCCTGCTCAGCGTGTCGGACAGCGACGCGGGGGAGATCCTGACCCCGGCGAAGCGCTTTGCCGACCTGGGACTGCGCCTCTACGCCACCCCGGACACCGCGAAGGCCATCGAGTCCATGGGCATCTCGGTGACGGCCGTGGCCAATGCGGCGGACGGAGACGACATCCCGCGGCTGATGGAGGCCGGCGAGATCCGCACCATCGTCTATACCGGGGCGGTCCACGACGCCACCGTCGGGGATTACACGGTCCTGCACCGCAAGGCCATGCAGCTGGGCATCCCCTGCCTGACGAGCCTCGATACGGCCCGGGCCCTGGCGGACAGCCTGGCCGGCCGCTACAATGCCGCCAACACGGAACTCGTGGACATCAACCACATGCGGAGCGAACGGCAGCGCATCCGCTTCACCAAGATGCAGTCCTGCGGCAATGACTACCTGTTTATCGAAAACTTCGACGGCCGCATCACCTGCCCGGAATCCCTGTGCGTGCGGCTCTGCGCCGCGCACTACGGCATCGGCGCGGACGGCATCGTGCTGATCGAGGCGTCCGCCATTGCCGACGCGAAGATCCGCTCCTTCAACCGGGACGGCAGCGAGGGCCGCATGGCGGGCAACAACATCCGCTGCGCCGCCAAATACCTCTATGACCGCGGGATCGTTCCGCGGGAAAAGATGACCCTCGAGATGGACGGTCAGCTCCACCGCCTCGAGGTTTATCTCCGGGACGGGCTGGTCAATTCCGCCTCCGTGGACATGGGCAGGGTGTCGTTCGATGCCGCCCGGATCCCGGTCCGGCTGGACATGCCGGAGGTCGTGGACGTGCCGATGCCCGTCGGCGGGCGCAGCGACCGCGTGACCTGCGTCTCCGTCGGCAATCCGCACTGCGTCGTCTTCACCGACGCCATCGACGCCGTCGACCTGCCTTCCGTCGGCCCGCTCTTCGAGCACGCGCCGTGCTTCCCGGACCGTATCAACACGGAGTTTGTCCGTGTCATCAACAAAACCACGCTCCGCCTGCGGGTCTGGGAGCGCGGCAACGGGGAGACCCTCGCCTGCGGCACCGGCGCCTGTGCGGCGGTCGCCGCGGCGGTCCGCAACGGCCTGTGCGACGCAGGCCGGGATATCCTGGTCAAGCTCCCCGGCGGCGATCTGACCGTCCGCGAGGAGGACGGGCGTGTGACCCTTGCGGGGGAGACGGTGACGGTGTTCGAGGGAACGTTCCTGTGCTGATCCCGATCCCGGCTGAAAGAGCAGAAGGGATTTCGCTCTGCGGAGCGGCCCGGGGGCTTTCCGATCGCCCCCGGGGCCCCTTCGGGATCGCATCTTCCATGTCAGTTTCCGGGCAAAGTGAAGCTGAAATAAAGAAACTGACAATCTCCATAAACTGTCTTTTACGGGATGGCCCCGAAGAAGTCAGAGGGCGATCGGAAAGCCCTCCGGTGCGCCCGCAGGCGCATCCCCTCATTTTCATAACAAAACGCGAAGAACCGCAAAAGGACGCCCTGTCCGACCGATCGATGACCGGTCGCGCGGGGCGTCCTTTTGAGTGCCGTGCGCTTCAGTTGCGTGCCTGGAGGCAGTTGTTGATGATTTCCTCGAGCTCCTCCCGCGGCATGGACAGATCCTCCTGGGCCACCTCCACCACGGTGCGGTGTTCCTCCTGGGCCTTGTGCACGATCGCCGTCGCCTGCTCGTGGCCAATCTCCGGACACAGGGCGGTGGCGATGACCGTGGACTTCATCAGCATCTCGCGGCAGTGCTCGACATCGGCCATGATGCCCTCCACACAGCGCTCGCGGAAGGTATCCGCGGCGTGGGTCAGCACCTCGAGGGACTGGAAGAGACAGTAGAAAATGACCGGTTCGAAGGCGTTCAGCTCCAGCTGGCCCGCTTCCACTGCCATCGAGATCGTCACGTCGTTGCCGGCCACGAGGAAGGCAGCCTGGGTGACGACCTCGGGGATCACCGGATTGATCTTCCCAGGCATGATGGACGAGCCGGGCTGACGGGCGGGGAGCCGGAGCTCCTCGATGCCGCCGCAGGGGCCGCTGGACAGCAGGCGCATGTCGTTGGCGATCTTGGACATCACCAGCGCGCAGTTCTTGACCGCGGAGGAGATCGCGACAAAGCTGTCGGCGTTCTGCGTCGCGTCGATCAGGTCGTCCGCCATCTTCACGGGCTGGCCGATCAGGTCCGCCAGGATGTCCACCACGCACTCCAGATAGCCGTCGGTGGCGTTGATGCTGGTGCCGATGGCCGTCGCGCCGAGATTCAGCTCGAAGAGCTCGTTCCGGCTGCGGAGGATGCGGTTGGCACAGCGGCGCAGGGCGTGCGCGTGGGCCTTGAACTCCTGGCCCAGGAACATGGGGACGGCGTCCTGCAGCTGGGTGCGGCCCAGCTTCATCACCCTGGCGTTCTCCTGCGCCTTTCGCTCGAACGCGGAGATCAGGCGGTCTATGGAGGCGAGCAGCGCCTCGGTCAGGCGGAGGGCCGTCAGCTTGCCCGCCGAGGGGAAGACGTCGTTGGTGGACTGCGCCATGTTGACGTGATCGTTGGGGTGAACGCTGTTGTCGCCCTTTTTGCCGCCCAGGATCTCGCAGGCGCGGTTCGCGACGACCTCGTTGGCGTTCATGTTGGCGGATGTGCCCGCGCCGCCCTGGATGGGATCCACGATGAACTGATCCCGAAGCTTTCCGTTCAGGATCTCGTCACAGGCGCGGATGATGGCGGAGGCGATGTCCGGCTTCAGCATGCCGGCCCGCTGGTTGGCCATCGCGGCGGCCTTCTTGATCGTGACCAGGCTCTCGATCATGTACGGGTGCATGAGCTGCCCCGTCATGGGGAAGTTCTCTCTGGCTCTCTTGGACTGTACGCCGTAGTACGCGGAATCCGGCAGTTCCACGGCACCGATGGCATCATGTTCCGTTCTCATGAAAATACCTCCCGGGCCGGCTGTCAGCCGGTCGTGATGATATTATAGCACGCAGGCCGCGGAAGGCAAGCGCGGATTCACCGACCGGGCATTTCTTCCGGGCCGGTCTTGAATTCACGCGCGGTTTGCGGTATCATCGATGCAGAAAAGCCGGTTCCGGCGGATACGGAAAAGAAGGATGAAAGATGAGAAAGACGGTCGCGGTCCTGACGGCGCTGCTCATGGCCCTGTGCGCATGCACGGCAGCCGCGGAGGAGACGGAGGCGGAAACCATGCGGGAGATCGGAATCGAAGAGGTGGGGCCGATCCGGATCGGCCAGACGGAGAACGCGGAGGCCGGCACGGGCTGTACGGTGTTCATCTGCGAGCAGGGCATGGCGGCCGGGGCGGACATCCGCGGCGGAGGTCCCGCCTCCCGCGAGACGCCGCTCCTGAACCCGCTGATGGCGGCGCAGGTGATCCACGCCATCGTGATCGGCGGCGGCAGCGCGTACGGCCTGGATGCGGCCGGCGGCGTCATGGCGTACCTCGAGGAGCGGGGGATCGGCTTTGACGTGGGGGTCACGAAAGTCCCGCTGGTCGTGCAGTCGGACATCTTCGACCTGACGGTGGGCGACCCCGTTGTCCGGCCGGACAGGGCCATGGGCTATGAGGCGGCGCGCCTGGCCATGGAAGCACCCAACTACCGCGACGGCAATCACGGCGCGGGCTGCGGCGCGACGGTGGGCAAGATCATCGGCATGGATTACTGCATGAAGAGCGGCATCGGCAGCTATGCGGTGCAGATCGGCGAGCTGAAGATCGGCGCGGTGGTCGTGGTCAACGCCCTCGGCGACATCTTCGACTGGCGGACGGGACGGCAGATCGCGGGCCTGCTCGGGGAGGACAGGGCTTCCCTGCGCGACTCGTCGGCCTTCATGCGCGGGAGCATCCGGGCGGTGGAAAACAAGTTCACCGGGAACACGACCGTCGCCGTGGTGTTCACCAACGCAGCCTTCGACAAGGCGCAGCTGTGCAAGATCGCGGGCATGGCGCAGGACGGCTTTGCCAGGTCCATCCGCCCGGTGCACACCAGCGCGGACGGCGACAGCATCTACGCGGCCTCCGTCGGAACGGTGGCGGCGGATCAGGACCTCGTGGGCGTGCTGGCCGCGGAGGTCGTCAGTGAGGCGATCACCCGGGCCGTGATGAGCGCGGAGAGCGCCTACGGTTATCCGTCGGCGCGGGAGCTCGGCATCCGCTGAGGGCGGAGCCGGTTCCTGCGCGAAAAAGCGTCCGCTGCTGTAACCTTTCCGCCCTCCCACGGATATTGCTGGTGAAAGCCGGTCCCGGAAAGCCGGCCTGAACCGCATCCGACTGAGAGGAGCTGAAAGAAATGAAGAAACTGACCGTGATCCTGCTCACCCTGTGCCTTGCGTGCGGCTGCGTGCCGGCGCTGGCCTCGGGAGCGCCCTACATGGTGGCCACCGTCCTGGACTGGGACGGGCAGATCTACGACATCATCGAAGGACAGTTCAAGTGCGTCGACCGTGTCCCCTGCACCTACTACGCCATGCACAACTGGTACAACGGCGCGGACGGCTTCACCGACATCACTGAGGGCTCGGGCTACGCGGGCTTCCAGTACAAGGACGGGCGGGGATGGACCATCATGTCCGTCTGGGACACCGACAAAGGCCGCGCCGCGATCGAGCACGCACCCGCCAATGCCGTCGCCCAGCCCTTCAGCGGGGAGGGGAACGGCATCCAGATCCTCGTGCCCTACGACTGGGAGCCGGGCGTCTGGTACACCATGCGCATCCAGGCCCTCACCGAGGGCAACAAGACCCTGTATGAGCAGTGGATCAGGCCGGAGAACGGCGACTGGATCCGCATGGCGGTCATCTCCTACAGCAAGCCGAACCTCGGCTTCCGCTGGGACTGCTTTTTCCTGGAGGACTGGGCCGGCAACGGGTACCTGCGCTCCTGCCAGCTCCGCGGCTACTACGCCCGCCCCAGGGGCGGCTACCGCTGGAGCTCCCTGCGCGAGTATGACATTTTTACCGACGACAGGAGCATGCACTACTCCTTTGCCCGGACGGATCAGCGCACGGTCTTCATCCAGAGCGGCGGAGACTGCTTCCCCACCCGGGAGGTCCCGGAGACGCTCACTGTGCTCCAGGCCAGCGATCCGGACTGGCGCTATATGATCGGCCACTGAGCCGGAACAGCCGAAAATGCTTAAAAACACCGGGAAATCAGGCATTTTCGGCTTTTTTTGCAGAATTTACAGAATTTACCATAATCATGGAAATTTCTGCTTGCATTTTTGCGGAAAGCCGTTATAATGACGTTGGCAGATTCTGCGGGTCTGTGGTTGCAAGCCGATGCCAGTCGCAGGCAAAGCGGTCCACGTAATCCGTCCAAAGCGGCGGGGAGCATGGTGCGGTCTAGATGTAAGTCCGTCCGGGAGCGATCCCGAGAGAAGTGAGTGAGGGCGCGGAAGCGCAGAGCAGCCTTCCAGACGGCGAGTGTGGGGTCAAAAACCAGGTCAGCCGCAGGATCACCGAATATTATACTTGGGGGTTTCCTAACCATGTACGAAGACAAAGTTCTCGTGTGCAAAGACTGTGGCAACGAATTCGTGTGGACGGCCGGTGAGCAGGCTTTCTACGCTGAGCGTGGTCTGCAGAACGCCCCTGCGCGCTGCCGTGACTGCCGTCAGGCCCGCAAGGCGAACCGTCCCGACGCCGGCGCTCCGCGCCAGATGTACGACATCGTGTGCTCCAACTGCGGCAAGCAGGATCAGGTCAGCTTCCAGCCCCGTGGTGACGCCCCGGTCTATTGCCGTGAGTGCTTTGCGGCGATGCGTGCACAGCGCGGCTGAGTCACGCCGAGGCAATGACGAAGAACGTCTGTTCCAAACCGGGCAGACGTTTTTCCTTTCCGCCGCAAAAAAAGTTTGCGCCGCGGGAAAGAAAACGCCTGTCTGATTCGTCTGTATGGTTGACAGGCCTTCTGCCTGCGATGCTGGGAGGTATCGGTATGCGAATCGGAACGATCGGACTGACGGTGCTCCTGCTGCTCTGCCTGCTGGCGGGGACCGCCGCGGCGGACCCCGTGCTCGCGCGCGGCGACGAGGTCGCCTGGCTGGGGGAGCAGAACTTTCTGTTCCTGGAGGACGGGGCGCGCGGGCTCAAACAGCTGCCCGCGGCCATCGCGCGCATCCTGAGCGCGGACGGGGAGAACTTCTACTGCCTGACGGAGAGCGGTCGGCTCTACGCGGTGCGCACGGACGGGAGCGGTTCCGCCCTGGTGAGCGCGGAGCCGACGCCGGAGATGCTGGCGGAGTACGCCGCGAAGGATGTCCGCCTGACGCTGGACGAGACGTCCGCCGTCGCGCTGAGTTTCCCGGACGGGACGAAGCAGCCCCTGATGGTCGGCGCGGTGGCTGTCTGCCGCAACGCCGGGAAGGGCTTCATCGTCCTGGAGGAGACCGGCGGCTCCTGCCTGCTGCTCTCCTGCTCCCTGCCCGAGAGTGCCGACGGCCTGACCCCGATGCTCTCGGCGGAGACGGCCGTGGCCCGGCCCATCGCGATCTTCGCCGGCCGCGACGCGGTGACGCTGGTCAAGGCGGATCACAGCGTGCAGGTGTATGACCTGGAGGAGCGCACGCTGACCGATTTCCCCGCGATCTCGGATCAGACCGCGGCCGCGGTCTGGGCGCGCGGCAAGCTCTTCCGCTATACCGGCTCCGACGAGACCGGCTGGCGTCTGGAGAAGGCGGAGGCCGCGGAACTGCGCAAAGCGAACCTCGCGACCCCGACCGCGGTGCTGCCCCTGACACCGACCCCGCCGGTGCAGGTGACGCCGCCGCCCGTCCCCGTGTACACGGCGACGCCCTCTCCGAAGCCCGCGCCCACCGTCACCGAGGATAAGACGATCCGCAAGTGGGACAGGGGCAGCCGCGTCCGCAAGATGCAGCAGCGCCTGCGCGATCTCGGCTATCCGGTGGGCAAGGTGGACGGCGTCTACGGCGAGGACACGGCCACGGCGGTCTGCCTTTTCCAGAATTCCATCGGCTTCAAGGAGCACAGCTACCTGACCGAGAAGGGACAGCGGAGGCTGTATTCGGCCAACGCGCCTTACTATGACCCCTATGTCGACCTGAAGAAGGACGACCGTGGCGTGCGCGTTCGCCTGATGCAGCAGGCCCTGCTCGCCCTGGGCATCAGCCCCGGGAAGATCGACGGCGTCTACGGCAAGAACACGATCGCGGCGGTGGCTGTCTACCAACAGCTCGTCGGCATGCAGCTGGCCCCGGGCGAGGTGCCCGGCGAGAAGGCCTCCCGCTGGCTGCTGATGAACCTGTACGGAGCGCTGCCTCCGGTCACGCATCCGCCGGTGGATCCGACCGACCCGCCGGTTGACCCGACCGATCCGCCGGTGGATCCGACCGATCCGCCGGTGGATCCGACCGATCCGCCGGTGGATCCGACCGACCCGCCGGTTGACCCGACCGATACGCCGGTCGATCCGACCGACCCGCCGGTCGATCCGACCGATCCGCCGGTCGACCCGACCGACCCGCCGGCCGACCCGACCGACCCGCCGGTGGACCCGACCGATCCGCCGGTCGACCCGACCGATCCGCCGGTCGATCCGACCGATCCGCCGGTCGATCCGACCGACCCGCCGGTCGATCCGACCGATCCGCCCGCGAGTCCGACGGACCTGTGAAACACCCCGGATCCCCATACCGCCGCCGATCCTGACCGGGTCGGCGGTTTTTTGCGGCCCAAAAAGAGGAGTCCGGCGATCCGGGGAGAAAGGGAAGAGTGTTTGCCCTGCCATCACCGTGATCGGAGGTGCCCCATGCTGCTGTATGCCCACGCAAAGATCAACTGGACGCTCGCCATCCGCGGCCGGCGCCCCGACGGCTATCACCTGCTGTCCATGCTCATGCAGCCCGTGACGCTCTGTGACACGGTCCGCCTCGAGCGCGCGGACGCGGTGACCCTCGAGGTCACGGGGAACCCCTCCGTGCCGTCGGACGAGCGGAACATCGCCCGGAAAGCGGCGCAGCTGCTGCGGGAGCACTGCGGGACAAAAGAAGGCGCGCGCATCCGGATCGAAAAGCGCATCCCGGTGGAAGCGGGCCTCGGCGGCGGCAGCGCGGACTGCGCGGCGGTGCTCGCGGGCCTGAACCGCCTGTGGGGCCTGGGCCTCGGGCAGGAAGAGCTGGAAGCTCTCGGCCTGCGCCTGGGCGCGGACGCCCCCTTCTGCCTGCGCGGCGGCCTGTGCCGGGCCGAGGGCGTGGGCGAGCGGCTGAGCGTGTACGAAAAAACGCCGCGCTGGCCGCTGATCATCGTGCAGCCGTGCGGCGGACTGTCCACGGGCGAGGTTTTCCGGCGCTGGCATGCGGCGAACGAGCGCACCGAGCCGGACGAGACCGCCCTGCTGCGGGCGATCGAGGCGGATGATCCGCTAATGCTCCCGCCGCGCCCGGGCAACGACCTGGAGTCGGTCAGCCGCATCCTGCGGCCGGAGATCGCGGAGGCCGTCGAAGCCCTCCGCGACCGCGGCGCCTGCTGCGCGCAGATGTCCGGCAGCGGCTCGGCCGTCTACGGCGTCTTTCCGGACGAGCGGACGGCGGACGCCGCCCTGCACGCGATCCGGGTGCGCTGGGGCTCCGCCTGCCGGTGCGCAACCTGTGCGGAGAGCGTGACCTTTGCGGAAGAGTGAGGCGGAAGCCGTCAGCCGAAACGGCAGCGGGCCAGGTTCAGGTCGACGGTGACCCGCTCCCGTGGCATGTGGATGAGACGCCGCTTTTCCTCCGCGGTGAGGTCCTGGTTCAGCGGCGTCATGGTCACGAAGGCAGCCCAGAGCGCCGGGCCGACGGGCACCCGCACGGTGACCCGCCGCTGCGCGTCGATCCGGGCATGCTGCCCGAGCCAGCCGCCGACCCCGGCATCCCGGTAGAGCGGCAGGCCGCGCGCCTCACGGATCTCCCGCAGGTACTCTTCCGCCGGCCAGACCTTGATCAGGCAGCCGCCGGGCGCGAGGAGACGCCGGAATTCCCCGTAGCTCGCGGGGGTCAGGATGTCAAGGACGCAGGTGAAGCTCCCGTCCGCGAAGGGCAGGCGCCGCAGGTCCGCCACGCACCACAGAGCGGTGCAGGGCTGTGCGGCCGCGGCGTGGATGGCGTCCCGGCTGAGGTCGGCGCCGGCGCCGGAACACTCCGGCCGGTCCGCGAGCAGACGGCTGAGATACCAGCCCTCCCCGCAGCCGGCGTCGAGGATCCGCTGGGGCCCGGCCGGCAGCAGATCCTCAAGCGCCTCCAGCACAGGCAGGTAGCATCCCGCACGAAAGACCTGCCGCCTGGCCGCAAACAGCTCCGCGTCATAGGCGTCCCGGTGCGGGAACGAGAGGACGTTCACCGTGCCGCGGCGGTTCACGTTCCACAGATGGCTGCCGCAGCTCAGGTTGTCTCCGGCCCGGACCAGAGGGTGACCGCATTTGGGGCAGACCAGACAGCCCAGCGCGTCCGCGGCGGCAAAGAACCGTTCCCTTCCGTCCACAGCAAAGCCCCCTTATCGTTGATTCACCCTGATGCTATCACAGCCCGCGCCTGAATGCAAGCGCGGAGAACGGAGGACAGTATGATCTCATTTGCCTGTGACTATCTTGAGGGCGCCCATCCGGCGGTGCTGGAGGCGCTGGTGCGGACCAACGCGGAGCAGACCGTCGGCTACGGCCTCGACCCCCACTGCCTGGCGGCGGCGGAGATGATCCGCGCGCGCTTCGCCGTCCCGGAAGCCGCGGTGCACTTCGCGGTCGGCGGCACGCAGGTCAACACCCTGGTCATCGCCGCGACCCTCAGACCTTATGAAGGCGTGCTCTGCGCCGACAGCGGCCACATCAACGTCCACGAGACCGGCGCGCCGGAGGCCACCGGCCACAAGATCCTGCCGCTCCCGCCGAAGGACGGGAAGATCACGGGCGCGCAGGTCCGCGAGGCGATGAAGGCCCAGGCGGATTTCGAGCACACCGTGCGGCCCGGCATGGTCTACATCTCCATATCCACAGAGGTGGGCACGGTCTACACCCTGGCCGAGCTCGCGGAACTGTACGACGCCTGCCGGGAGGAAGGCCTGTACCTCTACGTGGACGGCGCGCGCCTCGGCACGGGCCTGGCCTCCCCGGACACCGATCTGACGCCGGAGACGCTCGCGGCGCACTGCGACGCCTTCACGATCGGCGGGACCAAGAACGGCGCCCTCTTCGGCGAAGCGCTGGTGCTGCGCCATCCGGGCCTGCAGCCGCGCTTCCGCTATATGCTCAAGCGCCAGGGCGCGATGCTCGCCAAGGGGCGCCTGCTGGGCGTGCAGTACGAGGCCCTGATGCGGGACGACCTCTACTTCGAGATCGGGCGGAAGGAGACCGAACAGGCCCTGCGCATCCGGGAGGCGCTGCTGGAGCGCGGCATCCCGCTGTGGCAGGATACGAAGACCAACCAGCTCTTCCCGATTCTGACTTCTGCTCAGCGCAGCCGGTTGGAGGAAGGATTTGCCCTCGAACCCTGGGCGCCGCTGCCGGACGGACGCGAGGCCCTGCGGATCGCGACCTCCTGGGCGACAACAGACGAAGCGGTGGATGCGCTGATCCGCGCAATTCGTGCCCTCTGACATCTTGCAAAGCCCATACGCTTCTGCTATAATCCGCCGTGTTGACCCGGTAAACCCGCCGAACCGCAGCAAGGAGGCTGACCTGCCATGCCCACCGACATCGAGATCGCCCAGTCCTGTACGCCCCGTCCGATCAGCGAGATCGCCCGCGAAGCCGGGATCCCCGAGGAAGCCATGTCGCCCTACGGCCGCATCGTGGCCAAGGTGGATCCGCTGAAGCTCAGCGGCGAGGAGAAGGCCAGGCTCGTCCTGGTCACCGCCATCAACCCGACCCCCGCCGGCGAGGGCAAGACCACCGTTTCGGTGGCACTGGCCGACGGCATGCGCAAGAACGGAAAGAAGGCCATGCTGGCCCTGCGCGAACCGTCGCTGGGCCCGGTGTTCGGCATGAAGGGCGGCGCCACCGGCGGCGGCCGCGCACAGGTCCTGCCCATGGAGGCGATCAACCTCCATTTCACCGGCGACCTGCACGCCATCACCAGCGCGAACAACCTCCTTGCGGCCATGGTGGACAACCACATCCAGCAGGGGAACGCCCTGGGCATCGACCCCCGGAAGGTCTCCTGGCGCCGCTGCCTGGACGTGAACGACCGCCAGCTGCGGTCCATCGTCTCCGGCCTGGGCGGCAAGGCCAACGGCATGCCGCGCGAGGACGGCTTTGACATCACCGCGGCGAGCGAGGTCATGGCGGTCTTCTGCCTGGCATCCTCCCTGAGCGACCTGAAGGCCCGCCTGGCCCGCCTGCAGGTGGCCCGCACCTTCGACGGCCGCCCGGTGACCGCCGGCGACCTCCACGCCGAGGGCGCGATGACGGCCCTGCTGCGCGACGCGCTCCAGCCCAACCTGGTCCAGACCATCGACGGCACGCCCTGCCTGATCCACGGCGGCCCCTTCGCCAACATCGCCCACGGCTGCAACAGCGTGCTCGCGACGCGCACGGCGATGCGGCTGGCGGACTATGTCGTGACCGAGGCCGGCTTCGGCGCCGACCTGGGCGCGGAGAAATTCCTCGACATCAAGTGCCGCCAGAGCGGCCTGTGGCCCGATGCCGTCGTCCTCGTGGCGACCGTGCGCGCCCTGAAGCATCACGGCGGCTGCCCGAAGGACGGCCTCGGCACCGAGAACCTCGAGGCCTTGCGCAGGGGCCTGCCGAACCTGACCCAGCACGTGGAGAACCTCCGCGGCGTGTACAACCTGCCCGTCGTGGTGGCCATCAACCACTTCACGAGCGACACCGAGGCGGAGATCGCCCTCGTGCGCGAGACCTGCGAGGCCCTGAAGGTGCCCTGCGAGTTCTGCGACGGCTGGGCGAAGGGCGGCGAGGGCGCGAAGGAGCTGGCGGCCCTGGTCTGCGAGACCGTCGACCGTGAGCACGGGCGCGAGCCTTCCTTCTGCTATCCCGACGACGCGACGCTGAAGGACAAGATCGAGGCGATCGCGCGCAGGGTCTATCACGCCGACAGCGTGACCTTCCCCGCGGCTGTGCTGAAGGAGCTTGCCGCCTTCGAGCAGGAGGGCTGGGCCAAGGCGCCGGTCTGCATCGCGAAGACGCAGTATTCCTTCTCCGACGATCCCAAGGCGCTCGGCGCGCCCGCCGGCTTCGGCCTGACGATCCGCCAGGTGCGGCTCAGCGCCGGCGCAGGCTTCATCGTGGCCTTCGCGGGCGACATCATCGCCATGCCCGGCCTGCCGAAGGCGCCCGCGGCGCTGCAGATCGACGTGGCGGAGGACGGACGCATCACGGGCCTGTTCTGAGAGACGGCCCGGGACAGGAGGCATCGCATATGAAACTGGCTGAAGCGCTCCAGCAGAGGGCGGACCTGACGCGCCGCATCGCGCAGATCGCAAACCGCCTGAACCAGAATGCGAAGAAGCAGGAGGGTACCGAGCCCGCGGAGGACCCGCAGGAGTTGCTGGAAGAACTGAGAAAGTGCATCGGGGAGGAGTGCGACCTGATCACGCGCATCAACCTCACCAACAGCCGCGTGCGCGTGGAGGGCGAGACGCTCACCGCCCTGCTATCCCGCCGCGACAGCCTGAAGAAGGAGATGGATGTCCTGCAGTCGTTCTGCGGCGAAGCCGGCGCGGTCGTCGACCGCTACTCGGCCAAGGAGATCCGCATCCTGAGCACCGTGGACGTGCGCGCTCTGCGCAAAGAGTGTGACCGGCTCAGCGCGGAGTTCCGCCGTGTGGACACGGTGATCCAGGCCGCGAACTGGCGGTTCGATCTGAAGTAACCGAAAAGATCGCTGGTAGCCGCCGGGGCGAGTGCTGACGCTTTGGCCGTTAGCGAGACCATCGGCCGCGCATGTGGCGGAGGAGGCCGTCTGATCGCACTGTCAACCTCATTGCCGCACAAACGCATTCATATTCCGCATCCCGTACAACCCTGCACTGACCGGCGGCGAGGGAGGGAACGGGGATACCGCGCCGCCCTCCGGGGCGGCGTTTTGCGGCCCGAAACGTCTGAAAACAGCGCAAAAAGCCCCTTGTCAGCCTCCGGAAAATCTGCTACAATAAACACTGCAAAAATCTCAAGAGCGCAAACGGTCCGACCGGGCGCTCTTTGCCTGTTTTTGCGGCACTGCGGACGGGACACGCGCAGAAGGAGAGAAGACATGGTCCAGCCGGGAGAACTGATCCGGGAAGGAAAGAGCAAGCGCATCTACGCCACCGACGATCCGGACACCGCGATCGAGTATTTCAAGGATGACGCGAAGGCTTACCACGGCCTCAAGCGCGGGCGCATCTGGGGCAAGGGCGAGATAAACAACGCCATCTCCCAGACCTTCTTTCGCATGCTGAGCGAGCATGATATCCCCAACCATTATCTCGGGCCCATCGACAGCCGGCAGAGCCTGGTGCGCCGCTGCGAGATGCTGCCGGTGGCCATCAAGGTGCGCAACCGCGCCGCGGGGAGCATGGCCGAGCGCCTCGGCATCACCGAGGGCCGTCCGCTGCAGCCGCCGGTGGTGGAATACATCCTCCGCGACGACCGCGAGGAACACCCGCTGATCAACATGACCCACATCCTGGCCCTGCGCCTCGGCACCCCGGAAGGGATCGAAAAGGCCACGGCGATGGCGCTGCGGATCAATGAGATCATCAGCGCCTCCATGCGGGAGATCGGGATCGAGCTGATCGACTTCAAGCTGGAGTTCGGACGCTTTCACGGCCAGATCCTGGTTGCGGACGAGATTTCCCCGGACGTGGCGCGCTTCTGGGATGCACGGACCCACGAGCCCCTCGACATGGACCGCTTCCGCCGCGACCTGGGCAATACGGAGCAGGCCTACCAGGAGCTGCTCCGCCGGATGACCGGCATGGAGGACTGAGACGATGCGGATCAGATGGATCGCGCTGGGGCTGCTGATCCTGCTGCTGCCGCTCTGGGCGGCGGCGGAAGGCGAGTTCCCGGCGCTCAACGCGGAGGGCTTCCTCGACGAAGGCGAGTTCGTCTACGAGGGTGAGGAGGAAGGCGTCTGGCGCTACGTCTCCCAAACGCTGAAGGTGGAGATCGTCCGGCGCTACACCGACGATCCCAAGCCCCTGTACTGGTGGGAGGCCGACGTTTGGACCCGCGGCGGCGAGGACTGGTTCATGGCGACCGCCAAGGAGGGGAAGCACCTGAGCACCTCCTCCTGGCCTTACCTGGTGGCGCAGAAGCACAAGGTGGTCTTCGCCATCAACAACGACTATGCCCAGGGACGCTACCCCAGCAAGAGCAGTGCGGTAGGCATCATCATCCGCGACGGGAAGATCCTCTGGAAGAAGACCCGCGGCAAGCAGAGCGTGAACGCCTTTCCGAACCTGGACATCATGGCCTTCATGCCGGACGGATCGCTGCAGGTCTTCGACCACAACGAGCACACCGCGCAGGAGTACCTCGACATGGGCGTGCGGAACTGCCTCTGCTTCGGCCCCTGGCTGATCCGGGACGGCGAGGTGAACACGGAGGCGCTGAAGCACCTGGGCCTCAACCGCAACCCGCGCACCGCCATCGGCATGGTGGAGAACGGCCATTACGTGGCCATCGTCGCCGAGGGGCGCACCAAGCGCAGCAAGGGCTGCAACCTGCAGTTCATGACGGACCGCCTGCTGGAGAAGGGCTGCTCGGTCGGCTTCAACCTGGACGGCGGCGAGACCAGCTTCATGACCTTTATGGGCGTACAGCTGAACGTCGCGGGCGGAGCGAACAACAAGTACGGATCGGCGCGCCGGGCCTCGGACATCGTGGCCATCGGCGTATCGGACCTGGTCACGGAGCGCACACCGGCCGTGATCAAGAAGTGAGCGGGAGGCGGAGCTTGTGCGAATCCGGTACGGCATCCTCATCCTGCTGATCCTGCTCGCGGCCGCCGGCTGTGCGCTGGCGGAGGGCGAGTTCCCGGCGCTCAACGAGGCCGGCTTCCTCGACGAGGGCGAGTTCGTCTACGCGAGCGAGGAGGAGGGCGTCTGGCGCTACGCGTCGCCTACGCTGTGGGTGGAGATCCTCCGGCGCTCCGACACGCACCCGAACGTGATCTGGTACGAGGCGGAGATCCGCGCGGCCGAGGGGGAGCTCTTCCGCATGCTCCCCTGGAAGGAAACCAAGCGCTGGTCCAGCCTCCAGTATCCCTACCGCATTGCCCGGGAGCATCAGACGGTCTTTGCCCTCACGGGCGACTTCGCCCACCTGCGCATCACGAAAAAGCGCGTCCCGGGCATCATCATTCGGGACGGGATACTGTACTCGAAGCGCACCAAGGGCGTCAACAAGGCTTTCCCGAACCTGGACACCCTCGCGATCCTGCCGGACGGCGATATGCAGGTCTTCCGCTCCAACGAGAAAACCCCGGAGGAGTACGCGGAGATGGGCGCCCTCGACGTCCTGGCTTTCGGCCCCTGGATGATCCGGGACGGGGAGCTGAACACCGCGGCGCTGAAGCGCTACGGCGCGGGCCGGGCCCAGCGCGCGGGCATCGGCATCGTGGAGAAGGGACACTACTTCGCGATCATGACCGAGGGCCGCAACAAGCGCAGCGCCGGGACCTCCATCCGCTTCATCGCGGAGCGGCTGCAGACACTCGGCTGCACGGCTGCCCTGAACCTGGATGGCGGGCAGTCCGCGGCGATCCTGTTCATGGGAAATCAGATCTGCCTGGTGACCAACGAGAAGGGCCTCAAGGCCAGCGCGCGCAAGGCCGCCGAGATCCTCGGCATCGGGGTCAGCCCCCTGTGCGCGGCCCAGGACGACCCGTTCTGACGCGCATAGAAAAAACTTGCAAGCACCTGAATTGTATGATATAATCCAATATTGCCTGCACAGCAGGTAAGGAGCGACACAGGAGGAACGTACATGAGCTACACCGTCGAGAAGATTTCCAGCAACAAAGTCAAGCTGACCTTTACCGTGCCCGCGGACGAATTCGCCGCTTCGACGCAGAAGGCCTATCTGAAAATGCGCGGCCGCATCAACGTGCCGGGCTTCCGCAAGGGCAAGGCGCCCCGCACCCTGATCGAGCGCATGTACGGTCCCGAGGTATTCTACGAGGACGCGATCAACCTGTGGCTGCCCGAGCAGTACGACAAGGCTATTGAGGAGGGCGACATCCGCGCGGTGGATCAGCCCGAGGTGGATGTGGACTGGGCGAACATCGCGCCCGGCTCCGACGTCACCATCACCTGCGAGGTGTTCGTGTATCCCGAGGTGACCCTCGGCGAGTACAAGGGCCTGGCGGTGGAGATCGAGCACGAGACGGTGTCCGACGCCGACATCGATGCCCGCATCATGCAGGACCGCACGAAGCATTCCCGCACCGAGGAGGTCCTGGACCGTCCCGTGCAGGAGGGCGACACCGTGAACCTCGACTACGCGGGCACGGTGGACGGCGTGGCCTTTGACGGCGGCACGGCGCAGGGCCAGACCCTCGAGATCGGCAGCCACCAGTTCATCCCCGGTTTTGAGGAGCAGATGGTGGGCATGTGCGTCGCCGAGGAGAAGGACCTGGACGTCACCTTCCCGGAGAACTATCACGCCGAGAACCTCGCCGGCAAGAAGGCTGTCTTCCATGTGAAGGTCAACAGCATCTCGAAGACCGAGATCCCCGAGGCGGACGATGAGTTCGCCGCCGACGTGAGCGACTTCACCACCTTTGCGGATTACCGCCAGAGCATCGTGGACGAGCTGCAGAAGAAGGCCGACGACAACAACCGCACCGCCGCCGAGAACGCCGTGGTGGAGAAGGCCGCCGACAACGCCTCCGTCGACATCCCCGTCGCCATGGTCACCCGCGAGGTGCAGAACATCCTGCGCGACATGCAGCTGCGCATGGCCTACCAGGGCATTAAGATGGAGGACTACCTCAAGTGGACCGGCCAGACCGTTGAACAGCTCGCGGAGCAGTACCGCGGCGAGGCTGAGCGCCGGCTGAAGATCCGCCTGGTGCTGGAGGCCGTTCAGAAGGCCGAGAGCATCGAGCCCGACGAGGCCGACGTCGAGAAGGAGACCGAGGAGCAGGCCAAGCGCATGGAGCGCGACCTCGAGGACTTCCGCAAGTCCCTGACGGACGACCAGAAGCAGGCCCTGAAGGATGCGGCCGCCGTGACCCGCACGGTGGCGCTGATGATGGCCGACGCGAAGGTCACCGACAAGCCGGCGAAGACCGAGGAGCCCGCGAAGGAAGAAAACAAGGCCGACGACGCAGAGTGATCCGCACCGCACGGCGATCGGGGAGGCAGGGCGCTTGCCCGCTCCCCGCTTTTCGACAGAAAAGGGAGGGAACACGATGACCCTGGTGCCCTATGTAGTGGAACAGACGAGCCGCGGTGAGCGCTCCTACGACATTTATTCACGCCTGCTGAAGGACCGGATCGTTTTCCTCGGCGGGGAGATCAACGACGCGGTGGCCAACACGGTCGTCGCGCAGCTGCTCTTCCTGGAGATGGAGGATCCGGAGGCGGAGATCAACCTTTACATCAACAGCCCCGGCGGCTCCGTGACCGCCGGCATGGCGATCTATGACACGATGAAGTACGTCAAGTGCCCGGTGCGCACGGTCTGCATCGGCATGGCGGCGTCCATGGGCGCCTTCCTGCTGATGAGCGGCGAGAAGGGCCGGCGCCTCGCCCTGCCCAACGCCGAGGTCATGATCCATCAGCCCCTTGGCGGCGCGCAGGGACAGGCCACCGACGTGCAGATTCGCGCCGAATGGCTCATGCGGACCAAGCAGAAGATGCTGGCGATGATGGCCGACATGACCGGCCAGCCCCTGGAGAAGCTCAGCGCGGACTGCGAACGCGACTATTTCATGACGGCGCAGGAAGCGCTCGACTACCATATCATCGACGAGATCTACCAGCCGCGCGGCAAGCAGAACGCGCAGTAAGGAAGGACGCATGGCAAACACCAACAACCAGAGAAGCACGCTGCACCGGTGCAATTTCTGCGGCAAGACCCAGAACCAGGTGGAGCGGCTGATCGCCGGCCCGAACGTCTTCATCTGCAACGAGTGCGTTGATCTGTGCAACATGATCATCGAGGAGGAGACCCCCTCCAAGCAGCTGGCGGACGGACAGGAACTCCCGACGCCGCGTGAGATGAAGGAAGTTCTGGACGAGTACGTCATCGGGCAGGACCGGGCCAAGCGGGCCCTGAGCGTGGCGGTGTACAACCACTACAAGCGCATCGGCCGCAAGGCGGGCAAGGACGACGTGGAGCTGCAGAAGAGCAACATCCTCCTCCTGGGACCCACCGGTTCCGGCAAGACCTACCTGGCCCAGAACCTGGCCCGGGTGCTCCATGTGCCCTTCGCCATCGCCGACGCGACCACGCTGACCGAGGCCGGCTATGTGGGCGAGGATGTGGAGAACATCCTCCTGCGGCTGATCCAGGCGGCGGATTACGACATCGAGCTGGCGGAGCGCGGCATCGTCTACATCGACGAGATCGACAAGATCGCCCGCAAGAGCGAGAACATGTCCATCACCCGCGATGTCAGCGGCGAGGGCGTGCAGCAGGCTCTGCTGAAGATCCTCGAAGGGACGGTGGCTTCCGTCCCGCCCCAGGGCGGCCGCAAGCATCCCCAGCAGGAAATGATCCAGATCAACACGGCCAACATCCTCTTCATCTGCGGCGGCGCCTTTGACGGCCTGGCGCAGATCATCAACAGCCGCATCGGCAAGAAGAACCTCGGCTTCGGCGCGGAGGTCCGGGAGAGCAAGTCCCTGGACGTCGCCGCCTCCCTCAAGCAGGTGGAGCCGGAGGATCTGACCCGCTACGGCCTGATCCCCGAGTTTGTGGGCCGCCTGCCCATCGTCACGGTGCTCGACGAGCTGGACGAGGACGCGCTGAAGCGGATCCTCACCGAGCCGCGCAACGCCCTGTGCCGCCAGTACCAGGAACTGCTGGGCCTCGACGGCGTCTCCCTGACCTTCACCGACGCGGCCATCAGCGCCATCGCGAAGGAGGCCATCCGCCGCAAGACCGGCGCGCGCGGCCTGCGGGCCATCGTCGAGCAGCGCATGCTCGACACGATGTTCGACCTGCCCAGCAGGACCGAGATCAGTGCCTGCGAGGTGGATGAGAACGAGGTGCGCCTCACCGAGGGCGAGCGCCAGAAGCGCTCCGTGACGCGCAGAAAGACACAGAAAACCGCGATCTCCGCGAGCTGATGGGGGAGGCTTCGGCCTCCTCCTTTCGCTCAGACGGAGCGCACAAGACCAAGGAGGACTTATGGCAAGCAGACAGACAGCCGCGTCGATGCCGGTGCTGGCTCTTCGCGGGCTGATGGTGTTCCCGCACATGGTGCTGACCTTCGACGTGGGCCGCCAGAAATCCGTCGCGGCGCTGGAGCAGGCGATGCTGACCGATCAGCACATCCTGCTCATCGCCCAGCGGGACGCGGATCAGGAGGATCCGGGCGAGGACGGACTGTTCCGCGTGGGCACGATCGCCGTGATCCGGCAGGTGATGAACCTCCCGGGCGACACGGTGCGCGTGCTGGCCGAGGGCGAGTGCCGCGGGGAGCTGAAGGCCCTCACCCAGACATCGCCCTATCTGCGCGGCAAGGTGCGCCGGGTGGAGGACGCGGCCGACGATTCCGTCGGCATGCAGGCGCTGGTGCGCACGGCGCAGGACCTGTTCGGCGAACTCGTGCAGGTCAGCCAGCGGGTGAGCGAGGAGACCGTGGAGAGCATCCGCGACCTGCGCGAGCCCGGGGAACTGTGCGACGTGATCGCCGCGAATGTCCTGACCCACGCCGAGGAGCGCCAGCAGATCCTCGAGGAGCTGGACACCGCCGCCCGCCTGGAGAAGCTCTGCACCTTCCTGGCCCGCGAGACCGAACTGGCCGACGTGGAGAAGCAGGTCCAGGCCCGGATCAAGAAGCAGATCGAGAAGAACCAGAAGGATTATTATCTCCGGGAGCAGATCCGCGCGATCCAGACCGAGCTCGGCGACGACGAGAGCGGCGAGGTGGAGGAGCTGCGCGCCCGCATGGAGAAGACGCCCCTGAACGAGGAGGCGCGCAAGAAGTGCGCCAAGGAGCTCGAGCGTCTCTCCCGCATGGCGCCCGGGACCCCCGAGATCGGCGTCAGCCACACCTACATCGAGTGGATCCTCGACCTGCCCTGGGGCGTCGAGACCAGGGACAACCTGGATCTGAAGCGCGCCCGCCGCATCCTGGACCGCGATCACTACGGCCTGGAGAAGGTCAAGGAGCGCATCGTGGAATACCTCGCGGTGCTGCAGATCAAGAAGGACCTGCGCGGACCGATTCTCTGCTTCGTCGGCCCGCCCGGCGTGGGCAAGACGAGCATCGTCAAGGGCATCGCCGCCACCCTGGAGCGCAAGTTCGTCCAGATGTCCCTGGGCGGCGTGCGCGACGAGGCGGAGATCCGCGGCCACCGGCGCACCTACATCGGCGCGATCCCGGGCCGCATCATCGCCGGCATGAAACAGGCCGGCACGATGAACCCGGTCTTCCTCTTCGACGAGATCGACAAGATGGGCGCGGACGTCCGCGGCGATCCGGCTTCCGCCATGCTCGAGGTCCTCGACGCGGAGCAGAACGGCGCCTTCCGTGACCACTACATGGAGTTGCCCTTCGACCTGAGCCGCGTGATGTTCATCACCACCGCCAACTCGGTCGACACGATCCCCGGCCCGCTGCTGGACCGCATGGAGATCATCGAGGTCCCCTCCTACACCGAGGAGGAGAAGCTCCAGATCGCGAAGCGCCACCTCCTGCCCAAGCAGCTGGCCGAACACGGGCTCAAGCCGAAGCAGGTGCGCATCTCCGACAGGGTGATGCGCCAGCTGATCGAGGGCTACACCCGCGAGGCCGGCGTCCGCACGCTCGAGCGCACCCTCGCCAAGGTCGTGCGCAAGAGCGCGGTGACGATGCTCGACACGCAGACCGACCAGGTCACCGTGACGGAGCCCGTCCTGCGCGAGTATCTCGGTGCGGCCCGCTTCACCCGCGAGCAGCCGGAGAAAGCGCCGCGCGTGGGCGTCGTGAACGGTCTGGCCTGGACCAGCGTGGGCGGCGAACTGCTGGAGGTGGAATGCGCGCTGATGCCCGGCAAGGGTACGCTGCAGCTCACCGGCCAGCTCGGCAGCGTCATGAAGGAGAGCGCCGAGGCCGCCTTCACCTGGGTCCGCGCCCACAGCGAGAGCCTGGGCCTGAAGCCGGACTTCTACAAGGATCAGGACATCCACATCCATGTGCCGGAGGGCGCCGTGCCCAAGGACGGCCCGTCCGCCGGCGTCACGATGACCACGGCCCTCGTCTCCGCCCTGACCGGACGCCTCGTGCGCCAGGATGTGGCGATGACCGGGGAGGTCACCCTCCGCGGCCGTGTGCTGCCCATCGGCGGCCTCAAGGAGAAAGCCCTGGCCGCGTACCGCGCGGGCATCCGGACCCTGATCATCCCCGAGGAGAACGCGAAGGACCTGGAGGAGATCCCCGGCTACGTGCTGGAGCGCTTCACGGTCGTGAAGGCTTCCGATGTGCGTCAGGTCCTGGACACGGCGCTCACGGACGCGTGAGGAGGTGCGGCGATGGAGATCAAGCGGGCGGAATTCGTCACCTCAATGGCATCCTACGGGGACTTCCCCGGCAGGGGGCTGACCCAGATCGCCGTGGCGGGCAAGAGCAACGTGGGGAAGAGCAGCCTGATCAACCGGCTCTGCAACCGCCGCGGCCTGGCCCGGACCAGCGCCACGCCCGGCAAGACAAGGCTGATCAACGTCTTCCTCCTCAACGACGCCTTCCACCTGATCGACCTGCCCGGCTACGGCTACGCGAAGGTCGACAAGCAGGAGAAGGCCCGCTGGGGCGACATGATGCAGGCCTACTTCGAGCAGGCGCATGAGCTCGTCCGCGTCCTGACGCTCGTGGATATCCGACACGAGCCCACGCGGGACGACATCCAGATGAACACCTTCCTCCGCCAGTCCGGGATCCCCTTCACGGTGGTGGCGACCAAGGCGGACAAGATCAGCCGCGGCGCGCGCCAGAAGCAGCTGGCCCCGATCTGTCGGGCCCTGCTCGTCCAGCCGTGGGAGGTCATCTGCTTCTCCTCGGAGGACGGCAGCGGCCGCGAGCAGCTGCTGGATGTGATGGAGAAGGCTCTGGGCGAATGATCCCGATATGTGAAAGCCCCGCACCGGCGGGGTTTTCACATGTCGGATCCGGTCGGAAGGAACGCCCATCGGGGCTGAAAAGAAGGCCTCCTCCGATGCAAAAAAAGGGCTTGACATCGCAGGGGTGCGTGGCTATAATGCAACACGCATGCAAACGGGAAGGGATAGGGTGGCCCCGGAGGGTGCCCCACGATCGGAAACTGACGAGAAAGTGGGGGCTTATCCCATTACTGTGCATACAATCGCCGCTTCTGTGGGAACAGAGCGGGGATCGGACCGTAAACAGTGCTCTCGGGTGGGAGCATAGGCAATACAAGTGGAGATACACCGAGGAGGATGTGCATGAGGCTGGTGCTGTGCCCGCGCTGCGAGCTCAACTATATCACCGGAGACGAACAGTACTGCAAGGTCTGCCTGCAGGAGATGCGCGGCGTTGTTCAGAACGAGGAAGCGGAACTCTGCTCTATCTGCAACGAGAATCCGGTGCTGCCCGGGCGCGATGTCTGCGCCTTCTGCCTGGCGGAGATGAAGAACGGCGACGACCAGACGGCCGCCGGCGATGAGGACGCCTCCAAGGCCAATGCCGGCGAGATCGTGGAGATGGACTCCGTGTCCCAGATGGACGAGATCCTGCCGGAGATGAAGGAAGAACTCGGCGATGACTACGGCTCCATCGAGAACGCCCTGAGTCTCGAATCCGTGCGCGAGGAAGAGGAAAAGGAACAGGAAGAGCAGGAGCAGGAAGAGGAAGGCTGATCACAGCAGAGAGGAAAGCCGATGAAGCTGTTTGCCATCGCGGATCTGCACCTGCCCGGCGGCGACGACAAGCCGATGGAAGTGTTCGGCCCCCACTGGGAAGGCCACTTCGCGCGGATCAGCGAGGACTGGCGCGCACGGGTGAGCGATGAGGATGCCGTGCTGATCCCGGGGGACATCTCCTGGGCCATGCAGCTTTCACACGCCGTGCCCGATCTGCAGGCCATCGGTGCTCTGCCCGGCCGGAAATTCCTGATCAAGGGCAATCACGACTACTGGTGGTCGTCTCTGACCCGCGTTCAGGCGGCGATGCCGGAGGGCATGAAGGCCCTGCAGCACAGCGCGGCCGACGCGGGGCCGTGGGTGATCTGCGGCACCCGGGGCTGGGTGTTCCCGACCGGGGACGAGCCGCTCGCGGCGGAGGACCGGCGCATCTACGAGCGGGAGCTGCTCCGGCTCGAGATGGCGCTCCGGGAGGCCCGGAAGCTGGCGGAACAGCCGGACGGGACGGAGAAACCCATCGTGGCCATGCTCCACTACCCCCCGCTTTACGATGCCCAGCGCGACACGGTCTTCACCGCCCTGCTGACCCGCTACGGCGTGCACACGGCGGTCTACGGTCACCTGCACGGGGCCGGGATCCGTGCCGGCTGGAACGGTACCCACGGCGGTGTCCGATACCTCCTGACCTCCTGCGACAGCCTCGGCTTCGTGCTGCGCGAGGTGGATATGACAACCTGACCCGACGGGCCGGGTTTTCTTTTTTCGGGCCTTCCTTCGCCTGCGTATCCGGGCTTCCGCGAGCGGGGGAGCTCTCCGCGGAGCACTTTGAGCGAAACACAAAAATTTCATATTTCGGCCGTTTGCGTGCCCTGACGGAACTGTCTGTCGGGGCACGTTTTTTCGTGAACACAAAATATTGGGAGCGAAAAAAAGGCGGACACAAACGGACATGAAATATGTTTCAAAACTGTAACGAATTTATGAACAAAAGTTATAATTCAGAGTCTTTCCGAGCATTTGGCAGGGGAAATTTCCTATTGACAAGCCAAAAAGGTGGTGTATTATGGGGATGAAGCCCTAAAAGTGGCAAGTGAATGGTGAAAGGTGGGGGAAAGTTGAACGGAGACGAGCTTCTTCTGATGCAGGGCTTGCCGCTCGACGAGGACCTCACCGAGGCGGACGTTGCCCTGCTCAAACGCTACAGCAGGTCTTTTACCGGCTCCTACAGCCACAGCCTGGACGGCAAGGGGCGCATGGTTGTCCCCCAATCCTTCCGCGAACGGCTGGGCGACAAGTTCTGCGTCGCTCCGTCGAAGGACTTCCAGTCCATCGGCCTCTACTCCAACATCGCCTGGGCCCGCCTCCGCGACCGCTATGCGCGCCTGGCCCCCCTCAACCGGGAACTGGTGGAGTTTGAGGAGCAGTTCGATGCCTTCTCCTTCTTCGACCAGGAGTGCGACAGTCAGGGCCGCATCCTCCTTCCGGCGAAGATCCGGAACTATTTCCTCGGCGATGAGCGGGACGTGGAGATCACCGGCGCGCGCGACCATGTGCGCGTGGTGGCCGCCAGCCGCGGCGCGGACCAGTTCGCGCGCTTCCGCGACCGTCTGCCGGACATCCTCGCCGAGATCGGCCGTCTGGATACCCAGAGAGCACAGGAAACCGAATAACACACATTCCATCATGAACAGGGGCGTTGCCGTATGCAGGAGACCGTCAGACATTATCGGAGCAGGAGCCGCTACGTAGGCAGCCGGTCCGCCGATTTGAGCTGGCAGGATCGCGTACGGCAGTACGCCAATCCCTACGGCTATATGCAGGAGCAGGATGTCCGCCGCAGCCGGATCACCTTCGACGTCGAGCTGCCGGACCGCGCGGCCGACATGAAGCCGGTCTACGCGAGCGGCCGCCGTCCGGCCTCCCGCGCCGTCGACCTTGCGCGGATCCGCCGCGATCGCGATGAGCGCGTGATCCCCGTGGTGAGCCGTGACGGCCTGCGAGGGAGCACGGCCCTGATCGCCCTGATCGCGCTGGTCGCCTTCCTGTTTGTCCTGTGGATGGGCAGCGTGATTCAGGTCTGGCAGATCGACGCCCAGACAGCCAAGAACGCCAAGAGCATCCGGGAAATGAACCGCCGCTGCCAGAATCTCGACATCGAATATCAGAACCGCTCGGCCAAGGTCGACGTGCTCTACAGCGCGGTGGAGCACGGCATGATCTCCGCCAAGGGAGCGAAGAAGATCTACCTGCAGGTGCCGGACGAGGTCTGCATGCTGCCCGTCGCACACCTGAGCGAGTGAGCCCGCTCCGGCGATTCCAGGAGGAAAACCCATGAAACTACGGGAGCTGATCGAAGGTCTGCCGTATCTGCTCGATACGCGGGGAGACCTGGATACCCCTGTCAGCGCGATCACAGCCAACAGCCGCGAACGGACGGCGGACGCGCTGTTTTTCTGCATTCACGGAGCACGCTTTGACGCCCACGATTATGCCGCCCAGGCGGTCTCCAACGGCTGCACGGCCCTTGTGGTGGAGCGGTGGGTGGACGTGCCCGTCCCGCAGATCCTGGTGAGCAGCGGCCGCGGGGCCATGAGCCGGATCGCCGCGGCCTTCTACGGACATCCCGCCGACCGCATGAAGCTGGTGGGCATCACCGGCACCAAGGGCAAGACCACGACTTCCTATATGCTCAAAAGCATCGTGGAACAGGCCGGCATCCGCTGCGGCCTGATCGGCACAACGGGCAACATGATCGGGGACAAGCGCCTGGAAGGCAACCTCACCACGCCCGATCCGATCGAACTCCAGAGCACGCTGCGCCTGATGGCGGACGCGGGCGTGAAGATCGTGAGCATGGAGGTCTCGGCCCACGCGATCGACATGCTGCGCCTTGACGGCCTGACCTTTGAGGTGGGGTGCTACACCAACCTCAGCCAGGACCATCTGGACTACTTCCACACGATGGAGCATTACTTCGAGACCAAACGCCGCTTCTTCACCTCCGGCATGGTGCGCAACGGTGCCTTCAACGCCGACGAGGAGACGACGGAGCGCATCCTGGACGGCCTGCAGATCCCCCATATCACCTACGGCATCTGCGTCAACGCCGACCTTTTCGCGCGGGACATCGAGATCAGCGAGAACGGCGTCTCCTTCACGACCCGGCTGCAGGGCATGCACGACAGCCGCATCAACCTGCAGATGACCGGCATGTTCAATGTCTACAATGCCCTCGCGGCGGCCTCCTGCGCCATGATCCTGGGGATCGGGGTGGAGGATATCCGCAAGGGCCTCGAGCGCATCGCGTCGGTGCCCGGCCGCGTGGAGATGCTGCAGACCGGCACGCCTTACAAGGTCATCCTCGACTACAGCCATTCCCCGGACGCCCTCCAGAACATCCTGGAGACCGTGCGGGTCTTTACCCGCGGCCGCGTGATCGCGCTCTTCGGCTGCGGCGGCGACCGCGACCAGGGTAAGCGCCCGATGATGGGCGAGATCGGAGGCCGGCTGGCCGACCTGTGCGTCCTGACCAGCGACAACCCGCGCAGCGAGGATCCCATGGATATCCTCAAGGCCATCGAGGACGGCATCAGGCCCACCGGAAAGCCCTATGTGGTCATCGAGAACCGCCGCGAGGCCATCCGCTATGCCCTGGGCATCGCGAAGGACGGCGATGTGATCGTCCTCGCCGGAAAAGGTCACGAAACTTATCAGGAGATTAAAGGAATCAAGCATCCCTTTGACGAAAAGGCAGTGGTGGCGGAGCTCCTTCACGAGATGGAGGGCTGACGCCGTCCAAAAGGAGTGACGCGGATGTATGGGTACATGATCCTTTCTGCCGTGATCGCGGCGGCCCTGGTGCTGGCGGTCATGCCGTTCTTTCTTCCTTTTCTGAAAAAGCTCAAGTTCGGGCAGACCATCTATGACCTGGGCCCCCAGGCGCACAAGGTCAAGCAGGGCACGCCGAACATGGGCGGCATCGTGACCGCGGGCGCGACGGTGATCACGACCGCGGTGCTGAGCATCATCCGCTGCGTGATGAAGCGCGCCCCCATGGGCCTGGAGAATGCCCTGTGGCCGCTGCTCTTCATCACCGTGGGCTGCATGCTCCTTTTCGGCTTCCCGGATGACTACATCAAGGATGTCAAGAAGGATCACGAGGGCCTGAAGCCGAAACAGAAACTGATCGGTCAGATGATCGTCGGTCTGGCTTTTTCGCTGTTCTGCTACTTCGTCGTCGGCCACGACGTCTGGCTGCCCTTCACCCGGCAGACCCTGGACCTCGGGGTCTTCTACATCCCGGTCATGACCGTGCTGGTGATGTTCATCACCAACAGCGCCAACCTCCAGGACGGTGTGGACGGCATCCTGTCCTCGGTGACGGTGATCGGGATGGCCGCCTTCGGCATCGTCGCGCTGCTCTTCGCCGGCAGCCTGTCCTCCGGCGCTCCGGCGGGCGTGTTGGCCGTTTTCCCGGGGAAGGAGCGGGACCCCTGGTTTATTGTCATCGCGATCCTCTGCTTCGCCCTGGCGGGGGCCAGCGTCGGCTTCCTCTTCTTCAACCACCACCCGGCGAAGATCTTCATGGGCGACACGGGGTCGATGTTCATCGGGGGAGCCTTCGTGGGCGTGGCGATGCTCATGAAGTGCCAGATCCTGCTGCTGCCTGTCTGCTTCACCTGCATCATGTCCTCCGTCTCGGTGATGATGCAGACCACCTACTTCAAGTACACGCGGAAGAAGACGGGCACGGGGAGGCGCATCTTCAAAATGGCGCCGATCCACCACCACTTCGAGCTGTGCGGCATGAAGGAAAACCAGATCGTGCTGATGTACGCGGCGGTCACGCTGGCGCTGTGCGCCCTGGCCGTCTGGTCCGTGATGGCTGTCCTCTGACGGCATCACGGATTTGACTTTTCTGAGAAACGAAGGAATGACAGAGATGACAGCGGAGCAGTACAGGGGAAGAAACGTCCTTGTGGTGGGCCTGGCCCGGTCCGGCATCGCGGCGGCGCAGCTGCTGCACAGGATCGGCGCGAAAGTGACGGTCAACGACTCCAAGACCCGGGAGGCCCTCGGCGAGGCCCTGCGTCCGCTCGAGCAGCTGGACGTGATCTGGCGCCTCGGCTGCGGGGCGGGGGAGCTGCTGCAGGGGCAGGATGAGCTGGTGATCAGCCCCGGCATCCCGGACACGGCCGCCTTTATCGTGCAGGCGAAGGAGATGGGCATCCGGGTCATCGGCGAGCTGGAACTCGCGGCGTCCCTCTGGCCCGGGAGGATGGTGGCGCTGACCGGCACCAACGGCAAGACCACGACGGTCTCCCTCCTGGCGCAGATCTTCGCGGACGCCGACCCGGCGCACCGGACCTGGGCCGTGGGCAATATCGGCTTCCCGTTCTCCCAGGCCGTACTGGAGGGCTCGGCGGAGGACATGGCGGTCTGCGAGTGCTCTTCCTTCCAGATGGAGACGATCGAGACCTTCCATCCGTCGGCGGCCGCCCTGCTCAACATCACCGAGGACCACCTGAACCGCCACGGCACGATGGCCGAGTATACCCGCCTGAAGATGCGCATCTTCGAGAATCAGGGTGCGGAGGACTTCGCCGTGTTCAACGCGGACGACCCGGCCCTGGAGGGACTGGACAGGCAGGTCCGCAGCCGGGTGCTCTTCTTCTCCCGCCGCCGAGAAGCCGGGGACGGGGCTTTCGTGCGCGACGGCATCGTCATGGCGCGCATGGGCGGGGCGGAGGAAGCGATCCTCCCGGCAAAGGAGATCTATATCCCGGGCCCGCACAACCTCGAAAACGCCCTGGCTGCGGTCTGCATCGCGAAGGCCATGGGCGTGCCGACGGACTCCCTCGCGCAGACCCTCCGCACCTTCCGGGGCGTGGAGCACCGGATCGAGTTCACGCGCGAGCTGGACGGCGTCCAGTGGTTCAACGATTCCAAGGGCACGAACGTGGACTCCACGATCCGCGCCGTTCAGACGATGACCCGGCCCACGGTGATCATCCTCGGCGGCTCCGACAAGCACTGCGATTTCACTCCGCTGGCCAAAGAGATCATGGCCTCGCCGATGATCCGGGAGGCCGTGCTGATCGGCGTGACGGCCAACCAGATCGAGGACACCCTCCGCCGCTGCGGCTGGGATCGGATCCACCGCGCCTACTCGATGGAGGAGGCTGTGCAGCGGTGCCGGAAGCTGGCCGAGCGAGGCTGGAACGTCCTTCTGTCGCCCGCCTGTGCTTCCTTTGATATGTTCCATGACTACGAGGAGCGCGGCCGCGTCTTCAAGCAGCTGGTCATGGAGCTGACGGGTGAGCGGGCATGACACAGAAGCAAAAGAAAAAGGACCCGGCGTCCTGGCAGACGCGCGGCTACCGGATGGAGGACGCCGAGTGCGAGCACGAGCCGCCGATCAACGACCAGAACGACACCGGCTACGTACCCGGGGACCGCGAAGCGTGGGAGGGGGACCCCTTCGACGACAGCGCGGTGGATGAGGGCCTCCGGAAGGGCCGCTCCGCCGACCTGGACTCCCACCGGTCCGAGTTCTGGAGCGATCCGGAGCGTCCGCCGGCCGGCACCGGCATTGAGCGGGCTCACAGCAAGACCGGGCGGCTGTACGCGATGAAGGACAGGCTCCGCAGCCTGAACAAGCGCGTGACGCTCTCGGTGATCCTGGTCATCGTGCTGCTGGTCGTTGGTGCGATCATCCTGGTGAACACAAGCCTGCGGGTCCGGACGGTCCGGGTCACGCTGAGCGGCGACATCGACCATATCTACACCCAGGAGCATATCGATCAGCTGGAAGACTGGTTCGGCTCCCTGATCCGGGGGAGCGATATCCGGCACGTGGATGAACAGAAGATCCGGCAGGCGGTTGCGACCGAACCGTACCTGTCTTTCTTTGCCGTCCGCACGGAGATGCCGGACACGGTGGTCATCAGCCTTCGCGTCCGCAATGCCTACGCCTGGATCAATTACAACGGCGTCCGATATATCCTCGACGGGCAGGGCATGGTGCTCACCGTCTATGAGGGGGAGCATGAGCCGGCGCTTCCGGAGCTCAAGCTGAACATCGCGAATGTCCGCCGCTGCATCCCCGGCAGGATCATCGAGGTCGCGGGCACCGAAGGGCTTGCTCCCTACAGGACGCTCAGCGCGGAGGTCAAGGCGCTCGGCTTGACCGCGGAGATCATGGAGTACAACCTGACCAGCGCGGACGATATGATGCTCAGGACGCGCGACGGCTTTTATGTCAGCCTCGGCGGAAAGACTAGGATCCACGCCAAGCTGCGCTCCATGATGCTGGTCATTGCCCAGCTCGCGGACATGGGGGAGAGCGGGGGAACGATCTATGTCACGAACCCGGAGGCCCCGACCTGGCGCCCCTGATACGGCAAATTTTCGCAAACAAGACAGAAAATCGTAAAAATCCCTTAAAAAATTTGTTCACAAATCGGAAAAGACTTGCAATCCCGCGCGAAAGCGTCTATAATAAACGATGGTAAATTGGATGGAGTGTCCGCGCGCCGGCCTTCCATCTGTGCCGACAGGAGGCTGAGGGAGATGAAGACCACGGTTGCGGCTGTGGATTTCGGCACGAGCAAGATCGTCACCCTGGTTGCGGACAATTCCAGCAATCTGCGCTGCGATATTGTGGGTGCCGGGATCGCCGCCTATGACGGGTTTATGGACGCCGGGTGGAACAATCCGGGCGATGTGAACGATCGGATCCGCGAGAGTATCGAGGACGCGGAGCGGCAGAGCAAGCGCAAACTGCGCGACATCAATATCGGTGTGCCTGCCTTCTTTACGCGCGCGTATTCCGCGGAGGTCACGGTCGAGCTGAAGGGCACGGATCCCCGCGTGAGCACGAACGACGTGAAGCAGGCGTTTCGCGCCGCCGAGCAGAAGATCGGCAACGTCAACGGGATCAAGGTGCATTCGACGCCAGCCTGGTTCTCCATCGACAACGGCAAAAAGACCCTCGAACCCGTCGGCAAGGCGGGGCGCGAGCTGCGCGCGATGATCTCCTTCGTCTACGCGGACCGCTTCTTTGTCGAGGATGTGACGCTGCGCCTGTCGGACCTGGGCTACAACGCGAGCAATATCTACGCGACGGCGCCCGGCGAGATGATGCTGTTCCTCCCCGAGGAGGAGCGCGATCATACGGCGGTCCTGATCGACGTCGGCTATCTGACCACCGACGTGATGATCGCCGAGGGCGACGCGCTGGTCTATCTCGAGACGATCGACATCGGCGGCGGCAACATCGCGGCGGACCTCGCCTACGGCCTCGACATCAAGCTCGAGCAGGCCGAGGAGCGGGTCAAGCGCCCCTACATCTTCGGCGTGGAGAACGCGGACGAGACCTATGACATCCCGCCGCTGGAGGGCAGGCCCGCCCGCAGCTTCACGCGCAAGGAAGTCAGCCGCATCATCGAGGCCCGCGTCGACGAGATCGCCGAGGAGATCCAGGCGGCGATCAAGCGCTCCGGCGTCAAGCTCGGCAACTGGTCCAACTACTACATGACCGGCGGCGGCCTGTGCTTCAACCGCGGCGGCTACAAGTATCTCGGGCAGAAGCTCGGCGTGACCGTGAAGGAGACGCCGAAGCGGACCGCCAAGCTCAACAGCCACTCCTACTCCAGCGCGCTGGGGCTGATGGATCTGATCATCGACACGATCGAGATCAAGAACCGCCAGCCTGTGGGCGGCGGCAAGGTGAGGGAATTCTTCCGCAACCTGCTCGGAGGCTGATCTTTCCCCGAATCCCGCCTGGCTCATCCAGGCTTGTGCCCGAAATGCCATAATTGCGAGGAGGATGCATCGTGATCGAGTTTCAGAACGATGAACAGTTGAATTTTGCTTCCATCAAGGTGGTCGGCTGCGGCGGCGGCGGCGGAAACGCCCTGGACCGCATGGTGGACGCCGGACTGCGCGGTGTGGAATTTATCGCGGTCAATACGGACCGCCAGCAGCTGAGCATGTCCAAGGCCCAGACGCGGATCCAGATCGGCGAGAAGATGACCAAGGGCCTCGGCGCAGGCGCCGTGCCTGAGGTGGGCCGTCGTGCCGCTGAGGAGAGCAAGGAAGAGATCGCTCAGGCGCTGACCGGCGCCGATTTGGTGTTCGTGACCGCCGGCATGGGCGGCGGCACCGGTACAGGCGCGGCCCCGGTGGTGGCTGAGGTTGCCCGCGATCTGGGCGCCCTGACCATCGCGGTGGTCACCAAGCCCTTCACCTTTGAGGGCAAGCAGCGCATGAAGAACGCCGAGGGCGGCATCGCCGAGCTCAAGCAGCGCGTCGACACCCTCGTGGTGATCCCCAACGACAGCCTGCTCAAGGTGTCCAGCAAAGGCACGACCCTCCTCGAAGCCTTCCGCACCGCGGACGATGTCCTGCGTCAGGGCATCCAGGGCATCAGCGATCTGATCGCCGTTCCCGCTCTGATCAACCTCGACTTTGCGGACGTCCGCACGGTCATGGAGTCCGGCGGTATGGCCCACATGGGCATCGGCGTGGGCAGCGGCGAGAACAAGATGGTCAACGCGGCCAAGGAAGCCATCGCCTCCCCGCTGCTGGAGACCAACATCGACGGTGCGCGCGCCGTGCTGATCAACATCACCGGCGGCCCCGATGTCTCGATCATGGACATCAATGAGGCGGCGGACATGGTCATGCAGGCCGCCGATCCGGAGGCCAACATCATCTTCGGCGCCGGCATCGACGAAGCGATGGGCGACGAGGTCCGCGTGACGGTCATCGCCACCGGCTTTGAGAAGACGCCCTTCCCGCCGAGAGAGCCGGCGAAGAACAGCCGTGAGCTCCAGCACGAGCGCCTGTACGGCAGTTCCGGCGGATACAGCTACAATTCCCCGTACGCCACCCCCAAGGCGCAGGCTCCGGCCCGTGAGCAGACGCCGGCCGCCCAGCCCGCGGCCCGTCCGGCTCCCTCGCAGACGGAGAACCCCTTCCTGTCCGCCGGCCGTCCGGCGATGGGCGTTCCGTCCCAGCAGCCGTCCTATCCGCCTTTCCAGCAGCAGGCTTATCCGCCCTTCCAGCAGCAGCCGACCCAGCCGGTGCAGCCCGTGCAGCCCATGTACAACCAGGGCATGCCCTTCAGCCAGCAGCCGGTCCAGTCGCCCTACCAGGCGACCTTCGGCGCGAACACGCAGCCCCTTGCACCCGTCAACGGAGCGGTCTCCGGCAACACCGGCGCGATGGAGAAGGACGATCGCGGCGTGCCCGCCTTCCTGCGCAAGAACCGCTGACACCGAAGAAAACCGCGACTCCGGACGGGCGTCGCGGTTTTCTTCGGAACAGACGGCAGCCCGGCTGCCATCCCTTCCGCTCCGGCGTATCAAAGACTGGACAACGATGATGCCGCACCCGCTGCGGTACTGATCATACAAGGAGGAATCATCTTGATGAAGCGCATCGTCACCCTGCTGCTGGCTGTCCTCATGCTGGCGGCCCTGATCCCCGCCTCCCTGGCGGAGGAAGGCTACAAGTCCGACGAGGAAATCATGGGCATCGACCCCGCGGAATGGCCCAAGACCATGTATGTCCGCACCGCTAAGGGCGGAAACCTGAACGTCCGCAGCGAGCCGATCACCGGCAGCAACGTCATCGGCCAGCTCGAATTCGGCGCAAAGGTCACCGTGCTCAGCCCCGTGATCGTGAATACCGACTGGTCCGCGATCCAGTACAAGGGCGGCACGGGCTATGTGTACACCCGCTACCTCTCGACGACCAAGCCGTCCAAGAAGGAGCAGGAGGAGAGACAGGCGAACGCGGCGGAGCTCAGCCACCAGAAGTCCACCTTCCGGGAGATCGAAAAGCCCTTCACCATCTCCGTGCGCGCGTCCCGCCCCTCCGGCTGGGTCAACTTCCGCACCGGCCCCGGTGTGGCCGCGGAGCGCATCATGTCCCTTCCCGACGGCCGTGAACTGACCGCCATCGGCGAGACCGAGAAGTGGTATCAGGCGATCGACTCCCGCTCCAAAAAGACCGGCTACATCAGCAAGAACTATGTGAATGTCCTCGGCATGCCCATCGAGTCCGATGAGCCCGCCAAGACGCAGATGGGCCGGCTGGATGTCAACGGTGCCTTCACCCTGCAGTGCAGGCTGCCGGAAGGCTACAGCATGCAGCTGGTCAACGGCAAGGGCTCCAAGATCAGCGCCATGATCACGCCCACCGACAAGGAGAAGCCCACCCTTCAGCTGACCGTCGCCTTCAGCGAGGAGTATTACAACGTGAAGCGGATGAACGACCTGCACGAGGAGGACCTCAAGCTCCTCGAGGGGACCTTCACCGAGATGGACGACGTGGAGATCACCTACACCGAGACCGCCTACGGCACCAAGCTGCTGGTGGCCCGGGAGACCGGTGAGAACGAGGACTTTGTGGACATCATGTCCGTCTATGAGGGTTACTTCATCGAGTTCCTCATGACGCCCAACTCCCAGGCAGCCGACGCCAGGCTCACTGATGAGCAGATCAGGATGTGCGTCGACTTCCTCAGTGAGCTCGACTTCATCCCCGCCAGGTAATCAGCGGAAAAAAGACCACACGAAAACCGGCCGGAAACGGCCGGTTTTCGTATACGCGCGGGGATGGCCGGTACGGGGCCGGTCACGAAGAAAATCCGTCATGAGCCGGAACGGCATACCGGACGGAAAAAGCGCACGGATCAGAAGCTCGAGATGCCGTGGCTGTTGACCATGGCATCGAGCTTGATGCCGGCCTTGCACAGCGGACAGTCGTGGGAGGAGGTGCTGACATAGTCGAACAGGTCGTTGCGCGTATCGTAGATGCTCATCACCGGGAAGCCCTCGCACTCATCCACGCTGGAGAAGATCGCACACAGACCCACCGGGATGCCGCAGTAGTAGCGGACCGCCTCCAGGGCGGCCTGAGCCGTGTAGCCCGTGGTGACCGATGCGGCCAGGACGACCACGTGCTTGCCGACGATCATCGGCGCCGTGTTGTCGCGGAAGATCAGCTGGGAGCCGGAGACGTGCTCGGGCGTGGCGACATAGATCGTGCGGTGCGCGTTCATGTTGGCGTGGCCGGTGCGGGTCAGCTCGCTGGCCATGCAGGCGCCGATGACCTCGGTGCCGTCGAGGCAGAGGATCGTGTCGATGATGGTGGTGGAGTAGAACTTGTCGCACAGCTCCTGCGCCGCGATCCGGGCTTCGCTGAGGCGATGCTTGGTCATGGTGAGGTCGATGTAGTAGTTGATATGGCTGTGGCTCGTGGCGAAATGACCGCGGGCGATGCGCAGCGGAAGGTTGCCGTTCCGGTTCGGGAATTCCATGATCTGAATGGCCATGATGCCTCACTCCTCGTGTCGGTTTTACGCTTGTCTGTATTATACACGCTGAAGGCGCAAATGACAAGGGGAATTCCCCGGCAGATGTGTGCGGGTCCGGAAAAGAAGCCCGAAAAGGACCGAAAGCGCGGATTGACAAGCGCTGCACTTCCTGCGATAATGCATCTGGCTGACCCGAATGCCCTTCCCGGAAGGGACTGGAGTGAGATGCATGCGCACACGATTCAACGAACAGTGGTTTTTTTGCAAAGCGGCGCCCGGAACCGCCCCGAATGACGTGCCGGAGACCGCGTGGCGGCGGGTTTCCCTGCCCCATGACTGGCTGATCTCCCAGGAGAATGATCTGTACGAGACAGCGGACGGCCTCTACCGCCGCATTCTGTCCGTGCCCGCGGGGGAGGAGGGCGACGTCTGGCAGCTGCGCTTCGACGGCGTCTACATGGACTGCGACGTCGCCGTGAACGGAACGGTCGTCCGCACCCATCGCTACGGCTACACCGCCTTCGACGCCGACCTGACCGGCTGTCTGCGCGCCGGGGACAACGAGCTGACGGTCTGCGTCCGCCACCGCAGCCCCAACTCCCGCTGGTATTCCGGCGCGGGCATCTTCCGCGATGTCACGCTGGGCCACTGGCGGAAGGCGCACCTCGTGACGGACGGCGTTTACCTGACCCCGAAGCGGGACGGGACGCGCTGGACGGTCGACTGCTCCGCCGAGGCCGCGCACGCGGACGGGGAGACCGTGACCTTTGTTCTGACGGATCCGGAAGGCATGGAAACCGCGTCGGTGTCGGCCACCGTGAAGGACGGTACCGCCCGCGCGTCGATGGCCGTGACCTCCCCCCGCCGCTGGTCTGCGGAGGAGCCGACCCTGTACCGGATGCGGGTGACCCTCGGGGAGGACGCGCTTGACATCCCGCTGGGCTTCCGGGAGATCGTCTTCGATCCCGACCGCGGCTTCCTGCTCAACGGGGAGCGGGTGAAGCTCCACGGCGTCTGCCTCCACCACGACCTCGGCCTGTTCGGCAGCGCCTTCCATCCGAAGGCTGCCGAGCGTCAGCTCCGCCTGATGCAGGACATGGGCGTCAACGCCCTGCGCACCTCCCACAATCCGCCCGCGTCGGCCCTGCTCGACCTCTGCGACCGTCTCGGGATCCTCGTCGTCGACGAGGCCTTTGACATGTGGCAGCTGCCCAAGACCACCTACGACTACGCCCGCTTCTTTGACGAATGCGTGGAGGAGGACGTGGCGAGCTGGGTGCGCCGCGACCGGAACCATCCCTGCGTGATCCTCTGGTCGATCGGCAACGAGATCTACGACACCTTCGGCAATCCGAAAGCCCCCGACATCACCCGCATGCTGCGCGACAACGTGCGCCTGCACGATCCGGACGGCCACGCGGGCGTCACCATCGGCTCCAACTACATGCCCTGGGAGGGCGCGCAGAAGTGCGCCGACGTGCTGAAGCTGGCGGGCTACAACTACGGCGAGAAGTGCTACGACAGCCATCACGCCGAGCACCCGGACTGGGTGATCTACGGCAGCGAGACCGGCTCCATGCTCTCCTCCCGTGGGATCTATCACTTCCCGTACAGCGCGCAGATTCTCTCGGACGAGGACCTGCAGTGCTCGGCCCTGGGCAACAGCAACACCTCCTGGGGCGCGACGGACCTGGGCCGGCTGCTGGCGGACGACCTGAACAACCCCTACACGATGGGCCAGTTCATCTGGTCCGGCATCGATTACATCGGTGAGCCGACCCCCTACCACACGCGCTCCTGCTACTTCGGACAGGCGGACACGGCCTGCTTCCCGAAGGACAGCTTCCACCGCTTCCGGGCGGCCTGGACGGACCGGCCCATGGCGCACATCGGCGTCACCTGGGACTGGAACGAGGGCCAGATGATCGATGTGCCCGTGATGACCAACTGCGCGAGGGCCGAGCTCTTTCTCAACGGGGTCTCGCTGGGCACGCGGGACGTGGATCAGCAGGACGCGGAGCGTTCGCTGGCCCTGTGGCGCATCCCCTTTGCACCGGGCGTGCTTCAGGCGCGCTGCTACGATGCAGCCGGCCATCTGCGGGCCCAGACCATGCGGGCCACGCCGGGCGAGCCGGTGCGTCTGCACGCCGAGGCTTCCGGCACGTCCGTCCTGGCCGACGGCGAGGATGTATGCTTCCTCACGGTGCGCGCCCTGGACGAGCAGGGACTGCCCGTCGAGAACGCGGCGGACCGCGTGCACGTGACGGTGGAGGGCCCTGCTCACCTGATCGGCGTGGACAACGGCGATTCCACCGACCCAGACGGCTACCGCCAGGACAGCCGGCGGCTCTTTTCCGGGATGCTGCTCGCGGTCGTCGGCATGGCGAAGGAGCCGGGCGCGATCACGGTCCGCTTTGAGGCTCCGGGCATGCAGCCCGCCGTATGTCACCTGACCGCGGCGGCCGCGGAGCGCGCGGCGGATACGGTGCCGCCGGTCATCCGGCACATCGAAGCGGCCGACCGGCGGGAGATCCGCCGCATCGACCTGCGCGCGGAGGGCGGCACGGCCCTGACGCCGGAGCATCCCACCGTCGACCTGCGTGTTTCCTGTCTGCCTCAGGCGACGGGGGAGGAACCTGCCTTCCGCATCGTCAACGCGGCGGGCATCACCAGTCCGTGCGCGAAGACCGAACCGATCCCGGGCGGCGTCCGCGTGACGGCCCAGGGCGACGGGGCCTTCTGCCTGCGCGCGACGGTCACCAACGGCGACACGCACGCGCGCATCCTCTCCCAGCTCGAGTTCACCGCGGAGGGCTTCGGCCAGGCCAACCTCGCCCCCTACGGCTTTGTGACGGCGGGGCTGTACGACCTGCACGAGGGCGATATCGGCGCGGGGAACGAGCAGGGCATCGCCTTCGCGCGCGAGGGGGAGAGCATGGTGGGCTTCACGGGCGTCGATTTCGGCCCGGTAGGCTCGGACGAGATCACCGTCCCGATCTTCGCCCTGAACGGCGACGCCTACGACCTGCGTCTGTGGCTGGGCGACCCGCGGGACGGCGGCCGGGAGATCGCGGTCCTGCACTATCAGAAGCCTTCGGTCTGGAACGTTTACCAGAACGAGACCTGGAAGCTGCCGGAGCGCATCACGGGCCTGCAGACCCTGTGCTTCACCCTGGACAAGAAGGTGCACATGCGGGGCTTCTCCTTCCGGCGGCTGAACCGGGCGGACCTGACCCTGAACCCGCTGGAGGCCGACGAGATCTACGGCGACGACTTCCGGAAGACGGAGCGCGGCGTGGAGGGCATCGGCAACAACGTGACCCTGGTCTTCCGCGGCATGGACTTCGACGCGGGCGGGGCGAGGACCCTGTGCCTGCGCGGCGCGACGGCGATCCCGGCCTGCTCCGTCAATGTCCGCCTGACCGACGCGGCGGGTGAGCAGACGACGCAGATGTGCCTGTTCCGCAGGGACGCGGGCGAGACGCAGCGCTTCGGCCTGAACGTGCCTGCGGGGGTCTGCGAGGCGGCCTTCGTCTTCCTGCCCGGCGCGCAGTTTGACTTCTTCGGCCTGCGGTTTGAACAGGAGGCGAGCGTATGAGCTTTACCCTTTCGGAGGTCCTGCCCGGCGTGTGGCACATCGCGGACCCGATGGATGTGTGCGTCACGCTGCTGGCGGGGGAGGAGCGCGCCCTGCTGGTGGATACGGGCTACGGCCTGGAGGACATCGCCGCCTGTGTGCGCTCCGTTACGGACAGGCTGACGGACGTCCTGCTGACCCACGGCCACCACGACCACGCCCTCGGTGCGCACCGCTTTGAGCGCGTCTGGCTTTTCCCGGAGGACGAACCGGTCTACCGGACCTACACGAACGATCACTGGCGCCGCCATGTGCTCGAGGGCGCCTGTCAGCGCGGGCTTGCCGTGGATGAGCAGGCGATCCTCGCCGCGGAGATGCCGCCGTGCGCGCCGCCGCCCGCAGCTGTGGATCTCGGCGGCATGACCGCGCACATCCGCTGCGTGCCCGGGCACACGCCGGGCTCCGCCGTAGTGTGGGTGCCGGAGCGCGAGCTCCTGCTGACCGGCGACGACTGGAATCCCGTGACCTGGTGCTTCTTCCCGGAAGCGCTCTCCGTCCGGGACTACCGGGCGAGTGTGCGCAGGCTGCTGGAACTGCCGTTCCGCCATGTCCTGTGCAGCCACCGGCACCGGCTCTTCCCGCGGGAGGCCTTCGAGTCCTTCCTGAACGGCCTGACCGACGAGGTCATCCTCGCGGCGGAACCCTCCGGGGAGGGCGCGGGCATGGGGATCGACACCGTGACCGCCCATCCGACGGCGGATGGGACCATCGTCTTCGACCGCGTCAAAGCGGCGCTGTGACACAGAAAGGATGCGCAGAATATGTCAGAGTCACGCCTTTCCTGGCTGCCTTTTCTGGAAAAGCCCGTTCCCGCCGACCTGACGGAGCCCGCTCAGGTAGCCGCCTTTGAACTGAGCCAGGTGCCCGGGGCCGGGTTCCGCCTGGCGCCGGACGCCTCCCTTCCGGAGGAGGCCTGGTCCGTAGCGCAGGGGGAGATCCGGGGCGGCCGTACGGGCATCCTCTACGGGACCTATGCCTGCCTGGAGGCGCTGAAGCTGGGCAGGCCCCTGCCCGAGGGGCTGCAGCAGCCACTCTACGACAGCCGGATGATCGACTGCTGGGACAACATGGACGGCACGGTGGAGCGCGGCTATGCCGGCCGCTCCCTGTGGTTTGAAGGCGGGAAATTCAGCTATGACCCGGACCGGATCCGCCGGCTGGGCAGGCTCCTGGCCTCCTGCGGACTGAACGTCCTGTGCCTCAACAACGTGAACGTGCATGAGCCGGCCCAGAACCTGATCGCGGACTGGCTGCCGAAGCTGGCGGCTTTCGCCGGTCTGCTGCGGCCCTTCGGCGTGCGGCTGATGACCAGCATCGATTTCTCCCAGCCCATGCGGGAGGACGGACCCACCGCGGACCCGCTGGACGCGGGTGTGCAGGCCTGGTGGAAGGAATGCGCCGACCGGGTGTGGGCTGCCATCCCGGACTTCTTCGGCTTCCTCGTCAAGGCGGACAGCGAGCACCGGCCCGGCCCCTTCACCTACGGACGGACCCACGCCGAGGGCGCGAACATGCTCGCCCGTGCGATCGCGCCCCACGGCGGCAAGCTGGTCTGGCGCGCCTTCGTCTACAACTGCATGCAGGACTGGCGGGACACGCATACCGACCGCCCCTGCGCCGCGTACGACACCTATGCCCCGCTGGACGGCCAGTTTGACGACAACGTGATCCTGCAGGTGAAGAACGGCCCCTTCGACTTCCAGGTCCGGGAGCCCGTGTCCCCGACCTTTTACGCCATGCCGCGGACACACCTGGCGCTGGAGGTGCAGCTGGCCCAGGAATACACCGGCCAGCAGATCGACATCTACGCCATGCCGCCCATGTGGGACGAGCTGCTCGAGGACCTGCCCCCGCAGACGGTGAGCGCCGTGGCGGCGGTCAGCAACATGGGCCGGGACGCCAACCTCTGCGGGCATCCCTTTGCCGCCCTGAATCTCTACGCGTTCGGACGCTATGCCTGGTCCCCCGCGCCGCGTGCGGCCGAAGTGATTCGCGACTGGGTGGGGCTGACCTACCCGGGGCTGACGGCGGATGAGCGGAAGACGCTGGCCGGCCTCCTTCTGGACAGCCGCTCGGTCTACGAGAAGTACACCGCGCCCCTCGGCCTGTGCTGGATGGTCTCGCCGAACAACCACTACGGCCCCTCACCGGACGGATACGAGTACCAGGCCTGGGGCACCTACCACAAGGCGAACCGCGACGCCGTGGGCATCGACCGCACGGCGAAGGGCACGGGCTACGCGGCCCAGTATCCGCCGGAGATGCAGGCGGTCTATGAGGATCCCGCGACCTGCCCGGATGAGCTCCTGCTCTTCTTCCACCGCCTGCGCTACGACTATGTGATGCGCGACGGGCGGACGCTGATCCAGCGCATCTACGACGACCACTTCGCCGGCCTGGAGCAGACGCAGAAGATGGCTGAGACCCTGTACGCCCTTCCGCTGCCGGAGCCGGATCGCACCGAGGCGCGGGAGCGCATGGCCCTGCAGCTCCATGACGCGCGGGAGTGGTGCGACATCGTCAACACCTTCTTCCATCGGCTCAGCGGCGTGCCGGACGCCCACGGGCGGAAGATCTGGGACTGACCGCGAACTAACCTGCCGGAGCGATGAACTCCGGCGTTTTTTTCGCCCGGGTGGAAAAGAACGGGCGCCCCGATCGTCTGTATGGGTGAAGGAGGTGATGGCGGATGGAACGTGCTGCGGTACCCGGCACGGCTTCGGAAGTGAAATTGAGAGAATGGATCGATCAGTATGCCGCCGTGATCCTGAAAACCTGCTTCGTCTGCCTCTCCGACAGGACACAGGCGGAGGACGCCATGCAGGACACGTTCATCAAGGCGTGGCGCCACATGGACGATCTCGGGCGGAAAGGGATCCGGAACGAGAAGGCGTGGCTGCTGCGGATCGCGATGAATACGTGCCGCGATTACCGGCGCACGGCGTGGTTCCGCCATGTCGACGCGCGGGTGGCGCTGGAGGGCCTTCCGCCCCGCATGATGGAGGCGACGGAGGAGGATCACGACCTGATGCTTACCGTCTGCGGCCTGCCGGACCGGTACAGGCAGGCGATCCTCCTGTACTACTATCACGGACTGACCGAGCAGGAGACAGCCGACGTCCTCGGCGTGTCCCTGTCCTCGGTTCACAGAAGACTGAAGAAGGCCGAAGCCCTTCTTCGCACGGCGCTGGAGGGAGGTGAGCGGCATGATGGATAAGGAACTGGAAACCAGGATCCGCCATGCGCTGGACGCGGAAATGTCCGGCTTGCGCGTCACGTCCTCCCGGCGTGAGGAGATGCTTCGGAACGCGATCGGAGGAAGAAAAGTGAAACGGAAGATGACGGTCGGCCTGGTGCTGGCCATTGTGCTGATCCTGACGGTGGCGACGGCCATGGCCGTGACGGTCGCTCTGCTCACAGCGCAGGAGGTGGTCGAGGACGTGGCGGTCCCCATGGCCCAGGGGAACGACAGGGACTGGCGCGTGACTACGGACTTCTCGCCGGAGGAACTGGCGGCCTTCATCCGGGCCTGCAGCGAGAATGGCATTGACCTGGATGAGAACCATCAGATCATGGAGGCCATCCGCAACGGCGAGGGCTACGACGAGGAGGAGGCCATCATGGCGGTCTGCCGGGTGGCTTTCGGCGGGAACTACGGAAGCTGGACCATCGCACAGCGCCACTGGTTCTCGGAGATGATGGTCGAGATCGGCTTTGCGAACGAAGTAACCGAGGAACTGCCCGGTCCGGATGATCTGCCTGAGGAAGAGGCCCGCGCTATCCTGATTGCGGCGCTGAAATCGGAATACGGAGAGGACATCGGGATCGAGGACCGGGAGCGGTATGAGGTGATGCTGGTATTCACAACCGATCCGGATGAGGAGAACGCTTTCTGGCAGATTTCCTGCTATGAGCGCGGTGAGCCCGCAACCCGGTACTTTGCCAATATGGACAGGCAGGGGAATGTGCTGCGAACGGTGGCGGTCCCTGTCGAAGTGCAGCAGCAGCCGATGCAGCAGGAGGAGGATCCACTCAGGCTGACGAAGGAGGAGGCAACTGTCCTGGCTGCCGAAGGGATCCGCCGTCAGACGGGACGGGAAGTGCCCTTTGAGGATCCGGAGCAATACCATTCCTATGCCTGGAAGCAGCTCAACGACCGCCGCGGCTGGGAGGTGCACTTTGTCAGCCACACCGCGGACTGGGGCTACTGTGAAGCTTTTGTCGATGATGAAACGAATGAAGTGACGCTCCTGCAGACGGATGTGGGTGAGATCACCGCCGACAATATTCTGGCGCGATATCGCAGCGCAAAGGGCTGGTACGACGAATGGGATACGTCTGTCTGGGCGGAGATCGCCGAAAAGGCAGCTGATCTCCCGGCTTCCGATATGGTGGGAAAAGTGACAAAGGCCACACCCTGGATCGCCTGGCGCGAGGGTCTGCTGACACGGGACGAGGCCGAGGAAAAGGCCTTCCGTCAGGCCGGTGTCCGCATGGGCGAGGTCAACTGTGTCTGCCTGATCGACGCCGACCCGAACCCCATCTGGAAGTTCCGTATCCTGCCCTATGACGAGAGCTATCAGGACTCCATCGTCGTGGAGATCGACGCTGTCACCGGGGAGATGACGGACCTGGATATGTACAAGAGCGATCACCAGGACCTGGAGCCCAGCTTTCACATGGTCACCCTGCGCCGCATCTGGTCGCGCCTGGAGTATGAGGAGAGCGGACCTCTCTACATTGCAAGGCTCGCGGTGCTGCACAAGTTCGCCGACAACACCTTCGACATGCCGGAGGTGGACAGCCTGCCGATCTTCGACTTGCGGTACTGGCAGCCGGAGATCGACGGGAACACGGTGCGCTTCGTCAGCCGGTGGAGCGACCTGCCGGACTATGAGGTGACGCTGGACGAAAACGGAATGGCCGTCAGCGCGGAGGAGAAGGAATCCGGCGGCAGGGAACCGATGCCGGAGGAGCTTCAGCCGGAATGCATCGATGAATCGCTGTACGGCGTCAATTACCGCGCCATGGCTGATGCGACCGAACGATACGGCATGGTGACGACGCTCTGGCCGCTGGAGGTGCAGCTTGAAGTCTTCCCCGAAGAGAATCGCACGCTTCCCCGTGAAGGTGAGATGACGCGGGAGGAGGCTGTGGCTTATGCCAAAGCCCAGCTTCCGCCGGAGGCCGCGGCATACGCGGAGAGCACCGCGGTGGGTGCCATCCTCTACCGCCTTGACAAGGGTCTGCCGGAGGAGTTCACCCGCTGGACGATCTTCTTCTACGGGGACCCGGACAATGTACTGGACGTCTGGCGCGTGACATTCGTGGACAAGCATCCGGAGGGGATGGAGTACGGCGTGGACGTGAAGGAGCCCGGAGACACAGGCAACGGCTGAACCATCGGAAAACACACGAAAAAGCACCCGTTCATCCCGCAAGGGGAGAGGAACGGGTGCTTCTTTCAGCGGGTTACTGGATGTTCGCGGCTTCTTCCACCGGATAGACAGAGACCTGCTTCTTGTCGCGGCCGAGACGCTCGAAGCGCACGATGCCGGGAACCTTGGCATACAGGGTGTCATCCTTGCCGATGCCCACATTGAGGCCGGGATGGATCTTGGTGCCGCGCTGGCGCACGAGGATGTTGCCGCCCTGGGCAAACTGACCGTCGGCGCGCTTCGGTCCCAGACGCTTGGACTCGCTGTCGCGGCCGTTGCGGGTGGAACCCATACCTTTCTTATGAGCGAAAAGCTGAAGATTCAGTTTCATCATGGTTGTTTCCCTCCGTTCACAATGGAAAACTGTACAAATTTCGGATACGATTCTGCGAGATCCCGAAGGCCCTGCCGCAGCGTGCAGAGGATCACCTGCGCGTCGTGCCGCTGCGCCTCCGTCATGTCTTTCGGGAGGCTGACCTTCAGATAACCGTCTTCCCCGCCTGCGACCGTCGGATGAATCCCGCATACGGATTCAAGACTGTTCAGGCAGGTGATGGCCAGGACGGACACCGCGGAGCATACGATGTCACTGCCTGCATCGGCATAGCCGGAGTGGCCGCTGATTTCCCAGGCGATGAACCGGTGTTCCTTGTCCGTCCAGAGCGCCGCGCGGATCATTATGCGTTGATCGCGGTGATTTCCACCTTGGTGTAGGGCTGACGATGGCCCGTCTTGCGATCGTAGTTCTTCTTGCTCTTGTACTTGCCGATGATGATCTTCTCGCCCTTGACCTGCTTGAGGACCTTGCCTTCGACCTTGGCGCCGTCCAGCAGGGGAGTGCCCACCTTCACGTCGGCGCCCTCGCCGGCCATGAGCACGTCGAAGGTGACGACGCTGCCGTCTTCCTGATCCACCTTTTCGATGTAGATCACGTCACCCTGAGAGACACGATACTGTTTGCCACCCGCTGCAATGATTGCGTACATGGATTGCAGCACCTCCTGTTTCATACTCGCCGGGATCCCGAGGCCGTGCTTGTGCACATTGAAAAGCCTCTCCCGAGCGGCTTGCCGGATTATGGTAGCACATTTTCAGGTCTGCGTCAAGGGCTGAATGCACGGATTTTCAGGGGTTTTCGGGGTTTTCGGCGATTGCCGCGGCCCCGGCAGAGAATTTCGTCTCCCCGGCAGGAAAACCGCCTCCCGTGTCAAATGATACAGACAGCAAATTCAGACAGGAGGCGTATTCCCATGACCATCTATTCCGTCTTCGATCCCGAGTTCGCACCTTATGGCAAGGTCCTCGGCGGCTATGACACCGCGGAGCTCATCGCCGCGATGAACGCCATCGCCCTCCCTGAGAGCGGTGTGGCCTATGAGCCCGGCATCGACTCTCTCGAGGCCTGCCGGATCTACAACTGCTTCCGCAATCGCGCCTACGGCGGCATGCCCATCCAGGTCGGCATGTGCTGGGGCCACAACACGAAGCTCAACTGCCTTGAGTATCACCGCGACAGCGAGCTGAACATCGGCACGGGCGACTTCGTCCTGCTGCTGGCCAAGGCCGAGGACATCGTGGACGGTAAGCTCGACACCGCGAAGGTGAAGGCCTTCCGCGCGCCCGCCGGGGCCGTGGTCGAGGTCTACGAGACCTCCCTGCACTATGCGCCCTGCCAGGTCAGCGAGGACGGCTTCCGCGTGACCATCGTGCTCCCGAAGGGCACCAACACCGCCAAGCCCGAGATCAAGCCGCAGAACGAGGAAGACAAGTGGCTCTGGGCCTGCAACAAGTGGCTCCTGGCCCATGCCGACGCCTCCGAGGCCGCTCAGGGCGCCTATGTGGGCCTGACGGGTGAGAACATCGACATCGCGAAGTGATCCATACTGCCTGCCCCGTGACGGAAGCCGCCGCGCTTCCGTCCTTTTTTGTGCACGCAAAAGGACGCCGCCGGGGCGGCGTCCCGATGGGAGGGAGGGCTTACTCCTCCATCCAGACGGAGTACAGGATACCGGCCAGCTCACCGCGGGTGGCGATGTCGCCGTCGCCGGACAGGGTTTCGGTGAAGTCGAAACCATAACCGCCCTTGAGGAACTGCTTCAGTTCGGCGTTCAGGGTAACATAGTCCAGTTCAGCTGCCGGATCGGCGCTGCCGAGCAGCAGGCCGTACTGGGTGAACGTCTCATAGGCGGAAGCACCGTCCGCGGGCTTGTCGCCCATGCCCAGCACGTAGAAGGCATAGGCCATGTCGGCCACGGTGGCGGGCTCGTCGGGGCGGAAGGCGCCGCCCTCGGCGCTCATGGCGCCGGCATCCAGCACGGCGGCGATGGCTGCGGCGTGCGGATGATCCTCGGGCACGTCGGCGACGGCCTCTTCCTCACCGATCACCACGCCCAGGGGATTCAGCACCGCATCATACATCTCGGCGTTGGCCTGGATGGTGGAGGCGCCGGCCGCGGTGGAGCGGACGCCGGTCTCGGCCAGCTTCGCGTAGACGTCGCTGTAGCCGGCGATGCTCTCAACGGTCAGACTCTTCAGGGCGCGCATGTCGTTCAGCTTCTTGTCGGGATCGGTGCCTTCCAGCAGCTCGATCTCCGCATTGACGGCGCCGGCCAGCTCACCGGAGGAGGTGGCATAGGCGGTGTAGGCGGACAGGATATAGCCGTCCAGGGTCTCCTGGTCGATCTCCAGACCGGCCACCTGACCGCTCAGCTGATCCGCCACCTGGAAGAACTCGGCCACCTTGGGATCGCGGTAGGAGATCAGGTAGATGCCGTAGTTGTCCATGCCGTCATGGAAGACGGAGTAGGCGCCGAACTGGTCGCGCAGGACCGGCATCAGGAACAGGTCGTTCACCATGGCGGTGACGGCGCTCATGTCGCCGGTGAAGTCCGTCAGACCCAGGGAGGCGAAGTCGGAGGCGATGAGGTTGTAGTTGACGTTGCTGTCGATGATCAGACCCTCGCGGGCGCCCGGGACCGGCACGGTGTCGTAGGACACGGGGACGATCTCCTCGTTGTTCAGGCGGGCGATGAAGGCCTCGGCGATGGGCTTGTTGACGGCGATGCTCTCCTCGCTGCCGGCATACATGACGATGGCGCTGTTGCCGTTGCGCAGCTGTTCGCGCACGCGGACCAGCTCAGCCACGAAGGCCTCGGGGTCAGCCTCGATGGCGGCCTCGGCCTGCTCGAGGAAGGTGTAGTACTCCACCTGGTTCATGTAGGTGTAGAGCAGGGAGGTCTGCTCGGCGCGGGCCATGGCGCGGTACAGCAGCACCATGTAGCCGCCGTTGATGTCGTTGCGAACGCCGGACTTGATGGCGCGCACGGCGGCGAGCAGCTTCTCGGTGTTGCTGAAGTCCAGGGTGTAGGCCAGCTCGTAGGCGAGATCATAGCCGGCGGAGAGGTCCTCGTCCGCGGCGATCCAGCTCATGCGGTAGAACAGGTGCGCGTTGTTCTCCGGGTCGGAGAGCAGGGAGCAGCGCAGGCTGCCGTTGTACATGTAGCGGCTCATCAGCTGGGTGAGGTCGGCCTGGGAGTGCTCCTCGCTGTCGAGGCGGCCGACCAGGTGGGTCAGCAGGCGGAAGTAGTGCAGATCCTCCACGGCGATGCCGGAGGCGTTGAGCATCACGTCCACCTGACCGATGCCGTCGACGCCGGCCACGGTCTCGATGTGGCGCAGGCCGTTGTCATCGGTGTAGTCGTTGATGTCGTAGTGCTTGACCTCCTCGGGGAGGGTGTCCTTGGTGACGGCGGTCAGGGAGGCGACCATCGCGGCGGTGTCCGCGCTCTCGTCCTCGGGATTGTTGGAGGCTTCCACGATGGCGGCGATCTCTTCCTCGCTCATCGCGGCCTTGACCTCCGCCAGGTGCTCGGCCAGGACAGCATCCTGCTGATCCTTCAGGCCGGCCTCCGGGTAGGTGGTGACCAGGGCGGTGCGGGGATTGCCCACCAGGTATTTGGCGATCATTTCGGTGTAGAGACCCTCACCGTTCTTGCGGGCGATGCTGTCCAGCTCATCGATATAGCTCATGTAGAACCAGGGATCGCCGGTGCCCATGTTGTAGTAGGCAAAGCTGGGGATGATGGACGAGACGCCCACGTCGCTTTCCTCGCGCATCAGGCGGGTGGAGATGGCCAGGGCGGCGACCTCCGCGTCGATCTGCGCGTCGGAGAAGCCGTTCTGTGCGGCCAGACCGATCTGCTCGTCGATGACGGAGCGGAAGGTTTCCGCGTCCTCGGGGTCAACGTTGTTCGCGGTGAAGATCACGCAGGGCGAGGGGGCGACCACGTCCACGCCGCAGGAGAAGGTGCCGTGGGGCAGGGCCTGCTGCAGGGTGATCATCAGGTCGGAGGTCTCGCTGCCGAGCAGGAGGCCGGCCATCTCAAAGGTGATCACGTCTTCCTTCGGGACGTCGGGGCAGACGATGACATAGTCGATCTCGGAGATGCGGGAGGTGTTGGAGCCCGACTCCATGGGGTAGGGGACGGAGACCGTCACGGGCTCGGTGATGGGGGTGTACGCGGCGTCGTCGAAAGCGGTCTCGCGGCGCTCATAGGGCGCGAAGGCTTCGTCGAGCAGGGCGAGGAAGGCGCCGTAATCCTCCAGATCACCGTAGAGATACGCGGCACAGTTGGAGGGATGATAGTAGGTGGCGTGGTATTCCTTGAGCATGTCCCAGGTCATGTCCGGGATCTTCTCCACTTCGCCGCCGTAGCTGTTGCCGATCGTGGAGCCGGGGAAGGCGGCGCGGTAGCCGTTGAGGCCGGCCATGCGGGCCAGGGTGTTCGAGCCGAGCATCTCGGAGTAGACGGTGCCCTCGAGGGTCAGCTCGTCCTCCGGGCTGTTGAGGCGGTAGCGCCAGGCCTCGGTGCGGAAGATGGACTCCCGCTCCAGGATGATCGGATGGAAGCAGCAGTCGGTGTAGAAGTCCGCCAGCTTCAGCAGCTGCGCCTCTGACAGGCTGGCCACCGGGTAGGAGGTCATGATGTCGTAGGTGGAGGCGTTCATGTAACTGTTGTAGGTCTGGAAGCTGAGGTTGAAGAAGAGCTTGGTGGAGGGGTATTTATCCGAGCCGCTCAGGGTGGCGTGCTCGAAAACGTGCGGCAGACCGGTGTTGTCCACGGGGACCGTGTGGAACGTCAGGTCGAACACGCGGTTGTTGTCGTCGTTGGCGATCCAGTAGGCCTGCGCGCCGGTCCTGTCATGCTCAAAGCGCACGATCCGGGCGTCGATCAGGGGGAAGTCCCGGATCTCCTTGACGGTGAAGCCGTTGACGGTGTCGCCGACCTGGGGCAGCCCTTCGGCCGCGGCGCAGCCGACGGCCAGCACGGCCAGCAGCAGGCAAAGTGTCAGAAGCCATTTCTTCATTCTGTCCTGTCCTCCTTGTTGATTGGGAAAGTGTCTGTCATCAGACCGGCTGCGGCACGCATCGGTGCCGCAGCCGGCGGTGAATCGGGATCAGGCGATCTCCAGGGCCAGCTCGATCATCTGGGTGAAGCTCGTCTGGCGGTCCTGGGCGGGGAGGCTGTCGCCGGTCTTCGGGTTGTCGGAGATCGTGCAGATGCACAGGGCCTCCTTGCCGGTCCGCGCGGCGTTCAGGTAGAGGGAGGCAGCCTCCATCTCCACAGCCAGGACGCCGAGCTTTTCGAGGATGTCGTTGGGGCTGTGCTCGTCATAGAAGGTGTCCGAGGAGAAGATGGCGCCGGGCACGGGCTCGATGCCGAGGGTCTTGCCGGCCTCCATGGCGGCGTTAAGCAGGCGGTAGGAGCAGCAGGGCGCCAGGTCGCCGCGGAAGCCGTACTGGATGCCGTAGCCGGAGTTGGTGTAGGCGCTCATGCCCAGCACGATGTCGCGCAGCTTCAGCCGCTGGTTGATGGCGCCGGCGGAGCCGATCCGGATGATGCTCTGGACGTGATAACCCTGGAAGAGCTCATAGGAGTAGATGCCGATGGAGGGCATGCCCATGCCGGACGCCATGACGGACACGCGCTTGCCCTTGTAGGTGCCGGTGTAGCCCTGGACACCGCGGGTGTTGTTGACCAGGACCGCGTCGGTCAGATAGTTGTCGGCGATGAACTTGGACCGCAGCGGGTCGCCGGGCATCAGCACCGTGGGGGCGAAGTCGCCGGCATTGGCGGAGATGTGCGGGGTTGGGACATTCAGCATGAAAAACGCTCCTTTCGCATTGGATGTTGCACCGATTATAGCACACATCGGTGAAAATCACAAGCGCAAGGAGCGCGGTTCTGTCCGTGAAAGAGCCGGACGGGATCATTCGTCTTCCTCAGTGAATTCCTCCCGCTCCATTCCTCTCACTCGGCGCAGCGGTATCGGAGCCCCTGCTCACGGCAGAACCGTTCCGCCCATGTGCCGGGTGTGACAGTCAGGGTCAGCTTCTCGCATCCGTCAAAGGCCGAGGCGGTGATCCGGTTCACGCCGGCCGGGATGACAAGGTCCGTCAGACTGGTGCACTGGCAGAATGCCTGGCCTTGGATCGCTTCCAGACCGGCCGGCAGGGTCACCTCTGTCAGACCGTAACAGCAATAGAATGCCATGGAGCCGATCTCCGTGACGCCGTCCGGGATCACGATCCCGGTCAGACTGTCGCATCCGTAAAAGGCGCCGGAACCGATCCTTGTCAGGGTATCCGGCAGGCGGACGGATTTCAACTCAGCCGCACCATGAAACACGCCGTCGGCGAGTTCCGTGATCCCGTCCGGGACGGTGATCTTCTTCAGACACCAGCATCCGCTGAATGCATACTCCCCGATGGCCTGCACGCTGTCCGGGAATTCGACGCTCTCCAGATGCGTGCAGCCTTTAAACGCGAACGCTCCGATCTCTGTCACGGTGCCCGGAAGCAGGACTGCTTTCAGATGCCGGTTATCCGCGAAGGCGTCCTCGCCGACGGTCCGGATGCCGTCCGGGACGGTGAAGTATTCGTCGAGGCGGCCTGCCGGATACCAGATCAGCCGCTGATCCTCCAGGCTGCACAGGGCGCCGTCACGCAGACAGAAGGCAGGGTGCCCGTCCCCGATACGAATCCTCTCCAGGTTCTCACAGCTGCCGAACGGGTTTCCTTCGATCACGGCGAGACTGTCCGGCAGATCGATCAGCATGAGCGCGGAGCCCTCGAAAGCGTTCGGACCGATGCGCAGGAGCCCCTTCGGGAGGTCGATCCCGGTCAGCGAACTCTCCGCGAAGGCGTACGCGCCGATCTCCGTCACACTGTCGGGGATCACGATGCGCCGCACGTCCGACCGGCGGAAGGCGGAATCGGGGATCGCCGTCACTGTGTCCGGCAGGATCACGGTGTCCTTCCGGCAGCCTTCGAAGACGGACGCCCGCAGGGACGTGACGCGGCAGCCGTCGAGGCTCTCCGGCACGGTCAGGGTATCCGCGGGGTCGTTGGAGCCGCCGTACTTGACCAGCATCGCGTCTCCGCCGTCCGGCATATAGAAGAAGTCCCCGCTCCGGCGGATCGTCATGATTTCTGGCGGCCGGTCCGTGAGGCGATGCCACGTGGTGACGGAGTCCTCCTCATACCGGGAGGCGCTTATGCGGGTGACGGTCAGCGTGTCGCCTTCCACCGAATAGGTGAAGGTGTACCAGTTGTTGTCATACGCGATCGAGCCGTCCCGGTCCGTATAGCCGCAAATGCTCACATCGCGGACCTCGCCGCCGGTCACATGCTGAAAGATATACGTTCCGTCCTCCATGTATTCCGCGTAGCTCATAAAGTCCATGCCCACGGCGGCGCCGGTCTTCTCGAATTCCCACAGGCCGACCAGCGGGCTGCCGTCTGCCGGTTCTCCGCCTGCGTTCACCGCCGCGAGAAGAACCAGCAGCGCAGCGAGGACCGGGATCAGGGATCGTCTCATGTCGGATTCAACTCCTTTTACTCTGTATCATGCCGTACGGCACCGTATTGTGACAGCAGCGGATTATTCTTTTTTTTCGACGGGAGGATGTGAAATCCTGCGAAGAAAAAAGGTTCGGGAAAATTTAGCACTCACCTCTTGACAGTGCTAACAAAATGACTATAATACAAGATGAACAAAGGAACAGCGATCCGATAAACCACCGTCCCGTTGCTCAAGATCAACATGGCGCGGCCACCCGAATGGCCCTACACCGCAGGAGGTAAGAGTTATGTTGATGCCGAGTATCATTGCTGAGAATTTGTTCGACGACTGGTTTGACTTCCCGTCCATGCGTGACGTGGACCGCCGCCTCTACGGCAAGAACGCCGCAAGGGAGATGCGGACCGACGTGCATGAGCACGACGACCACTACGAGGTGTCCATCGACCTGCCGGGCTTCCGCAAAGAAGACATCACCCTGAGCCTGGAGAACGGCTACCTGACCGTCACCGCCGCCAAAGGCCTGGACAAGGATGAGAAGGACACAAAGGGCAAGGTCATCCGCCAGGAGCGCTACGCGGGCACCCTGCAGCGCAGCTTCTACGTCGGCAATGCCCTGACCGAGGAGGACATCACAGCCCATCTGGAGCACGGCGTGCTGACCCTGACCGTGCCGAAGAAGGACAGCCGGAAGGTGCCCGAGAAGAAGGTCATCCGGATCGAAGGATAATCTTTCCGGAACACCGGATCACGGAACCCCCGCCGCGGGAGACTGCGGCGGGGGTTTCATGTGGGCGCGGACATTTCCCTTGTGCAAAAGCTCCGCTTCCGCTATAATGGGACCTGAGAGACAGAAAACCGCGAGGTGATATCCTTGAGACACGCAGGCCGATGGGCAGCGCTGCTGCTGATCCTGACCCTTCTTGTGAATCTGAACGGAGGTGCCGAGATGCCCGCGCCGAAGGAGCTTCCCCTGACCGAAGGACTGCCGGAGCTGATGACCTTCTTGAACGGTGACGCCGTGGAGACGCCGGAGGACTGGTCTCGCCGCCGGGAGGAACTGCTGGAGCTGTACAGCCGCTATGTCTACGGCTATATGCCGGATCCGGCGGGGGAGAAGGTCTCCTGGACCCTCTCGGAGGAGCCGGAGACCCACGGCACCCTGCTCGAGGTCACGGTGGAGGCCAACGGCCGCAGCGCGCAGATCGCGGCCCTGATCACCCTGCCCGACGGAGAGGCTCCGGCGGGAGGATGGCCCTTCTTCGTGGAGTACGCGCCGTGGCATTATCGGGACTGGTTCTCCAAGGAATGGGTGACGGCGGTGTCGCAGAACTGCCGGTACGCGGCCTCGCGCGGCTACGCGGGTGTCCAGTACGACCCGTCCCTCGCCTCCTCGGACAACAATCTCCGCACCGGCGCGTTTTTCCGCCTGTATCCCTACGGCGAGCGGGGCAATCCGCAGTCGACGCGGGGTGTGCTGCTGGCGTGGGCCTGGGGCGTGAGCAAGATCATCGACGCGATGGAGGCCGGCGCGGGGGAGGCTCTCCACATCGACCCGGCCCTGTCGCTGGTGGGCGGTGTCTCCCGCTGGGGGAAGAGCGCCGCGGTGGCCGGAGCCTATGACCCGCGCATCCGGGTCACGATCCCGTCGTGCTCGGGCCTGGGCGGGACCGCCGTCTTCCGCACCGACAACCATGGCAAGACCTACGATCTGACGCGGCTCGGCGGCCCCGAGGCCTGGGTCAACGAGTCGCAGAACGAGCCGTTCTCCAACCTGAAGGGCGGGGAGGGCTACTGGTTCTGCGGGAACTTCGTGAGCGTCCCCACGGTGCGGAACCTCCCCGTAGATCAGCACATGCTCTGCGCGCTCGCCGCGGGTCCCGGACGCCACCTGATTCTCGTCACCGGGATCACCTCGGAGGGCTGGAACAACACCGAGGGTCAGTGCCTGGCCTGGCGCGCCTCCCGGCCTGTGTGGGATCTGCTGGGCATCGGCGGGAACAGCAACATCCTGATCCACCTGGACGGCCACGCGATCCTGCCTTCGGACATGGAAGCGATCCTCGACTACTGCGACAGCCGGCTCCTGGGACGCGGGGAAGCCGAGCCGCAGCCGATGGACGGGGCGGTCTTCCTGCGCGACAACCGCGACCGCCTGGATCCGCTCTTCGCACCCTATCTCACGGATGAATGATCCCATGATATCGACAGTAAAAAGGGTTCTTCATGGAAAGTTAGGGACAGCATATGGGGGGTTCGCGCTCTGCGGAGCGCGCCAGGGGCTTTCCGATCGCCCCTGGACCCATCGGGCCGTCTCTTTCTTGTTAGTTGTCGGGTAAGGCGGAGAGCATAGCCTGGCATTCCATCAAAAACCTTACAATTTCCCAAGAATGATTTAACGGGACGGCCCCGAAGGAGTCCAGAGGGCGATCGGAAAGCCCTCTGGTGCGCCCGCAGGCGCATTCCCTCACCAACGGAATTTCCCTAACTAAACGTGAAGAACCTCAAAAGTGCCCTCTGTCCGCCTCTTCCGCCAGCCAGCGGAAGCCGTCCGCGGTGCGGCGGGCGGGGTCCCGGAAGTGATTGCCCGGGTTCCACCGCAGCACGGTACGGACGGAGGAAGCCTCCAGCCGGGCGTGCTGCAGGCGGATCGCATCGCCCACCGTGCGCAGGACCGGATGACGGGTCCTCTCCTCCGTGTCGCCGAGGGAAAGGTAGGCCGCCGGGCAGCGGAAGGGCTTCTCCGCCGCCCAGTCCGACCAGCCCGGATACCACACCGAGGGCGAGCAGGCCGCGATGCCGTCGAAGCGGCCGCTCATGTACCCCGCCCAGAGAGCGAAGAGCCCCGCCAGCGAATAGCCGCCGAGAAAAATCTTCCGCCCGGACGGTCTGCTTTCTCCGAGGGCCGGGAGCAGGTCCTCCGTCACGAAGCGCAGGGTCTCCTCCGCCCCGCTGCCGAAGGCGGGCTGTCCCCGGAACGGGCTTTCCGCGGGCCAGGGCGTGAGGTCCCGGTCCCAGTCCACGGGAAACGCGGCGAGCGCCGTGTCCGGGCCCAGGAGGGCGTATTCCTCCGCGATGATATCGCTCTCGCCGCTCCCGGACGGCTGGAGCAGGAGATACGCGGCGCGTTCCGGATCTCCGAAGACGGGGCAGGGGCGTCCGGCGGCGGTGACGGTGTGCATGGCTCGACCTCTTTTCGCGCGGGTTTTTCGTGTTCCGCTGTGCTGCCTCAAGTCTACCATGCCGGCGCGCGGCCGGTCAAGGGGCTTTCCTTCCTATATGTAACAGATCGCCGGCGCGCTTGACACGCTCCGGGCGGAACGGCTATAATATCCGCATCACCGGAGAAGAACGAGAACAGGAGGCCTGAGCATGAGGACGAGACGGATGCTGCTTGCGGCGGCCCTGACCCTGGCGCTGCTCTGCGCGGCTTGCGGCGCCCCGGCGGAGACGGTCGGTCAGGACACCTTCACCTATCAGGGGTTTTCCTATACGGTCGGCGAGGACGGCAGCGCCACGCTGACCGGCTGGAGCGGCCGGGCGGAGCGCCTGGAGGTCCCCGCCCTCCTCGACGGCCACCCGCTGACCGCCGTGGGAAACTGGGCCTTTGAGAACCAGACCGGCCTCGTCGAGGTCCTCCTCCCCGAGGGCGTCACGGAGCTGGGCCGCTATGCCTTCTGCGGCTGCTCCTCCCTGACCCGGATCCGCCTGCCGGAGAGCCTGAAGGCCATCGGCGACTGCTGCTTCATCCTCTGCACGCACCTGGAGGAACTGACCCTGCCCGCCGCCTGCACGCGCCTGGGGGCCAACCCCTTCGCCTACTGCGGCGACCTGACGGAGTTCAGCCTGACCGAGGGCCCGCTGACCCTGGTCGACGGCTGCATGATCTATCACCGGATCGACAGGCGGCTGATCTCCGTCCTGGCCCCGAAGGTCCCGCAGGAGCTGACCCTGCCGGCCGACTGCGTCACGGTGGGCCGCTACGCCGTCGTCGGCTGCAGCGCCCTGGAGGCCCTGAATCTCCCCGCGACCGTGCAGTCTGTGGAACTCTACGGCGTCTATCACTGCGTCACCCTCTCCCGGGTCAGCGCATCCGCCGCGCTCTCGCAGATCGGGGACGGCGCCTTCACCTGGTGCGACCGGCTGACGGTCCACGCCCCCGCGGGCAGCGCCCTCGCGCAATACTGCGCGGAGCATGAGATCCCCGTGATCGCGGAATAACGCCCTCCCGCCCGAAGCCGAAGAATTTGAGTGTTCCCCTTGCAAACATATGTTCGCCGTGGTAAGATACAGCCGTGATCATCACCGCAAGGAGGAAATATCGCTTATGGCTGCGAAAAAGGAAGCAAAGGCCGCCCAGGAGGCCGTGAAGGACAACGTCAACAGCGAAAAAATGAAGGCCCTCGAGCACGCGCTGAGCGAGCTGGAGAAGCAGTTCGGCAAGGGCGCCGTGATGAAGCTCGGCGAGACGGCCGACCGCGGGAACATCCCGGTGATCCCCACCGGCTGCGTGACCCTCGACGCCGCGCTCGGCGTGGGCGGCGTGCCGCGCGGACGCGTGATCGAGATCTTCGGACCCGAGTCCTCCGGCAAGACGACGGTGGCCCTGCACATCGTGGCTGAGGCCCAGAAGCAGGGCGGCATCGCGGCCTTTGTCGACGCGGAGCACGCGCTCGACCCGATCTATGCCAAGAAGCTCGGCGTCAACATCGACGAGCTCTACGTCAGCCAGCCGGACACCGGCGAGCAGGCCCTCGAGATCGTGGAATCCCTGGTGCGCTCGGGCGCCCTCGACGTGATCGTCATCGACTCCGTCGCGGCCCTCGTGCCCAAGGCCGAGATCGACGGCGAGATGGGCGACGCCTTCGTCGGCCTCCAGGCCCGCCTCATGTCCCAGGCCCTGCGCAAGCTGACCGGCATCATCAACAAGACCGGCTGTGTGGCCATCTTTATCAACCAGCTGCGCGAGAAGGTGGGCGTCATGTACGGCAACCCGGAGACCACCCCCGGCGGCCGCGCCCTGAAGTTCTACTCCTCCGTCCGCCTCGACGTGCGCCGCGGCGAGCAGCTCAAGAGCGGCAGCGAGGTGGTCGGCAACCACACCAAGGTCAAGGTCGTCAAGAACAAGGTGTCCCCGCCCTTCCGCGTGGCGGAGTTCGACATTATCTACGGCGAGGGCATCAACCGCGAGGGCACCCTGCTGGACCTGGCCGTGGAGCGCAGGATCATCCAGAAGAGCGGCGCGTGGTTCTCCTACAAGGATCAGCGCATCGGCCAGGGCCGCGAAAACACCCGCAAGTACCTCAAGGATCACCCGGAGATCACCGACGAGATCGACGCGGTCATCCGCAAGGAGCTCTTCGCCGAGGGTTCCGCTCCCGACGCCGCCCCGGTGGAAGCCCCCACCGCCGAGGAACTGCAGGAAGACACCGAGGAGGATCTCCTCTCCATGCTCGAGGACTCCGCGGAGGTGTGAGTCTCCCGGGCCTGAGAAGACGCACCCATCCCCGCCCGCATCCGACAGGCGGGGTTTTTCGGTTCTTCAAGTTCAATTGAAAAAGATTCATTGATAAGGGAATGCGCCTGCGGGCGCACCAGAGGGCTTTCCGATCGGTCCGGGGCTGCCGCCCATTCTCCGCTGAAAACTGTCCCCCGGACAGTTTTCCGGGCGCTCCGAATCCTCTGGACTCCTTCGGCGCCGTCCCGTTAAGAAAGGCTTTGACAATGTAAGGTTCGTTTATCAACATTGCTTTGCAAAATGCCAAACAAGAAAGAGTCGATTCCGAAGGGTCCAGGGGCGATCGGAAAGCCCCTGACGCGCTCCGCAGAGCGCGAAACCCTTTTGTTTCACTCTGGAGCGGCATCATAAGATTTCCCGAACTTTCCGTGAAAGACAGAATTCCGCGTTCCGGATTCCCGAACGTTTTCGGGCGCAGACGTCTTCCGGGGCGGGTGTTTCCCGCCATGCGGCTGGGAGGCTCCGCAGCGGAGAGCGGTCAGCCAAAAAATTTTCACATAGTGCCGATTCGGCACGATTCAGGCATTGCTTTTTTTCTGTTTTTCTGATAATATTCAATCAGGTATAACTGTGAATAAACTTGATGACGGGAAGCCGCCGGCGGTTCCCTTCCCCGGCGCACATGACATTTGCATGACCCTGTGAGAGGAGGCCCCAAGTGAAAGAAAACACCGCATCCAGACTGCGCGTCATGGCGCTCGGCGGCGTGGATGAGATCGGCAAGAACATGTATGTCTTCGAGTACGAGGACGATATCGTCGTCATCGACTGCGGCAGCATCTTCCCCAAGGAGGATATGCTCGGCGTCGACCTGGTGATCCCGGATGTGAGCTACCTGGTCAGCAAGCGGAAGAACGTCCGCGGCTACCTGCTCACCCACGGCCACGAGGACCACATCGGCGCGACGCCCTACATCCTCCGCCAGGTCCCCGCCCCGCTCTACGGCACCAAGCTGACGCTGGCTCTCGTGGAGCTGAAGCTCAAGGAGCACCGCATCGCCGGCATCCCCATGAATGTCGTCAGTCCCCGCGACGAGGTGAGGCTGGGCAAGTTCACGGCCAAGTTCATCCATGTGAGCCACTCCATCGCCGGCGCCTGCGCCATCGCGCTGACCTGTCCGGCGGGCACCGTGCTCTTCTCCGGCGACTTCAAGGTGGACTACACGCCCATCGACGGCGAGATCATCGACCTGCAGACCCTCGCCGGCCTCGGCGAGCAGGGCGTGATGGCCCTGATGTGCGAGTCCACCAACGTGGAGCGCCCCGGCCACACCATGAGCGAGCTCAAGGTGGGCCAGACCTTCGAGAAGTGCTTCGAGGAGGCCGCGGGCCGCGTGATCGTGGCCATGTTCGCCTCCAACATCCACCGCATGCAGATGGTCATCGACAACGGCATCCGCTTCGGGCGCCGGGTCTGCTTCATCGGGCGGAGCATGGTGAACGTGAGCCATGTCGCGATGGAGATCGGCGAGCTGCGCATCCCCGAGGGATGGCTGATCGACCAGGATGACCTCGACCGCTTCCCGGACAGCAACATCCTCGTGATGACCACCGGCTCCCAGGGCGAGCCCATGGCCGGCCTGACCCGCATGGCCTACGCCGAACACCGCAAGCTCCAGATCCGCCCCACCGACACGGTCATCATCTCCGCGACCCCGATCCCCGGCAACGAGAAGTTCATCAGCCGGGTCATCAACCAGCTCTACCGCTGCGGCGCGCAGGTCGTCTACTCCGCCATGGATCAGGTGCACGTCTCCGGTCACGCCTGCCAGGAAGAGCTCAAGCTGATGCACGCCCTGGTCAGGCCGAAGTACTTCATCCCCATCCACGGCGAGTACCGCATGCTCTGGCAGCACGCGGAACTGGCGGAGTCCATGGGCATGGACCGGCACAACATCGTCCTGCCTGAGATCGGCCAGGTGATCGAGATGAACGCGGACACCCTCGCCCTCGGCGAGGTGGTGCCCAGCGGCACGGTCCTGGTGGACGGCCTCGGTGTCGGTGACGTGGGCAATGTGGTCCTCCGCGACCGCAAGCACCTCTCGGAGGACGGCCTGATCATCACCGTGATGGCCATCGACCGCGACGAGGCCCGGCTTGTCAGCGGCCCCGACATCATCAGCCGCGGCTTCATCTATGTCCGCGAGAACGAGGACATCATCGACAACACGAGGGAGCTGGTCCGCGAGATCCTCTCCGCCAGCGACCTGAACGGCGACAACTGGCCGGATCTCAAGAACCGCATCAAGGACGAGGTGCACCGCTTCATCTTTGAGAAGATCAAGCGCAACCCGATGGTCCTGCCGATCATCCTGGATGTGTGATCCCGGCATACGAAAAGGCCCCCGGAAGCCCGGGGGCACGCTGATCTGCCCATCGCGGGGCGGCCATATTTGCAGGCCGCCCCGTTTTCGTGGTTCTTCTCTTTTGGGGATTGCGCCTGCGGGCGCACCAGAGGGCTTTCCGATCGGTCCGGGGCTGCCGCCCATTCTCCGCTGAAAACTGTCCACCGGACAGTTTTCCGGGCGCTCCGAATCCTCTGGACTCCTTCGGCGCCGTCCCATTCATGATAGTCTTGAGGTTTGTCAGATTTTTATGGAGTTGTGAAACTTGTTCTCAACCTTGCCCGATCATAAACAGGAAGATGCGGCCCGAAGGGTCCAGAGGCGATCGGAAAGCCCCTGGCGCGCTCCGCAGAGCGCGAACTCTCTCAGATGCTTTTTCCACTACTTTCTGTGAAGAGCCTGAAGACAGTCTTGGGACTTGAAAGGTTCTTTTCTCAACGATACTTTACCCAACGTCAAACCAGGAAGACATGATCCCGAAGGGTCCAGGGGCGATCGGAAAGCCCCTGGCCGTGCTCCGCAGAGCACGGAATCCCTTCATTGAGTTTTCGAATGCTGAACTGAGCTCCGCATCAGTCTTCCAGCCACGACAGGGGATCTTCCGTCGGGGTCGGATCGTCATGGAGCCATGACAGGGGATCCTCCGTCTTCGCGGGTTCGTCGGCCGGGGCCGGGGCAGGCTCCTCCGCGGGCGCCTCGGTCGGGGCCGGTTTCGCCGTCTCTTCCGGCTTTTGATCCAGGACCGTCATCGGCAGATTCATCTCCCTGCAGAACGACTCAGCATAGGAATCGCGGATGACGATGACGTTCGTCAGGTTTTCGCAGCGGTCGAAGGTCAGGGTGTTGAGCGATGTGACGCTGGCCGGCAGCGTGATTTCCTTCAGGGCGTGGCAGCAGCTGAAGGCCTGGTTCCCGATGGTCGTGACGCCGTCGGGGATCTCCACCTTCGTCAGGCTTTCGCACTGGAAGAAAGTGAACTCGTCAATGACCTTCAGCCCTGCCGGCAGGGTCAGCCTCTCCATGCTCAGGCAGTAGCGGAAGGCCTGGGCTCCGATGGTCTTGACCGAATCCGGGATCTTGATCCGGGACAGCCGGCGGCATTCGTAGAAGGCCTTTTCGTCGATCGTCTTCACCGTGTCGGGAATGGTGATGCGCGACAGGCCGCTCTTGCTGAATGCCCCGCCGGCGATGCGGGTCACGCCCTCCGGGATGTCGTACGCTCCGCCTCTCCTGGCGGCCGGATAGTAGATCAGGGTCGTGCCGTCCTTGAGGAACAGGACGCCGTCCCGCACGGACAGGGTGGGATGGGTATCCGAGACCGTGACGGCCCGGATCTTTTGGCAGCCGCTGTACACGCCGAGGCCGAGGGACCGGATCCCGTCGGGGATCGTGATCTCCGTGAGGCTTTCGCAGTTGCCGAACGCCTCTTTTCCCAGCCCGGTGACGCTGTTCGGGAGCGGCGCCGTGGTCAGGTTCCCGCAGTTGTAAAACGCGTGCTCCCCGATCCCGATGAGGCCTTCCGACAGGTTCACGACGGTCAGGTTGTCGCAGCCGGAGAAAGCGGATTTGCCGATGCTCTTCACGCTGCCCGGGATCGTGACCTCCCTCAGCGCGTCACAGTCCTCGAACGCCAGGTCTCCGATCTTTGTCACGCTGTCCGGCAGGAACACCCTCTCCAGAGCGGAGCACATGATGAAAGCCCGGTACGGGATCTCCCTGAGGCCGCCGCCGATATGAACCTCCTTCAGGGCTTTGCAGGAGGAGAAGGTAAAGTCTCCCATGACCTCCACCGTATCGGCGATGACGACCTTTTTCAGGCGCTTGCTTCCGCTGAACGCGTCCTGCCCGATCGCCCTGATCCCCGAGGGGACCTCGTAGGTATCGGCCTCCCTGGCTCTCGGATAGCAGATCACGGCTTTCGCCGTTTTCTCGATCAGCACGCCGTCCATGGTGCCGTAGACCGGGTTGTCGGACGCGACGGCGATCTCCTTCAGCGCTTCATATCCCTTGAACGGATTGTTGGTATAGAAGGTCTCGACGGAAGCGGGGATGGTGACCTTCTGCACCGTCCCGTTCTTCGACCCATCGGTCCTGAGGCAGACCACCTTGTATCCGTTGATCTCCGCCGGGAAAACGACTTCCGTGCCGCTGCCCGTGTATTCGGTGATCCAGGCGGTGCCGCTGCTGAAATAGGAATACTTGAAATCCCCGAAGGTCCCCTCATCCGCGCAGGCGCAGGCGCACAGGGCGCAGAGGGTCAGGCAGAGCAGGGCAAAAAGCAGCTTTTTCATGGTTCCGGGCCTCCTGTGGCGATGATTCGGTGCAGTTCCGCGGCGCATTTATTCGTCCAGCCATGCCCAGGGATCCGCTTCCCCGGTCTCTTCGGCCAGGACCTTCACCGGGATTTCCAGCTCCGTGCAGCGGGCTTCTGCGTAGGAGCCTGCCCGGACTAGGACGGTGAGGTTTTCGCAGCGGTCAAAGGCCAGTTTGTGGATGTCTTCGACGCTCTCCGGCACCGTGATCTCCTGCATGCCATGGCAGCAGCTGAAGGCCTGATTCCCGATGGTCGTCACACCGTCGGGGATGACCACGCTCGTCAGACTCTCGCACTGGAAAAAAGCAAACTCGTCAATGACCGCGAGGTTTGCCGGCAGGGTCAGGCTTTCCATGTGCAGGCAGTAGCGGAACGCATCCGGTCCGATGACCGTGACCGAGTCCGGGATCACGATTTCGGACAGCTTACGGCATTCCAGGAACGCAGATTTGCAGATCTCCTGCACCGTGTCAGGTATGGTGATATGTACAAGAACGCTAATGTTGAATGCGTAAGGCGCAATGCGGGTGATGCCCGCCGGGATCTCGTACGATTCGGCCTCTCTGGCGCGCGGATAAAGGACCAGGGTCGTGCCGTCCTTGCTGAACAGGACGCCGTCCCGGACAGAAAGGAAGGGATTGGCATCCGACACCGTGACCGTCAAAAGCTTTTCGCAGCCACTGAAAGCACCGTTCCCGAGAGTCACGTTGTCCGGGATCGCGATCTCCGTGAGGCTTAAGCAGCTGCCAAACGCCTCGTCTCCGATCGTAGCAAGGCTGCCGGGAAGTGAGACGTCGGTCAAGCTGTTGCAGCAGTAGAATGCGTTCTTTCCGATCTCCTTCACACCTTCCCCGAAGGCAACACGCTTCAGTCCGTCGCAGAGGTCGAAGGCATAAGCGCCGACAGTCTCCACACTGCCGGGGATCGTGACTTCCGTCAGCGCGCCGCAATCGGAAAAAGCCGCGTCTTCGATTTTCGTCACGCTGCCGGGGATCGTGACCGCCGTCAATGCGTCGCAGTTGGAAAACGCCCGGGCGTCGATCAAGGTGACACCGTCCCCGATGACGGTTTCCGTCAGCGCCTTGCAGGAATTGAATGCGCCTTGCCCGATCTTGCCGACGGTGCCGGGGATCACGACCCGTTGCAGATGGAGGTTGCCGTGAAACGCATACCGCCCGATCTCTTTGATCCCTTCGCGGATCTCGTAGGACTCGCCTTCCTTGGCTCTCGGATAAGAAACCAGGGCTTTCTTCGCTTTCTCAAACAGCACGCCGTCCACGGCCGCAAAGGTCTCGTTGTCGGGTGCGACCGCGATCTCCTGCAGGGCTTCGTATCTCTCAAACGGGTTACTCGAATGGAACGTGGTGACAGACGCGGGGATGGTGACCTTCTGCACCGTCCCGTTCTTCGATCCATCGGTCCTGAGGCAGACCACCTTGTATCCGTTGATCTCCGCCGGGAAAACGACTTCCGTGCCGCTGCCCGTGTATTCGGTGATCCAGGCGGTGCCGCTGCTGAAATAGTAATACTTGAAATCCCCGAAGGTCCCCTCATCCGCGCAGGCGCAGGCACACAGGGCGCAGAGGGTCAGGCAGAGCAGGGCAAAGAGCAGCTTTTTCATGGTTCCGGGCCTCCTTTGATGAATGGAAGGAAGGCCCCCGCGGCCGGGAGCCTTCCGGTGTGACACTTACATGACGACGGTGACCTCGCAGCCGTCGCTGAGGACGTCGTCCGTCAGCAGGCCGCCGGGGATCTCGGTGCCGTTCACCAGCACCTTGCCCGCAAAGCCCTCACGGTGCGCGCTGTTGTCCACGGTGATGTGCAGGCGCTTGCCGCGGAAGGTCTTGTCCATCGTGAAGCCGTCCCATTCCGCGGGGATCGCGGGGGCGATCTTCAGCCCGTCGGGGGTCGGACGCAGGCCGAGGATGCCCTCCACCATGCCCACCATCACGGTGGAGGCGGTGCCGGTCAGCCAGTGCACGTGCGCGCGGCCGGGCTGGGGCGTCTCATGGCCCTCGATGAACTGGCTGTGGACGTAGGGCTCCACCTCGCGGATCTCGGCGCGGTCGTTGTACGCGGCGGGGCAGGACTCCTTGAAGTACTCAAAGGCCCGGTTGCCGTGGCCCAGCAGGCTCTCGGCCAGGATCGCCCAGCCCTGGGGCTGGCAGAAGATGCCGCCGTTCTCCTTGGTGGTGGGGTTGAACAGCTTCATGGCCGCGCCCTCGAAGTAGTGCTTCTTGTAGCAGGGGGCCATCAGCTCGATGCCGTTGGGGGTGTTCAGCTCGCGGTGGACGCTCTCCATAGCCTTCTCGTTCTGCTCCGCCGTGCCGCCGCGGGAGATGACGGCCCAGCACTGCGGGTTCATCCACATCGAGGCCTCGGGGTCCTTCTTTGAGCCGATGACCATGCCCTCCTGGCTGTAGCCGCGCAGGAAGCGGTCGTCCTCCCAGAACCACTTGTTGATCTTCTCCAGCTGGTCGGCGGCGGTCGCCTTCAGCCAGGCGCGGTACTCGTCGTTCTCCGGGCGGTCGGGCATCAGCTCGGCCAGGAGGTTCAGCGCATAGTAGAACTGGAAGGCCACGAAGGAGGTCTCGCCGTTGGCGCCCAGCTGCAGGCAGTCGTTCCAGTCGGCGTGGAGGCCGGCGGGCATGCCGTGGCCGCCCAGGTGATGCATCGTGAAGTTGATGGCGCGCTTCAGGTGCTCGGTGACCGTCCCCTCGTCATAGTCGCAGAAGGGGATGACCTCGTCCATGAAGGCCTTGTCGCCGGTCTCCGACACATACTTGTACACGGTCGGGAAGAGCCACATAGCGTCGTCGGCGCGGTACTTGGGGTGACCGGTGGCCTTGACGTAGCTCTCCTGCTCGGGGGTGTCCTCGTGGCCGGGGTTGTGGGTGAACTTCACCAGCGGCAGGCCCGCGCCGTGGTGCACCTGGCCGGAGAGCATGAACTTGATGCGCTCCTTGGCCATCGCGGGGTCGAGGTGGATGATGCCCTGGATGTCCTGCACAGTGTCGCGGTAGCCGTAGCCGTTGCGCTCGCCGCAGTAGATCAGGGACGCCGCGCGGCTCCACACGAAGGTGGTGAAGCACTGGAAGGCGTTCCAGGTGTTCACCATGCAGTTGAAGTCGGCGTCGGGGGTCTTCACGGCGAGGTTGTTCAATTCGCCGTGCCAGTAGTCGATCAGGGCCTTGAGCTCGGCGCTGACGACGGCGTCGGTGTCCGCGTAGGCGTCGAGGAGGGCGCGGGCGGCCTTCTCCCCCTTCTGGGCGAGCAGGAAGGCGACGGTCTTCTCCTCGCCGGGGGCAAGCTCCAGCACGGTGTGCAGGGCGCCGCAGGGATTGCCGTTGAAGTTGAGGGAGTCGTCGAGCTTCCCGTTCAGCACGCCCTGGGGCTTGTCGAAGCGGTGGGTGCCGAGGAAGCGCTCGCGGCGGCCGGTGTAGCTGACGACAGGCGCGCCCGCCAGGCCGAAGAAGCGCTCGCGGCCGTTCTCGCCGTCCTCATTCACGCCGACGAACTGGTTGATGTGCTGGATGATGTGGTCGCGGCTGAAGGTGGTGGTGGTGATGAACTGGGTGTACTGGAGGTTGACCAGGTCCTGGGTGTAGAAGGACTCGGTGGTCAGCTCGCAGTAGGCAAAGACGCCGATCTTCCGGGGCGTGTCGCCGGTGTTCTTCACCTTCAGGCGCCAGACCTCGTGGGTCGCGTCCATGGGGACGTAATAGAGCGCCTTGCTCTCGATGCCCCTGTAGGCGGACTCGATCTCGGTGTAGCTGGTGCCGTGGCGGGTGATCGTCCTATACGCGTCGAGGGGCTTCTCCACCGGGCGCCAGGAGGCGGACCAGAAGTCACCGTCGCTCTCGTCGCGCAGGTAGATGTAGCGGCCGGGCTCGTCAAACTGGTTGAAGGTGTAGCGCAGGATGCGGCCCGCGGCACCGGACTTGACAAAGGAGTAGCCGCCGGCGTTCTGGGTCACGATGGCGCCGTAGGCGGGGGAACCCAGGTAGTTGGCCCAGGGCATGGGGGTGCGGGGATCGGTGATGACATACTCGCGTCTGGCTTCGTCGAAATGACCGAATTGCATGGCGGTTTCCTCCATTTACAATATTCTTCCGGATGGCGGCTGTCTGCCGCTTGCCCTATTGTAGCATATCCTGCGGGCGGGGGCAATCGGGAAGCGCAAGTATTTTCCTTTTCCCGCGCAAAATAACGGCTCTTCACGTTTCGTAAGGGAAACTTCGTTGATGAGGGGATGCGCCTGCGGGCGCACCAGAGGGCTTTCCGATCGCCCTCTGGACTCCTTCGGGGCCGTCCCGTTAAGAAAGGCTTTGGCAATGTAAGGTTCGTTTATCAACATTGCTTTACAAAATGCCAAACAAGAAAGAGTCGATCCCGAAGGGTCCAGGGGCGATCGGAAAGCCCCTGGCGCGCTCCGCAGAGCGCGAACCCTCTCCCATATGGTTTTCCCGAACTTTCCGTG
>JAFRPG010000066.1 GCA_017429265.1 Clostridia bacterium | reverse complement strand
CACCGCGGTCCTGACCTACAAACTCTTCAGCACGGACACCGTGACGCTGACCCTCTCAGGCCTGGCGCGGGATGCGGGGACCCACAGCGTGACCGGCACGCTGTCGTTCAATACGGAGACGGCCGCCGGCAACTATACGGCCTCCGCGCCGTCCTGCACGGTGACCATCCAGCCCATCGCGGCTGCAGTCAGTACCGGATCCGGCAGCAAGACCTTTGACGGAACCGCGCTGACCGTCAGCGAAGCGTCCATCACCGGCCTGCTGAGCACCGATGAGGGCGAGGTGACGATCACCGCCGCCGGCACGATCACCGACGCGGGCAGCACGGACAACACCTATACCATCAGCTGGGGCTCCGTCAATCCGGACAACTACACCGTGACCGAGGAGCTCGGCACCCTGACCGTCACGCCGCTCGGGGTCCTGTTTGACCTCGACTGCAGCTACATGTACGAATTCTTCCACTATCATCCCCAGGCGGTGCCGTACGATACCAGCGGCACCTACGCGGGCGGCGGGGCGGTCGAGAAGGTCAGCGAGGATACGACAGACGGCCATTGGACGGCCGTCTACAACCTGACCGGCGGCGGACAGGTGCAGCTGGATTCGGACAGAATCGGTACGGAAGTCGGCACGTATGAGCTGATCCCCACGGCCACGATGCTCGCCGGAAAGGCGGAGAACTACGACATCGCCTACACGAACAACGAGCCCTGTATCTGCCCCCTCGACGTCGAGTTCTATCTTGCGGGCGGCGAACGGTACGTCGGTGACAACACGGTCTACATGTATGACGGGACGTTCCACGGCGCCAGATTCCACGTGTACACCGGCCACGAGTATGATGAGTTTGAGGTGACGAAGCTGAGTGCGACCCAGTGGCGCATCGCCTGGGACGGCGGCGACGTGACCGAGGTCACGGTCACGGGCGGCGGAACCGAGATCGGCGAGTACCCGCTGACCTGCACCTACACCTTCACCTCTGGCAGCGCGGCCAACTACTATATCACGCTGGAGGAAACCACACTTCTGATCGCGCAGGACGACAGGACCTACACCTTTACCGCCACGTCCGCGAGCAAGACCTATGACGGCACGCCGCTGACCGGCAGCGGATACACGTTCGACGGATACCTGAGTAGCGGGTACCGGCACGAGGCCGTCCTCTCCGGCAGCCGGACCGATGCCGGCAGCGGCGAGGTAGGCTTTGCGGAGATCCACATCTACAAGACGCTGGACGACGGCAGCGAGGTCGATGTGACGGACTGCGTCCATACCGAGACCGTCAGCGGCACGCTCACGGTGAACCCGGCTCCGCTGACCATCAGCACGCCGACCCTCAGCAAGACCTATGACGGTTCGCCGCTCGAGGGCGGCGAGGCCACCGTGACGGGCCTGGCCGGCGGCGACGCCATTACCGTCACCACCTCCTCCGTCACCGAAGCGGGGACTGTCGACAACGAATACACGATCGACTGGGGCTCCGTCAACAGCGCCAACTACACGGTGACGGACGAGCTCGGCACCCTGACCGTCAACAGCAGGCCGATCACCTTCACGGTTTCCGGCACCCGCGTCTACAACGGGCAGAACCAGGTCGGCAGCGTGACTGTGTCCGGCGTGGAAGGGGCTTCGGTCTATCAGAGCTCGGAGAACAGCTGGACGGTCGAGTTCACCGACGGCGCGGAATTCCGGCTCCTGGTCGAAGGCGGCGGAAAGGACGTCGGCACCCACAACTGCTACCTCTCCCTCTCGTCCGTGAGCGGAGCCGACAATTACCAGCCCACCCTCACGGACGGCACCGTGACGATCACACCCGCCCCGCTGACGATCGCAACAGGCTCCAAGTCCGCGGTCTTCAGCGGCAACCCGCTCACGAGCAGCGAGAAGACCGTCACCGGTCTGATGGGCACGGACGAGGTGGACGTTTCCCCGAACGGCATCATCTGGGATGCGGGTTCGGTGGACAATGTGTACGATATCACCTGGCTCTCCGGCAGCGCGTCCAACTACACCATCACGGAGAACCTTGGCACACTGACCGTGGAGCCCCTCCGGCTGATCGCCAACCTGCACGGGATGACCGTTGACTACGGCACGATGGTCGACCTCAACAATCCGACCATGACCTGCGGCAACGGCGATCACGCGGGCGAAACTGTGTCCGGGTCTCAGACCACGCCCACCTCCCACGGCGACGTCACCTTCACCCTCCCCAACGGGGATACGGTCCGGGTGGCTGTCAACGCCCCCTCCGAGACGGCGGCGGGCACCTACACGCTCAGCGCCTCCGCCACCGTAACCGGCAGCGCCGCATCCAACTACATCATCTCCTACACCGGCAATACCCACACGATCAAGCCGCTCGCCATCACCATCAGGACACAGCCGGAGACCAAGGTCTACGACGGCCTGCCCCTGCCCGAGAGCACGGACCGGCCCACCGTCATCGGTACGTTCGTCGAGGAGGACGTCTATGTCGATATCGACGGGACTACCATCACCGATGCGGGCGAAGTGACCCGGGGCTACTCCATCGAGTGGGGCAGCGCCGATCCGGCCAACTACACGATCACGGAGGACCTTGGCACGCTGACCATCGAGCGGCTGCAGCTGCAGGTCTTCCTGGGCGGCTTCACGGGATACTACGACAGTGAAGACACCCTGCACTACACCACCGGTCCGTACACACCGGAACTCACCTACCGGAACGGCCCGTATGAAGGCACGACCGTCAGCCCGTCGTCCAACGGGGACGGCATCCTGACCTTCAACCTTTATACCGGGGAGACCCTCACGGTTTCCTATGGCGGATATGACGGCGAGCAAACCCCGGGGAACTACAAGCTGCAGGGCACCGCAAGCTTCTCCGGCGGAAGCGCGTCCAACTTCACCGTCTCGTACACAGGCCAGGTCATCATCAATTCCGCGCCGTAGTGCCGGAGACACACCACACCCAACCCGACTGCGAATGTGAGGGATCGCCATGAAATCCGGATGGAAAACGCCGCTGCAGCTCCTGATCTCGGTCGCTGCGGCACTCGCGATAACCGTCGCAGTCGGGGTGGGCGCGCTGAACTGGCTGGACAGGACGGCTCAGGACGCCCTGTTCCAGCATCCCCGTGCCACCTCCGAGGACATCCTGATCATCGGCATCGACGAGGATACGCTGACGCAGCTCGGGCCCTTCGGCACCAGCTACCGGATGTACATCGCCGACGCCCTGATGACCCTCGCCTCCGACCCGGATCACCTGCCCGCGGCGGTGGGTCTGGACGTCACCTTCGGCGGAAGCACGAATGAGGGGGTCGACAATTACCTGGCCATGGCCGCCAAACAGCTCGGCTGCGTGGTCACCGCCAGCCAGGTGGAGTTTGACAAGTACACCAGCAAAATCATCGGCTACACGGAGCCTTACGACGCCCTGCGCGAAGCCTCGGAGCAGGCGCAGATCAACATCATGCCCGACTCCGACAGCATCATGCGCCACGCCATCCTCTACCTTGAGCCAAACGGGAAGAAGGTTCCCTCCTTCGCCTGGAAGCTCGCGGAGATGCTCTGCGAAAAGCAGGGCAAGACCCTGACGCCGCCGCCCACGGCCGGCAGCATTCCCTTCTACTATATCCCCTACGCCGGGCGGCCGGGCAGCTTCAACAACGGCGCTTCCCTCCGCATGCTCATCGACGAGGAGCTGGATCCCGCACAGTGGACGGGAAAGATCGTCCTGATCGGCCCCTATGCGGCGAGCCTCGGGGACGCCTTCTTCACCTCCATCGACAAGGGCGCCCAGATGCTCGGCGTGGAGTACCACGCCAACGTCATCCAGTGTCTCCTGGAAAACAACTATAAGCGCGAGGCCAGGAACCCCGCGCAGCTGGCGGTGCTGTTCGTTGTCTGCGCCGTTGCGGCCTGGTTCTTCATCCGGCTGAAGGTCGCCCCGGGCGTGGCTGTCTGCGCCGGAGTGATCGTTCTCAGCCTGATCGCCACCTACGTCGTGTACGCGCTGGGGATCGTCCTGCATGTGACCTGGATCCCGCTCGGGGTGCTGATCCTCTTCCTCGCGGCCCTCGCCTGGCACTATCGGGTGGCGGCCCGGGAGCGGCGCGCCCTGGAACTGGAGAAGGCCCGCATCTCCACCGAACTGGCTCTCGCCACCCGCATCCAGGCCAACACCCTTCCCAAGACCTTCCCGCCCTTCCCCGACCGGCACGAGTTCGACCTCTACGCCTCCATGACCCCGGCCAAGGAGGTCGGCGGCGACCTCTACGACTTCTTCCTGATCGATGACGACCACCTCTGCCTCGTGATCGGTGACGTATCCGGCAAGGGCGTTCCGGCCTCCCTGTTCATGATGCTGGCCAGCGCCCTGATCCACCATGTGGCCATGCACGAGCAGAGCCCGGCGAAGATCCTGACCGCCGTCAATGCGGAGATCTGCAGCCGGAACCCGGAGGAGATGTTCGTCACGGTCTGGCTGGGTGTGCTGGAGATCTCCACCGGCCGGCTCGTCGCCGCCAACGCGGGCCACGAGTACCCCGCCGTGAAGCATCCCGACGGCAGTTTCGACCTGCTGAAGGACCGGCACGGCTTCGTCATCGGCGGCATGGAAGGCATCCGCTACCGCGAGTACGAACTGCAGCTGGAGCCGGGCGCCCGGGTCTTCGTCTACACGGACGGCGTGCCCGAGGCGACCGATGCCAACGAGGAGATGTTCGGCGCGGAGCGCATGGTCGAGGCCCTGCGCAGCCGCGAGGACGGCACGCCCGAGGAGATCCTCGGCGCCGTCCGGCAGTCCGTCGCCGGCTTTGTCGGCAATGCCCAGCAGTTCGACGACCTGACCATGCTCTGCGTGCAGTACATGGGTCCCGCCGCGCCGCCGTCCGAAGCGCCGGCAGAACCGTAACCGCTGCCCTGCCCGCCTCCCCGGGCGGGTTTTCTCATCAGACAGATATCCCGATTGGAGGTCTATCCGGTCATGACAGATCAGGCCCTCACCGATGCCGTTCGGGGGCACCTGCGGGCGCACCTGGCTTCCCACCCGGCCGCCGGGGCGGAAGACATCGTCAAGTACATCTTCCAGGCCCTGCTCGGCGTGGGGCATCTTCTCGGCAGCCCAGAGCAGGTCGAGTCTTATCTGACCGGCGAGATGTCCGCCCTGCAGCCGGACCCCGAGGAGCCGCTGACCAAGCCCGTCGGCCCAGACTGGTGCCGGCTGAACCTGCGCCGCGCCATGGCGGAGGGCCTTGCGACGCGGGACATCGCGCGCCTGATGCTCTCCGCGCCCTCCTCCGCGCACACGAGGCAGGAGGTCGCCAACGTCTGCCTGGCGATCGCCGAAGCGGAAAAGCTGCCGGATCTGCGGGGCGTCCTCGCATGTCTGGAGGACCCCGTATGGCTCCCCTCCCATTCGGAAGCCTATCGCGCCGCATACCGCCCGGCCTACCGGGTGATCGGAGCCGACTGGATGCCGCTGACAGAGGCCGTCTGCCGGATCGCCCGGCTGAAGCGGGAGAAAAAGCGCGTCACGGTCACGCTCGACGGTCCATGCGCCTCCGGCAAGACCACGATCGCGCAAAAACTGGCCGAGATCTGCGATGCCGCCGTGCTGCATACGGACGACTTCGTGATCCCGCACGCGCAGAAGACGCCGGAGCGCCTCGCCGTCCCCGGCGGCAACTGTGACTGCGAGCGCATCGCCGCCGAAGTGCTGGCCCCGTGGGCAGCGGGGGAAGCGCCGGTCTTCCGCCGCTACGACTGCCATGCGGACTGCCTGCTGCCGCCGGAGACCCTGCCCGACCGGCCGGTGCTGCTCCTCGAGGGCAGCTACTGCAATCTCCCGGCCCTGCGGGCATACGCGGATCTGCGGCTGTTCGCGGACACCCCGGAGGATGTGCGGACGGAGCGCCTCCTGCGGCGGGAATCGCCCGCGTCCATGGAGATGTTCCGCACGCGCTGGATCCCGCTGGAAAACGCATACTTCACGGCCTTCGGTCTTCCGGACGCGGACTGTATCCGTGTTCGTTGATTCCGCGCAGCGAAAAAGCGTGGGCAACCCTTCTCCCATTGTGGAAGCGGAAAGCTGTCCGCGCTTTTGTGCATTCTGCCCGTTTACGCCTTTTTGCGCACGATCCGCTTGGTGCGCGGGCTGATGGCCCGCTGCGGGCAGACCAGCACGCACAGATGGCAGCCGACGCATTTTTTGCCGTCGAGGACGGGTTTGCGGCGGGAATCCAGCCGGATGGCCTGATGGCCGCCGTCGGCGCAGGAGATCATGCAGCGGCCGCAGCCGATGCAGCGTTCGCGGTCAAAGGCCGGGAAGACTACCGTGTCCCGCTCCAGCACGTCGGTGGTGGCACTCAGGCTGTCGAGGCCTAGGCCCACAGCCTCCTTCACACTCGCAAATCCCTTCTCCGCCAGATAGAGGTTGAGGCCGGCTTTCAGGTCGTCGATGATCCGGTAGCCGTACTGCATGACGGCGGTCGTGACCTGGATCGTGCCGCCGCCCATGAGGATGAACTCGAGCGCGTCCTGCCAGGTCTCCACACCGCCCATGGCGGAGATGTGCAGGCCTTTCAGGGAATCCTCCTGCGCCATCTCGGAGACGAAGCGCAGGGCGATGGGCTTGACCGCATTGCCGCTGTAGCCGCCCACGGCGCTCCGGCCGTGCACCGCCGGGGCCGACACATAGGTGTGGGGGTTGACGCCCACGACCGACTTGATCGTGTTGATGGCGGCGATGCCGTCTGCCCCGCCGCGTTTGGCCGCCTCGGCCATGGGGATCATCGAGGCCACGTTGGGCGTGAGCTTGGCGAGGACCGGGATCGAGCACGCGCGCTTTGCCGCGGCGGTGAACCGCTCCACCAGTTCCGGTACCTGTCCGATATCGCTGCCGAGGCCGCCCTCTGCCATGTTGGGGCAGGAGAAGTTGAGTTCCACCGCGTCCGCGCCGTTTTCCTCGCACAGCTTTGCGAGGGTCCCCCACTCCTCCTCGTTCTGTCCCATGATGGAGGCGAGGATGAACTTGTTCGGGTAGTTCGCCTTCAGGCGGCGGAAAACTTCCATGTTCTCCGTCACGCTGTGGTCGGAGAGCTGCTCGATGTTTTTGAATCCGATGATGCCGCCGTCGCTGCCGCTGACGGCAGAGAAGCGCGGCGACGCCTCATGGATGTCCATGGAGTTGATCGTCTTGAAGCAGATGCCCGCCCATCCGGCCTCGAAGGCCCTTGCGCACATGTCATAGGTGCTGGCCACCACCGAGGAGGACAGCAGGAAAGGATTCTCCAGCGGGATGCCGCACAGCTCGCACTGCAGGCGGCTCTCGTCGGCGGGCAGAGGCGTCTCCGCATCCAGCTTCACCTGATAGTAGAGACGGTTGATCAGGTCGTGGATGTGCACCTCGCCGGCACGGACGCAGGCCCGCTCGCAGGGCGCGCTGCAGGTCAGGCAGGGATTCTTCTCCGGAAGCGACTGAGCGGCGCACTGCTCGTTGAGGAACCACACATGGCGCAGGAGATCGGATGGCTTCAGCCTGGCGCAGGCCGTGTCGCAGGGGGCGTTGGCGCACAGCGCGCAGCGGATCATATCGGAGCGCGGGATCCTCGCCTGGATCTGGATCATAATCGGACACCTCTTCCATATTCATTTGATTCTCTGATGTGACTGTTCTGAGACAGTATACCACGCAGTCGGCCGGATGGCAAGCTAACGCGCGGACACGGTTTGACTTTCCCGCCCGCGTGTTCTATAATTTCCGCGACCCCTTCACACAAACCGAAAAAAGGAAGGCAGAGGATCGAGATGCGCAAAAACGAAGTCCTGACCCTGTCGTGCGAACGGCTCGGCGCGGAACTCGAGGGCGTTTGCCGCTCGGACGGCATGGCCGTCTTCGTGCCGGGAATGCTGCCCGGAGAGACGGCGGAGGTCCGCATCGTCAAAGCGCAGACCCGGTACGCTTTCGGACGGCTGGAGAAGCCGGTCGGTCCGCCCTCCCCCGACCGGGTCGCGCCGGACTGCCCTGCCTATCCGCGCTGCGGCGGCTGCAGCGGGCGCCATATGCGCTATGAGGCGACGCTCGAGGCCAAGCGGCAGCAGGTCGCCGACTGCTTCCGGCGCATCGCGCACATCGATGCGGACGTTCCGCCCGTCATCGGCATGGAGCATCCGTCGGCCTACCGGAACAAGACCTCCCTGCCCGTCGGCGGCACGGCGGAAGCGCCGGTCGTCGGCTTCTATGCGCCCCGGAGCCATCACATCGTGCCCGTCGGCGCATGCCCCAACGCGATGCCGCCCGCATCCGCCATCGCAGACGCCCTGCTCGCCTGGATGCGCCTCCACCGGATCGAACCCTGGCAGGAGGAGACCGGCACGGGGCTGATCCGCCACCTCGTCGTCCGCGTCAACCGCCGCGGGGAAGCCCTCGCCTGCGTCGTTGCAGGCACGCGGCGCCTCCCCCACGAGCGGGAGCTGGCCCGGGCGCTGACCGACGCCGGCGCCGTCGGGGTCGTGCTGAATACCAATCCCGCGCAGACCAACGTGATCCTCGGCCCGGAATACCGCACGCTCGCGGGGGCGGGTGAGCTGACCGACCGTCTGTGCGGTCTGGAGTTCCGGATCTCCCCGGCAGCCTTCTTCCAGGTCAACCCGGAGCAGACGGAGGTCCTCTACGGCACGGCCATCCGCTTTGCCGGCCTGAAGCCCGGCGATCTGGTCTGCGATGTGTACTGCGGCGCCGGGACGATCTCCCTGGCGATGGCTGCCCACTGCCACCGGGTGATCGGCATCGAGATCGTTCCCCAGGCCGTTGACAATGCCCGTGCGAACGCCGCCGCCAACGGCATCACGAACGCGGAGTTCCTCTGCGGCGCGGCGGAGGACCTGCTGCCGAAGCTCGTCTCGGACGGTCTTCGCCCCGATGTGCTGGTGGTCGATCCGCCGCGCAAGGGTCTGGAGGAAGCTGTCATCCGCGCGATGGATGCCGCCGCCCCGTCCCGGATCGTCTATGTTTCTTGCAATCCGGACACCCTCGCCCGCGACGCCGGCCTCCTGCGTGATCTCGGCTGGCAGGTGGATGAGGTTCAGCCGGTGGACATGTTCTGCTGGACCAGCGGGGTGGAGACGGTTTGCTTATTGTCCAAAGTAAGGTCTGCACCACATATCGACATTGGATCTTAATATGACCGAGTTGGATGTGACAAAAGCAGAAACCAAGGCCACCTATGAGGAAATCAAAACCTATGTGCTTGAGCGTACGGGACTGAAGGTTTCGCATTTGTACATTGCCCAGTTGAAGGCAAAGCATGGTATCATCGAACGGGATTGTTATAACAAGCCAAAGACGGAAGGCGATCACATACCGCAATGCCCGCCGGAAAAAGAGAAAGCCATTGAGGAAGCTCTAAGGCATTTTCAGATGATCTCTTGAAAAATGATATTGCAAACATCTATACAACACAGCTCCCACAAGGCAAACGTCCTGCGGGAGCTGTTCCATGTTGGCGATCTTTCATACCACTTTGGATTTCAAGGGATCAGTCCTCCTTGGCATCACTCAGCATCACTTACTCTCTCCGCTCCAGGTGTCCCTGTTCGTCGATGCCGTAATCAAATACATCCAGAATGACGCCTGTCGGCACATATTCATTCTGCGTTTCGTCAAATGCCAGCGGCGAAAGCTGCCGGAAAATGTGCACACCATCTCTGGCATAGCAGGCCGAGCCGTATGCCTGGATGCCTGAATCCTGGTATACTTCGTATCCGTAGGTTGTATAGCCCGCCTCGATTTTTCGCGTCTGCAGATGATACACGTCCATGCATCTGACATAGCATCCCGTCCCATGCCCGATCATGCTGAACTCCAGATAAACGATTGTTCCATGATCGGTGCCGCAGAGGCGGAAATCCTCGCACGCACAGGGCATGTAGTCCCACAGATACCAATCGGACCACTGCTCCACAAAGATCAGGGTTCCTTCTTCACCCCAGCCCCATCCGGAAAAGCTGATGAGCTGCACCAACGGCACATTCTCGGTTGAAATATCTGAATTCTCATGATGCTGAAGGTCTGCCTGGCTGATAAGCTCCCGAAGCACAGGCGCTCCGCAGGGCTCCATCTCGATGCCCCAGGATTGAAGCAGCTCGCGGGTCGCATCATCCTGACCCCGGTCATAGGCGTCCCGCAGGCGCTGAAAGGCCTCCGCCGGATCCATGGCAAGCGGCCGAAAGCCCTGCTCCACCGCTCCGTTATAATGTGGGATTTCTTTGCGCCACACATAGCCGCTGTGTTCCCGTACGTTTTCCATGGTGACCAACGGCACTTCATCTGCGAAAGAGATCGCACAGACTGCGATCAGCAGAAGGGAAAGAAGAATCGAAACAAACCTTTTCATACGTACAACCTCCGTCACAGGTCCTTCCCAATACTTGCTTTTCAGGGATTATACCGGTAGGAGCCAATCATATCAGGACTACCATCGGCATGGATGCCGAGAATAAACTGTCCGCTGGCGTCGATATAAACCATATCCGTCCACGCGTCCAGCTGACCGTCTTCCGAAAAGTTCACATATCGTCACCCATTCCCCGCCGTCAGGTCACTCTGCCGCACAAACCCATACTCTCCGGTGGCCGGGAACCAGACGTGGTACCATTCGTCCCCGATCACGCCGATGACCTTCATGGTACTCCAATCCGCGTTCATGTGCCAGGTGTAATCGCCGATCTGCGGTTCCCTGTAGACTTTCAGCTTTTCGCCTGCCGGGGACAGCTGCGGCATGCGCGATACATCCAGATACAGCGCGTCTCCGGCCTGCCCGAAGGTCAGGTAGCGCTTCATCATGTATCCATGAACCCAGCTGTTCCAATCGCCGAATGTCACCTGCGTCCAGTCGCCGTCCTGCGCGCTGACACCGACCGGGGTCCCGGTGTAATACTTGCCCCGGGAGCGGCTGCCCTTGTCCGCGCGCTCCCGCAGGTGCAGGCGGTCGGCGGGGTTGGGATTGACCACCATCGCGTACGGACCGGAGTCCATCCGCGCCGCAGCTGTGTCCAGGGTGTGGGGCAGGCTGTTCCAGTCGATTTCCGTAATGTCGTCCCAGGGATGGTCGCCGTAGAGGATGGTCTGTACCGGCACCACTGAACCGTCCCAGACCGTTCTGTCGCCGAAGAATAGGAAGCCTCCCGATTCTTCGGCCCGGGCGCCGTCATCGTAGATGTACTCCAGCCCGGCCTTGCCGGACCAGAGCAGCTGAACCGTCACGCAGCGCCCGTCGATCCGCAGGCTGTCGGTGAAGTTCTCGTACCCCAGCACCGTGCCGGCGGGCAGCGGCGTGCTCTCAATCAGGTTCACGGCCCGGTGGCTCATGTACTCACAGATGACATACACCCGGCTGCCGTCCGGCTTCTCCATCAGGAATTGCATAGCGCCGTTTTTCAGCATGCCCTTGACGAAGGTGTATTCCGACATCAGGACTCCGGCGGCGTCCCGGAAGAAGCGCTCGTTCTCGGATGCGAAAAAGTCGTTTGCCGCCATGAACATGGTCGGGAAGCGCGAGACGTCGAAAGCATCCAGCGTGACGCAGTCCGCCATCCAGGTGGCGGGAAGCACCTCCATGAGTTGGATGCCGTGGTCGTTGTCATCCTCACTGTACATGCCGAACGTGCGAATGATCTCCCCGCCGTGGGCGTCGTCCCACAGGGTGCTCCAGACATGGGCGTATTCACCGAAGCCGCTGTCGGAGAAGTACTGATCCACCGGATTCCAGCTGCCGTCCGTGTTCCGGCTGCTGTGATAGCGCACGATCTCCTGATCTGACAGCATGTAGGTCCAGAACACGGCGTTGTCGCTGTCCAGCAGGAGCTGCGGCCAATCCCTGTCCTGAAACAGGGCGGTGGGATTGTCGATCACGATCTGCCACGCGCCGTCATGGTGTTCCAGAAGGACCAGCCTTTTGACGCCATCCGTCTCGGCGAAGCAGACTGCCGTGTCGCCCCACTGTGAGAGCCGGATAGGCTCGGTGATGCCTGCCTGACAGAGGATGTCTGTGATCAATGCTTCATCCCCTGCGTCTGCCAACGCTGAAGCACTGATCAATACCAGCATCAGGGCAATGACCCAGAGAATCATTTTCTTCATTATGATGGTCCTTCCTTCCTGACCCCTGTCGGGCGTTCCGGCTTATCTTCCATCTATACAGACGAGCGAGGCGAACCTTTTCTTTCATGATGCAGCGGCCAAATCTGCATTCATCGGAAACTGTGACAGGCCGGAATCCTTTGTTCCCGGATGGAAAAGCAAATAACTTTATGAGATTATATCCCTTGATATTGCAAAAAACAAGAATCTGTCGTCTAATGGGTGAAAGGTGGTGAGGCCGCCATGGAAACTGTCAAAGGCCCTGACAGTCTGGAAAAAGAGCTTGAGCGGATGGTCGGCCTGTATCAGCTTCACCTGCTTCGGCTGTGTTATGCTTATCTGCATGATGAGGAACTGGCAAAGGATGCTGTACAGGAAACCTTTATCAAAGCCTATCGGAATCTGGGATCATTTCGGCGTGATGCCTCGGAGCAGACCTGGCTGAACCGGATCGCGATCAACACATGCAAGGATCTGCGCAGAACCGGCTGGTTCCGCCATGTGGACCGGAGCATCACCCCGGATATGATTGCGGAGGCTGCCGAACCGGCAGATGAGCAGAGCGAAGGCCTGACAATCGCTGTGATGAACCTGCCGGTGAAGCTGAGGGAAGCCGCACTGCTGTGCTGGCTTCAGGGTATGACGTATGAGGAGGCTTCTGACGCGTTGGGGATTACCCATCAGGCAGTCAGCAGCCGGCTGAACCGCGCAAGAAAAAAGCTGCGCCGCGCCTTGGAAGGAAGTGATGATCATGACCCTGCATGAGGAACAGGAGACAGTCCAGTCGGCGATGAAAGCCACACTTTCGGGCTTGCAGGAAGATCCATGGCTCACGCAGCGGGTTCTTGCGAATGCGAAAGGAGAAGAACCTGTGGTAAAGAGAGTATCTGCAACCGTCATCATTGCCATTGCGCTGATTGTGGTCGCAGTCACCGGCGCGCTGGCTGCCGGACTTGGGCTGTTTGATCAGCTCTCGCACGATCCCCGCGGGGACAGCAGGCTGTCCGCTGTGGACCAGTTTGCGGAACCCATCGGCAGGGAATGGACAACAGAAGACGGCATCACGATCCGGATTGAACAGGCGTACTTTGAAGGAAATCGTGTGTTCATCGCGTACCGGATGAGCGGAAGCTGGAACGCAACGGAGCTGCACGAGGGAGCACCGGAAGAGACTATCAGCTGGAGCTGGGAAGAACCGGATATGATTGCCGCACAAACAATGATCAGCGACATCCCCGAACGGCAGCAGGCGATTCTGCAGCTGGACGGAAGCGGGCAGCGGTGGATTGCTACCACGGATATTGGCCTGCATGACGACCTGAGTCTGGCTGACGGCACCTATCTGGACATCATCGGCGGCGACGATATCATCCAGGCAGACGGAAGCGTGATTGGCTGGAAGGAATGTGAGATCCCGGAGGACTGCCTGAGCGATACCCTGACCTTCCAGGCCCGGCTGTACCGGAATCGCAGCATCATGTACCAGGATGGCACCACCTACCGGCAAGCCACGGAGCGCGGCGAGACGACCTCCTTTGAATTCACCCTGAGGCAGAACCATGACCTGACCCATCTTCGCGGCAGCGGGAAAGGACACGAATACACCGCATCCGTCGAACTGACTGCCGGCCGCATTGATCTGCGGGGGAAGATCACTGTCACCTGCCCCGCATCCTGGATTCAGGTCTGGGGCACCTGGGAAAACCCGGAGAACCTCGACATCATCGGAGGCTGGGCCCTCTGCCGGGACGGTGCGGTGATCGAAGAAGACGGTGTGCAGGGCATCGCGATGGCGGGGGAAAACCAGCTGGTGTTTGAGGTGCTGTTCGATACGACTGACGATTTGAACAACCTGACGCTGGTGCCCATCTATGAGGATCAGCAGCCCAGAATGGATGAAGCAATACCGCTCAGCAAAGAGTAACAACGTAAGTTTATTCAATTGCAGCACGGCCTCACCAGATCTGAAACCTGGTGAGGCCATTTGCCATAGGTACAATCGATACATCATGGACATCGTAGATTTGAGGTGCTATATTGCTGGAGAGGTCTCGTTGCCAAATCAGGCTCAAGAGCCGAAATCCAGAAAAAGGAAGCAGGATGATGAACAAAAATCCTTAGGCAGAAATTTAAGTTTTGGCTTTGTCCATCGTCTAAATGATTGAGGAGGTGATGAGCGGTGGGAATGATTCAGGCGCCGAATCAAACCCCGGCAGACCGACTTGATCAAATGGTACGGCAATATGAGAAGGATTTGCTCCGCGTCTGCTGTATTTATCTGCGGGATCGCACGGCCGCGGAGGATGTGGTGCAGGAGACCTTCCTGAAAGCCTTCAGGAATCTTGATTCCTTCCGGGGAGAGAGCAGTGAGAAAACCTGGCTGATGCGGATCGCCATCAACTGCTGCCGGGACTACAGGCGGAGCGCCTGGTATCGGTACATTGATAATCGGGTATCCATCGACCAGCTGCCCACGCTGTCTGCATCCCCGCCGAGCGATGAGCATATTGCACTGACCATGGCGATCATGAAGCTGAAGCCCAAATACCTGGAAGTCGTTCTGCTGTATTTCTATGAGGGCTGCACCATCAAGGAGATTGCCGGCATGCTGAACCTGACAGAGGCCGCAGTCTCCACCAGAATTGGCAAAGCAAAGCGAAAGCTCAGAGATGAACTGGAAGGAGGCGAAGACGATGAAAAGTGATCTGGAGATGATGCAGGCCATTCGTTCTGCGATCGATGACTGCACCAAAGGAATCGATGAAGCGCCTTCGCTGCAATACCAGATTGCGCGAAAAGCGAAAGGAGAAGAACCTGTGGTAAAAAAGATTTCTGCATCTGCCATTCTTGTTATTGCTCTGATTGTTGTTTCTATGACTGCTGCGCTTGCAGCGGCGCTGAACAGTTGGGGAATTATCAACTTTGCCGGAGATCACGCAAATGCCTATGTTCCACCCAAGTATGAAGAGAGCATCACAAAGGAAAATGAAGTCATCGAAACCGAAAGCGTCCGATGCACGCTTCAGGAGTCCTATTTTGACGGAAAAATACTCCGCCTGACAGCTCAAATTGTCCCCAAAGTCAATACACTCCTGATTGGCCCGGCTTCGTCTGTGGAAGATCCAATCTCTGATTTGTTCTGGAGAACATTGAACCCTGAAGACGAAGAGACGGATTGGGAGAGCATCGGTGCGTATGCGCTCAGAATGCATGATGGGCATTTGGCTGAAATCGATTTGAATGCCGAAGTGGAATGGGATGATTGTTCCAGCGATTTTATGCGAAACGAGGATGGAACCTATACATGGTATCTTGAATGCCAAACTCGGGATGAAACACAAGAAGCGAATGTGCCGCTAGTGCTTAGCTATTTTCCGATGACCATTACAGAAGAACAACTGGCATCTGAGCAGGTGGACATTGACTTTGATCACAAGGAAACTGCAACGATCACGAAATCTTTCCATTCCGTACCCACAAAAATCTATATCTGCGATACCCCGATGGATTTCCCAAGTGTGGGCGTTCGCGTTCAGAATGTAGTCATGACCGTAACCCCGCTGGAGATTCGCT
>JAFRPG010000065.1 GCA_017429265.1 Clostridia bacterium | reverse complement strand
TAGAACTTTCCCAACGTAGTAGGGTTATACAAAAACTTTAGCAAAGGCCGCCTCTTTGGCGGCTTTTGTTCGTTATGGCGGTCTTGCCAAATTCCCCTGTCGATTCCGCGTCGATTCTGACAACGGGCGGCGTGCGAATTCCCCAATAAATCGCCCTTCTCCGTCGCGGCAGAATCGACATTTCCCCCGTTTTACCCCCTTGTGCATAACCCCGTTTTATGGTACAATAGGGTTATGCAAACCAAAGGAGACCACCCATGGCGATACCAAGTTCAATACTGGCGGTCAAGAGGCCGCGCAACACCTTCGTCGTCGCGTACGGCAAGGACAAGAACCTGTACGGCGTGCGGCAATACGTCGGCTGCCGGCGCGAGGGCAAGCGCAACATCCCCATAAAGGGCCCGACGATCGGGCACATACGCGACGGGAAGTACATCGCGACGGGGGACGACCCGGCGTTCGCGCCGAAGCCCCCGCCCGCAGTGGATCTGAAGGACTGGGCGAACGCCGAGCTGTGCAGCAGGCTCTTCGCGGACGTCCTCGCCGACCTCCAGGCGGTCTATCCGCACGACATGGCGCTGAAGATATGGAGCGTCGCCGTGCTGAGGGTCTGCAACCCAGGCGCGAACGACTACGAGCTCAAGGAGATGTACGACGGAAGCTTCCTCTCGGTGCTGCGCCCGGGCGCGGCCCTGTCGAAGAACACCGTCTCGGAGCTGCACAAGGACGTCGGGAAGTGGTATTCCCGGCTGGTTGAGTTCATGAAGCGGCGCGCGGCCGCGATCGGCGCGGACACGAGCGTCCTCCTCGACGGGACGCTCAAGTCGAACGAGTCGAGGGTGAATTCCCTCTCGGACTTCTCGCGCAAGGCGAAGACGAAGGGGACGCGGGACATCTCCGTGCTGTATGCGTTCGACCTCGACCGCATGGAGCCGGTCTGCTCGAAGTGCTATCCGGGCAACATGCTCGACGTCACGGCCTACGAGGACTTCATCAGGGAGTGCGGCGTGAGGCGCGGCGTCCTCGTCGCCGACAAGGGCTTCCCGGCGAGCGCGTCGGCGCGGCACAGGGCCGAGAACCCCGACCTCCACTACCTCAACCCCATCAGGCGCAACGCGACCTTCATCAGGACGCACCGGATGCTGGAGTTCGAGGGCGTCCTCCCCGACCGCGAGGGCATCTCGTACAAGAAGGCCAAGATCGGGGGAAAGGACAAGTGGCTCTACTCCTTCCGCGACGCGGCGAGGGCGGCCGCGGAGGAGAGGTCGTGGCTCGAAAGGGCAAAGAAGGAGGGGACGTACGCCCACGCCGAGTACGAGAAGGCGCGCCAGTCGTTCGGCACGATCGTGCTTGAGTGCGACCTCGACCTCGACGTGGGGAAGGCGTACAGGATGTACGAGGAGCGGTGGGAGATCGAGCTGGTGATGCGCTACTACAAGTCGGCGTGCGAGTTCGACGAGACGCGCGTGCACGGCGACTACTCGGTCATCGGCAGCGAGTTCTGCGACTTCCTCGCGACCGTGCTGACGTTCCGCCTCATCAAGGCGTTCGACAATGCGGGGCTGCTGAAGAAGATGAACTACTCGCGCGTCATGTCGCTCCTGAGGCGGGCGAAGAAGGTGCGCGTTGGCGACGACGGCGAATGGCGGCTCGTCAGGATCAACCCGAAGCAGGAGGAGATGCTCGCGGCGCTCGGGCTGACGCCCTCGGCGGACGTCCCGCAGAGGCGGAAGCCTGGCAGACCGCCAAAATTGCAAAAATAGCCCCCCCTGTCTAACCGCGTTTGATATACTTTTCGGCGTTCCTGCTTGGCGGGTGCCGAGATAGCCCAGGCGTGAGCCGAGGCGAAGAGAATGCCCGGATCGGATGGCCATCCAATCCG
>JAFRPG010000029.1 GCA_017429265.1 Clostridia bacterium | reverse complement strand
TCTCAGCCTTACCCGACAACTAACAAGAAAGAGACGGCCCCGAAGGGTCCAGGGGCGATCGGAAAGCCCCTGGCGCGCTCCGCAGAGCGCGAACCCCTCCCATAGGGTTTTCCCGAACTTTCCGTGAAGAGCCAAAAAGCCTGACCGCATCGGATCCGCAGTCAGGCTTTTGTCATGCCGTGGTCATTCGTTGAGATGGCAGGCCAGCAGGTGCCCCGGCGCGACCTCGCGCAGTTTGGGACGCTCCTCCGCGCAGCGGCCTGTGCAGTGGGCGCAGCGCGTGCGGAAGGGACATCCGCTGGGCGGATCGATCGGCGCGGGTACGTCGCCCTGCAGCACGATGCGCTGGGTCGCCGCCGCGAGATCGGGATCCGCCACCGGCACGGCCGACATCAGCGCCTGGGTGTATGGGTGCTGATGGTGGAGGTACATCTCCTCCATGTCGGCGATCTCCACCATGTGCCCCAGGTACATCACGCCCACGCGCTTCGAGATGTGGCTGACCATGGACAGGTCGTGCGAGACAAAGAGATAGGTGATCCCGAGGCGCTCCTGCATCTCCTCGAGCATATTGATCACCTGGGCCTGGATCGACACATCGAGGGCGGAGATCGGCTCATCGCAGACGATGAACTCGGGGTTCGTCGCCAGCGACCGGGCGATGCCGATGCGCTGCCGCTGGCCGCCGGAGAACTCGTGCGGGTAGCGGTTCAGATGATCCCGCTTCAGGCCCACGCTGTCAATCAGCTCCAGCACGCGGTCGTGGGCTTCGCTCTTCGACATGCCCTGCAGGCGGAGCGGCTCGGCGATGATCGTCTCCACCGTCATGCGCGGGTTCAGGGAAGCGTAGGGATCCTGGAAGATCATCTGCATCCTGCGGCGGTAGGGCTTGAGCTCCTTCTCCCCCATCCCGGCGATGTCCGTGCCGTCAAAGAGGATCTGCCCCGCCGTGGGTTTGTAGAGCCGGACCAGGGTACGTCCGACCGTCGTCTTGCCGCAGCCGCTCTCGCCCACCAGACCGAAGGTCTCTCCGGGGAACAGGTCAAAGCTGACATCGTCCACGGCCTTGAGGACCTTCCGACCGCCGCTGCTGAGAAGGGAGCCGACCGGGAAGTACATCTTGAGGTTCCGCACGCTGATCAGCGGCTGATCCGGGCTGCGCGTTTCCGCCGCGTTGGCGGGCGCATCCGTCGCTCGGTTCGTCATGCGTTCACCTCCCGCTCAACCTTCGGCGCGTTGGGGTGCATCAGGTGGCAGAAAACACGGTGCCCGTCCGGAAGTACGGTCTCCGGCGGAGGCATCATCCGGCAGATCTGCATACAGTGGCGGCATCTCGGCGCGAACGGGCAGCCCGCGGGCGGGCTGATCATGTCCGGCGGCGTGCCGGGGATGGGGATCAGCTTTTTGTGCTTGTGGAGTTCGATCTGGGGAACGGAGTTCAGCAGGCCCCAGGTGTAGGGGTGCTTCGGGCGGTAGAAGATCTCCCGCGCGCTGCCCTCCTCGCAGATCAGGCCGCCGTACATGACGATGATCCGCGTGCACATACTGGCGATGACGCCGAGGTCGTGGGTGATCATGACGACGCTGCTGCCGCTGTTCTTCTTCAGATGGTCGAGAAGCTCGAGGATCTGCGCCTGGATCGTCACGTCCAGGGCCGTGGTCGGCTCGTCCGCGATGATCATCTTCGGCTCGCAGGCGATGGCGATGGCGATCATCACGCGCTGGCGCATGCCGCCGGACAGCTCGTGCGGGTACTGCTTCAGCCGGGTCTTGGGATCGGGGATCTCCACGCGGTCGAGCAGCTCCAGCGCGCGCTGCCTCGCCTCGGCCTTTTTGAGCCCGAGGTGGATCCGCAGCGGCTCCTCGATCTGCTGGCCCACGGTGTACAGCGGGTTCAGCGAGGTCATCGGGTCCTGGAAGACCATGCCGATCTCCTTGCCCTGCACGCCGCGCATCTGCCTGGGCGTGAGCGCGGTCAGCTCGGTGCCGTCGAAGAGGATCTGGTCCGCCTCACGGCTGGCGTACTCCGGGAGAAGCCCCATCACGCTGAGCATGGTGACGGATTTGCCCGATCCGGACTCGCCCACGATGCCGAGAAACTCGCCCTTGTCCACGTGAAAGGAGATCCCGCGGACCGCGTCCACGTTCCCGACGCCGATATGGAAGATCGTGCGCAGATTCTTTACATCCAACAGACGCATGGATTCACCGCCTCAGTGCTTCAGGCGCGGGTCGAGTGCGTCACGCAGACCGTCGCCGATAAAGTTGAAGGAGAACATCGTCAGGCAGATCGCGATGATCGGGAAGATCACCAGGTGCGGATAGCTGGCCATGTCCTTGATGCCGCCGTTGGCCAAGGTGCCCCAGGACGCCTTCGGCAGCTCGATGCCGATGCCGAGGAAGGCCAGGAAGGCTTCGGAGAAGATCGCGTTCGGGATCATGAACGCGGTAGAGACGATGATGGGGCCCATGGCGTTGGGCACCAGGTGGCGCAGGAGCAGATGCGGCGTCCGGGCACCGGCCAGCCGCGCGGCCAGGACGTATTCCGACTGCTTGAGCCGCAGAACCTCGTTGCGCACCACGCGCGCCGTGCCCGTCCAGGAGGTGAAGCACAGGGCGATGATCACACTGGTCAGCGATTTGCCCAGCAGGAGCATGATCAGCAGGATGTAGAGCAGGGACGGCAGGGAGGACAGGATGTCCACGATGCGCATGATCACGATGTCCGTGTAGCCGCCGCAGTAGCCCGAGACGCCGCCGACCGTCACGCCGATGACCATGTTGATCGCCGCGGCCACCAGGCCGATGGTCAGCGAGATCCTCGCGCCGTACATGATCCGGATGAAGAGATCGCGGCCCATGAAGTCCGCGCCGCACAGGTGCTTCCAGGAGGGAGCCGCGTTCATCGAAGTATAGTCCATCCCGTCGTAGGAGTAGACCGACAGCATCGGCACCAGGATGCAGGCGATCGTCATGATCAGGATGAAGCCGAGGCCGATCATCGCCAGTTTGTTCTTCCGGAAGCGGCGCCACACGTCGTGCCAGTAGGTCAGGGAAGGGCGCGCGATCTGCTCCGTGTCGTCCCGCTTCTCCGCGGGGCCGAAGACGGAAGCGGGGAGATCCTCGTAGCGCATGGATCTCAGATCGGTATCCGCATACTGCATACGTTCTCTCCCTCCCCTCAGCGGTCCAGCTTGACGCGCGGGTCGATGATCGCCAGCAGGATGTCGCTGAGCAGATTGCACACGACCACGAACGCGCCGAAGAAGACCACGATGCCCATGATCATGGAATAATCGCGGCCGGTGACGGATTCCACAAAGTATTTGCCGATGCCGGGCACGCTGAAGGTGTTCTCGATGATGAACGAGCCGGTCAGCAGGCCGGCCACCAGCGGGCCGAGATAGGTGATGACCGGGGTCAGCGCATTCTTCAGCGCGTGCTTCACGATCACCTTCCACTCCTGCACGCCCTTGGCCCGGGCCGTGCGGATGTAGTCCTGCTCGAGCGCCTCGAGCATGGAGGAGCGCGTCTGGCGGGCGATGTAGGCGATCGGGCCGAGGCTCAGGCAGACCACCGGCAGGATGTAATGCTGGAAATCATACTCCCAGTGCGAGATCTGCATCCCCAGGCGGCTGGAGAAGAGCCACATCAGCAGGATCGCGATCACGAAGGTCGGCACTGAAATGCCGATCGTGGCGAAGGCCATGATGGAGAGGTCCGTCGCCTTGCCTCTTCGCAGGGCCGACAGGATGCCCAGGGGGATCCCGACGATCAGGGAGAGAATCACGGCGTAGGCGCCGATCTGCGCGGAGAGCGGGAAGGTCTCCGCGATGATCGAGTTGACGGTCTGATCCTGCTTTTCCGGCTTGAGGGAGATCCCGAGGTCACCCCGGAGCAGCAGGCCCCAGTAGTCGAGGTACTGCTCCCCGATGGGCTTGGTGAGCCCGTACTTGTCGCGGAGGCGGTCCAGCACCGCGGGGTCGACCTTCTTGTTGTCATCCACGCTGAACGGATCGCCGGGCATTGCGTGCATCATAAAGAAAGCGACCGTGATCAGCACGATCATGCTCAGGATCCCGGCGATCAGCCGCTTGAGGATATACCAGCCCATGGGTTTCCCTCCAATGTGTCGGGTTTCCTTAAGATTATACCGCATTCGGGCCGTTCATGCAAACGGAATACAGAAAGAATGCAGTGCGTCGGCCGCACTGCACAGTGTGTCAGGGTTCGAGGGTGTAGGGGGCGCGCCGCCCGTCAATGAACATGGCGTCCCCGAAGGAGAAGAAGCGGTACCGCTCCCGCACGGCCTCGCGGTAGGCATCCAGCGCCGTCTCCCGGCCGAGGAAGGCGGAGACCAGCATCAGGAGGGTCGACTGCGGCAGGTGAAAGTTGGTGATCAGCCCGTCGACAGCCTTGATGCGAACGCCGGGATGGATGAAGATCGCCGTCTCTCCGCTCCCCGGGCGGATCACGCCGTTTTCGTCCGCGACGGTCTCGATCGTGCGCACCGAGGTCGTGCCGACGCAGATCAGCCTGCCGCCGGCTGCCCGGATGCGGTTCAGAGTTTCCGCGGCCTCCGGTGTGACCTGGTACCACTCGGAATGCATGCGGTGCTCCTCGATCACATCCGCCTTCACCGGGCGGAACGTGCCCAGGCCCACATGCAGGAGGACCGGGACGACCGTCACGCCCATGGCCCGGATGCTGTCGAGCAGTTCCGGTGTGAAGTGCAGGCCGGCCGTGGGGGCCGCCGCGGAGCCTTCGGTCTTCGCGTAGACGGTCTGATAGCGCTCGCGGTCCCGCAGCTTTTCGTGGATGTAGGGCGGGAGGGGCATCTCCCCCAGCCGGTCGAGCAGCTCCTCGAACACGCCGTCGAAGTGGAAGCGGACCGTGCGCCCGGCAATCTCCTCGACGCTCGACAGGATCTCGCAGCGCAGCAGGCCGTCGCCGAAGGAGCACCACGCGCCGGGCTTCAGCCGGCGTCCCGGGCGCACCAGGGCTTCCCAGTCCGTCGCGTTCTGCCTGCGCAGGAGCAGGACTTCCACCGGAACGCCCGTGTCCTCCTTCACGCCCAGCAGGCGGGCCGGGATCACGCGGGTCTCGTTGAGCACGAGGGCGTCCCCGGGGCGGAGGTACTCGCGGATATCGTCGAAGCGGCGGTGTTCCGGCGGACGGCCGTCCGTGTGGACCACCATCAGGCGGCTGTGGTCCCGGGGCTCGATCGGCGTCTGGGCGATCAGCTCCTCGGGCAGTTCATAGTCAAAATCGCTTGTCTTCATCTTGTCTCTCTTCTCAGATCTCCATGCGCGTCTGCTGGCCGTCCCCGGCGTCGTCGGCGCTTCCGGGCATCTCGCGGTGCATGTAGGCCCAGGCGGGCTGCGTGCAGACACGGCCGCGGGGCGTCCGCATGATAAAGCCGAGCTGCATCAGATAAGGCTCATAGACGCTCTCGATGGTGGCGGCGTCCTCGCCCGTGGTGGCCGCGAGCGTGTCGAGGCCGACCGGGCCTCCACCAAACTTGTCCATCATCGTGGCCAGCATCGTGCGGTCGGTCTTGTCCAGGCCGAGACTGTCGACGCCGTTCATCACCAGGGCCTCGTCCGCCATCTTCGCGCTGAGGATGCCGTTGTTGCAGACATCAGCGTAGTCCCGCGCGCGGCGGAGCATGCGGTTGGCGATGCGGGGCGTGCCCCGGCTGCGGCGGGCGATCTCGAGCATCCCGTCCGGCTCGGCCTGTTTGACCTTCAGGAGGCCTGCGCTGCGCGTGACGATGCGGGAGAGTTCCTCCGGGGTGTAGAGCTCGAGCCGGTAGATGATCCCGAAGCGGTCGCGCAGGGGGGCGGACAGCATGCCGAAGCGCGTGGTGGCGCCGATCAGCGTGAAGCGCGGCACCGGCAGGCGCAGGGAGCGCGCGGTCGGGCCCTTGCCGATCATGATATCGATCGCGAAGTCCTCCATTGCGGGATAGAGCACTTCCTCCACCGCCCGTGAGAGCCGGTGGATCTCGTCGATGAAGAGCACGTCGCCCTCGGAAAGGTTGGAGAGCATGGCCGCCAGATCGCCGGGCTTCTCGATGGCCGGGCCGGAGGTCACGCGGATGTTCTGTCCCATCTCCGCGGCCACGATGGAGGCAAGCGTCGTCTTGCCCAGGCCGGGCGGGCCGTAGAGCAGGATGTGGTCCAGCGGCTCATGGCGCGCCAAGGACGCCTGAATATAGATGCTCAGGCTCTTCTTGACATCCTCCTGACCGACATACTCCCGCAGGGTGTGGGGGCGCAGGCTGGTCTCGATGCTCCGGTCATCCTCGGTATAGCCGACGGATACCAGGCGTTCGTCATCCATCATCTTGCAGACTCCGTTCTGTGTTCAGGCTTGCCGGCTCACAGGGTGGCCATGGACCGCAGGGCCCGGGTGACCAGCTCGTCGGCGGACGCGTTCCGGTCCTTGATCTGGCTCAGCGCCCCGCGGGCTTCCGCGGCTGTGTAGCCGAGGGCGATCAGGGCCTCCATGGCCTCGCTGACGCTGTCGGCCGCGGCGGGGGCGGACACGGCTGTGTCCGGGCGCGTGAGGGAGGCTTCCACCTGCGTGATCTTGTCCCGCAGTTCAAGGGTGATGCGCTGGGCGGTCTTCTTGCCGACGCCCGGCGCGCGGCACAGGGCCTGCACGTCATCCATCAGGATCGCCACCTGCAGGTCGTGCGTGGGCATCGAGCCGAGGATGCTCAGCGCCATCTTCGGGCCGACGCCGCTGACCCCGATCAGCCGCAGGAAGAGATTCTTCTCCTCCGCCGTGGCAAAGCCGAAGAGCTCCACCGCGTCCTCCCGCACGGAGAAATAGGTCAGGCAGCGCATCGTCTCCCCCACGGCAGGCGCCGCCTGCAGCGTGGTCTGGGAGCAGGTGAGGAGGTACCCCACCCCGCCCGTCTGGAGAATCAGGCTGCCGCCGCTCTTGTCACAGACCCGGCCTTCGATAAATGCGTACATGCTGTCTGCTCATCCTCCGTCATTTCATCCGGAACTGTTCCTTGGCCACGCCGCTGAGGCAGTGCGTGATCGCGCAGGCGATGGCGTCCGCCGCGTCGTCCGGCTTCGGGATTTCCTGCATGTGCAGCAGGAACCTGACCATCTGCTGGACGTCCTGTTTCCGGGCGCTGCCGTTGCCGGTGACCGCCTGCTTGATCTGGCCGGGCGTGTATTCGTAGAGTTTCTCGGTGTACTCGGTCGCCGCGATGATCGCCGCGCCGCGGGCCGCACCCACCATCAGCGCCGTCGTCACATTGTGGGCGAAGAACAGTTCCTCGAATGCGACGTCATCCGGCTGGTAGATCTGCACCAGATCCCGCACGCCCTGGTAGAGGGAGCGGAGGCGGTGCTGCATCGGCGTGTGCGCGAAGGTCTCGACACAGCCGTAGTTGATCAGCCTCATCTTATTGTTCACCGACTCCACGACGCCCCAGCCCATCAGGGCATACCCCGGGTCAATGCCAAGCACGATCACGCCATCCCTCCTCCGTGTCAACGGGTTCATCATACCACAATCACGGGGTTTGTAAAGGGGAACACCGGCAGGGAATTCGCCCTCCGTTCCGGACGCAGGTCGCTCACCGGACTGCCGGCGACCGCAGTCGATCCGCACGATTCCGGTTGAGAATATTTCAATTCTGTGCTATACTGTTCATACTGTCTTCACATTTTGGTAGATTCACCGAGACAGGAGGCGTTTTGCCATGTTCCGCAGACTGTTTGCCCTGATCTTCGCGTTCTCTCTGCTGGCCGGACCGGCCGCGGCGGAGAGTCCGGAAGCCGGAGACAGCACCGCCGAAGCCGCGCAGACGATTTTCGAGCCGATCCCCTGGGACGTGAAGGTTTCCCCCTACCTGCCGCACGAGGAATGCTTCCTGCCGGACGGAGCGGGCTATCACGACGACTCGCTGGACATCCGCGTGGAGACGATCCGCCGCTTCGACACGACCGTCACCTGCGTCTATGTCACGATCGCCGACCCGAGCCAGCTGCGCTGCGAGCTCTCGCAGAAGTTCCCGTCCAAGACGGCCACCGTCGTCCCCACGATGGCCAAGCGCGTCAACGCCGTGCTGGCCGTCAACGGCGACTATTTCATCTACCACAACGAGGGCATCTCGGTCCGCAACGGCACCGTCTACCGCGTCAAGCCCAACAGGCGCCGCGACACGCTGATCATCGACGACAAGGGCGATTTCACGATCATCTCCCCCACCACGAGGGAGGCCTGGGAGAGCTTTGAAGGCACGGTGGTCCATGCGTTCTGCTTCGGGCCCGCCCTCGTCATCAACGGTCAGCAGCTGACCGATGTCAGCCAGCTCAAGCTCAACGTCGGAAAAAACAAGCGCATCCAGCGATGCGCCATCGGCCAGCTCGGCCCGCTCTCCTACCTGATCGTCGCCACCGAGGGGCCCGAGAATAAGGGCTCCAAGGGTTTCACCATCCTCCAGCTGGCGGAGCTGTGCGCCGAGCTCGGCTGCATCAACGCCTACAACCTCGACGGCGCGTCCTCGTCCTCCGTCGTCCTGAACTACAGGAAGATCAACGCCCTGTCCACGGGCAAAAAGCGCCCCGTGGGCGACTGCATCTGGTTCGCGACCCTCGTGCCCTGAAGACGGTCAGTCCGCGATCCGGCGTTCCTCCCCGTCCGACGTCCACGGCTCCATCCGGCCGTCCGCGATGCGCAGGCTCTCCCCGTACATGGTCGCCGCCCCGTCCTCCTGCAGCACATAGCTGCCGTCCGGGATCGCGTAGAAGACCCGCCCCGCACTGTCCGGGACCGTGATGTCCTCGAACAGGCGCAGGCCGTCCACCCGGTTCCGCCGCACCGTCTGAAAATGCGGCAGGATCATCACCCCGGTGAGAGCCAGGCCGGGAATGAAGCGCCGGTACTGCGGATCCGCCGCTTCGCCGGGCTCCTCCGGCTGGGCATAGACGCAGCCGCAGCAGTTCATCGAGCCCGCGCTGATGCCGATCACGGTGCCGCCGTAACCGGCCAGGATCTCCCCGAGGCCGATCCCGCGGAACCAGCTGTTCTGGGTGGGCACATGGCCGCCGGAGAGGATCACCGCGCCGCTGGCGGCGACCGCCTCCGCGATCTCCTCCGGGCTGTGCCGTCCGTCGAGCATCCGCATATCGCTCAGCGGCCTCCCCAGTGCCCCGAAGGCCGCGCCGAAGTCCGCGGCCATCGCGTCGTTGCGCTCATGGCTGTCGGGATACGCCGCGATCATCACGCCGCGGACGCCGGGCGCGACCCGCTCCCGCAGCCGCCGCGCGAACCCGTTGGCCTCGCTGTATACAAAGGGGATCCCCAGCCCACGCGCACCGTCGTCGTCACAGGGCGAGGACGTCAGGAACAAATGCATCTTCACTTCTCCTCCGATTGAAAGACGGCACAGGCTCCAGCCCGTGCCGCCCTTTTTCGTTTACTCCTCGTGGTCGAGGTCGCTCTTGTTCTCGTTCAGGAGCTTCTGCAGCTCATCCATGAAGGTGCCCAAGTCCGTGAACTTGCGGTACACGGCGGCGAAGCGCACGTAGGCCACATCGTTGACCTGCTTGAGCTCGTTCATCACCATGTCGCCGATGCGGACCGTGGAGAGCTCGCCGTCGCCGTAGCGGTAGGCTGCCTGCTCCACCCGGACGCAGACATCCTCGATCTGCTGCGCGGAGACGGGAAGCTTCTCGCAGGCGTGCAGGATGCCGTTGCGCACCTTCGCGATCTCGAACGGCTCGCGGCGCCCGTCGCGCTTGACGACGATCAGGGGCAGCTGCTCGATCTTCTCGTAGGTGGTAAAGCGCCGCCCGCAGCCGAGGCACTCACGCCGCCTGCGGATGCTGTTGCCATCCTCCGTGGGCCGGGAGTCGATGACCTTGCTCTCCTGGCTGTTGCAGTACTGACATCTCATGATTTATCTTCCCCCGTCCGGCCGGTCTTCTCCTCAGTCCAGCTGCGCCAGCGCCTTGAAGACGTCGCGGTTGGCGGGATACAGACGCTTGTAGACGTCGTAGACCTTCGCGTATTTCGGCACGTTCTCCGCGATGGGCCGCTGCGCCTCGTTCTGGCGGATCATCGCGCGGCAGGCCTCGGGGACGGACGGATACAGGCCGGCGCCGACGCCGGCGAGGATCGCGACGCCCAGGGCCGGACCCTCGGTGTTGACGGTGGTCGCCACCGGGCAGCCGAAGACGTCCGCCAGCATCTGACGCCACAGCGGAGAGCGTCCGCCGCCGCCGCAGGCCAGCATCTCGGCCGGCTCCACGCCCATCTCGCGCAGCACGCCCAGGCAGTCCGCCAGGGAGAAGGTGACGCCCTCCATCACCGCACGCAGCAGATCGCGGCGGGTGTGCATGGCGCTGAGGCCGAAGAACATGCCGCGGCAGTCCGCGTCGAGGTGCGGGGTGCGCTCACCCATCAGGTAGGGCGCGTAGAGCAGCTTGTTGGAGCCGATCGGGGAGAGAGCGGCTTCCTTGTTCATCAGGTCATAGGGATCGACGCCCATCTGGCCGGCGGCTTCCTTCTCCGCGGCGCAGAAGTTGTCGCGGAACCACTTGAGGCTCAGGCCCGCGCCCTGGGTCACGCCCATGACGTGCCAGGCACCCGGCACCGCGCAGCAGAAGGTGTGCACGCGGCCCTTGGGGTCGATGGCCAGCTTGTCGGTGTGGGCGAAGACCACGCCGCTGGTGCCGATCGTCGTGAAGGCCTTGCCGTCCTCCACCACGCCGGTGCCCACGGCCGCGGCCGCGTTGTCGCCCGCGCCGCCGACGACGAGGGTATCCGGGGACAGGCCCGTGAGCTTCGCGGCCTCCTCGGAAATGTGACCGGTGACCTCGGGGCTCTCGTACACCTTCGCGAGCAGGCTCTCGTCGATGTTCAGCGTTCTGAGGAGCTCGGAGGACCAGCAGCGGCCGGGCACGTCGAGCATCTGCATGCCGCTGGCGTCGCTGACCTCGGTGGCGTAATCGCCGGTCAGCATGAAGCGGACATAGTCCTTCGGCAGCAGGATATGGGCGCAGCGGGCATAGAGGTCAGGCTCGTTGTTGCGCACCCAGAGCAGCTTGGAGAGGGTGAAACCGGTCAGCGCCGGGTTGGCGGTGATGGAGATCAGCTTCTCCTTGCCGACCGTGGCGTGGATCTCGTCGCACTCCTTCGCCGTGCGCTGGTCGCACCAGATGATGGAGCGGCGCAGGACCTGGCCCTTCTCGTCGAGCATCACCAGGCCGTGCATCTGGCCGGAAATGCCCAGCGCGACGACGTCCTTCCGGTCGACCCCGCTCTTTTCGAGGACCGTCTTAATGGTTGTGACGGCTGCGTGATACCAGTCCAGCGGATCCTGTTCCGCCCAGCCGTTGTGCGGCTGATAGAGCGGATATTCCACGGTGCAGCTGGCCTGCGCGCGGCCCTCCTGATCGAAGAGCACGGTTTTCGTGCCGGAGGTGCCCAGATCGATGCCGAGAACGAATTTCATTGTGCTTCCTCCCCTGTCATCCGAATTGAAAGCAAGATAAACGAACCTGTGATCGAGGTCTATTATACGCGCGGAGCCGCCGCCTGTCAACGATCCGGAGACGGAATTCACTCACCCAGCGCGATGTTGACGCCGTTGACCTCGACCGCCCCGTCCGCGAGGATCACGATGCAGCGCTGTCCGTCGATCGTCCGGGTGGAGATGAGGTCCTTGTGAGCCGGATCCACGCGGATGGAGACGCTCGGCGTTGCGATTTTGAACTGTCCGGGGGAAACCAGGTTCACGGCGGGGACCTCCGCGGCCTGCCCGAAAACCTCGTCGAACTCGTCCGAGAAGGCCTCCGTCTTCTCCTGCGAGACGCCGCAGTCGCTGAGCATCTGCGTGACCTCCGTGCAGCTGAGGGTCAGGGGATCGGCCTGACGGTCCTCCTTCTGTTCCCGGATCATGTCGGAGACGCGCTCATGGACGGCCTGCATGACCTCCATGCTGCACTCCTCGGCGAGGGTCTCGCGGAGCATCGTGCACAGGGCTTCCTGCTGCTCGCCGCCCGGCATGGGCACGGTCGCGGTGCCGAAGACGTGGGTGACAAAGGCCTCGTCCACCTGTGCCGCGTTCTTCGTGTAGTACATGGCGGTGTAAATGTCCGCGCCGCCCTGCTCGCGGGCGGGGTAGAGGAAGCCCTGCACGGGCATGGCCACCTCCATGCTCTCCGGTGCCATGGAGAAGTCGCCGCCCTGATAGGCGAGCTCCTGCCTGCGCGGCCTGACCGGGCAGACGCAGCAGAGGAAGTAGGTGTACATGGCATCGGAGCTGTCGCGGTCCGTCTCCCCGTCCCTGCGCCGGCGGTAAACGTCGAACGCGTCACCGAGGGCGAGGATCAGGGTGCTCTCCGCGTGCTTGTCCGCGTCCATGGATTGGGGACGGGAGGCTTTTTCCTCCTGCAGGGCTTCCATCACGCTGCCGAAGAGCTCGTTGAGCGTGTCGTTGTCCCGGAGGCGGGTGCGGCGCAGGCGGGTGAACAGGTCAAAGGCCGGCTCCGGCTGCGTCGCGGAGAAGCCGACCGGGAGCAGCTGCTGTCCCTGGTTGCCGGTGAGGACCCTGCGGAAGATGGCCATGTAGCGCTCCAGCTCCTCCTGGGGCAGCATGGCGACCGGCTTGCGGAAGGAGGCGAGGATCTCGCCCTCGTCGCTGACGTAGCAGCCGCAGATCTCGTCGGGAAGCCGCTTGGAGGGGTCCAGGCGGCGCTTGATCTCGGAAAAGTCTCTCGGTGTCATGAGTGCAATTGCCTTCTCTCTGTCAATGGTATCACGGTTCGCCGGCAGCGTGCGTCAGCGCGTATGTGTCCGCAAATGACCGGTCCCGGTCCCATGCCTCCGTCTCTTCCCGGGTCAGGGTTCCCTTGCCGTCAAAGCGGTAGTAGGCCCCGCCGTCCGCGGCGAACTCGAGGACGCAGTAGTCCGGGTCGTCCACGCCCTTGGGATAGTACTTCTCGTCGCCGTCGTGCCAGAGAAGTTCCTTCCACGGGCGCTCGGTGTGCACGGTGACGGTCCCGGTCAGGTTCAGGCCCTCAAAGCGCACGTCATCCGCGAAATAGAGGCTCGCCCGCCCGTCCCGGAGGAGGCAGGCGACGTGTCCGGAGGACGTGTTGGTGCTGATGAGATGCCGCCCGAGGCCCCTGTGCCAGGTGCAGAACACGCGGCGGATCTGGATTCGGTCTTCCCCGTCCCGGTATGCGAGGGTCGCGAAGAGGGAGCGGTCGATCAGGTTCTGCAGTTCCGCAAGCGTCATGCTGGATCATCCTCCCGTCTTTATTCTTTCACATTCGTGGCTGAAGCGAGGTAGGCGGCCTGTCCCTGCGCAAAGGCGTCCCCGCCGCAGGCGTCGACCGCCACCACCAGTGGCAGGTCCTTCAGGGTCAGCCGCTTGACCGACTCCGGGCCGAGGTCGTCCCATGCGATCACCTCACAGGACGTGACACAGGCAGCCATCAGGGCCGCCGCGCCGCCAACGGCCGCGAAGTAGACGGCACCGTGTTTCTTCATCGCCTCCACGACCGCCGGGCCGCGCAGGCCCTTCCCGATCATCCCCCGCAGGCCGTGCGCCAGCAGGGTCGGGGTCGCAGCGTCCATGCGGACAGACGTCGTCGGCCCGATGGAGCCCACCGGGCGCCCGGACGGCGTCGGCGTCGGCCCGGCGTAATAGATCACCTGGCCCTCCAGTTCGAAGGGCAGCGGTTCTCCCTTCTCCAAGCACTCCAGCATCCGCAGATGGGCGGCGTCGCGGGCCGTGTAGACCTCCCCGGACAGGAGCACCTGATCCCCGGCGCGCAGGGACCGCGCGGTCTCCTCCGTCAGCGGGGCCGTCAGTCGGATCGTCATCGCTTGTCCTCCTCTCACAGGGTCACCGTGCGGTGGCGGGTGACATGGCAGGAGACGTTCACCGCCACGGGCAGGCCTGCGATGTGCGTCGCCATGGTCAGGATGCGCAGGCCCAGGCAGGTCGTGCGCCCGCCGAGCCCCTGGGGGCCGATGCCGGTGGCGTTCACCGCCTCGAGCAGTTCCCGCTCGAGCGCCGCGTAGAACGGATCCGGGTTCGACCCGTCGACCGGCAGGGTCAGCGCGCGCTTGGCCAGTTCCGCAACCGACTCGAAATCCCCGCCGATGCCCACGCCGAGCACCATCGGCGGGCATGGATTCGCCCCCGCGATGCGGACGGTCTCGAGCACAAAGTCCTTCACGCCCCGCACGCCCTGGGCCGGGGTCAGCATGCCCAAGCGGGACATGTTTTCGCTGCCGAAGCCCTTCGGCGCGGCGGTGAGGGTCAGACGGTCGCCCGGCACCAGGCGCGTGTGGATCACGGCGGGGGTGTTGTCGCCGGTATTGACGCGGCGCAGCGGATCGCCGACCACGCTCTTCCGGAGGAGACCCTCCGTGTACGCTCTGCGGACGCCCTCGTGGACCGCGGCCTCAAAATCGCCGGCGATGTGCACTTCCTGCCCCACCTCTGCGAAAACCACCGCCATGCCGGTGTCCTGGCAGACGGGCATCCGGTCCCGTCGGGCGATGTCCGCGTTCTCGCGGAGGATGTCCAGGATCCCGCAGGCCGGAGCCCAAGGCTCTTCCGTGCGGGCCCGCTCCATCGCGCGGGCCACGTCTTCCGGCAGTTCCCGGTTCGCTGTGACGAACAGCTCCGCCACGGCCTCCGTGATCGCCGACGCCTGTATCTCTCTCATGTGTCTTCCTCCGTCAGCAGTTTCTTCAGCCGCAGGGCGGCGGCCTTGACCGCGTTCTTCTTCGCGCCGGACTGTACCAGCGCCGCCTGTGCCCCGCGCAGGTCGACGCCCGCCAGCATGGCTTCCACGAGCCGCGCCTCCAGGCTGACCTCCGGATCCGCCGACGGCGGTTCCGGCTCCGGCACACCGTGCAGGTCGAGGACAAGGCAGTACTCTCCCTTTTCCGCCTTCGGGTTGGCGCGCAGGGCGGCGAGCACCTCCGCCGGGCTGCCGTGCAGGGTCAGCTCGTGCAGCTTGGTCAGATCGCAGGAGAGGGACAGCCGTGCCTCGGGCAGCACCTCCGTGACTGTCTCAATGAGCTCAATCACCCGGAAGGGGGATTCGTGGACGATGGCCACCTTCGGCCCCGTCGCAAGGGTAGCCAGCTTTTCGCGCAGCGCCTTCTTCTCCCTCGGCAGGAAACCGTAGAACGCCCATTCGCGGGCGTCGAAGCCGGACACCGACAGCGCCGACACCCCGGCGCAGCAGCCGGGCACGGGCCGGACGTCGATCCCACGGTTCAGACATTCCCGCACGAGCAGATACCCGGGGTCGGACACGCAGGGCATTCCGGCATCGGTGGTCAGAGCGGCGTCGATGCCCTCCGCCAGCATCCGCTCCGCGATGACGGCCGCCTTGCCCTCCTCGTTGTGCTGATGGCAGGCGGTGAGCGGGGTATGGATGTCGAAGACCTGGCAGAGTTTCATCGTCACGCGGGTGTCCTCCGCCGCGATCAGGCCAACCCCCTTCAGCGTCTCCACGGCCCGGGGCGGAAAGTCCTGCAGGTTGCCGATGGGGGTCGCCACCACATAGAGCGTCGGCATCAGTCCACCTCCAGCTTCTCGCAGACCCGCAGGATGGCCGAGTGGGCCCGCGGGTTGCGGTCGATCTCTTCCTTCGACGGCTTCACCGCGCCGCCGGCGAGCACCTTCACCTGCGGCTTCTTTCCGCAGACACAGACCGGGAAGGACGGCGGACAGGTGCAGGGGTGCTGCAGGCGCTGGAAGCAGCGCTTCACGATCCGGTCTTCCAGAGAGTGGAAAGTGATGACGCAGAGCCGTCCGCCGGGCTTCAGCAGATCGACGAAATCGCACAGCGCCCGGTCGAGGGGGTCGAGCTCGTCGTTGACCGCGATGCGTACAGCCTGGAAAGTGCGCCGGGCCGGGTGGCCGTCGTCCCTGCGGCGCACGGCTTTCGGGATCGCGGCGTCCACGCAGGCGACCAGGTCACCGGTGGTCGCCAGAGGGGTTCTCGCCCGCCGCTCGCAGATGATCTTCGCGATGCGCGCAGCCCACTTCTCCTCGGCATAGTCGCGGAGGATCCGGGTGATCTCGCTCTCCGACGCGGTGTTCAGCAGATCGGCCGCCGTCTGTCCCGCGGCGGTATCCATGCGCATGTCGAGGGGAGCGTCCTCGTGATAGGAGAAGCCGCGCTCCGCTTCGTCGAGCTGCGGGGAGGAGACGCCGAGGTCCAGCAGAGCCCCGTCCAGCGAATCCACGCCCTCGCGGGAGAGAAGGATTTTCGCGTCGTGGAAGTTGCCTCTCAGGGCGTGAAAGCCCGGGAAACCGCCCAGCCGCTCTGTCGCCGCCGCGATGGCCCGCTCGTCCCGGTCGATGCCGTACAGGGAAGCGCCCTCCCCCGCAAGGCTCAGGATGCCCCCGCTGTGCCCGCCGCCGCCGAGCGTGCCGTCGCAGTAGACGCCGCCGGGCCGCGGGTCCAGCCAGGTCATGACCTCGTCATAAAGGACAGGGATATGTGTAAAAGCCACCGCACTCACCTCGATCCGAAAAAGCAGGGATGCCCCGGCTCCTGTCCCGAAGCATCCCTGTTGATTGTACATGGTTTTGGCGCGGCGTGCAATGGGTGGAAGCGAAATTTCAGCCGAACCCGAAGCTCTCCGGCTCCTCACATATCTCGATGATCTCCCCGCTGCGGGCGTCGACCGCGATCCGGTATTCGTACCGGTCCCGGTAGCGCTCGTCGAACCGGTCTCCCTCCTCGTCCGCCCGCGGGTCGATCATGACGAAGAACCAGACCGGCGGGAGCGTATTCTCCGCCTCCAGCGGGTCAGCATCCGCCAGTTCGAGACGCAGGAAATAATCGTAGACGACAAAGTACTCGGCGTCCGTCTGCAGGGCATCGGCCACATCGTCTCCGAATTTGCCCCGGAGGGCTTCCCTCGCTGCGCTTTCCGCCTGTTCAGCCGTCAGGCAGCCGTCGTAACCGGAAGCGCGGTTCGTCGTCACGTCCGCGTAGGCCATGAGCTGCGGCTCCTCATCACCGTTCTCCGGCATTCTGAACACGGCAGCCGCATACAAATCGCCGGAGTAATTACCATAATACGAGAGGCAGCAGTCCTCCGCCGCGCAGTTTCCGCGAATCGGTGTGTAGCCGCTTTTGTGACGGAACGCCTCATAGACCTGCAGGTCCAGGTCCGGCCAGCCCCGATTGCGCTTGTCCTTCTCCTCCTTCTCCTCCGCCCGGCTCATCTTATCGGTATCTTCCCCTTCCCATCCGAAGAACAGGCCGGAGGCCGGCAGCGCGGGCATCTGAAAGCCGGCGATGCAGAAGCGGATCACGTGTCCGGTCTCCTTGTCCACGCGAAGAAAAGCCGTCGCCTCTCCGCTCACGGCGTCATTCAGGGTCACGTCCCACCAGGTCTCCCGCTCCTCAAAGGACGGCGCGATGCCCTGCGGCATCCACTCGTTCTCCAGGACGGCGGCGACAGCGGCCTCCGCCCGCGTCCGGGTGTCTGCGGGCTCCGCAGAACACGCGCCGGTCAGCAGCATCACCGTCAGGATCAGTACGGCAAAGATTCTCTTCATCGGAATACACCTCCTGCAGATCAGACGATCCAGCGGTCTGTTTTCTTCCTTTATTCCGCGGCTGAACCCGTTCAGTCCGCAACATCTCCGTACACACGCTTCCCGCCGAGCCAGCAGCCGTCGACCCGGATCCCATGCAGACGGAACGGGTCGGTCTCAAAGGGATTCTCCGACAGCACGGTAAAGTCGGCCAGATATCCGGGAGCGATCCGGCCCTTGGTCTTCTCCTCAAAGCTCGCCTCCGCCCCGCGCAGGGTGAAGCTGTCCAGGGCTTCCCGTACGGTGAAGGCCTGATCCGGCAGATAAGGCCCCGTGCCGTCGAGGGAGGTGCGCGTCACGGCGCATTCGATCCCGGTCATGACATCCGGTCGTTCCACCGGGCAGTCCGAGCCGTTGGACACGCTGACGCCCATGTCCGCCAGGGTCTTCCAGTGATAGCTCGTTGCGGCCAGCACCTTGCCCGCCCGCTTTTCGACGATGTGGTTGTCGTAGTCGAGGAAGATCGACTGGGCATAGACGTGCAGACCCAGGTCCCGGATGCGCTCCAGCTGGTCGGGGCGGGTGATCTGACAGTGCACGATGCCGTGGCGGTGATCCGTGCGCGGATGCTCCCTCAGCGCTTTCTCTGTCGCGTCCAGGACCTCATCCAGGCATTGATCGCCGATGGCGTGGACAGCCACCTGCATCCCGTGCTCATGGGCACAGCGGATCATCTCCTCCAGCACCGCGGGCGGGTACAGGGAGAATCCGCGGGTGGACGGATCGTCCGCGTAGGGGCGGGACAGGTGCGCGGTGCGGCTGCCGAGCGAGCCGTCGCCGAGCAGCTTGACCGGGCCGATCCGGAACATGTCCGTGCCCGTGCCCGTCCGGAAGCCTGCGTCCGCAAACGCCCGGATCCCGTCCGGATCCGTGAACTGGGCTTGTTCGCAGACGCGCACGGTCAGCTCGCCGTCCGCCTCCATCTCCCGGTATACCTCGCTGACCGCCTGCCACGGCACGCCGGGAAAGGTCTGGAAGTCGTCGGTCTGCACGCTGGTGATGCCGAAGCGGTTCACCTCGCGGCAGGCCGCCCGCAGCATGTCCCGGAGTTCACGGCGTCCGGGAGCCGGGATCACGCGCCGGACCAGCTCGATCGCGTTGTCGTACAGACGGCCGTCGGGCTGCCCGTCCGCCACGCCGATGGCCCCGCCCTCCGGTACCGCGGTCTCCGGGCCGATGCCGGCGATCTCCAGCGCCTTCGTGTTCACGGCGCAGCAGTGGCCGCAGGCGCGGGTCAGCATGACGGGCACCTCCGCGGACACCGCGTCCAGATCGTGCCTGTCGGGCATCCGGCCGGTGTCGGAAAACAGGTCCTGGTTCCAGCCGCGGCCGAGGAGCCACTGTCCCTCCGCCGGCGGGTGCTCCGCGAGGAAAGCCCGCGTATAGGCCAGCATTTCCGCAAGGCTGCCGGTGTGCGCGGAGAGATCCGCCGTGCCCAGTGCGCTGCCGAAGCCGAGAAGATGCATATGCGAGTCGTTGAAACCGGCACACACGAAGCGTCCGCCGAGGTCCACACACCTGTCCCCGCCGTCAAGGGCCGCAAGGATTTCCGCGTCGCTCCCCACCGCCGCAAACCGCCCGTCCTCCACGAGGAAGGCCTGCCGCAGCGGCATGTCCCCGGTGTACACACATGCATGGAAATAGGCTGTCTTCATCGATTGCCCTCCAAAATACGGGCTGTGAGGCCGGGCGCCCGGAGGCGTCCTTCCCCACAGCCCGGCAGGTCGTGATCGGTCTCAGAAGGGCTTCGCTTCCTTCAGGAAGGCGCAGTAGCCCTTGTAGGCTTCCCAGAGGTCGCACTTGGCGATGATCTCGTAGGGCGCATGCATGGAGAGGACGGCGATGCCCGCGTCGATGACGTTCATGCCGTACTTCGCGCACATGTAGGCGATGGTGCCGCCGCCGCCCACGTCCACGCGGCCGAGTTCTGCGGTCTGGAAGTCGACGTTCGCGCCGTCCATGATCCGGCGGATCTCCGCGATGTACTCGGCGTTGGCGTCATTGCTGCCGCCCTTGCCGCCGCGGCCCGTGAACTTGTTGAAGCACACGCCCCTGGACAGGATCGCCGCGTTCTTCTTTTCAAACACGGAGGCGAAGTTCGGATCAAAGCCCGCGCTGACGTCGCTGGAGAGCATCCGGCTGTTGCGCAGGGCGCGGCGGAGATTCAGGTCGGCACAGCCCTCCTGCGCCAGGGTGCACAGCTCCGCGACGGTGTTCTCGAAGAAGTTGGAGTTCATGCCGGTGGCACCGACACTGCCGATCTCCTCCTTGTCGGTGAGGATGGCGCAGAGGGTATAGTCCGGCGTGCCCTCGAAGTCGGTCACCGCGCGCAGGGACGGATAGGCGCAGACGCGGTCGTCATGGCCGTAGCCGAGGAGCATGGAGCGGTCAAAGCCGAGATCGCGGCACTTGCCGGCCGGGACGATCTCGAGCTCCGCGGAGAGGAAATCCTCTTCCTCGATGTCATACTGATCCTTGAGCAGCTTCAGCACGCCCTGCTTGACGCTGTCCTTCTCCTCGCCCTTCAGGGGCAGACCGCCGACGATCAGGTTCAGGGTCTCGCCCTCGACCACCTCGGAGGCCTTCTTGCTCATCTGATCCTGGGCCAGGTGGATCAGCAGGTCGGAGAAGCAGAAGACGGGATCGTCGTCCTTCTCGCCCAGGGCGAGGGTCACCTTGGTGCCATCGCGGCGCACGATGACACCGTGCAGGGCCAGGGGCTGCGCGACCCACTGATACTTCTTGATGCCGCCGTAATAATGCGTGTCGAGGTAGGCGATGCCCTCATCCTCATAGAGCGGGTTCTGCTTGACGTCCACGCGCGGGGAGTCGATGTGCGCGCCGAGGATGTTCATGCCCTCGCTGACCGGATGCGTGCCGACGATAAAGGCCATCAGGCTCTTGCCCATCCAGTCCGCGTACACACGGTCGCCGGGCTGAAGGCGCCTGCCCTCCTTCAGGGCATCCCACAGGCTGATGAAGCCCTTCGCCTTCGCCTCCTCCACGCCCTCGGCGACGCACTCGCGCTCGGTCTTGCCGCCGTCGAGGAAGGCCCTGTAGGCCGCCGCAAAGGCTTCGGCTTTCCGCATCTCCTGCTCGTCATACTGCTCCCAGGCATTCTTTTTGACCATATGATACCGTCCTTTCCGCATTGCTGCGCTGTTTTCAGGCATCATTATACACTACTTCCCGCCGCTTTGGCAAGCAAAAAGCGCTCCGCGGGGGAAGCGCTTTCTGCCTTCGGTCATCCGCGTGTTTACGGGACGTCCGAGGATGTCGCGGTGTTCTTCACAAAGCACAGGTTGGAGACCACGGAGCCGGTGTAGCCGCTGCCGTTGATCGCCGTCACGACCAGCTGGACGCTCTTGTTCACCATGGCCTCGGTGATGTACAGGGTCTCGCCGCTGCCCACGGAAACGCCGTTGAGCTGCCAGTCGTACTTCACCTGATAGCTGTTGAGGTTCAGCCTCGGGGTCAGCACGGAATAGGGGTTGGACGCCACAGGGATCGTGATCGTGCCGGTCAGCTGGCTGACGGGCGTCGGATTCGTCACCTGGTCGGTGTAGTTGCTGTAGACCGTGCCGGTATAGCTGCCCGTGCCCTGGGCCACGCAGTAGAATCGGAAGCCGACGTCGGAGGGCTGGACGTAATAGGTCGCGCCCGTGCTGACCACCAGACTGTCCGAGCGGTACCAGATGTAGGAGGCGGTGGCGCCGGACGGCTGGACCTGTGCCGTGAGGATGTCGCCGCTCTTCGGGCTCGTCGGGGAGACCGTGAGTCCCGTCAGCGGCATCGTCACCGGGGTCCCCGTCGTGACCATGCCCGTGTAGGAGGAGGAAACGGTCCCCTGCGTGTTGCCGGTGCCGGTCGCAACGACCATCAGGGAGAAGCCGACGTCGCTGCTGCGCACCGTGTAGCTCGCGCCCTGGCCGACCAGCTGACCGGCGCTGTTGTACCAGCGCAGCTGCGCCGTGGCGCCCGCGGGCGACAGGGTCGGTACAAGGGTCTGGCCCACGACCGGCGCGACGTAGTTGAGGCTGGCGCCTGTCAGGGTGATCCGGATCCCGGGCTGGGTGGTGACCAGGAAGCGCGTCATCATGTAGCCCAGTTTTCCGTTCACGGAGATGTAGTCCCAGGTCGGGCCGTGCTGCAGGACCGTCACCGTCGTGCCGACCGGGATCAGGGCGATGGACTTGGTGTTCTTCCCCGCTCCGGCGCGCAGGTTGACGGGCTTGCCGTTGGTGGCGTAGACATAGGCCGTGTAGTTGTCGGTGGGCACGGGCGGCGTCGGCGGGATCGGCGTGGGGGTGCCGCTCTCCACGAGGTATTTGGCCATCATGTAGCCGGTCTGCTTCCCGGCGCGGATATAGTGCCAGCCGCTCCCCCGCGAAAGGATCGTGACCGTCGTGCCAACGCTGTACGTGCCGATCACCTGATAGCTGAGGCCCGGGCCGTTGCGCAGATTGACGTTGCGCCCGTTGGAGGCGTAGACCTTCGCGGTGCCGGTGTCGCCAGAGGGCGTTCCCGGAGGGTTGAAGCTCAGGTAGGCGCTGTACATGTAGCCCGTCGTGTTGTTGGGCGTCCGGACGTTGTACCACGAGCCGCTTACCCCGAGCACCGTCACGGCCGTGCCCGTGTAGAAGCTGCCGATGGTCGCCGAGTCAAAGGACGGCGTGGCCCGCAGGCGCAGCCATCCTCCGATGACATAGGCCGTCGTGTCCGCCAGCGCCGGTTCCGCCGGAATGATCAGCGCCGTCACCGTCAGCACGACGGTCAGGATTGTGGCCAGAGTCCGTTTCATGCCCTGTTCCTCCTTGCGTCTGCCCGCCGAAGGGGCAGAACTTCACAATATTTTCATATTTGACATACTTTCGTCATTTCCTGCAGGGGTGAAGCACTTTTTATCAGCCTTCATCCATTCAGACGAACCAGACCGCGCTTTTCTTCCCGCCGCGGGCGGAATTCTGCATGCTTTCTTTCCGCGGCCGGTCCTGCGGGGCGATTTGCGTCTTGACTTCCCGCCTGCCAGCGCTTACAATTCTGGCAGCAGGGTGTTGTTTGCGCCTGTCGTTTCATTAATATAACGATCATTGAGAGAGAGGACGGCCCCGATGAACGATCAGCAGCTTTTCAGTCTCCTGTCCGACATGAGCCTCGAGGAAAAGGTCATGCAGCTGGTGCAGCTCCCCGGCGGAGCCTACGACCCGACCGCGTTCCAGACCGGTATCTCGGAGGAAACCATCCCGCAGCGCGTCCGGCAGCTGGCCGGCAGCACCCTCAGCATCGACGGCGCGGACAAGCTCCGCGATCTCCAGACGCGCTATATGGCAGCCCATCCGCACCATATCCCCCTCCTCTTCATGCTCGACGTGGTGCACGGGCATAAGACGGTCTTCCCCTGCCCGCTCGGACAGGGCGCCACCTTCGACCCGGCGCTGGTCGAAGAAGGCGCTTCGGTGCAGGCCGCGGAAGCCGCCGCCGACGGCATCCACGTCACCTTCTCCCCCATGTGCGACCTGTCCCGGGACGCCCGATGGGGCCGCGTGATGGAGTCCACCGGCGAGGATGTGCTGCTCAACAGCCGCATGGCCGCCGCCATGGTGAAGGGCTACCAGGGCGAGCGCGTGGACGACGGCCGTCACGTGGCCTCCTGCATCAAGCACTTCGCGGCCTACGGCGGCGCGGAGGCCGGACGTGACTATCAGAATGTGGAACTCTCGGAGCACACCCTGCGCGAGAAGTATCTCCCCGCCTACCGGGCAGCCATCGACGCGGGCGCCATGCTGGTCATGTCCTCCTTCAACACCTGGAACGGCATCCCGGCCAGCGCGCATCCGCAGCTGATGAAGGAAATCCTGCGCGCAGAGTTCGGCTTTGACGGCGTGCTGATCTCGGACTACGGCGCGGTCAGGGAGATGGTCCCGCACAGCTATGCGGAGGACGATGCCGACGCCGCGCGCAAGTCGATGGCGGCCACCCTCGACATCGACATGTGCGGCGCGTGCTACAGCGGTCACCTGGAGGAGCTGGTCCGCTCGGGCAAGGTGCCGGAGCAGGCCCTCGACGAGGCCGTGATGCGGGTCCTGCGCCTCAAAAACGATCTGGGCCTCTTCGAGGATCCGTTCCGGGGCGTCTCCGCCGAACGGCTGGAGGCGCTGCGCAGCGACCCCGCCGTCCGCGCGTCCGCCCGGAAGACCGTCGCGGAGTCCCTCGTCCTGCTGGAAAACAAAAATGAGGCCCTGCCGCTGCGGGGCCGCCGGATCGCCTTCATCGGCCCGTATGCCGAAAACGCCGACATCCACAGTTCCTGGGCCATCTCCCTCGGGGACACGTCCGGTACGGTCACCGTGCGGAAGGCCGCGGAGGAGGCATTCGCGGGCACAGGCACCGAGGTTCGCTTCGCCGCCGGCTGCACCCTGCTCGACCAGGGCACACATGTCAACGTCAGCATCTACAGCGATCCCGACTGGGAGGAGAAGAACCGCCGCCTGGCGGATGAGGCCGCGGAGGCCGCCGAGTGGGCGGATACCGTCGTGCTGTGCCTCGGCGAGCACCGCGGGCAGACCGGCGAGTCCACCAGCCGCGTGTCCCTGACCCTTCCGGAGGTCCAGACGGATCTCCTCCGCCGCCTGGCCGGGACGAAAAAGCGGATCGTCACGCTGGTCTTCTGCGGACGTCCGCTCGAGCTGAAGGAGGCCGCGGCGCTCTCGGACGCCCTGATGGTCTGCTGGCTGCCCGGCTCCGAGGGCGGGCACGGCATCCTCGACGTCCTGACCGGGCGGACCGCGCCCTCCGGCAAGCTGCCGATGAGCTTCCCGCGCGCGGTGGGACAGGAGCCCCTGCACTACGACCAGTATCCCACCGGCCGCCCGCGTCCCGACGACCGCTACGACGCCTTCACCTCTCGCTATCTGGACTGTGAGAACTCGGCGCTCTACCCCTTCGGCTACGGCCTGACCTACGGGGAAGTCCGCTTCTCGCCCGTCACCCTGAGCGGCGGAACGCTGGCGCCGGACGGCGTCCTGACCGCCTCCGCGGATGTCACGCTGACCGGCCCGATGCCCGCGGAGCAGACCGTCCAGCTCTACCTCCGCGACGTCACGGGCAGCCGCGTCCGCCCGGTCCGGGAACTCAAGGACTTCCGCCGTATCCTCCTCAAGCCCGGCGAGACCCGGACCGTCTCCTTTGAGATCACGGAGCCCATGCTGCGCTTCTGGACGGCGGAGAACCGCTGGGCCAGCGAGCCCGGCCGCTTCCGCCTGTGGATCGGACCGGACAGCGCCTCCGGCAGCGAGGCGGGATTCACGCTGATCGGCTGAATCCGGACATACAAAAGCGTGCAGTCACCCGAGCGGCTGCACGCTTTTGTATTGTGTCCGGGATCAGTCTTCCGCGTCCTTCACGATCGCGATGTGCAGCTCATCCAGCTGCTTCTGCTCCACCTCGGAGGGGGCGCCCATCAGGAGATCCTGGGCGTTCTTGTTCATCGGGAACGGGATGACCTCGCGGATGGAATCCTCACCCGCCAGGAGCATGACCATGCGGTCCACGCCGGGAGCGATGCCCGCGTGCGGCGGAGCGCCGTAGCAGAAAGCGTTGTACATGGCCGGGAACTTAGCCTTCACATCCTCCTCGCCCAGGCGGACCAGGCGGAAGGCCTCGATCATGATCTCCGGGTCATGGTTGCGCACCGCGCCGGAGGAGAGCTCCACGCCGTTGCAGACCAGGTCGTACTGGAAGGCGTTGATGCTCAGCGGATCGATCTCGTCCGCGGCGGCCTTTTTGAGAATCTCCAGCCCGCCGTTGGGCATGGAGAAGGGGTTGTGGCAGAACTCCAGCTCGCCGCTCTCCTCGCCGATCTCGTACATCGGGAAGTCCACGATCCAGCAGAAGGCGTACTGCTCCGCGTCCATGTGGTTCGGGCAGAGTGCACCCAGCTGCTTGATCAGCACGCCCATCGTCTTCTGCGCCGCGCCGGTCTTTCCGGCAGAGAGGCCGACGAAGGTGTTGGGCTTGAGCCCGAGGGCGGAGACGACCTTGTCCTTGCGGTCCTGCAGGAACTTGGCGATGCCGCCCACCAGCTCGCCCTTCTCGTCGAGGCGGAACCAGTAGGGCTTGCCGCCCGCGACGACCTCCACGTCCGCGCAGAGCTTGTCGATCTGCTTGCGGGTGGCGGTCATGTCGGAGACGACGACGGCCTTCACGGCATTGCCTTCGAAGGGGCCGAAGCCGCAGCCCTCCACCAGGCGGGTCACGTCGGTGGCGGTCAGGTCGATGCGCAGATCGGGCTTGTCGGTGCCGTAGGTCTCCATCGCCTCGCGGTAGCCGATGCGCTTAAAGGGAGCGGCGGAAGCACGGTTGTACTTGCCGTACTCGGCGAAGATCGGCGGAAGCACGTCCTCACAGATGGCAAAGACGTCCTCCTGGGACGCGAAGGCCATCTCCATGTCGAGCTGGTAGAACTCGCCCGGGGAGCGGTCGCCGCGGGCATCCTCGTCGCGGAAGCACGGGGCGATCTGGAAGTAGCGGTCGAAACCGGAGGTCATCAGCAGCTGCTTGAACTGCTGGGGCGCCTGCGGCAGGGCGTAGAACTTGCCCGGGTGCTTGCGGGCGGGGACCAGATAGTCCCGGGCGCCCTCTGGGGAGGAGGCCGTCAGGATCGGCGTGGTGATCTCGAGGAAGTCGTGGTCAATCATGGCCTTGCGCAGGGCGGCGACCACCTTGCAGCGCATGACGATGTTCTTCTTCACGTCGGGATTGCGCAGGTCGAGGTAGCGGTACTTCAGGCGCAGGGCCTCGTCCGCCTCGCGGCTGCGGGTCACCTGGAAGGGCAGCTGGTTGTAGCGGCAGCGGCCGAGGATCTCCATCGTCTCCGGGACCACCTCGATCTCGCCGGTGGGGATCTTCGGGTTCTTGCTGTCGCGCTCGCGGACCGTGCCGGTCACGGCGATCGTGGACTCCTTGTTCAGCGCGCGGAAGGCCGCGATCATCTCCTCGGTCTCCAGCACGAGCTGCGTGGTGCCGTAAAAGTCGCGCAGGATCGCGAAGCACAGGCTGCCGGAGACCTCACGGACATTCTCCAGCCAGCCGCAGAGTTCGACGCTCTTGCCCGCGTCGCTCAGGCGCAGGTCGTTGCAGGTATGGGTGCGGTGCTGCATATCGGATCGTTCCTTTCTCAACCGTCAGCCGAGCATGGCGCGGACCGTCTCCGCCGCCCCGTCTGCCGGAACCGTCTTCTCTTCCCGGGTCTCCATGTTCTTCAGCTTGACCGTTCCGCTTGCCGCCTCCTCGTCGCCGATCGTGGCGGTGAGGGCTGCGCCGGTCTTGTTGGCATACTTGAACTGCGCCTTGAGGGAGCGGCCGCAGTGGTCCATGTCGGCGCGCAGACCGGCGGCGCGCAGCCGCTGCGTCAGGGCAAAGGCCGGCTGCCAGTTGTCGCCCATGTAGGTGACGAACACGTCGTAGAGCCTGGGCTCGGGGATCGCGATGCCCTCGCCGTCGAGGAGCATCAGCACGCGCTCGATGCCCATGCCGAAGCCCACCGCGGGCAGCGGATCGCCGCCGAGTTCCTCCACCAGGTTGTCATAGCGCCCGCCGCCGCAGACCGTCAGGTTCCCCTGGGGCGTCGCGGTGATCAGCTCGAACACGGTCTTGGTGTAGTAGTCGAGGCCGCGGACGATCCGGCTGTTGATCCGGTACGGGATCCCGGCCAGGGTCAGGCACTGCTGCAGCTTTTCGAAGTGCGCGCGGCACTCGTCGCAGAGACAGTCGAGTATGGACGGGGCGTCCCTGACCTGCTCCTGGCAGGTGGGCACCTTGCAGTCCAGCACGCGCAGGGGGTTGCGCTCGAAGCGGTTCCTGCAGTCGGCGCAGAGGCTGTCCACCTTGCCGGCCAGGTACTGCTTCAGCTTCGCGTGATAGGCCGGGCGGCAGTTGGGGCAGCCGATGGAGTTGATGTTCACGGAGAGGTTGCCCACGCCGAGCTCGCTCAGCAGGCGGTAGGCCAGCAGGATCAGCTCCGCGTCCACCGTGGCGTCCTTCGCGCCGAAGCACTCCATGCCGAACTGGTGATGCTCCCGCAGGCGGCCGGACTGCGGCGCCTCGTAGCGGAAGATCGGGGCGTTGAGGTAATAGCACTTGCAGGGCAGGGCGTCCGCATAGAGGTTGTGCTCCAGCAGGGCGCGGACCGCGCCGGCCGTCCCCTCGGGCTTGAGGGTGATGGAGCGGTCGCCCTTGTCCTTGAAGGTGTACATCTCCTTCTGCACGATGTCGGTCGTATCGCCGACGCCGCGCAGGAAGAGCTCGGTATGCTCAAAGACCGGCGTCCTCATCTCGCGGTATCCCGCCTCCGATGCCGCCTTGCGCATTTTGCTCTCCAGGTACTGCCAGCGATAGCTGTCCGCGGGCAGCACGTCGCGCGTCCCTCTGGGTGCCTGTGTCAGCATAAGATCCCTCCTCGTGCATAAAGCGGCGCACGGCCGCCTGCTGTTCCGGCCGGGCCGGAAACCGTTCCTTATTATATCGAATGCGGCCTGCCGTGTCAATCGCCCGCGCGCCGGGGTCTTCCGGTCCGCAGGGATGCGCCGGTTCTTTGCAAATATGCATAAAACCTGCATAAAAAAAGAATATTTTGCGAATTCTCTTGACAATCATGCAGAGGCGATGTATATTCATTTCCGAAATCACGATGGAGGTGCACCCCGATGAAGGACAAGAAGGAAATCAGGAAAATCGTGCTGGCTTACTCCGGCGGCCTCGACACGTCCATTATCATTCCCTGGCTGAAGGAAAACTACGAAGGCTGCGAGGTCATCGCGGTCTCCGGCAACGTCGGCCAGGCGGATGAACTGGAGGGTCTGGAGGCCAAGGCCCTGGCCACCGGCGCAAGCAAGCTTTACGTGCTCGACCTCACCGACGACTACGTCGAGAACTACATCATCCCCACCATGCAGGCCGGCGCCGTCTACGAGGACTACCTGCTCGGCACGAGCCATGCCCGCCCCTGCATCGCCAAGGGTCTGGTGGACATCGCCCTGAAGGAGGGCGCGGACGCGATCTGCCACGGCTGCACCGGCAAGGGCAACGACCAGGTCCGCTTCGAGCTCGCCATCAAGCACTTCGCCCCCGAGATGACGATCATCGCCCCCTGGCGGATCTGGGACATCAAGAGCCGCGATGAGGAGATCGACTACGCCGAAGCCCACCACATCCCGCTCAAGATCAACCGCGAGACCAACTACTCCAAGGACAAGAACCTCTGGCATCTGAGCCATGAGGGCCTCGACCTGGAGGACACCGGCAACGAGCCGCAGTACGAGAAGCCCGGCTTCCTCGAGATGGGCGTCTCCCCCCTGCAGGCCCCGGACAAGCCCACCTATGTCGAAATCGATTTCGAGAAGGGCGTTCCGGTCGCGGTGGACGGCGAGAAGATGAGCGCGAAGAACATCATCCTCAAGCTCAACGAGCTGGGCGGCGCCAACGGCATCGGCCTCCTCGACATCGTGGAGAACCGCCTCGTCGGCATGAAGTGCCGCGGCGTCTACGATACCCCCGGCGGCACGATCCTCTACGCCGCGCACAAGGCGCTGGAGACCATCACCCTCGACAAGATGACCGCCCACGAGAAGGAGCGGCTGTCCGTGACCTTCGCGGAGCTGGTGTACAACGGCCAGTGGTTCACCCCCCTGCGCGAGGCCCTCTCCGCCTTCGTCAGCAAGACGCAGGAGAAGGTCAACGGCAAGGTGCGGCTCAAGCTCTACAAGGGCAACATCATCAAGGCCGGCATCTGGAGCCCCAACAGCCTCTATTCCGAGGAGATCGCCACCTTCGGCGCCAGCGACTACGACCAGTCGGACGCCAACGGCTTCATCAACCTCTTCGGCCTGCCGATCAAGGTCCAGGCCATGGTGGACGCCGCGCAGAAAAAGTGATTCCGCAGCGAACGCTGCAGGATGATAACGCATCATAATAACTGAGGAGGAGAATCCATGAAGAAACTGTTCGCCATGCTGCTGTGCGCCACGATGCTGTGCATGACCTTTGCCGCTCTGGCCGACTATCCCGAGTTCACCACCATTGAATCCGGCAAGCTGCTGGTCTCCACCAGCCCTGACTTCCCGCCCTTCGAGAGCACGGATGACGACGACAACATCGTGGGCATCGAGCCGGAGATCATGGCTCTGATCGGCGAAAAGCTGGGGCTTGAGATCGAATACATGCCCATGGACTTCACCAGCGCCCTGGCCGCCGCCCAGACCGGCAAGACCGACATCGTCATGAGCGGTGTGACCGCCTCCGGCGAGACCGGCGAAGCCCGCAAGCTGATGTTCGACTTCACCACCACGTATGTGAGCATCACCCAGGCGATCGTGTACAAAGAGGGCAAGGACATCTCCATGGACAACCTCGGCTCTCAGTCCGTCGGCGTCCAGCGCGGCACCACCGGTCAGATCTTCGTCGAGGACGCCTTCGGCGAGGACATCGTGGTCGGCTATGACACCTACTCTCTGGTCTTCCAGGCCCTGCAGAACGATCAGATCGACTGCATCGTCGTGGACGACATGGTGGCCAAGGCCTACCTGGCCCGCATCCCCGGCCTGGTCATGACCCAGACCACCTTTGAGCCTGAAGACTTTGCCTTCGGCGTGTTCAAGGGTGACAGCGGCCTGTGCGCGGCGATCAGCCAGGCGCTGCAGGAGCTCATTGACGACGGCACCGTGCAGGCGATCGTCGAGAAGTACAACCAGGAGTAAAATCCACTCCGGACAGTGAGGACGGGGCGGCGATGAACCGCCCTTTCCTTTTCCGTTTTCCCAACGAATGCGAGGTGCATGCGCTTGGAACTCTACACCGCCTGGAAAGCCATGATCGCCGCGGGTGACCCTGTCACTGCCTGGCAGCGGTTCTATGTCCTTTTCTACCAGGCCTTTATCGAAAAAGACCGCTGGCAGCAGTATCTCAACGGTGTCGGTACGACCCTATACGTCACCGCGATGGCCTTGCTGATCGGCGTGTTTCTCGGCATCATCGTGGCCGTGGTGCGCACCGCTCACGACCAGCAGCGTCCCGGCCGCAGGAATATCGTTCTCGGTTTCTTCAACGCCGTCTTCCGCATCTATGTGACCGTGATCCGCGGCACGCCGATGATGGTGCAGATGCTGATCATGGGCTTTGTCATCTTCTCCAGCAGCAAGGATTTCGCGCTGGTCGGCGCGCTGACGCTGGGCATCAACTCCGGAGCCTACACCTCGGAGATCATCCGCGGCGGCCTGATGGCCGTGGACCAGGGACAGATGGAGGCTGGCCGAAGCCTCGGCCTGAAGTACGCCGACACCATGTTCTTCATCATCGTCCCCCAGGCGATCAAGGCCATCCTGCCATCGCTCGGCAACGAGTTCATCGTCCTGCTCAAGGATACCTCGATGATCAGCGTCATCGGCGGCAAGGAGCTCGTCTACGCAGCCCGCGCCATCATCAGCCGCACCTACGAGGCCATGTTCCCCTTCTTCGGCACGGCCGTGATCTACCTGATCCTTGTCATGATCTTCACCTGGCTGCTGGGCATCTTTGAGAGGAGGCTGCGCGCAAGTGATCGACGTTAGCAAGCTCTGCAAGAAGTTCGGAGAAACCACGGTGCTGAACGGGATCTCCACCCACATCGACAAGGGCGAGTGCGTGTGCATCATCGGCCCGTCCGGCTCCGGCAAATCCACCTTCCTGCGCTGCCTCAACATGCTGGAGACGCCGACCTCCGGCGACATCATCTTCGACGGCGTCCCGATGACCGATCCGAAGACCGACATCAACCGGATGCGGCAGAAGATGGGCATGGTCTTCCAGCATTTCAACCTCTTCCCCAACATGACCATTCTCAAAAACATGACCCTCGCGCCCGTGCGGACCAGGCTGAAGACAAAGTCCGAGGCGGAGGAGCAGGCCATGTCCCTGCTCAACCGCGTGGGCCTGGCGGACAAGGCCGGGGCGTATCCGAACCAGCTCTCCGGCGGTCAGAAGCAGCGCGTGGCCATCGTCCGCGCCCTGTGCATGGAGCCGGACGTGATGCTCTTCGACGAGCCCACCTCAGCCCTCGACCCCGAGATGGTCGGCGAGGTGCTGGACGTGATGAAGAACCTCGCCATGGCCGGCATGACCATGGTCGTGGTCACCCACGAGATGGGCTTTGCCCGGGAGGTGGCCAACCGCGTCATGTTCCTGGATGAGGGCGTCATCATGGAGGAGGGCGACCCACACAACATCTTCTACGAGCCGCGGAGCGAGCGCCTGCGCTCATTCCTGTCCAAAGTCCTGTGAGGAGGAAACCGATATGAACCTGAAGGGTCGCAGCTTCCTGACGCTGCTGGACTTCACCCCGGAGGAAATCGACGGCCTGCTGAACCTGGCGGCTTCCCTCAAGGAGAAAAAGAAGCGGGGCATCCCCCACCGCCTCTGCGAGGGCAGGAACATCGCCCTGCTGTTCGAGAAGACCTCCACCCGCACGCGCTGCTCCTTTGAGGTGGCGGCGGCGGACCTCGGCATGCATCCGGTGTACCTGGACCCCAAGAGCAGCCAGATGGGCAAGAAGGAGTCCATCGCCGACACCGCCCGCGTCCTGGGCCGGATGTTCGACGGCATCGAGTACCGGGGATACGGCCAGGAGGTCGTGGAGGCCCTCGACCGCTACAGCGGCGTTCCGGTCTGGAACGGCCTGACCAACGAGTTCCACCCGACCCAGATCCTCGCCGACTTCCTGACGATCCGCGAACACTTCGGCAGGCTGAAGGGCATCCGGCTGGTCTACTTCGGCGACGCCCGGTACAACATGGGCGACTCTCTGATGGTCGGCTGCGCCAAGATGGGCATGACCTTCGTGGCCTGCGCGCCGGAGAAGTACTTCCCCGACGCCGCCCTGATCGAAAAGTGCAGGGCCATCGCCGCGGAGACCGGCGCGACCCTGATCTTCGAGACCGACCCGGAGAAGGCCGCCGCGGGTGCGGACGTCCTGTACACCGACGTCTGGGTCTCCATGGGCGAGCCGGAGGAGGTATGGGCCGAGCGCATCGCCGACCTGACCCCCTACCGCGTCACGCCGCGTCTGATGGAGATCGCCGGCCCCGACAGCCGCTTCATGCACGACCTGCCCTCCTTCCACGACCTGAACACGACGATCGGCCGTGAGATCTACGAGAAGTTCGGCATCGACTGCATGGAGGTCTCCGACGAGGTCTTCGAGGGCCCGCAGTCCATCGTGTTCGACGAGGCGGAAAACCGCATGCACACGATCAAGGCGGTCATGGCGGCGACCCTGGCCGGAGCCGGGGCATGAGCGCCCTGCCCTGCCTGCTGGTCACCGCCTTCGAGCCCTTCGGCGCGGACACCGTCAACGCCTCGGCAGAGGTCCTGCGCCTCCTTCCGGACGAGATCGGCCCGTGGCGGATCGAAAAGCGCCTGATCCCGGTCGTCTTCGGCAAGGGGGCGGAAACGGTCATCCGGTATGCGGAGGAGATCCGTGCGCGGGCCGCACTGTGCCTCGGGCAGGCATCCGGACGCGCGTCGGTGACGCCCGAGCAGGTCGCGATCAACCTGCGGGACGCGTCGATCCCCGACAACGCGGGAAACCGGCCCCGGAACGAGCCGATCGCCGCCGGCGGTCCGGACGCCCTCTTCGCCACGCTCCCCGCCGCGGAGATGGCGGATGCGATCCGGGCGGCCGGGCTGCCCGGGATGCGGTCGCTGAGCGCCGGCACTTTCGTCTGCAACGATGTGCTCTACAGCGTGCTGCTGCATTTCCGCGGAAGCGCTGTCCGGGCCGGCTTCATCCATGTGCCCGCCCTGCCGGGGCAGCACGGGATCTTCCTCCCGGCGACCGTCAGCGCCGCCGCGGTGGAAACCGCCGTCCGCTCCCAACTCCCGTGAACCTTCCGGCACAGGTCTGCCCCGGCCTGTGCCTTTTCTGATCCCGTCAGAAAAACCAAAAGGAAAACAGCGGCCGCCTTGACAAAGGCAGGCACGGCCGATACATTGAAATGGTATCATTATCACCGGAGGAGAGAATCATCATGATCAGGCTGTATGACCACGGCATCTATCTGGCCTCGGACGGGACCGTCTGCAATACACTGGAAGAAGCCAACCGCTGCGCCGGGACGGCTGTCACGCATCAGGAGGCCGTGGAAAGCACCATCGCTTACGGGATCCTGAAGGCACACAATGTCTCCGGCAGCATGGATGCCCTGCAGCTGAAGTTCGACACCATGGCCAGCCATGACATCACCTACGTCGGGATCATCCAGACGGCCAGGGCTTCGGGCATGACGGCCTTCTCCCTCCCCTATGTGCTGACCAACTGCCACAACTCCCTCTGCGCGGTCGGCGGCACGATCAACGAGGACGACCACAAGTTCGCCCTCTCCGCCGCACACAAGTACGGCGGCATCTATGTGCCCCCGAATATGGCCAACATCCACAGCTACAACCGTGAGACGATGGCCGGCTGCGGACGCATGATCCTGGCGTCCGACTCCCACACCCGCTACGGTGCCCTGGGCACGCTGGCCGTCGGCGAGGGCGGAGGCGAGCTCGCCAAGCAGCTGGTCGGCCGCACCTACGATTTCGCCCGTCCCGGCGTCATCGCCGTGTATCTGAAGGGCGCGCCGAAGCCCGGCGTCGGCCCGCACGACGTGGCGCTGGCGATGGTCGCCGCGGTCTACGCCAACGGCTATGTCAAGAACAAGGTCATGGAGTTCGTCGGCCCCGGCATTGCGAACCTGCCCATCGAGTACCGCAACGCCGTCGACGTCATGACCACGGAGACCACCTGCTGGTCCTCCGTCTGGGTAACCGATGAGGCGACCCGCGGCTACCTGGCCGGCCACGGCCGCCCCGAGGCCTGGAAGAAGCTGGAGCCCGGCCCGGTTGCCTGGTACGACGGCTGCGTGGAGATCGACCTGTCCACGGTCGAGTGCACGATCGCCATGCCCATGCATCCCTCCAACGCCTACACGATCCACGAACTGCAGGAGAACGCCGCCGACATCCTCCACACGGTGGAGGAGGCCGCCAACCGCCAGCTGCGCGGCGTACGCATGAACCTGATGAGCAAACTCCGGGACGGCAGCATCTGGGTCGACCAGGGTGAGATCGCCGGCTGTGCGGGCGGCACCTTCGACAACATCGCGGCCGCCGCGGACATCCTGCGCGGGAAGAGCATCGGCAACGGTGTCTTCTCCCTGAGCATCTACCCCGGCTCCATGCCCGCCCTGTCGGAAATGATCCGCAACGGCCGCGCCGCCGACCTGATCCAGGCGGGCGCGCTGCTGCGCGAATGCTTCTGCGGCCCGTGCTTCGGTGCGGGTGACTGCCCGGCCAACGGCGAGCTCTCCATCCGCCACACGACGCGCAACTTCCCCAACCGCGAGGGCTCCAAGCCCGGCGAGGGGCAGATCAGCGCGGTCGCCCTGATGGACGCGCGCTCCATCGCCGCCACCGCGGCCAACGGCGGGCGCCTCACCGCAGCCACCGACATGGAAGTGACCTACACCGATCCCGAGGATCACTACGATCCCTCGATCTACGAAAAGCGCGTCTACAGCGGCTGGGGCCACGCGGAGCCCGAGGCTGAGCTGAAGTTCGGCCCGAACATCAAGGACTGGCCCGAGATGCCGGCCCTGACCGACGATCTGCTGGTCAAGCTCTGCGCCTACATCACGGACCCGGTGACCACCACCGACGAGCTCATCCCGTCCGGCGAGACCTCCTCCTACCGCTCCAACCCGGAACGCCTCTCCGAGTTTGCCCTCTCCCGCCGCGAGCCGCAGTATGTCGGGCGCAGCAAGGCTGTCCGTCAGATGGAGCGCGACCGCCGCGACGGAAAGGGCCTGCCGGAGGAAGTGCGGGCCGTCTACGCCGCCCTGGCGAAAGCCGGCGTTGCGTGCAGGCCCGAAGAGACCGACCTCGGCTCCGCGATCTACGCCAACATGCCCGGCGACGGCTCCGCCCGCGAGCAGGCGGCCTCCTGCCAGCGCGTGATGGGCGGCAGCGCCAATTTTGCCCGCCAGTATGCCACCAAGCGCTATCGCTCCAACTGCATCAACTGGGGCATGACCCCCTTCCTCGTCGCGGATCCGGACAGGCTCGCGCTCGGGGACTATGTGTTCGTGCCCGGCCTGCGGCAGGCTGTCCTCGCCAACGCGGACACCATTCCCGCCTGGGTCGTCAAGCCCGACGGGCAGGTCTCGCCGATCGATCTGAGCACCGGTCCGCTGACGGAAGCCGAGCGGCAGATCATCGCCGACGGCTGTCTGATCAACTACTACCGCAGGGGGCAGGCATGAGCGGACAGTCCTTCCTCCGCGGAATCCACCATGTCTCCCTGAAGACGGACGACCCCGAACGGTTTGAGGAGGCGCTCCGCTTCTACCGGGATCTGCTCGGCTGCCGGATCGACCGCCGGTGGGACGCGGGCGTCCTGCTGGACACGGGCGGCGGGTGGATCGAGATCTTCTCAAACGGGCCGGGGATCGCGGACAAGGGAGCGGTCCGCCATGCCGCTCTGGCGGTCACCGACACGGACGCCCTGGCCGCCCGGCTGGAGGCCGCCGGATATCCCTGCTTTCTCGGCCCTCGCGATCTCGTCATCCCCTCCGATCCGCCCCTGCGCGCGAGGATCGCCTTCCTCCGCGGTCCGCTCGGCGAGGAGATCGAGCTGTTCCAGGAGATGTGACCCATTCCCGGCTGACGATGCGCCCGATCCGGTTCCGGACGGCGCATTTTTGTATGCCGGGCACTCACGCGGACAGGATATGATTTCCTGAACTTTCCATTTTGAATTTTTCGTGAACCCCTTCCATCCTGCCGTGAAATCGGGTATAATAGGCAAAAGACGAAAGGGCACAAGACCAGATGGCAAAAGAACGCATTGGGATCATGGGGGGTACCTTTAATCCGATCCATCAGGGCCACGTGGCGATGGCGCAGGCGGCGATCCATGCCGCCGACCTGGACCGCGTGCTCTTTATCCCCGACGGGCAGCCGCCGCACAAGAAGGACATCGCACCCGCGGAAGACCGCTGGCGCATGGTTTGTGCGGCCATTTCCGAGGACAAGCGTCTGGAACCCTGCCGGATCGAGCTCGACCGTGAGGGCACGACCTACACCCTCGACACCCTGACGCAGCTCGGCAAGCTCTACCCGAAAGCCAGCTTCTTCTACATTATCGGGGAGGATACCCTCCTACAGCTGAAAAACTGGCACTGCATCGAGAAGGTGCTTCCGCTGTGCTCCTTTCTGATCTGCCCGAGGAGCGGCTCCGCCCGTCCCGCGGAGATCGACGCGGAGCGCAGGCGGCTCAATGCCATGGGCGGGCGTTTCCTGACCGTGGAGATGGAGGGCATCGACGTCTCCTCCACGGAGCTGCGCACGGCCCTGGCCCGCGGCGCGTCCACGCCCCTGCTGCACTACGCCGTCCGCGAGTACGCCCTGATCCGCGGCTTGTACGGCGATGCCCGTGCCCTGCCGAAGGCGGCGGACTGGATGGAAAAGCTCTTCCTCGCCCTGACCCGGAAGCGCTTTGTCCACACCCTCGGCGTCTGCTGCAGCGCCCGGCACCTGGCCCGCAGGCACGGGCTGGACGAGACCGCGACCGTCACCGCCGCCCTCCTGCACGACTGCACCAAGTGCATGCCGCTCAAGGAGATGCAGCGGATCGCCATCGAGCACCGCCTCACGGAGGACAAGAGCATCCTGGCCAGCGGCGCGCTCCTGCACGCCGTGACCGGCAGCTGGGTCGCCGAGCACGAGTACGGGGTCCGCGACCGCGCCATCCTCGAGGCCATCGCCACCCACACCACGGGCAAGCCGGGGATGAGCCGCCTCGACATGGCCGTCTATCTCGCGGACAAGATCGAGCCCGGCCGCCCGGACTATCCCCTGCTCACCCGCGTGCGCCGGGTTGCGGACGCGTCCCTCGAGCAGGCGATGCTCCTCTCCCTCGCGGGGACGATCGGCTATGTCCGCCAAGACGGCAAACCGCTCCACCCGCAGACGCTCCACACACTGGATTGGCTCCAGTCCATGATCGAAGTTCACAGCGGCAGAACGTCCGCTGATCATCAAAACAAAAAGGAGGACACATGATGCAGCCAAACGAACTGGTTCAGAAGATCGCTTCCCTGCTCTGGGACCACAAGGCGCTCGACATCGTCGCGCTCGACGTGCGCGGCCTGACCGTGCTGTGCGACTACATGGTCATCGCGTCCGGCCGCAACGTCAATCAGGTCAAGGGCCTGTATGACGACGTGGACGACATGATGGCCAAGGAAGGTGTCCAGCTGCGCCGCTCGGAGGGTTCCGCCGAGGGCCGCTGGGTCGTGCTCGATTACTCCACGATCCTGGTCCACATCTTCCACCAGGAGGAGCGCGCGTTCTACAATCTCGAGCGTCTCTGGGACGACGGGACGAACCGCCTCACCCTTCCCTTTGACCAGACCCAGGAAGCATAACAGCGTCTGATCTCCGCCGCTGCCCCGCTTTCGTCGGGTCACGGCGACGGCATATTGTCTGCTTTGCGCTGCCCCACGGCGGTGATCCGCCCGGCAACTGTGTTTCTGTCGGCTATTTTGTAATCGGAAGAGGAGGAATCCCCCATGCGCACCATCAAGCCCATGCCGCTCCCCGGCTGTGAGACCGACGCCGTCCAGCCCTGGGAACCGGCGCACGAAGAGATCGCCCGCTGGGCGGCCGCCGAGAGCTTTGTCCTGCTGAAGAACGAGGAGGAGACCCTGCCTCTCCGGGAGGGCGCCCGCGTCGCGCTGTACGGCGTCGGCGCCGTGCAGACCGTCAAGGGCGGCACGGGCTCCGGCGACATGAACGAGCGCTACGTCATCTCCATCGCCCAGGGCATGAAGGACGCCGGCTTTGTCCTGACCAGCACGGACTGGCTCGATGACGCGGCCAGGGCTTATCAGGAAGCGCGTCTGGCCTGGCGCAAGGCCATCCGGGACGACATGGCCGAGACCGGCGCCCGCTTCTTCAACGCCTACTCCCGCCACGCCTTTGAGGTGCCCTACGGCGGCCCCATCCCCGCTTCCGACGGTACGACCGACACCGCGATCTACGTCATCAGCCGGGTCGCCGGCGAGGGCGCGGACCGTCACGCCGGTCAGGGCGACTATCTGCTGACGGACGCGGAGGAAGCCCACATCCATGCCCTCTGCGCGGCTTACTCCAAGGTCGTCCTCCTGCTGAACGTCGGCGGCGTCATCGACCTCGGCATCCTTGACCGGGAACCGAACGTCAAGGCTGTCCTGCTGATCGGCCAGCCCGGCATGGAGAGCGGTCACGCCGTGGCGAACGCCCTCTCCGGAAAGCATCCGGTCTCCGGCAAGCTGACGAACACCTGGGCCCTCCGCTACGAGGACTATCCCAACGCCGCGACCTTCTCCCACATGAACGGGGATGTCCGGCACGAGATCTACCATGAGGATCTCTACGTCGGTTACCGTTACTTCGACACCTTCGGCGTGCCGGTCCGCTACGGCTTCGGCGAGGGCCTGAGCTACACGAGCTTCCGGCTGGAGAGCACGCTGATCTCCACGCTCGCCGGCGGACGGGTGAGCGTCCGCGTGAAGGTCCGCAACACGGGCAGGCGCGAGGGCAAGGAGGTCGTTCAGGCCTACCTGCTGCTCCCGGACACCCGTTCCGGACGCGAGCTGCGCCGCCTGGCCGCCTTTGCCAAGACGCCCTGTCTGGCCCCCGGCGAAGCCTGCGACGTGGAGATGAGCTTCGGTCCCGAGGAAGCCGCCTCCTACTGTGAGAAGCGGGCCGTGTGGTATGTCCCCGCGGGCCGCTACGGTCTGTGCATCGGCACCTCCCTGAAGGACAGCGTCGTGTACAACTGGCTGGAGGTCGCCGAGGAGAAGATCCTCGCCCGGTGCATGAACATCTGTCCGCTTCAGCAGCCCATCGACACCCTGAAGCCCGATCCCGCAAAACGCGCCGAACTGGCCGCGGCTGTCCCGACCGTTCCGCAGCTTTCCGCCCCCGCGGCGCCGTGGGATCTCTCCGACGCGGAGACCGTCACCTATACCTACGGCAATCCCGACGAGTCGGGCGACGAGGCCGCCGCGATCGCGGACACCCTCGACGTGGACGAGATGATCTGCATGGTCATCGGTGATCCCTCCCGCGGGCAGGGCAGTACGATCGGCGCCGCCGGCGTTTCCGTCCCCGGCTCCGCGGCCGAGACCAGCCATGCCGCCGAAGCCAAGGGCGTGGCCAACATCGTCCTCGCCGACGGCCCCGCGGGGCTGCGCCTGAACCAGGTCTGCTACATCCAGGACGGCAAGGCCGTCATGCAGGGCTTCCTGGCCAGCCTGGAGCACGGCTTCTTCAACGACAAGCCGGACCCCGAGGGCGACCGCCGCTACCAGTACTGCACCGCCATCCCCGTGGGTTCCCTCCTCTCCCAGTCCTGGGACCCCGAGGTGCTGAAGACCTGCGGCGATATGATCGGCGACGAGATGGAGCGCTTCCACGTGACGCTCTGGCTGGCGCCCGGCATGAACATCCACCGCAATCCCCTCTGCGGCCGGAACTTCGAGTACTACAGCGAGGATCCGCTGCTCTCCGGTCTGATGGCGGCCGCCATGACCGACGGCGTGCAGAAGCACCCCGGCTGCGGCACCACGATCAAGCACTACGCCTGCAACAATCAGGAGGACAACCGCATGGGCTCCGACAGCATCCTCACCGAGCGGGCCCTGCGCGAGATCTACCTGCGCGGCTTCGGCATCGCGGTGCGGAAGAGCCAGCCGCTGTCCATTATGACCAGCTACAACCTGATCAACGGCGTCCACGCCGCGAACAACCATGATATCTGCACCAAGGTCGCGCGCAACGAGTTCAGCTTCAAGGGTGCCATCATGACCGACTGGGGCACCACGAACAACGGTCCCGACTGCACGGCCACCGGCTGCGTCAAGGCCGGCAACGACTGGACCATGCCCGGTCAGCCCATGGATCAGGAGTCCGTCCGTGCCGCCCTGGCCGACGGCTCCCTCACCGTGCGGGAGCTCCGCGACTGCTGCACCCGCATCATCCGGGTCATCCTGCAGTCCGACCGCTACGAGTGATCCCTGCATCGGCAGCCCTCCGCATCCTTCACGGCGACGGAGGGCTGCTTTTTCAGATTTTCTTTGCGTCAAGGTCTTGACATGAAAAGGCTCTACCCCTATAATGATGTCAGCGGATGATTCCTGGGGTGTGCGGCAGCTTTTCGGTTTTCCCCACACTTCACAAAATGGTACCCGGGTCCAAGTCTGATGATGTCATGCCCCCGCCCGCAAGGGTGCCAGGGGACGGCAGATAAGCAGCGGCAGGGAACCAGCCTGCTATACATAGCGGGTGAAAAAACGAGGGCACCGGCACTCCGGGGCATCTGACGTAAACCCATCGTCATTCGATGGGTTTGTTCTTTATGACAGGAGGGAGCGCCATGCAGCGAACACTCGCCGTCTTCTTCCCCGTCCTCAGCCAGGGCCAGATCACCCTGATCGAAAAGACCGCGCAGGCCGTGGGCTTCCGCTGTGTCTTCCTCCCGGACGAGTCCGTCCGCCCCGAAGAACTCCGCGATGCGGAAGTCTTCTTCGGCGTGTCCGCCGCTCTCCCGTCCGCGATGCCGAAGCTGAAATGGGTCGCTTCCCCCAACGCCGGGGTGGAGCCCTACTGCAATCCGGGTGTCCTGCCCGACAGCGTGACCCTCACGAACTCGGCCGGCGCGTATGGCGTGACGATCTCCGAGCACATCGTCATGGTGACCCTTGAGCTGCTCCGGCAGCGGCTGCGGTACCTGTCGATCGTCGCGGCGCGTGACTGGACGCGGGATCTGCCCGTGAGCAGCATCCTCGGCAGCCGCATCCTGATGCTGGGCACCGGGGACATCGGAAAGGAAACCGCCCGCCGTCTCCGCGCGTTTGCTCCCGCCCGGATCATCGGTCTGAACCGAAGCGGACGCTGCGAGGAGGCGCTCTTCGACTTTGTCGGAACGATCGACCGGATCGGGGATTTCCTGCCGGAGACCGACATCCTGATCGCCTCCCTGCCCGGAACGCCCCTGACCGCCGGCCTGCTGAACGAAGCACGCCTGCGGATGCTGCCGAGGCACGCCTGCATCGTCAACGTGGGCCGCGGCAGCCTGATCGACGAGACCGCCCTCCGCGCTCTCCTCGAAGCGGGCGAGCTTGCCGGAGCCGCGCTCGACGTCTTCTGTGAGGAGCCGCTCCCGGCGGACAGTCCGCTCTGGCAGACCGCCAACCTGATCATCACACCGCATATTTCCGGCAACACCACCCTGCCGTACACGAAGGACCGCATCGTCGCCCTCTTCCTGGACGACCTGCGCCGGTACGCGGCCGACGAGCCTTTCCGGCGGGTGGTCGACCGTTCTCTCGGATACTGAAGCTGACTTTGGGGGGATAGGACATGACGCCACAGCGGCGCGCGTTTGAGCGCCTTCTCGTGCGGATCAGTCTGCTGATCTTCTTTGTGCTGCTCATCTGGTGGCTGGCGCCCGTGCTTTGGCGGTATATGTCACCCTTCATCATCTCGATCCCGCTGGCCTCGATGATCAACCCGATCTCGCGCTTTCTGGAGAAGAAGCTGCATTTCCGGCACTCCCCCGCCGTCATGGTGCCCGTGATCGCCCTGCTGCTGCTGGTGCTGGCCGCCATCGTCTGGGTGATCTCATACGGCACCGTGCAGCTCCAGGACCTGATGACGAACAGCAGTTCGATCATCACCGACGGACTGAACAACCTCCGCGATTCCATCAGCAAGATCATCGACCGGCTCCCGTCCGACCTCATCTCCAACGATGTCGGCATCACGGAGCGGACGAACGCCGTCATCGCCTATCTCGGCGAGCAGCTGACCCCCCTGGCCCGGAACGCCGCCAAGCAGCTCCTCGAGGCACTGAAGGGCACGCCTTACGCCCTGATCTACGTCAACTTCCTCGCGATGGGTCTCTACCAGATCGCGAAGGAGTACGACGAGATCATCTCCTTCCTGCCGCACAAGCGCAAGAGCATGCGCAACTCGAGTGCGGCCACCGTCTCCACGTCGGCCATCACCGGCGCCGTCGGTTACCTGAAGGTCCAGTTCATCTACGCGGTCATCTCCTTCGTCGCCGGCATCATCTTCTGGAACGCGGTCGGCAACCCGTATGCCGTGCTGATCTCCGTCGTCGCCGCCACGCTGGAGTTCATCCCCATCGTCGGCAACGGCACGATCTACATCCCATGGGCGCTGATCGCCCTGATCCTCGGCGATGTCGAGGTCGCCTGGCAGCCCGCCGTTCTCTACGCCGTCCTCTTCCTGATCCGGCGCCTGAGCGAACCGAGGGTCATGTCGCACAACATCGGCGTCTCGCCCCTGCTCTCCCTGATCGGCATGTTCGTCGGCATGGAGGCCGGCGGCATCTTCGGCCTGATCATGGGCCCCGTGCTGACAGCCGTCCTGGTCGCCATCTGGAAGGCCGGCTACTGGAAGCCCATCGTCGCCGACATGAAGACCGTCGCCCTGTACCTGAAGGAGCGCTGGGCGGACAGCCGTCTGATCCCGGCCTTCCCGGATGCGCCGGCACCGGCCGCCCCGGAAACCCCGTCAGCACCGGCGGAAGAAATACCGCCCGCGCCGCAGGAACCGTCGGAGAATCCGCCCCCCGATGCTCCGGCAGAGAAAGCCGGCACATAATAAAAGCGCCGCGGTCCCGCATCCGTGCGGATGACCGGCGGCGCTTTTGCATGCCGTTTTTCACAGGTCAATGAACTTTTTGAACTCGGGCAGGATGCCGATACCGTCCGGATAGTGGGCGGCGAACTGGGGCACCGCATGGCTCGGGAAGCTGTTGCCCTCGATGAAGGTCGGGCCGTCGGCGGTGATCGCCACATCCCAGGCCACAAAGCGCATCTGGGGCACCTTTTTCGCGGCCTCGAGGCACATGGCCTTGGCCTCCTCCCAGTAAGGGATCTTGAAGCCGATGATCGATGTGCCCGTCATCGGATGCTTCTCGTAGCGGTTGCCGGCCTTGTCCGCGCCGACCGTGAGCAGCATGCCGCTGTCCAGGTCGATCCGCGCCGCCATGCCGCCGCAGTCCACGTTGTCCATGACCTTGCCGTTGCCGATGCGCAGGAAGGCGTAGACGATGCCCTGCCGCTTGTCGCCGAGCAGGGTAGCAATCCGGCAGGTGTTGACGGAGGTCGGGCACATGCGGGCCATCTCCGGGTGCTGCACGACCAGCTCCTCAAGGATGCCGATGCCGTCGGCCCGGAGCTTCGCGAGGAAGGCTTCCGACCCTTCCGCCCAGTCATCCTTCGTATATTTCCGGATGCCCTGTCCGCTGGAGCCCTCGAGCGGCTTGCCGATGAGTGCGTCATGCCTGTCCGTCAGCGCGCGGAGTTTTTCCGGCTCCGTCTTCTCATTGATCAGCAGCCATTCGCGCGGGATCCATTCTTTGAACAGTTCGTTGAACTGGGTCTTGTCGTCAAAGAAGTGCCAGTACGCCTTGTCGTTCATCCGGCGGACGATGCTGTTGGAGATGCCGCGGGTGATGACCGTCCGGCGCTGGGCGTCGTTCAGGTTCCACATCTCGGCGATCTTGTAGTCCATATAGCCGGCGTTGTACTTCACCGCGCATCTCAGCATGTCCGTGAACAGCGGCAGCCGGCCCTTCCCGCTGCGCTCCCTGATGACGGCGGTGGTGGACCACATGCGCTTCCAGTCGAGGCGTACCAGGCGCTTGAAAAAGAATCCGAGACGGCTCATGGCTGATCGCTCCCCTTACACATTGAAACGGAACAGCGTCACGTCGCCGTCCTTCATCACGTAGTCCTTGCCCTCGGAGCGGACCAGGCCCTTCTCCTTGCAGGCGGCCATGGAGCCCAGCTCGGCCAGCGTCTCAAAGGGCACGATCTCGGCGCGGATGAATCCCCGCTCAAAGTCGGTGTGGATCTTGCCCGCGGCCTGGGGCGCCTTGGTCCCCTTGCGGATCGTCCAGGCGCGGCACTCGTCCTCGCCGCAGGTCAGGAAGGAGATCAGGCCCAGCAGATGGTAGCAGGCGGTGATCATGCGCTCCATGCCGCTGGCTCCGATGCCGAGCTCCTCAAGGAACTCCGCCTTTTCCTCCGGCTCCATCTGGGAGATCTCCTCCTCGATGGCGGCGGAGATCACCAGCACCTCGGCGCCCTCACTCTCGGCGATCTTCCGCACCTCCGGCAGGCCGGGGATCTGATCCTCCGGCAGGGAGAGGGCATCCTCCGCGATGTTGGCGGCGTAGATGACCGGCTTGGCGGTCAGGAGGAACCAGCTGTCGAGAATGGCCCGCTCCTCCTCGTCCATGTCGAGGTTGCGGGCGGGTTTGCCCTCCTCCAGGTGGGCGATCATGCGGGTGCAGAGCTCCAGCTCTCTCGCCGCATTCTTGTCGCCGCCGTTCTTCTGGCGCGCGGCCTTGTCGCGGCGGCGCTGCACGGTCTCGAGATCGGCGAAGATCAGCTCAAGATTGACCGTCTCGATATCGCTGACCGGGTCCTTCGAGCACTCGTCCCGGATGATGTTGTCGTCCTCGAAGCAGCGGACCACATGGACGATGGCATCCACCTCCCGGATGTGGGACAGGAACTTGTTCCCCAGGCCCGCGCCGTGGCTCGCGCCCTTCACCAGGCCCGCGATGTCCACGAACTCCACCGTAGTGGGGGTGACCTTCTTCGGGTGGTACATGTCCGCGAGCACGTCCAGCCGGTGGTCCGGCACCATCACCATGCCCGTATTCGGCTCGATCGTGCAGAACGGGAAATTGGCCGCCTGCGCGTTGCTGGTCTGGGTGATCGCGTTGAACAGGGTGCTCTTGCCCACGTTGGGGAGCCCTACGACGCCAAGCTTCATAGAAACTGTTCTCCTTCCTGATTCCGGATGGTTTTCCTTATTCGCAGAGCTTCCTCCACAGGTCGAGCGCCGCGCGGACGGTATCGTCCATATCGAGATACTGATAGGCGCCGAGCCGGCCGGCAAAGAGGACGCCGCCGTCCTGTTCCGCATGCTCGCGGTAGCGCTGATAGAGCAGACGGTTGCGCTCGTCATTGACCGGGTAGTAGGGCTCGTCCCCCTCCTCCCAGGTCTTCGGGTACTCATAGGAGACCACGCTGTGCGGCTGCCCCATGACGTCCGCCTGATCGTAGGCGAAGTGCTTGTGCTCGATCACGCGGGTATAGGCCTCCGCGCTGTCGGTGTGGTTGATCACCGCGTTGCCCTGGAAATTGGTCACGGGCAGGTCCACCGTGTCAAACTTCAGGGAGCGGTACTCGAGCTTGCCGAAGCAAAAATCGTAGTAGCGGTCGATCGGGCCGGTGAAGATGACACGGTCCGCTTCCACCTGTCCGCGGATGTCGAACCAGTCTGTGTTCAGGCGCACCTCCACCCCGTCGAGCATGCGCTCCGCCATGGCGGTATAGCCGCCGATCGGGATGCCCTGCCAGCGGTCGTTGAAGTAGTTGTTGTCATAGGTGAAGCGCACCGGAAGGCGGCGGATGATGAAGGTCGGCAGTTCGGTGCAGGCGCGGCCCCACTGCTTCTCGGTGTAGCAGCGGATCAGCTTTTCGTAGATGTCGCGACCGACCAGGCGGATCGCCTGCTCCTCCAGGTTCCGCGGCTCGCCGGTGATCTCCTTCCGCTGTTCGGCGATCATGGCCTCGGCCTCCTCCGGCCTGGTGACACCCCACATCTGGTGGAAGGTGTTCATGTTGAACGGGAGGTTGTACAACTCGTCGCCGTACTTCGCGAGCGGCGAGTTCGTGAAGCGGTTGAACTCCGCGAAGCGCTGGACATACTCCCACACTTCACGGTCGTCGGTGTGGAAGATATGCGCGCCGTAGCGGTGGACGGGAATGCCGCCCACGTCCTCGGTGTAGCAGTTGCCGGCCACATGGGGGCGCTTCTCCACCACGAGCACGCGCTTCCCGGCCTTCGTCGCCTCGTGCGCCACGACGGCTCCGAACAGGCCGGCGCCGACGATCACCAGATCATATGCTGTCATCGCTGTGCCCTCCGTCAGTTGAATCCGAAGATCCTGTGGGCGATCTTGTACCCCGCCTTCACCACGGCGTGGCCGCAGGCGCCCGGCAGATGCATGGCCCGGCCCAGGAAGCGGTGCCGGAGCGTGTCGTAGAGGTCGCTGTCAAAGTCGCGGATGAACGCCCAGAGATCGTCCTTCTTCTTCAGCAGCTCATCCGATCCGTCGAGGATGCACATCGTGGAGGAGATGGTCGTGACGATCTCGAGGAAATTGATCAGATAGTCCTTCAGCGGTTCCTGCTTCACGGTCTTCAGGTCGACCGAGGTGTACAGCAGGCGGTTGACCCGCAGATACTGGTCGATTCGTTTGATCAACACGCTCTCGTGAACGGACTGGTCATCGCGGCCGATGTAGTAGTGGTAGAAGTCCACGTCAAGGTAGTACATCCGCTCCACGTCCTTCAGCGGGACATAGCAGTAGAGGGAGTCCACGTAGAAGGTGTGCTTCGGCAGGCTCAGGCCGCAGTCCCGCAGGAGCTGGGTGCGGTAGATCATGGAGTGCATCATCAGGTACTGGCCCTTTTTGAAGTGCCGGGCCTCCTCCCAGCCGAAGATGCGTCCGATCGGGAGGGCGCCGTGGGCGTGGATGACCTTCTTGTGCGTCACGCCCACCTTGTCGAAGATGTAGTTGCTGATCAGAAGATCGATCGGCTCGTCCACAAAGCCACGGAGGCAGTCCAGGACCTTGGGATAGGCCTCGTCATCGACCCAGTCGTCGGAGTCCACGACCTTGAAGTACAGGCCGGTCGCGTTCGCGAGCCCCGTCATCACGGCGTCGCCGTGACCGCCGTTTTCCTTGTGCACGGCGCGCACGATCCCGGGATAGCGGCGCTCGTAGTCGTCCGCGATCTCCGCCGTGCCGTCCTTGGAGCCGTCGTTGACGATCAGGATCTCCACCTCATCGCCGCCCGGCAGCAGGGAGTCCACCGCGTGCTTGAGATAGGCCTCGGAATTGTATGACGGAATGGCAATCGAAAGAAGTTTCATTCGTCTCACCTCATTGTCTGTGTCAAGCCGTCCCATCCGGGTGGCCATGCTTGATTATACCATAGTTTCGCGCCTTTGAGAAGAGCGAAAGCCGCTTTGTCGGACGCCGTCCCCGGCAAAAAAGCCGCCGGACGCGATGCCGACGGCTTGCATGTTCCGTTCAGTCCTGCCTGCACAGGGATGCGCAGACGGCGCCGGTCTCCCGGATCAGGGCTTCCACGGGGAGGATCACCTGACAGCCCCGGATGCCGGCCGAGACGCTGATCCGCGGCAAAAGCTGCGCTTCCTCCTCCAGATAGGTCGGGAAGCGCTTCTTCATGCCGATCGGGCTGCAGCCGCCCCGGATGTAGCCGGTCAGGCCCAGCAGGTCCTTCTGCGGCAGCATGGCGACGCTTTTGTTCCCCGTGGCCCGGGCGACCGCCTTCAGGTCCAGTTCCCGCATCACCGGGATCACGCAGACCAGCGGCCGGCTGCCATCGCCGAGGAGGACGAGTGTCTTGTACACCGTATCCGGGTCAAGGCCCGTCAGCTCCGCGACCTGCTTCCCGTCGAAATGCTCCTCGCCGACCGGGTACTCCCGGGTCTCGTAGGCGACGCCCGCGGCGTCGAGATGGCGCAGGACATTGGTTTTGATCGCTTTGGCCATCGCGCACCCTCCTTCCGTCTCATCTCAGCGCGCTGGTCAGGAGGATCAGCAGCATCGCCGGGATCACCAGGATGCGGACGAGGAAGTTGATCCTGCGGTCGGCCACGGCCGTGATGAGGATCGCGGCGCACAGGGTGATCGTCAGCCACTTCTCCATCACCGTCAGGCCGAGGAAGAACACGATGGTCGAGGCCAGGAAGAGCAGCAAGCGGTGCACCCTGTTCAGATGCCTTTCCCGCGGATTGTCCTTCGGCACCGCGACCGGCAGGGCCGGCTGCATGCCCTCGGCCCGGGCCTGCATCCGCCCGCGCTCAAACTCGTAGCCCGCCTGTCGGAAGCTGCCGCTGTCCGCGCGGATCTTGCCGCCGTCGATGAGCAGCTGGTGTCCGCAGTGCATGCAGAAAACCTTCTCCATGCCCTCCCCGATGTTCAGCGACGCTCCGCAGTTCGGGCATGTCAGGTCGATCATTTTCATGACCGTTCCTCCTCCGCACTCAGTCCTTCAGGGGGCGGATCAGGATGAAGGGCGTCAGCTCATCGCCCTGGCCGGACGGGTTGTCCTTCATCGCGTCCTGGATCTGGTCGTCGGTCAGCGGGAAGCCGGTTCCCTTGCCGAGCTGGTTCCGGTCGATGTCGTTGGCGTCCATCAGCACGGTGGGCACACCGGTCGCCTTCTCGAGGGCGTCGCAGAGCTCCACCGGGTTGTCGTTGTTGATCAGGGCGATCTCCTTGTAGCGCTCGAAGGAGGAGCGGTAGTAGAAGCCGTCGATGCCTGCCACCTCCGGTCCCACGATCTTCCAGAACACGCCTTTCTTGCCGAAGGGCTTCGTCACCGCGGAGGCCACGGAGGCCCAGAGCACCCTGGGCAGGCCGACCATCTTGATGGCGAGCTGCATCTTGTAGGGCTCGTGGACACCCACGCCCGCAACGGTCTCGGAGGCGCGCTTCGACAGGAGCTTCGCCCAGAAGCCGGGCGTGCACTCCTCCTTGGTGACCACGTTCTTCGTGCACATCGCCATCACCTTCGCGCCGAAGGAGAGGACGTCCCCCTTCTGATACAGCGGCAGGACATAGCGCTTCACGAGCTCCGCCTGATCCTCGCCGACCTCGATGAAGTGGGTGTGGATGGCGAAGCGCTGATACTTCATGCCGTCGCGGCCCTCGAGGATGCCGCGGTCAAAATACTCCACGCCGTTGAGTTCCCGGCGCTGCTCTTCCCTGTTTTTGGATTCACTGCTCATACGTGAAGCCTCCCCTTCCGATTCCGCCTGAATTCTACATCATTTTCGGCCGCCGCGCAAGGGCAAGCGCCGCCGCGGGGATCTCCGCCGCGGTGTCCGCGACCTCGTCCGCCTCTTTCCAATCGTCCGGCTTGTGGTACCCGTAGCTCACGAAGAGCGCCGGCAGCCCGCAGGCGTGGGCGGCCCGCAGGTCCCCCAGCGCATCGCCGACCACGCAGGCGGCGTCCGGGCGCAGGTTGTCCAGGAGCATTTGGATCAGTTCGGACTTGACCTTGCCCTGCACGCGCCCCTGCACCGCCGTGAAGACACCCTCCAGGCCGAGCAGCCGCAGGGACGCCGCGAGGTATTCGGGACGCCCGTTGGACGCGATGGCCAGCACGGCGCCGCTATCCTTCAGTTCCGCCAGCATCTCCCGGACGCCCGGGAAAAGCTTCTGGTGGGTCGGGATGGCGGCGTCCTCACACTCGGTGCGCAGCCGCAGGAATTCCTGCCGGCGCGCGGGTTCGATGCCCATGATCTCCGCCGAGTCCTCGTACAGCGGACCGTTGCAGGCCATCATCCGCTCCCGCGGCGCCGGGGGCAGGCCCATGCGCTCCAGCGCGCCGGCGATCCCGGCCACACACATGTCCATGCTGTCGGCCAGCGTTCCGTCCCAGTCAAAGATGATCAGCCGTTTCATACGCTTCTGGCCTCCGTCAGCTTTACGTTCTCCTGCCCGAAGGCTTCGCTCATCGCGCGGACGCACTCGTCGTCTCCGCTGCACCACGACCCGATCGGGGCCAGGAAGGTCAGCTTCTCCGCCGGGATGTGCAGGTAGACCGGCACCGTGCCGCGGTGGCCGCGGGCCAGGCCCATGCATTCCTCCATCCGGCTCCTCTCCAGGCGCACGTAAAGCTTGCGCGGGCTGATGGACGCGAGTTTCGCGTCGCTGATCGCCGGCTCCTCCTTCACGCGCTTCTGCGGCGGCTGCGAGGTGCCCGTCTTCCACTGGTCGATCGGCGTCACGCGGTCCACCAGCAGCTTAGGACTCTCCTCCTCGCGGATGGACAGCTTGCCCGACACGACGACCACGTCGTCGGTCTTCAGCATGCCCTGATACTTCTCAAACACCTTGGGGAAGACAAGACACTCGATCTGCCCGGACAGGTCTTCCAGCGTGAGGAAGCCCATGTACGCGCCCTTCTTCGTGGCCTTGCCCTTGACCTCGGTCAGGATGCCGCCCATGTCCACGCTGCGGCCGTCGAGGCTCATCCCGCCGTCCGGGCGATCCTCAAGGTCCGCCAGGTCCGCGGTGGAGAAGCGCAGGGTATCCAGCATCTCCCGGAAATCGTCCAGCGGGTGCCCGGTGATGTAGACGCCGGTCATCTCCTTCTCCTGGGCGAGGCGGTAGCGGGTCGGGTAGTCCGGCAGGTTCGGCAGCACGTGCGGGGATTCGATGGCGCGCTCGCCGCTCTCCGTCGTCAGGTCAAAGAGGGAAAGCTGCCCGTCCACGCTCGCCTTGCGCTTCTTCGCGTTGGCGTCGAGCTCCGCCTCGTAGACGGAGAGCTGGGAGGGCCGGTTGCTGCCGAAGGCGTCGAATGCGCCTGCCCGGATCAGGCTCTCCACCACGCGCTTGCTGCAGGCGGAGGTGTCGATGCGGGCGCAGAAGTCGAAGATGTCGCGGTACGGTCCGCCGCTGCGGCGCTCGCGGACGATGGCCTCCACGGCGCCCTCGCCCACGGTCTTGACCGCGCCGAGGCCGAAAAGGATCGCCCCTCTGCCGTCCGCCTGGCGCTCCGCGGAGAACTTCCAGCCCGAGCGGTTGATGTCCGGCGGCAGGACGGGGATGCCGTGCGCACGGCAGTACTGGATGTAGGCGGACACCTTGCCGCTGTTGCCGTAGACGCTGTTGATGATGGCGGCCATGAAGCAGACCGGGTAGTGGCGCTTCAGCCAGCCCGTCTGGGCGGCGACCACGGCGTAGGCGGCGGCGTGCGACTTGTTGAAGGCATAGGATGCGAAGGAGATCATCTCGTCGTAGATCGCGTTGGCGACGTTCTCCGGCACGCCGTTGCGCACGCAGCCGGGGATCACGACGTTGCCCTCGCTGTCCGTCTGCCCGTGGACGAAGTACTCCCGCTCCTCCTCCATCACCTTGTGCTTCTTTTTCGCCATCGCGCGGCGCACCAGGTCCGACCGGCCGTAGGAATACCCGGCCAGATCGCGGACGATCTGCATGACCTGCTCCTGGTAGACCATGCAGCCGTAGGTCACATCGAGGATGGGGCGGAGCTTTTCCGTCGTGTAGGAGACGCTGCCGGGGTTCTGCTTGCCGGCGATATAGCGCGGGATCGACTCCATCGGGCCCGGGCGATAGAGAGAGATCGCGGCGATGATGTCCTCGAAGCTGCCGGGCTTCATCTGCATCAGGAAGGTGCGCATGCCGCTGCCCTCCAGCTGGAAAACGCCGTCCGTCTCGCCCTCCGAGATCATGGCGTAGACCTCCGGATCGTCGAGGGGGATGTCCTCGGGCTTCATGTCCACGCCCTCGAGCTCGCGCATCATGTCGAGGGCGTCGCGGATCACGGTCAGCGTGCGCAGGCCGAGGAAGTCCATCTTGAGCAGGCCCAGGTGCTCGATCGTGTCCTTGCCGAACTGGGTGGTGATCACCTCGTCGTTGCGCTGCAGGGGCACGTAGTCCGTCACCGGCCTGTCCGTGATCAGGACGCCGGCGGCGTGGGTGGAGGCATTGCGCGGCATGCCCTCGAGGGTGCGCGCCATGTCCAGCAGGCGGTGGACGTCCGGGTTTTCCGCGTCCATCGCGTAGAGCTGGGGGCTCAGCTTCAGCGCCTGCTCGAGGGTGATGCCCAGCTCGAAGGGCACCGCCTTGGCCACGGTGTCGGTGTCCTGATAGCTCATGCCCAGCACACGGCCGACGTCGCGTACGGCAGCCCGCGCTGCCATCGTGCCGAAGGTGATGATCTGGCTCACATGGTCCGCCCCGTATTTGCGGACCACATAGTCGATGACCTCCTGCCGGCGCTCATAGCAGAAGTCCACGTCGATATCGGGCATGGACACGCGCTCGGGGTTCAGGAATCGCTCGAACAGCAGCTGGTACTTCAGCGGATCGAGGGAGGTGATGCCGAGGGAATAGCTGACGATCGATCCGGCCGCACTGCCGCGCCCCGGCCCGACCATGATGCCCCTGGACCGCGCGTAGCTGATGAAGTCCCACACGATCAGGAAGTAGTCCACAAAGCCCATGCCCCGGATGGTATCCAGTTCGTAGCGCAGGCGCGTGTAGGGCTCGTCGCCCTCCTTCGCGTCCGGATAGAGTTTGCGGATGCCCTCGAGGCACAGGCGGGTCAGCATCTCAAGGCTGGTCTCCCCCGTCCCGATGGGATAGCGGGGGATCTTCCGCTCTCCGAAGGTGAACTCCAGGTTGCACCGGTCCGCGATGAGACGGGTGTTGTCGATCGCTTCCGGCACCTGCGGGAAGAGCTCGCGCATCTCCGCCTCGCTCCGGACATAGAGCTTGGTGGTGTCGTGGCGCATATGCGTCTCGTCCTGCAGGGTCTTGCCGGTCTGGATGCACATCAGCACCTCCTGGGCCGGTGCGTCCTCCTCCAGGAGATAGTGGCAGTCGTTGGTGGCCACCATGGGGACGTTCATCTCCCGGGCTAGGGAGATCAGGCGCGGCAGGACAGTCTTCTCCTCGCGGATGCCGTGATCCATCAGCTCGATGAAAAAGTTCTCCGGCCCGAAGATGTCCTGCATCATGCGCACATAGGCCGCCGCGTCATCGTAGCGGCCCTGGAGCAGGAGCTTCGGCAGGTCGCCGGAGAGGCATGCGGACAGGGCGATGAGACCCTCATGGTGCTCGCGGAGCATCTGATAGTCCATGCGCGGCCGGTAATAGTATCCGTTGATGAAAGCCTCGCTGTCGAGCCGGCACAGGTTGCGCCAGCCGGTCTCGTTCTCGCACAGGAGGATCAGGTGGCTCATCTCGCGGCCCGCCGCGGAGCGGTCGAGATGATCCCGGCAGACATAGGCCTCGCAGCCGATGATGGGCTTGATGCCCGCACCCTTCATGGCCTCGTAGAAGTCGATCGCCCCGTACAGGACGCCGTGATCCGTGATGGCGCAGCTGTCCATGCCGAGTTCCTGCAGGCGCTTCGTCAGCCCGGAGATCCGGCAGGCGCCGTCGAGCAGGGAGTATTCCGTGTGCAGATGCAGATGGGTAAACGCCACCGGCCGTCATCTCCTTTCATTTCCGATATGGGATCACGCTTCCGCGTACTGTCCGATCAGGCGGATCAGCGCTTCCGTCACCTTGTCCATGTCCGCCTCCGTGCCCACGGTCACGCGGAGCCAGGGCTTCAGCCTGGGCGCCGAAAAATGCCGCACCAGGATGCCCTCTCCTCGGAGAGCCTGCTGAACGGGAGCGGCGTCCTCCCCCTTCACGCGGACGAAGAGGAAGTTGGTCGCGGAGGGCAGGACATCGATCCCGGCGGCCAGCAGGGCCCCGCGGCACTTGTCGCGCGCGGCGACGACGCGGCGAACGGACTCCGCCGTATAAGCGGTGTCGAGAACGGCCGCTCTCGCCGCGGCCTGGGCCAGGCGGTCGACGGGGTAGCTGTTGAAGGAATCGCGCACGCGGCGCAGTCCTTCGATCAGCCCGGGCTGCGCGATCGCATAGCCCACCCGCATCCCGGCCAGGGCGTGGCTCTTGGAGAAGGTGCGGATGATCAGCAGGTTGTCGAACTCCTCCACCAGCGGCAGGGCGTTCTCCGGGGCGAAGGCCGCGTAGGCCTCGTCCACGAGCAGGACAGCCCCATGCTCACGGCAGTGCTCCGCCAGACGGCGGATCCCGGAAATCGGCAGGAAGATCCCCGTCGGCGCGTTGGGGTTGGCCAGGGCGACCGGACTGCCCCGCATCAGGCCGTCCGCGTCGACGGTGTAGTCCTCCCGCAGCGGCACAGTCTCATAGTCCACGCCGAAGAGCTGGGCATACACGGGGTAGAAGCTGTAGGTGATGTCCGGCGCAAGCAGCCGCTTCCCGGCGAAAAACGCTGCGAAGGCGAAGGCCAGCACCTCATCCGACCCGTTGCCGCAGAAGACCCGGTCCGCCGGGATCCCGTTGACCTTCGCGATGGCCTCCCGCAGTGCGGTCGCATCCATGTCAGGATACAGGCGCAGGCTGTCAGCCAGCCCGTCGATCGCCTCCGCCACGCGCGGGGAGGGCGCGTAAGGGTTCTCGTTGGTGTTCAGCTTGATGAATGTGCGCCCCTTCGGCTGCTCCCCGGCCACATAGGGGGAGAGGGACAGGGCGAGTCGGCTTTCGTACGGCATGGGTTCTCCTTTCGGACAGGCAGGGTGCGGGATCAGAAGATCCCCGCGTTCAGGTCGAGCCAGAGGGCGGGGCGCACGCAGACGAAGGCGGTGCTCACCCCGTTGTAGCCCCAGTCGGCGTTGTCCGGCACCCCGAAGGCGCTCTGATCGCCGGCCGCGGGTGTGCGGAACCACCACACTCCGGCCGCCCGGCCGCCGACACTGACAGTCTTGGACAGGTACGCCCCCTGCGCGGCGGCATGGTCGGTCGGCGCACACAGCGTGTCTTCCTTTGCCGCGAAATACATACGGCTCTCCGGCCAGCTCAGCAGGAAGACCCGGTCCAGCGTATCCGCTCCGTCTCTCTTCCAGGGATCCTGTCCGGCGCTGTTGTCCACCGCGGTTTCGAGGACAGCGGCCTGCTCCTCCCCGGTGAAAGCGCCGGTGAGGAATTCCCCGTTCAGCCACGCCCGCAGGGTGCAGGTCTCCCAGGATGCGTCCGTCTGCTCCGTGTTGTACGGCAGCGCGTCCAGTCCATGGCGGCTGAGCACCAGCGCGCGCCCCGCCGTCTCATCGACCGCCAGCACGATCCATTCGATCGGCTCCGGGCCGTCGGACGGATCGTTGTCCTGCTCATAGCGCCCGAAGGTGATGATGTCACCCGCCGCCGGCGTATCCGCGCAGGCCGTGAGAAGGGAAAGCGAAAGCGCCAGCGCCAGCACGGCACCGATGCACAGATTTCTTCGGATCATTGCGGTCATGTCAGTCAGCCTCCCGTCTGTCCGCATCGGTCAGGTAAGCCGCACGGGCACGCCTTCCTCGGCCAGCCAGCGCTTCAGGTTCGGAATCGGCAGGATGCCGAAGTGGAAGAGCGTCGCGGCCAAGGCTGCGTCGGCATGCCCCCCGGTGAGGATGTCGCGGAAATGCTCCCTCTTCCCCGCACCGCCGGAAGCGATGACGGGCACCGGCACGGCGTCGGCGACCGTGCGGGTCAGCTCCGTCGCAAAGCCATTGCCTTCGCCGTCGGTGTCCATGCTGGTGAGAAGGATCTCCCCCGCGCCGCGGCGCACACCCTCGACGGCCCATTCCACAGTGTCGATCCCGGTGGGCACGCGGCCGCCGTTCAGGTAGACCTCCCAGCCCCCGCCGGGACGCGCCTTCGCGTCGATGGCCAGCACGATGCACTGGCTGCCGAAGCGCTCCGCTGCCTCCGTGATGAAATCCGGGTCGCGCACGGCCGGCGAGTTGATCGACACCTTGTCCGCGCCGAGGTTCAGCAGATCGCGGATCTGCTCCACGCTGCGGATCCCGCCGCCGACCGTGAAGGGAATGAAGACCTGCTCGGCCACGCGGCTGACCACGTCGAGCATGGTGCCGCGGCCCTCGTGGCTCGCGTTGATGTCCAGCAGGACGAGCTCGTCCGCCCCGGCCTCGTTGTAGCGCACCGCGGCCTCCACCGGGTCCCCGGCGTCGCGGATATTGACGAATTGAATCCCCTTGACCACGCGTCCGTCGCGGATGTCAAGGCAGGGGATGATGCGTTTGGTCAGCATGCTCTCACCTCCCGCTCACTTCAGCGCGGCAAACCGCCGGAGCATTTCCAGCCCGACGCTGCCGCTCTTTTCCGGGTGGAACTGGGTGGCCGTCACGTTGCCGCGGCTCACGACGGCCGTGAAGGGCGTGCCGTACTCGCAGACCGCGGCGGTCACATCGTCGCGGACCTCGGCGGCGCAGTAGGAGTGCACAAAGTATACGCAGAGCTCCTGTCCCGCGTCGAAGATCGGGCAGGCGCGTGTGCGGATCGTGTTCCAGCCCATGTGCGGGATCTTGAGGCCGGGGGCGTTCAGACGCGTGATGCCGCCGGGAAACAGGCCCAGCCCGTCCCAGCGGCCGTTCTCCTCGCTCCACTCATACACCAGCTGCATGCCCAGGCAGATGCCGAGGCAGGGCTTGCCCGCCCCGGCCGCTCCGAGGAAGGCCTCGTCCAGCCCGGTCTCCCGCAGCCGTGCGATGGCGTCGCGGAACGCGCCGACGCCGGGGAGCACCACGTGCGAGGCGTCACGGATCAGCGCCGCATCATCCGTGATGCGCGCGTCGGACCCCAGATAGGCGAAAGCCTTCTGGACGCTCCGCAGGTTGCCCATGCCGTAGTCGATGATCGCGATCATGGCTTGCCTCACCCCATCCTTCAGCGGTTCAGGATCTCCTCGCGCTTCGGGCCGTTGGAGACCATGCGGATCGGCGCGCCGATCTGCTTTTCGATGAAGTCCACATACCGGCGGCAGTTTTCCGGCAGCTGCGCATAATCGCGGATGCCGCGGATGTCGCACTTCCAGCCCGGGAGCATCTCGTAGACCGGCTTGCAGCCCATCAGCACGGGCGTGGCCGGGAAGTCGGTGATCCGCTCGCCGTCCGCCGTCTCATAGGCGACGCAGACCGGGATCTCGTCCAGGTAGCCGAGGACGTCGAGGTTGGTCAGCACCACCTCGGTCGCGCCCTGCATCCGCACGCCGTAGCGCGTGGCGACGGCATCGAACCAGCCCACGTCGCGCGGGCGTCCCGTCGTCGCGCCGAACTCGCCGGCGTCCCCGCCGCGGCGGCGCAGCTCATCGGCCGTGTCACCGCTGAGCCTGCACACGAAGGGACCGGCGCCCACGGCGCTGGAGTAAGCCTTGGTCACGCAGTAGATGTCCTTCAGCGAGGTCGGCGCGATCCCAGCGCCAATGCAGCCGTATCCGGCCAGGGGCGAGGAGGAGGTGGTGTAGGGATAGATGCCGTGGTCCGGATCCCGCAGCGTGCCGAGCTGGCCCTCGAGCAGGATCGTCTTCCCCGCCGCGTCCGCATCCATGAGCAGGCGCGACGTGTCGCAGACCATGGGCCGGATCTTCTCCGCCAGCGGTCTGAGCCACGCGACGAGGTCGTCGACCTTCAGCGTGGGCTTGTGGTATAGATGCTCCAGGAGACAGTTCTTCTTCACCAGGGCAATCTCCAGGCGCTCCCGCAGCAGGGGCTCGTCATAGAGCTGGCAGACCTGAATGCCGGTCTTGGCAAACTTGTCGGAATAGAAGGGTGCGATGCCGCTCTTCGTCGAGCCGAAGGACTGCTTGCCGAGGCGCTCCTCCTCAAAGCGGTCGAAATCGACATGATAGGGCATGAGGACCTGGCAGCGGTCGCTGATGCGGATCTGCGGCGCGGGCACCCCGCGCTCGGTCAGCCCGTCCAGCTCCCTGAGCAGGGCCTCGATGTTCAGCGCGACACCCGGTCCGATCACGTTGATCACGTCCGGGTGGAACACGCCCGAGGGCAGCAGGTGCAGGGCGAACTTGCCGTAGTCGTTGATGATCGTATGGCCTGCGTTCGCACCGCCCTGAAAGCGGACCACCACATCGCTGCGGGCCGCCAGAACGTCCGTCACTTTGCCCTTTCCCTCGTCGCCCCAGTTTGCGCCGACGATTGCCTGTACCACGGAGCATCTCTCCTTCGCTGTTCTTCTTGAACTCATTCTCTCCGAAGCCGGACAGCAGAAAAAGCCGCCGACCGGCTCTTCCATTATACCCGATCGCGGACGGAATGACAAGCGCGGGATTGTACGCGTTTTGTGCATTCTTCTTCCTTCGGGCACGTCGCCGGCCGATACTGTCCGCGCGGGCATGCGGCATGGGCTGTGATCCTCGCGCTATTTGTGTACATATTGACTCTTTTTCAAATCGCTTGCGCATCCATGCGCCTTGTGATATAATGGATGCGTGCAAGTTCCATTCTTGCAGGAAGGAAGAGAATGCTTTTATGATCCGTATCCTTTCCGACAGCACCTGTGATCTCTCCCCCGAGCTTGTGGCCCGGTATCGGATCGATATCATGCCCCTGACCGTCGTTCTCGGCGAGGAAGAATTCACGGACGGCGTGGACATCACTCCGAACGAGATCTTCGCGTGGTCCGACCGGACCAGGCAGACTCCCAAGACCGCCGTCTTCTCCGTCCAGCAGGTGAAGGACCGCTTCCGCGAGTATCTGAACAACGGGGACGAGCTGATCTGCTTCTCCATCTCCGAAACGATGTCCAGTTCCGGCCAGGTCATGCGCATGGCGGCGAAGGACCTCCATGCCGAGGACCGCATCCATGTCATCGACTCGCAGAACCTCTCCACCGGCATCGGCCTGCTGATCCTGCGGGCTGCGGATCTGCTGGCCGAGGGGAAGACCGCGGCGGAGACCGTTCAGGCCGTCGAAGCCCTCCGCAACAAGGTCCGCTCCAGCTTTGTCATCGACACGATGACCTATCTGCACCGCGGCGGCCGCTGCAGCGGACTGGTCGCCCTGATGGGCAACGCCCTGCGCATCCACCCGAAGATCGTCGTGGACGGCGGCAAAATGCGCCCGGACAGCAAGTACCGCGGCAGCATGAAGCGTGTGCTCTCCCGCTACACCGAAGACCTGATCCCCGCGATGCAGCACGCCGATAAAGCGCGCGTCTTCGTCACGCACTCCACTTGCGAGCCCGAGCTTGTCGAGGGCGTGATCGCGGATGTGAAGGCGCTCCATCACTTTGACGAGATCCTCGAGACCACGGCCGGCAGCGTCGTGTCCAGCCACTGCGGTCCCGCCACGCTCGGCATCCTCTTCGTCGACGCCGACTGACCCCGGATATCCCGCGTATCTGCCGTGTCCCCGTCTCCGGCGGAGACCGGTCTGTATATTTTTATTCATCCCATTCATCTTCCCACCCCACCCAGAACGCGACAGAAGGAGGTTCATCCGGGAATGGACTATGTTTTCATGACAGACAGCGACAGTGACCTGCCGTATGACCTGAAAGTCAAGTATGACATTCCGGTCGTCAAAATGCCCTACGCTGTCGACGGCAAGGAGTACTTCGACGATCTCGGGCAGACGCTGGACCACAAGACGTACTTCGACGCCATGCGCAACGGCGCCGTGCCGGTCACAAGCGCCCTGAACAAGGCCACCTATCTGGAATACTTTGAGCCGATCCTCAAGGAAAAGGATCTGCTCTTCGTCGCCTTCTCCAGTGAGATGTCGATGACCATCCGCGAGGTGTACGCCGCCCGCGAGGAGCTGCTCGAGAAGTATCCGGAGCGCAAGTTCATCGTGGTGGACACCCTCTCGATCTCCTACCCGATGACGTGCCTCGTCCTCAAGGCGCACGAGATGTACCGCAACGGCGCGCCGATCGAGGAGGTCGCCGCATGGATCGAGGAGAACCGGACGCACGCGCACGGCATCTTCACCGTCGACGACCTCAAGTACCTCAAGCGCGGCGGCCGCATTTCCTCCACCGCCGCCGCTCTGGGCACCATGCTGGATCTCAAGCCCCTCATCATGGAGAGCAAGGCCGGCAAGCTGATCAGCGTCGACAAGGTGCGCGGCCGCAAGAAAGCCTTCAACTACATCGTCGAGAAGACATGCGAGCTGATGGCCGACGATCCGAGCCAGTCGCTGTGCTTCATCATCCACGCCGACGCCCCGGAGGAAGCCGAGCGGATGCGCGGCATCCTCCACGAGAAGTTCCCGACCCTCCCGATCCGGGTGGATTACATCGGCCCGGTGATCGGCGCCCACTGCGGCCCCGGCACCCTCGCCTGCGCCTTCCTCGGCAAGGAACGTCCCATCTGATTCCCGAAAAAACGCCGGAGGAGCGATCCGCTCCCCCGGTTTTTGTATGTCATGTGATGGGCCAGGTCTACCGCAGAGAATGGAATCCGTGCATCGCGTGCTCTCCCAGTGCGCTTCCGATCCTCTTTGGGAATACTCAATCGCCGGCTGCGAAGGGGTCCCGGGGGCGATCGCAAAGCCCCCGGGTCGCTCCGCAGAGCGAAAGCCCTTACGGAATATAGATCTGATAGATGGAATCCACGGTGCCGTGGGTATCGACATGGTAGTCGAGCTGCCAGCTGTGGCTGTCCGCGGTGAAGGCAATGTAGCGGATCAGGTAGGTGCCCTTTTCCTCTTTGAAGATCTTGCCCGTGCCGTCCTCGTTGGAGTACAGGCCGCGGTTGCCGGAGGGGCTTTCCACCTGGCCCATGTCGCGGAAGGATCCGACCACGGCGTCCATGCTCATGCCGACCGTCGTGTTCCGCGGACCCTTGACCGCACTTGTCTCATAGTAGATCTCCATCAGCAGGCGGGAGCCCTGTCCCCAGCGGAAGGTGGCATAGCCCCAGGGATAGTGGAAGCGGCGGCAGGGGCCGATGTTGGCCAGCTCCATGTCCTCATAGCGCTGCGCCTCCGCGTAGGACGAGAAGAAGCTCTCGTACGTGGTGTGGTTCAGGCGGACCGAGCCGATATCGCTCGGATTGTCGGAGGCGTAGGCGGACTTGGGGCCGTTCTTGCCGTTGATCTTGAACAGGCGCTCGAAGGTGTGGCTCGGCTTGCCGTAGCGGTTGACCGCCACCGCCTGCAGGACCACGCGGGTGCCCGTGGGCAGTTCGACGGGATTGCCGTCGTAGACCGGGCTGTCCGCGTCCGGGATCGAGCCGTCGATCGTGTAGTAGATCGTGATGTCCGCGTCGTTCTTGTTCTCCTCGGCCGGGCGCAGGCGGACGCGCTGCTTTCTCTCATAGGTGCCGGGCGCGAGGTTGCAGGTGGGCGCGCGGGGGCTGGGAAGGTCGATCATATACTTGGCGGAGAGGACGTCCGAGACCAGCTCACCGTTGACGCACACCGCGCGGATCGCCCACTCGCCCTCATCCAGGAAGATGCCCTTCTCCGGGTCGTAGAGCTCGCCCTCGTCCGGGAGCGGGGCTTCCGGGTCATTGATCGTGTAATAGATGTCGAAGCCTTCCGGCGAGGTCAGGTACAGCGTGCGCCGGTATTCGAATGTGCCGGCCGTGAAGCTGCCCTTGGGCTGGGAAGGCAGGAGGTCGTTGCGCTGGCGGGTAAAGGTCGAGCCGCCGGACGTCTTGGTCGAGGCGATGCGCATCAGCTCGGCCGCCTCCGCCTCCCGCCCGTCCGCGAGCATCAGGCGGATCTCGTTCGTATATGCCTCCGCGTTGGAGGGCGCGATCTCGGTGTAGAGGTAGACGTAGATCTGCTCGGCCTTCTCCGGCGTGCCCGTCGCCTCGTAGCACTTGGCGAGCATCAGGTTCCCGGCCACGTTGTAGTCGTCGGCGTCCAGCTCGGACGCCCGCTCGAAGAGGGTGATCGCACCGCTGAAATCGCCGGTGTTCATCCGCTCCTCGCCCACATACCACAGGGCCTGCGGATCGCTGACATAGAACACGGATTCCGGGTCGTTCGAATCCATCCAGTGGGTCATCAGGAAGACGTGGCCGCGAAACGTCCGGGTGATGAAGAGGAAACTGCCGGCCAGGATCACGAAGATCACGGCGCCCACGATGATCGCGATCAGCTGCCAGTTGGTGTTCCGGCGGCGGAGCATGCGCTTCGTCTGTCGGTCGCGTTCGGCGTCCAGCTCGGCATAGCGGTCGCGAATGGCCGTGTCGCCGTAGACGTGTTCGTCCCGGCGCTCGACCTGTCCCTCCTCCAGGACAGGCTCCCCGTTGGCGTCAAAGATATCCGGATCCGAGTAGAGCGGGATCTGTCCGCCGCTGGTGGGCCGGGTGTCCGGATCGACATACTGCCGCCTGCCGCCCTGGCGCTCCATCCAGATGGGTTTCTCCGCGCCGTTCGCCTCCTCGCGCGCGCGTTTGCCCTGACGGATCGCCATCACGCCCGAATCCCTGTTCTCACCCCGGGGCAGGAGTTTCCCGCAGGACGGGCAGACCACGTCATCGCTCGTCCCGTAGTATCCGCAGAACGGACAGAGCATCCGCGCACCTCCTTCCGGTCATATTCCGCATGCTCATTCGATGTCGGAGAGATAGGCGTAGTCGGGATCATCCGAGAAGTCCCGCTCCCTGCACTCGCCGCCCAGACGCTCGATGGCGGCCCGGATCTCAAGCCAGGTGATATAGTTGGTCTCCGGGTCGTCCGCCGCTTTTTTCAGCTCGGGCAGAGCGCGGTCATCGCCGAGCTTGCCCAGATACCCCGCATAGAGGGCGCGGCCGTCCCGGTGCTCGCGGAAAAGCTTCAGCGTCGCCTGGAAGACGCGCTCGTTGCCCGGATGGCGCACCAGCACGTCGAGCAAGGCGGTCTGGCCCGCCCGGTTTGCCTTGCCCAGCGCCTCCACCATCGGCTGGACCACCGACGGGCCCATCTCCGCGAGGGAATCGATCGCGTTGTCGGCCAGCTCGTCGTCGTCCTCGCGCTCGAGCTGCCAATTGATATACAGCATCTTCGGCTGGGTGCTCTCCATGGAGCGAAGCAGGCCGATGGCCGTCATCCTGGCCTCCGTGCCGGCCCTGTCATCCTTCAGCAGAGCCACGAGACGCTTTTCGCAGGGCTTGCCGACGTTCTCGATCTGCTCCAGCAACAGTTCGGGCACCGGAACGCCGTTCTCGCAGTAGGCGCAGAGCCAGTCCACCAGGTCCTTCGGATCCTCGAACTGGGTGAAGTAGGCCCCGGGCGTGATGCCGTCCAGCCAGGGCGCGGGCGTGTTGAGGAAGCGCAGGTAGACGCGGGGCAGATCCGCCTCCATCGCGTCGACGGTGCGGTAATCCTTGCGGTGGTTCTGCATCCACTCGGAGGTGTAGTCGGCGAAGTGCTCGTCAAAGTTGATCGTTTTCAGCATGGTCTGCTCCTCTCACTGCCGCGCCTGCTCGACGAGCGCGCGCAGTTCCTCTGTCGTGAAGCGGTAGCTGCTGCCGCAGAAGTGGCAGCTCAGTTCCGCGCCCTGTCCGTCGTCGATGATCTCCTGAAGATCCGCGCGCCCCATCGAGAGCAGGGCGCGCTCCATCCGCTCCCTCGAGCAGGTGCAGCGGTAGCAGACCGGCGTCCGGTCCAGCAGCACCGGCTCCAGGCCGCGGAACCAGTCCTCCGCCAGCTCCTCCTTGGGCGCGGCGGCGAGTTCCCGGCTGATATCGGCAAACATGGGGCTGCGCAGTTCCAGCTGGGACAGGGTCTCCTCCGTGCATCCGGGCATCGGCTGGATCAGCAGGCCGCCGGCCTTCAGCACGGTCTCGCCGCTGGTCAGCACGCCGAGGGCCACGAGGGACGGCTGCTGCTCGGAGAGGGTGAAATAGTTGGCAAAGTCGATCGCGATCTCCCCGCTGACCAGTTCGCACTGGCCGATGTAGGGCTCGCGCATGCCCAGGTCCTTGACCACGCTCATGCGGCCCTCGTGCCCGACCGCGCCGCCGACGTTCAGCTTGCCGTCCGGACGCAGGGGCAGGTCCACGCGCGGATCGTCGCAGCAGGCGCGCACGCTGTCCGCGTCCGCCACCGCCACCATCGTGCCGATCGGACCGCCGCCCTTGACCGTCACGGAGACGGACTCCCCCGCTCCCTTGAGCATGACGCCCATCATCAGGGTTCCGGTCATCAGCCGCCCCACCGCCGCGGTGCATAGGGGATTGGCGTTGTGCAGGTCGGACCAGCGCTGCGTCAGCCCGGTCGTCTCGCACAGGAGCACCCTCGCCTGACCGTCCATCAGGGTCAGATGCAGCATCTCGTCGCTCGCATTGCGCTCAAATTGCATGACTGTTCTCTTCTTCCTTCCTCACACAGGAGACATGCCAGCGCTCCTCGCTGTCACGGGGCGCGCGGAGCCTGCTGTTTCCGTAGAATACGATGTCGGTGAATCCGCATTTCGTCAGGGTGTCCGTCAGCTCCGCCTGCGACCAGGCGCGCTGGCGCTGCTCCTCATCCATGCGGCGGTAGCGGCCGTCCTCCTCCCGGACAAAGATGCACAGGTGCATGTCCACGCAGCGGGACCTGGGCTGCCAGCGGTTCTGCCACATATAGGTCACCCCGGGCGTGTCCTCGCAGATGGTGCGGTTCCCGAGGGTATTGGCCAGCTTGTATGGCGTGGAGACGTCGAAGATCAGGCATCCGCCGGGGCTCAGAGCCTCCCTCGCCGAGGAGAAGAACCCGGTCAGGTCCTCCTCCGAGGTCAGGTAGTTGACCCCGTCGCAGGTGGCGAGCACGGCGTCCATCGGGCGGTGCAGGCGGAGCCTGCGCATGTCCTGGCGCACAAAGACCGCCATGACCCCGCTGCTGCGCGCCTTCTGCGCGGCGATCCAGAGCATCTCCTGGCTGATGTCCACACCGGTGACCGAATACCCCAGGCGCTGCAGGGGCAGGGTCAGGCCCCCCGTTCCGCAGGCGCACTCGCAGATCTTTCCGCCGGTAACACCGCGCTGCGCGAGCATCTGCGCATAGAAGCGCGCCCAGCTCTCGTAGTCCACCCCGGCCATCAGTCCGTCATAGACCTCGGCAAAGCTCGTATACACCGGTCATTCCTCCGCTCCGTCCCCGCTGTCCGCCGTCTCCTCCGCGTCGTCCGTGTCCGGGGCCGCCATGCCGCGGTTGACCGGGACGCCCTCTATCCGGCTGTTGATGAAGCGGTCGAAGACGGCGTTGCAGTAGGCCGCCGAGATGAACCGGCTCAGGGACAGGCCGATGAGGGCGTAATAGAGGAAGATCACCATGACGACATAGATCAGGGTGGAGGGGAAGAGCATGTAAATGCCGACGGCCAGCGCGGCCGGCACGCAGAGCAGGAGGCGTACCCCGACGCTCTGGGGCAGCCGGGCGATGCCGAGCAGGAAGGCGTTGCGGAACAGGCCCTTCAGCTTCAGCTCATAGCAGACCATCAGCGGGTACATGTAGGTCACGGAGACAGCCCACATCGCGCCCACGATCAGCACCAGGGCCTGGGGCACGATCATGAGGCCGTTGGTGAGCGACAGATTGCTGTAATAGTTGTAGCAGACGTAGACCGCGAGCGGCAGGATGCCGGTGATCACCGAGACGACGAGGCCCTGCTTCCAGTTTTCCTTCACCGCGTCCTTGAAGTCGGACCAAACGAAGGCGTGCTCGTCGCGCGCCCAGTTGCGCATGATCTTGCTGATGCCCGCCGTCACGGGCCCGGTGATCGCGATACAGGGGAAGAGCCACACGAGGGTGGTGAAAATCAGGCTGTCGAGCATGCCTGCGCCCTTGTCCACCGGGATGAAGGCAGCCGCGGCCGCCGTGTCGCCGGCCTCCGCCGCGCGCATCGCAAGGCTCGTCCCGTCGCCGAGGTCCACATTCTGCAGCAGGTTGATCATGCCGCTGAAGCACAGGAACAGCACCACGATCGTCGGGATCCAGATCAACGCGTAGCCGATGTTGAGTCGGATCATGCTGCCCAGGCGGGTCCGCAGGGTGACCGTGAACAGCTGCCAGCGCGTCGTCGGCAGATCGTCCGGGGTCAGATCGGCCTGGCCTGCCTTGCCGAAATAGTAGTTGTTGCGGAAGTTCTTGAACATGTTGTATTCCTCCTCACTCAGCCCCGGCGGGTGCGTACACGTCCATCGCCGCGCCTGTATCCCGGATCAGGATGCCCGACGGCAGACGGGCGAACCGGAAGGTCACGTACAGATCCCCCGCCGCGCCGGACACATTGCCGATCTGCAGGGCCCAGATGATCCAGGCCCAGTCCCGCGGAAGCGTCATCCGCAGGACCTCGAAGACGATGCCCCAGACGATCACCGGCGCGAGCGCCACCGCGAGGTAGGCGCCCTTGCGGAACCAGTCCTTCCCGCTGCCCGCCCAGGCATACAGTCCCGTGAAGCCGAAGCGCACCTCCTTCGCGCCGAAGGCCTTCATCACCGCCGCGTGCGTCAGCTCGTGGAGGGCAATGTAGGCGGTGTACCCGAGGATGAGCGCGGCCGCGTGCAGCAGCACGTCCGAAACCCGCTCCGATCCCCCGAAGAAAAGGCTGAACGGCACGGCGAGAAAATGGAAGAGCAGCGCCATCGCCGCCATCACGGCGATCGCGGCCGTGTTGATCCGGACCGCGGTCCGGCGGTCCTTCTGCAGATCGATCCGCATCAGCGGCGCGTATCCCTCCGGCAGTGTCTGCGTGACTTGCCGCATGTGTCCACTCCCCTTTTCCCGCGTTCAGGTGCACAAAACACCAAATACTCATTCCACAAAGGTTTTCTGTTTCCTTCATGAACAGTCTGTAAATTCTTTTTTCTGTCCGTCCAGGTGAAAACACGGGAATTTCCGGCGAAACCCGCTTGCCTTCCGGCCTGTGAGGTGTTACAATCAGAACCAGCTGCCCCAAGGGGCAGACTCTGTGCACGTCGGCCGGTTGCCGGGGTGTGATGATTCGGAGGGAACCCATTATGGAAAAAGAGATGTACCTGAGCCTGTACCGCCATTCCCTGGCGCATGTGCTGGCCAAGGCCGTGATCGAGCTGTACGGCAAGGACGTGCAGTACGCCATCGGCCCGCAGATCGCGGACGGATTCTACTATGACTTCCGCCTGCCCGTCAGCATCACCGCCGAAGACTTCGGCAAGATCGAGGACAAGATGAAGGAGATCCTCAAGCGGCGTGAGACCTGGACCCGCAGGGAAGTCACCCGCGCGGAAGCCCTCACCCTGTTCGAGGGACAGAAATACAAGACCGAGCTCATCCGCGACCTCCCCGAGGATGAGACCATCACGATCTACGATACCGGCGAGGACTTCGTCGACCTGTGCCGCGGCCCTCACGTGGAAAACTCCCAGGAACTGATGAGCGCCGCCTTCGAGATCCACGCGGTCTCCGGCGCCTACTGGCGCGGCGACGAGCACAACGACGCCCTGCAGCGCATCTATGTCTGGGCCTTCCCGAGCCGTGACGAACTCAAGGCGCACAAGGCCCTGATCAAGGAAGCCATGGAGCGCGACCACAAGAAGCTCGGCCCGCAGCTCGACCTGTTCATGATGGATCCCTCCGCCCCCGGCATGCCCTACTGGCTGCCCCGCGGCTGGAAGATGTACAACGTGCTGCTGAAGTTCTGGCGCGAGATCCATGAGCGCCACGGCTACCAGGAGATCTCCGGCCCCGTGCTCTCCAAGAAGGAGCTCTGGGTCACCTCCGGCCATTGGGATCACTACATGGACGGCATGTTCGTCATCCCCGGCGAGACGGTCGACAGCGCGGACACCATGGCCCTCAAGCCGATGAACTGCCCCAACGCGATCAAGGTGTTCATGAACCGCGGCCGCTCCTACCGTGAGCTTCCCTTCCGCATCAATCAGGTCGACGTGATCCACCGCAAGGAGAAGTCCGGCGAGCTCAACGGCCTGTTCCGCGTGCAGGAGTTCCATCAGGACGACGCCCACATCCTGGTCAGCGAGGAGCAGATCGCCGACGAGATCAAGGACATCATGGCCATCGCCACCGAGATCTACGGCACCTTCGGCCTGACCTACGCGGCCGAACTCTCCACCCGTCCCGACGACTACATGGGCGATATCGAGGTCTGGAACAAGGCCGAGGCTGACCTCAAGGCCATCCTCCTCGATGTCTACGGCGAGGGCAACTTTGAGATCAACGAGGGCGACGGCGCCTTCTACGGTCCGAAGATCGACCTCAAGATGAAGGACGCGCTCGGCCGCGAGTGGCAGATGGGCACGATCCAGCTGGACTTCCAGCTCCCACTCAACTTCGACATGAAGTACGTCTCCCGCGACAGCACGCAGAAGCGCCCCGTGATGATCCACCGCGCGATCTTCGGCTCCTTCGAGCGCTTCATCGGCATCATCATCGAGCATTTCAAGGCCTCCTTCCCCTTCTGGCTCAACCCGTATCAGGTGGCCGTGGTCCCGATCCGCACGGAGCACAACGACTACGCCGCCAAGGTGGTCGACGCCCTGCAGAAGATCGGCGTCCGCGTCGAGGCCGACTTCGCCGACAAGAACATGAACGAGAAGATCAAGGCCTTCAAGACCCTCAAGGACTGCTACATCCTCGTCGTCGGCGACAAGGAGATGCAGGACGGCACGGTCGCCGTCACCGTCCGCGGCAGCAAGGAGCAGCTCCACGGCGTTCCGCTGGAGACCTTCCTCGGCATGTGCGAGGCGATGAACGCATCCCACGCGCTTGAGCTGATGACCAAGGTCCCCGAGTAAGCACGGTGCACCCGATGGCGTGGCTTCGGTCACGCCATTTTATCAACACGGAAAGGCGGCGGCGCAGATGACCCTGACCCCCAGATTCCCCCGTTTCCTCCACGGCGGAGACTACAACCCGGACCAGTGGCTGAAGGACCCGGAGATCCTGGAGGAGGATATCCGCCTGATGAAGGAGGCGAAGGTCAACTGCGTCTCGCTGGGCATCTTTGCCTGGGCGCAGCTGGAGCCGGAGGAGGGCGTGTATGACTTTGCCTGGATGGACCGGGTGATCGGCCGCCTGTGGGAGGCCGGGATCCGCGTCGATCTCGCCACGCCCTCCGGGGCCCGGCCGGCCTGGCTGGCGCAGAAGTACCCGGAGGTCCTGCGCGTGGACGAGTACTTCCGGCGGCACCACTTCGGCGGACGGCACAACCATTGCCCCTCCTCCCCGGTCTTCCGGGAGAAGGTCCGGGCCATCGACACCGCCCTGGCGCAGCGCTACGCCGGTCACCCCGCGGTGATCCTGTGGCATATCTCCAATGAGTTCTCCGGCGACTGCCGCTGCCCCCTCTGCCAGGAGAAATGGCGGCAGTTCCTCCGGGATCGCTACGGTTCGCTGGAGGCGCTGAACGATCACTGGTGGACGGGCTTCTGGTCCATGCGCTACACCGACTGGGCGCAGGTGGAGTCCCCCTCCCCGATCGGCCAGGACGCCAACCCCGCCATGTGGGTCGACTGGCGCCGCTTCTCCACGAAGCAGTGCGGGGACTTCATCCTCATGGAAAAGGAAGCCCTCCGCAGCGTCGATCCTTCGGTCCCGGTCACCGTCAACATGATGCAGCGCTTCTGGGACTACGACTATTTCGATCTGGCGGAGACCGTGGATGTCGTCAGCTGGGACTCCTACCCCCTGTGGGGCACGGACGACCTGCGGGCCGCCTCGGAGCACGCCATGACCCACGACCTCATGCGCTCCCTGAAGGACAGGCCCTTCCTGCTGATGGAGTCGACGCCCTCGCTGGTCAACTGGCATCAGGTCAACAAGATCAAACGCCCGGGCATGCATCTGCTTTCCTCCATGCTGCCCCTGGCCCACGGCGCGCAGAGCGTGATGTACTTCCAGTGGCGCAAGGGCCGCGGCGGGGCCGAGATGTTCCACGGCGCCGTGGTCGGTCACGACGGCACGGACCGGACCCGCACCTTCCGCGGCGTGTGCGAGGTCGGCGAGGCACTGCAGAAGCTGGCCCCGCTCTATGACCGCCCGGAGCGCGAAGCGAAGGTCTGCATCCTCTTCGACTACCCCAACTGGTGGGCCCTCGACTATGCGCAGATGGGCCGCAAGGGCGCCATGCACTACGACGAGACCGTCAATGCCTACTACCGCGCCTTCTGGGAGCAGGGATACGCGGTCGACTTCCGCGACAGCCGCCGTTTCGACCCGGAGAGCGGGTACGGCATCGTGGTCGCGCCCATGCTCTTCATGCTGCGGGACGGCATCGAGGAAAAGCTGCGGGCCTTCGTCCGCCGGGGCGGCACACTGGTGATGACCTACTGCGGCGGCGTCATCAGCGAGGACGGCCTGGCCTTCACCGGCCAGGTCCCCCACGCCCTGACCGACGTGCTCGGCATCCGTACGGAGGAGCTCGACGCACTCTGCGACGGGGAAGCCAACCGCATGACCTGGGACGGAAACACGTACGCCCTGACCGAGCTGTGCGAGCTGATCCACGCCGACACGGCGGAGGTCCTGTCCGCCTATGAGGACGACTACACGGCCGGAACACCCTGCCTGACCCGCCACGCATACGGCGAAGGCACCGCGTATTATCTCGCCGCCCAGGCGGAAGAGACCTTTCTCCATGCTTTCTTCCGCCGTCTCGCGGAGGAAAAGGCGATCCCGCGGGCCCTCGACGCGGATCTCCCGAAGGGCGTGGTCGCCCAGAAGCGCGGAAACGCCGTCTTCGTGCAGAACTACGGCGGAGCGGCGCAGGAGATCGCCCTGCCGGGGCGCTTCACCGACCTGCTGACGGGCGCGGCCTTCGACGGAAAAGCCTCCGTCCCGGCCCGCGGCGTCCTTGTCCTGACTGGGAACGATGATTGACAAGTCCGGCCCGAACGCTTATAATGCCTGCAGGCGGCAGGCGCGCCGCACCGGAGGAAAATCATATGAAACAAACAAGATCTGTCGAAGATTATCTTGAGGCGATCCTGATGATCCAGCAGGAGAAGGGGATCTGCCGCTCCATCGACGTGGCGACCCATCTCAATTACTCCAAGCCCAGCGTCTCCGTGGCCATGCACAACCTGGAGAACGACGGCTCCATCACCCGCGCCGCGGACGGCTCCCTTCTCCTGACGGACAAGGGTCTTGCCATCGCCAAAAGCGTGCTGGACCGCCACCGCTTCCTGACGAGCTTTTTCCGCGAGATCGGCGTCGATCCCGTCGTGGCCGAGCAGGACGCCTGCGGTATGGAGCACTCGATCAGCGAGGAGAGCTTCAGCAAGCTCCGCGCCTGGTACGAAGCCACGCACCCCAATGCCACCGAAGAGTAAGAAGGAACAGAAGCATGCTTTTCAGACGGAACATCACGGTCCGGCCGCTGACCGGCAGAGAACGCCGGCGGCTCTACATCTACCAGCCCGACAGCCGGCTCTTCGGGGCGGACGCCCGCTACCCTGTCCTCTACATGTTTGACGGACACAACGTCTTTCTCGACGAGGACGCCACCTACGGCAAGAGCTGGGGAATGCTCGAGTATCTGCAGGAGCATCCCATGCCGCTGATGATCGTGGCGGTGGAGTGCAACCATCACCCGGACAACGGCCGCCTGAAGGAGTACTCCCCCTGGTCCTTCACCGACGATCAGTTCGGCGAGGTGGAAGGCCGCGGAAAAACCTATATGGACTGGATGGTGCACACCCTCAAGCCGCTGATCGACCGCCACTATCCCACCCTGCCCGACCGCGCGCACACCTGGATCGCAGGCAGTTCCATGGGCGGACTGATGAGCCTGTACGGTGTCCTCGCGTACAACGACGTGTTCAGCCGCTGCGCCGCCCTCTCCCCGTCCATCTGGGTCAACGGTAAGCGCATGCGCAAGCTGATCCGCGAGGGTCAGTTCGACGAGGACACCTGCATCTATATGGACTACGGCTCCCGCGAGATGGAGGGCCACGACGGCATGGACCGTCAGTTCGCCCTGACCGCCGCCGCGATGCTCGACCGCCGCATGCATGTGACGGCCCGGATCATCCCCAACGGCGACCACTGCGAGGCCTGCTGGGAAGAGCAGCTGCCCTTCTTCATGCCGCTGTTCTTCTACAGCCGGGAGTAAACTCACGGCAACGAAAAAACGGAGCGTCAGCCCCGTTTTTTCTTCTGCACGTTTACCGGAGAAAGTCCATTGATGAGGGATGCGCCTGCGGGCGCACCAGAGGGCTTTCCGATCGATTCGGGGCTGCCGCCCATTCTCCGCTGAAAACTGTCCCCCGGACAGTTTTCCGGGCGCTCCGAATCCTCTGGACTCCTTCGGGGCCGTCCCGTTAAGAAAGGCTTTGGCAATGTAAGGTTCGTTTATCAACATTGCCTTGCAATATGCCAAACAAGAAAGAGGTGATCCCGAAGGGTCCAGGGGCGATCGGAAAGCCCCTGGCGCGCTCCGCAGAGCGCGTACCCCTCCCATATGATTTTCCCGAACCTTCCGTGAAGAACCCGTTTTTTCCGTTGTCGTGATTCTCATCCCCACGGCACGTAGCTGTATTCCATGTAGCGGATCTGGTTGTTTTCGTTGAGCTCGATCTTTGTGGTGAAGAACCAGAAGTCCACGTCCGCAAAGTCCCAGTCGGCTTCGGGCAGGTCGGCCATGAAGGTCATCTCGCCCTCCGGAGCGTCGCCGCCCAGGTAAGCATCGATCCACCACTTGTACAGGTCAGTCACGGGCATGTAGGTCTCGATCCCGTCGCTTATATCCCTGACCATGCTCGCGATAAAGTCCGGCGCGAGGGTGAAGGTGTACATGGCGCCGCCGTTGGCGTTCTCCCCGTAGGGCTCCTCTTCCTCTTCGCCGCCCGCAGGGAAGACGATCCGCTCGAAGCAGCCGGTCACCGCGTAGACCCGGCGGACCGCGTCATAGTGGAGCTTATAGACCACGAACAGGTCGTAGTCCAGGCCGTTATCGCCGCGGAAGGTGTAGAAGTTCGTGCCGTGAGATGCCGCCGGGGCCGCAGTCTTCGCCGTGCTCAGCGCGGACACCGGCACAAAGCCGCGGTACCTCGCCCCCTGGATATAGGCCCAGTCGCCCATCGTGGCCAGCCAGGTCACCGTCATGCCGGCCGGCTCGCTGGTGAAGGCCAGGCGCGAGTAGAGCGGGTCGTCGGTCACCATGGTCCCCGTAACCAGTGTTGCCCGGACCGCGTTGAAGTGCAGGTCGGGCACGCTCGCCTTCTTCGGCAGGGACTTGGCGCTGATGTAGCCGAAGCGGTAGCGGTCGCGGTCGATGGAGTACTGGACCAGGATCCAGTCCCCCTCACGGCCGAAGACCTGGATCCAGCCGTTGGTGGAGACGGCGGCCTTGCCGTTGCCGCCGCGGATGGAGGTCTTGTCCGGAGCCGTGTAGACATTGTACTTCTTGCCGCCCGTAAACTGGATCTCCTGAGCGTTCAGTTCCGCGGAGACTGGGAGCGTCGGTGCGCTGGTCAGGCCCTTCTGCGCGGCGGAAAGGTTCTTCGGGATCGCGGAGAGGCTGACGTAGCGCACGTCGCGCTGATAGGTGCCGTGGGCGGTGCCCTTCACGGTGCCGCTCTCCAGCTTGGTGAAGTAGGTGATCGAGCCCTCGTTGAGCTCCATGCTCTCGTAGTTGGTATAGCTCCAGATGCGCTTCAGCTTCCACTTGCCGGAGTTGAGCTGGTAGGCCGTGAAGAGCTTCAGCTGCCCGTCCTCCGCCCCGTAGGAGTTGACGACCAGCAGCGGGCCCTTGTAGGTGCGGCCGTTGGCCCAGTCGTGCATGTCGGACGAGATGTAGATACTCAGGTCGTTCCTGCCCTGCGGCACGGCGCCCTGGTTGTGGAAGGAGTGCTTCCAGCCCTCGCTCCCGCTGTACTTGAAGCAGTAGAGGATGTTCACGTCCTTCTTTGTGCGGATGACGACAAAGAGGCAGTCATCCTTGCCGTGGCCGGTCAGTTCGGCCGTTCCCATGACCGACGCGTCGCCGAGCTGGTGCTCGGAGAAGTAGGTCATGACCTGGGCCGGAACGTCCGCGCAGGCCGCCGCGCAGCAGGCCAGCAGGAGCGTCAGCACCGCGCAGAGTATGAAGAAACAGCGTTTCATCGCAGATACCTCCTTATTCATCGGGTTTCACTGATAGAGACGATGCGGGGCCGGGTTTTCTTCCCGCCCGGCCCGAAAACGCGGTCTCAGGGCCGCGCGATGAACATGCCGTACTCCTTGGGGATGCGCAGCACGCCGCCGGTCATGTGCGACCGCAGCACGGAGAGGATCTCCTCCCGCGTGAGCCGCTGAAAGTCCGTCATGCCGGTGAGCGAACCGATGTAGTCGGCCAGGTCCTCGGCGTTCGTGACCTCCAGGGCGTCCTCGTACAGGTATCGGCGCACGTCCCGGAAGACGGTTTTCAGCTTCTCCTCCCCGTTCTGCAGGGTGAAGCGGTGCGGATCCCGGTTCCGGACCCCCCAGGCGCGGAACAGGCCGCACAGGGTCTCCATCATCCCGTACTCGCCATAGGTGGCGCAGCAGAAGACGCCGTCCGGCTTCAGGACGCGCTTTACTTCCCGCAGGGCGCGGGGCAGATCGGGGACGTGGTAGAGCATCATGTTGGCGATGACTGCGTCAAAGGTGCCGTCCGCGTACGGGATGCTCTGGATATCCGCGGCGGCAAATTCGATCCCGCCGACTCCGCGCAGGGTCTCCCGCGCCCGGTCCAGCATCCCCTCGGAGAGATCCGTCAGGATGAAGCGGGCGCAGCGGCGGACGGTCTCCTCCCGTCCGAGCCACATCTCCCCCGTCCCGCACCCAAGCTCCAGGACGGACGCCCCGGGCCGGATGTCAAAATGGGAAGCGATCCAGTTCCCGAATCCCTGCTTGTTCACGGAGTATCTGGCGTGGATCGAGATCCGCGTCCCGAGGCGGTCCGCCGTGCGGTACTGGTCGCGCACGGCGGCGGGATCGCTGACGGCGGCAGCGGTGCCCGGGGCGTTTCTTTCGTTGATTTGGTCCGGCACAGCCGCATCCTTCTTTCTTCAGCCGCTGTCCGCGCGGCATCCTTCTGCGGGATATATAGCACAGCGCCGGAGTTCCGTCAAGGCGCGCGCCCGGCCGCGGGCAGGCACAAAAATACCGCAATCCCTTTGCAGGAACTGCGGCAGTCGAAGTGGTGGGACTTGAACCCACGGCCTCCTAGTCCCGAACCAGGCGCGCTACCAAACTGCGCTACACCTCGTTGTGTGCTGGAGCCGATAATGGGACTCGGACCCATGACCTGCTGATTACGAATCAACCGCTCTACCAACTGAGCTATATCGGCAGGACCAGCGAATCGTATTATAGCAAGAGTTTCGCGTTTTGTCCATACCTTTTTTGAAAGATTTTGCGTACCGCCAGAGAACGCTCCCCTCCCGCTGCCATAGATCAGGACCGTCTCCGTGGCCCGGCGGAAGGCATGCGCAGAAAAAAGGCTTGACGAAAAGGGAAACCTGTGCAATAATACCGGTGCTGGTTATGGAGAGATGGCCGAGCGGTTGAAGGCGCTGGTCTTGAAAACCAGTGATGCCGAAAGGCACCGGGGGTTCGAATCCCTCTCTCTCCGCCAGCTTGGTATGGAGAAGTACCCAAGTGGCCGAAGGGGCTCCCCTGCTAAGGGAGTAGTCGGGTTAAACCGAGCCCGGGTTCAAATCCCGGCTTCTCCGCACACAGCACCCTGCGTCAGATCCGGCGCGGGGTGTTTTCAGTCTCCCCAACGCCCGGAAAACCGTGCGGAATTGTTAAAGCAAAAGATGAGGAATTGTAAAATTATGGATTTGACAAACAGTCCCCGTTTTGATATACTGTATCGGAATTCTTCTTTATTGGTTTAAAGAAGAAAAACAATCGAAGGAGGAATATCCGCATGAAGAAGATCTTTGCTGTGCTGCTCGCACTGGCGATGGTCCTCGGTATGGTCCCCGCCCTGGCCGAAGGGTCTGCGTGGGACGGCGCCTATATGGGCGAGGAAGACTTCAAGGCCTACATCAAGTATGACCTTGAAAAGATGGTCGCGACCATTCTCCCTCAGCTGACTGAGGAAGAGACCGCCGCCGTGACCGAGGCGAAGGAAGCCGGCGACGCCGCCATCGACGCCGCTGCCAATGTCGCCGAGGTGGGCGCTGCCTATGACGCCGCCGTGGCTGCCATCATGGAAGCCGTTCCGGTGGCTGACGGCCTCTTCTCCTACAAGAAGGAGAGCAACGAGGAGCGCACCAACATCCTGGGCATCCTCGAGCAGTTTGCCGTGACGACCGGCATCACCGGCATCTCCCTGTTCGAGAACGGCAACTACGTGATGTACAATCCGCGCGTCACGCTGGGCACCGAGAACTACATCGTCGGCTATGGCTTCGGCATCCTCGCCGAGGGCAACATCACGGCCGATCTTGAGTACGAGTCCAATCCCGCCTGGGCCCGTTACTATCACACCTCCGAGGTCAGCGATCCCGGCACCCTGAACTATCTGAACGACCAGGGCGCCCAGGTTGGCGACCTGTACGCCTACATCGGCGCCAGCTTCTACACCAACTTCATGAACGAGACCAAGGACGGCTATGACTGGGTGCCCGAGCTGGCCAAGGAAAAGCCCGTTGCCGTGAACGATGAAGACGGCGACGGCATGGCCACCACCTGGCGCTTCGAGGTCCGCACCGGCGACACCGACGGCCTGAAGTACACCACCGGTTCCCAGCTGGAAAGCCGTCAGGCTTTCAACAACCGCGGCGTGGCCCTGGAAGACTATGAGTATGCGTTCAAGCTGCTCCTGACCCAGGCCAACAACCTGTATCGCGGCTCCGAGCTGGCCAACACCAAGTCCGGCGCGATCGCGGGTGCCAAGGAATACTATCAGGGCTCCGAGGCTGGCTTCAACGCCGATCTGTGGGCCAACGTCGGCATCAAGACCTATGTGGAAGATGGCAAGAACTACTTCGAGGTCACCTTCACCGAAGAGCAGACCCAGTTCTACACCATGTACTACATCGCGTCCAGCCTGTACATGCCTGTTCCCCAGGAGTTTGTCGAGCTGGTCACCGTCCAGAACTATCTGGGCTACAACATCGACGCCACCGAGACCCCCGTGGACAACGCTCTGACCCTGGGCGCCTTCTATCTGGAGCGCTATGATCAGGATCAGCAGATCGTCTTCGCCAAGAACCCCAACTACGTGTACGCGGACACCAAGTATGCCATCCCCGGCGTCCATGTGAAGATCTTCACCGCCGCCGCCGAGGACCCCACCGCTACGTTCAACGAGTTCCTGGCCAACCACTTCGACGCCGCCAGCATTCCCCAGGATTACCTGGACGAGTACCGCAATGACCCCCGTACCCGTTCCACCACCGGTAACTCCAACTTCAAGCTGAACGTCAATGCCACCGACGCCGAGACCTGGGCTTACCTGTTCGGCGAGCAGGGCGTTGTCACCCAGACCCTGCCGGATGCTTACTGGAACCTGAAGCCCGCCCTGGGCAACCACCACTTCGTGCAGGCGATCAGCTACTCCATCGACCGCCTCACCTTCGCCAACGCGCGCGGCTCCATCCCGTCCGTTGACTACCTCGCTTCCAACTATATGTCCGATCCCGAGAACGGTATCTCCTACTCCACCACCGACGCTCACAAGAACGCCGTGGCGGCCCTGCTGGAAGACACCGACGGCTATGGCTACTCCCTGGAGCTCGCCCGCGAGTACTTCCGTCTGGCCATGTCCGAGCTCGAGGCGGCCGGCGCCTACACCCCCGGCACTCCCGAAGAGCCCACCACCATCGAGATCGAGATCGCGTGGATGTATCCCACCCACGAGGAGCAGTATCACAACGAGATCAAGAACTTCATCGAGACCGCTTTCAACGACGAGAGCGTGACCGGCGGCGCCTACAAGCTCGACGTGAAGTTCTGGGTCGGCAATGCCTGGAGCGACGTGTACTACAACAAGATGATGGTCGGCCAGTTCGACATCGGCTTCGGCTCCATCTCCGGCAACAGCCTGGATCCGATCGGCTTCGTGTCTGTTCTGTCCAGCGATCAGGACATCTCCGGTTCCTTCACCCTCAACTGGGGCGTGGACACCAATGATCCCGATGTCTATCCGATCGTGTACAACGGCATGCGCTGGTCCTTCGACGCGCTGTACAACGCCGTGAACTCCAAGGTCATCGCCTCCAAGGGCCAGAACCGCCCGACCCTGACCATCGAGTACAACAAGATCGCGAAGAATGACGACGGCTCCTACACCGGCTCCTTCCAGATCACGCCCACCCTGGTGGACATCACCGAGGTCACCGTCACCGGCATCATGTGCTGCAACTATGAGCGCTACAACAACGGCGACGGCCAGTACGACGAGGCTCCCGTTGACTTCACCGTGGAAGCGCAGGAGGGCGGCGTGCAGGTCGTGACCTTCACCGTGCCCGCTGAGCTGGCTGCGGATTACGCCACCGGCAGCGGCACCTCCGCCGAGCCGCAGGGCGCCACCGGCTTCGACATCTACTACGACATGGTGTTCGACGGCACGGCCAGCAGCGGCAACTACTACTCTGTGAACGACACGTTCATCGTGGAATAATCCAAGCCTGAATCCAAGTGGGACAATGGAGCCAGGTCATCTGGCTCCATTGTCCTATTGATTGGGAAGCATCGTTGGAGGGGGAATACCCGTGTGGAAGTATGTTCTCAAGAGAATCGGGCTCGCGTTTTTGACCACGTTCATCATCCTTTCGCTGACATTTATCCTGGTCAAACTCCTGCCCTTTGAGAAAAAAGCCGGTGACGACAAGGTTCAGACTGCCTATTACGACAAGCAGTACAGTCTCGGCTATGTGATCCGCACCACCCACGAGGTGGACGATCACGGCGACCTGCTCTACCGCACGCCGGAAGACAAAGGCCGCTATTTCTGCTATTATCAGGTTCCTGTCATGGAACAGTACGGCAAATGGCTGTCCAACGTGGTCACGAAGTGGGACTGGGGCTACAGCAAGACCTACCAGCCCAATGTTGCCGCGTCCACGATCATCATGTCCCGAATCGGGTACTCTATCCGCTTGAATATCATCTCGGTCATCTTCTCCGTGCCCATCGGCATCCTCCTGGGGATCTGGGCGGCGCTGAAGAAGAACACGATGACGGACCACACCATCTCCACAATGGTCATGGTCTTCATTTCGATACCGAGTTTCGTTTTGATATCGTTTGTGCTCCGTATCTTCTGTTATTCGCTCGACTGGCTCCCGTCCACCTGGCCGGCTGACACGGCCCCCTTCTGGGCCAGGGCCAAGGGGTACATCATCCCCGTATTCTGTCTCTCTTTCGGCTCCATCTGCGGCTACTGCCGCTTCACGCGCGCTGAGCTGTGCGAAGTCATGGAGAGCGATTATCTGCTGCTTGCGCGCACCAAGGGTCTGACCCGCAGGCAGGCCATCGTCCGCCATGCCCTGAAGAACGCCATGGTTCCCATCTTCCCCTCCATCCTGGCGGAGTTCATCGGCATCCTCGGCGGCTCGATGATCCTGGAATCCCTGTACGGCATCCCCGGCATCGGCAAGCTCTTCGTCCTCTCCCTGAACTACAAGGACTACGACATCCTCTTTGTGGATATGGCGATCTTCACCACCATCAGCCTGCTGGCCGGTGTGGTCCTGGACCTGAGCTACGGCTTTATCGATCCTCGAATCAGAATGGGGGCGAAGAAGTAAATGGCAGACCGTCAGATCGAGTTCCGCAGCGACGATTTTCAGCTTGTCCAGAATGACAAGATCATCACGGACGTCAAGCTGGACACCAAGCCCACGACCTTCTTCAAGGACGCCTTCCGCCGCTTCTGCAAGAACAAGTCCTCCGTTGTCGGCGCGATCATCCTGGCGATCCTGGTCTTCATGGCCATCGTCGTCCCCTTCCTGATCCCCCACGACATCGAAAACGTGCACTCCGACGAGGCCTTCCTGGCCCCCAAGGTTTTTGAGAGCGGCACCGGCTTCTGGGACGGCACCCGCGCCTACAAGCAGGTCCCCTACAACCGTCAGGAGGAAGTTCCCGCCCTTTCGGACAAGTACACCCCCGCCGCGATCAGAAAGTCGCTGATCTCCCTCACCGTGGACGAGGAGCCCACCCTCCAGGACGCCGCGAACAGCTATGCCTTCGGCGGCACCGTCATGTTCCAGACGGACGCGAAGGTCGAGGGCAAGGACGCCTACCTGATCTCCAAGACCGTCGACTTCAACAGCAAGGACGGCTACGCCATCGAGATCCTGTTCGGTAACGAGGACGGCGTGCAGGAGAGTCACCTCGCCGAGTACCGCGTTTTCCTGCGCGGCGCCACAGACGCCTCCCCGCTGGCCGCGGATGAACCCGAACCGGAAGAGCCGGAAGAGCCCGCCGAAGGCGAGGAAGCCAATCCCCTCTTCGATGAGGAGGAAGAGCAGCAGCCCGACCAGATCGAGACGATCGAGCTGTCCTCCGACCAGATCGTGATGATCCGCGACTTCAGCACGGATTACAGCCCGATCAGCTTCGACATCAGCAAGGCGCTGGCGGACGCCGGCCTTACCTCCATGAAGGCCCAGATCGTCTTCGAGATCCGCGCCGTCAACGACGAGCTCCGCTACATCCTCATCGACAAGGTGACGCTCACCGCCGGCAGCAAGGCCAAGAACAAGGATATGCTCGCCGCGGTCTCCTTCGAGGACGGCAACGAGATGGTCCTCGTGTCCAACAAGGCGGACAGCGCCTACTGGGCCTGCTCCGGCCGCAAGGGCGTGCACAACGCGTCCATCTACTACTGCGATTTCGTCCTCGATACCTACATGCTCATCTACGGCGACACCGATCTGCAGAGCTATGCCGCCTCCGTGCTGAACAAATGGATCGAGAACGGCTGGTGCTCCTATGACTACACCGTCGGCCCCGAGTCCTTCGTCAAGCTGAAGGACGACTGCCCCATCGAGCATGTGGAAAGCCAGACGCTGAACTCCCGCACCAAGAAGCTCCTGGAGATCACCGGCAGCGGCTTCAAGTATAAGAAGCTCGGCTACAGCTCCATGCCGCTGCACATCCTCGGCACCGACGCCACCGGCAAGGACCTGTTCAAGCGCGCCTTCGCGAGCCTGCGCACCTCCCTGATCCTGGGCATCTGCACGTCGGCCTTCTGCTTTGCCTTCGGCCTGATCTGGGGCTCGATCTCCGGCTACTTCGGCGGCAACGTCGACCTGTTCATGGAGCGCTTCTGCGAGATCCTCAGCGGTGTCCCGTGGATCGTCATCATGACGCTGTGCATCCTGCATCTGGGCAACAACTTCTTCACATTCTTCCTGGCCCTGTGCATGACAGGCTGGATGGGCACGGCAGCACGCACCAGAACGCAGTTCTACCGCTTCAAGGGCCGTGAGTACGTCCTGGCCTCCCGCACGCTGGGCTCCTCGGACATGCGCCTGATCTTCAAGCACATCCTGCCCAACTCCATGGGCACCATCATCACCTCCAGCGTGCTGATGATCCCGCGCGTCATTTTCTCCGAGGCGACCCTCGCCTACCTCAACCTGGGCCTCCAGGGTCAGCAGTCCTTCGGCGTCATGATGTCCACCAACCAGCCGCGTCTGGACAAGTATCCCTATCTGGTCATCTTCCCCGCCATCATCATCGCCCTGATGATGATCTCCTTCAACCTCTTCGGCAACGGCCTGAGAGATGCCTTCAATCCCTCCCTGAAAGGAAGTGAATAAGATGGCGGAGCAAAAGGAAAAGGTTTTGTCCGTAGAAAACCTCGTCATCAATTTCAAGACGGATAACGGCATCCTCCAGGCAGTCCGCGACGTGTCCTTCGACCTGTACCAGGGCGAGACCCTCTGCATCGTTGGCGAGTCCGGCTCCGGCAAATCGGTCACCTCCAAGGCCATCATGGGCATCCTGTCCAACAACGCGGTGATCGCCAACGGCACCATCATCTACCGCGGCGAGAACCTGCTGGAAGTTTCGGAGGATGAGTTCTACAAGATCCGCGGCCACCGCATCGGCATGATCTTCCAGGACCCCCTCTCCTCCCTCAACCCCATCGTGAAGATCGGCAAGCAGATCACCGAGGCGATGCTGATCAATTCGGACAAGCTGAAGACCATGTACAATGATCTGATCAGCGACGATCTGATCCGCTACAAGAACACCCTGGCGAAGATGAACATCGCCATTACCACCGAGCGCAAGAAGCTGGACCTCTTCAGGAGCGAGATCAAGGTGAAGGAAGGCCGCTCGGCCGCCGACAAGCTGGCCGACAGGAAGCTCCTCAAGGAGAAGAAGGCCGCCTTCAAGCAGTTCGAGAAGGAGATCCGCGCCAAGTACATGGACCAGGCCAGGGAATACAAGAAGGTCCTGGAGGAGACGGAAAAGCGCGCGAAGAAAGAGGTAGCCGCCTACAAGGACAAGGTGCTCGCCGAGCACAAGACCCAGGAAGCCGCCATCCGTGCGAAGTATGCCGGCGACAAGGCGAAGCTCAAGGAAGAGCTGGCCAGGGCGCAGGAGGATCTCGACAACAAGCTGCGGATCACCAAGGCGGAGGCCAAGCGCCGCGCCCTCAAGATCATGCACGAGGTCGGTATCCCCGAGCCCGAAAAGCGCTACAACCAGTATCCCTTCGAGTTCTCCGGCGGCATGCGCCAGCGCATCGTCATCGCGATCGCCCTGACCGCCTCCCCCGAGATCCTCATCTGCGACGAGCCCACGACCGCACTGGACGTGACGATCCAGGCGCAGATCCTCGAGCTGATCAACCGTATCAAGGCCGAGCGCAACCTCTCCTGCATCTTCATCACCCACGACCTCGGCGTGGTGGCCAACATGGCCGACCGCGTGGCCGTCATGTACGCCGGCAAGATCGTCGAGTACGGCAAGCTGGACGAGATCTTCTACGATCCCCGTCATCCCTACACCTGGGCCCTGCTCTCGAGCATCCCGGATGTGGACAGCAAGCAGGAGCTCGACGCGATCCCCGGCACGCCGCCCAACATGATCTATCCGCCCAAGGGCGATGCCTTCGCCGTGCGCAATCGCTATGCCATGAACATCGATTTCCGCGAGCAGCCGCCCTTCTTCAAGGTTTCGGACACGCACTATGCCGCCACCTGGCTCCTGCACCCCGACGCCCCGAAGGTGGAGATGCCGAAGATCGTCAGTGAGCGCATCCGCATTTCTTTGGAGGGACAATACGATGAGCAATAAGATTTCCATTCCGACTTTCTCCAAAGAAAGCGGCCAGTCCCCGGTTGCTCATGCGGATCAGGCTGAGTTCAACGCGTACTATCAGATCAAGCCCAACGTGAAGCAGAAGCCCGAGCTCCGCGACCAGAACATCCTGCTCTCCGTCCGCCACCTGAAGCAGTACTTCTTCATGGGCAAGGGCGCGCACAAGCAGAAGATGAAGGCCGTCTCGAACGTGTCCTTCGACCTGCACGAGGGCGAATGCCTGGGCATCGTCGGCGAGTCCGGCTGCGGCAAGACGACCACCGGCCGCTGCATCATCCGCCTCTATGACATCACCTCCGGTGCGGTCTACTACCGCGGCGTCCGCATCAGCGCGGGCTCCCGCTGGAACCGCAAGGAGATCAAGTGGACGCGCGTCCGCAACGCCAAGGAGGCCCGGGAGAACGCTTCCGACAGTGCCAAGGTCCAGGCCTTGAAGGAAAAGACCGATCAGGTCGTCTCCACGCAGAAGGCCAAGATCCGCCAGATCAAATACGACAACGCGAATGTCAGCCGGAAGCTCCTCAACGAGATCCAGATGGTCTTCCAGGATCCGGTCGATTCGCTGGATCCCCGCATGACCGTTGAGGACATCATCCAGGAGGGTCTGCGGATCCAGGGCTTCCACAACCGCAAGGAGAACCACGAGAAGGTCGTGGAGATGCTCCACAAGGTCGGCCTGGTGGAAGAGCACGCCTCGCGTTATCCGCACGAGTTCTCCGGCGGCCAGAAGCAGCGCATCGGCATCGCAAGGGCCCTGATCATGAACCCGAAGCTCCTCATCTGCGACGAGCCGATCTCCGCGCTGGACGTCTCGATCCGCGCACAGATCATCAATCTGCTCAACGAGCTGAAGCGGGAGCTGAACCTGTCCATCATCTTCATCGCCCACGACCTGTCGGTGGTCAAGTACTTCTGCGACTCCATCATGGTCATGTACTTCGGCAAGGTGGTGGAGAAGGCACCCGGCGACGAGCTCTTCGCACATCCGATGCACCCCTACACCCGCTCGCTGCTCTCCGCGATCCCCAAGCCGAATCCGCGCTATGAGCGGGCCCGCAAGCGCATCACCTACAATCCCGCGGAGTCGCACGACTATGAGCACGGCGACACGCCTAGCCTGCGTGAGGTCCGCGAGAACCACTTCGTCCTGTGCAATCAGGCCGAGTTTGAACAGTACCAAAGGGAGCTGCAGCAGTAACGTGAAGACCCTGTACCGCCTGTTCCGGCATCATCCCGGACACTACATCGCCGCAGCGGCCGTCTGCGCGCTCATCGCGCTGCTGGCCCTGATCCGCGACGGCTTCAACCAGCGCATCGCCTATGTGAACGCGTTCGAGGTCGCCGGCGCGGTGGGCATCCTGCTCGGAATGCTGCTGATGGTGACCTACTTCGGGGCCTTCGACATCTTCGGCTACTCCTTCTCGTACTTCAGGGACCGTCACTACGACAGTCTGTACACCTACAGCGAGAGCCGGAAGGAGAAGCGTTCCGCCCGCGGGTGGACCTTCATGCCCCTGATCACGGTCGGGGCCGCCTTCCTCCTGATCGGGCTCCTGATCAGCCTCCTGTGGCCCGCGGCTCCCATCGAGTCCGGACTGTAAGAAACCCAGACCCGCGCGGATCCGGACCACATTCGGACAGCCGCGCGGGTTTTCTCATGCGCCGGCGTCGGATCGCTTGACCCACGCGCCGCAAACAGGTATAATGGCGCTGTCACATCCGCACCGGAAGGAGGGATCGCCGTGCCGGCCAGCCGGTTCATCTTCGGCACGCTGCCGTGGTACAGCGTGCTGGTCGTCAGCGGGATGGCTGTCGCGACCATTCTGGCCGCCCGCGAGGGGAAGCGCATCGGTCTGCCGAAGGACACCTTTCTCGACCTGGCGCTCTTTCTCCTCCCCTGCGGCGTGGTGGGCGCGCGGCTGTACTACGTCCTCTTCTCCCTGGAGCAGTACGCTGCCAACCCCATCTCCGCCCTGTACATCTGGGAGGGCGGGCTGGCCATCTACGGCGGACTCATCGCGGGTGTGGCGGTCATCCTGATCTTTGCCCGCAGGCGGCATCTGCCGCTCCTGACCCTGCTGGACTGCATCGCACCCGGCGTCGCGCTGGCCCAGGCCATCGGCCGGTGGGGCAATTTCTTCAACCAGGAAGCCTACGGTGTCGCGGTCACGAACCCGGCCTTTCAGTTCTTTCCCGTCTGCGTGTCCGTCGGCGGGGAGTGGCACCTGGCCACCTTCTTTTATGAATCGGCCGCAGACGCATGCATCTTCCTCTGGCTCTGGCTTCGGCGGAAAAAGCGCACCCACCCGGGCGACACCCTCCTCGGTTATCTGCTGCTTTATGGGTCGGTCCGGGCCGCGGTGGAGGGTCTGCGCACGGACAGCCTTTACGGCCTGTTTGCCGGGCTGCGGGTCAGCCAGGTGCTGAGCATCCTGATGGTGCTGACCGTGTGCCTGGTCTGGGCTGCGCGGGTGCGCAGAGGTCTCCGTCTCTGGCTCGTCCTGCCGGCGGCCGCGCTGACCGCCGCGGTCATCCTCGCGGCATCCGGCGCATCCCTGGCGCTCCGGACCGCCGCGCTCCTGGCCTGGGGCCTGTGCGCGATGGTCTGCGTGCTCATCTTTCAGCGGCAAGGAGGGAAACCATGCCCAGCGGAGTCCTGAAGAATCTCGTCTATCGGGCCGCTCTGCCGCTGTGCGCCCCGTCGCCGAAGGGCCATATACGTCACCGGACCGACGGGCCGCCCCTGCGGACACCGGAACGCTATGAGCGCCTGCTCTGCCGCCATCACGTCCTCGGAGCCTCCCTGCTGCTGAAGGACGGCAGCGCCTCCTGTGCGGTATACACCTCGTTGGACGGCAGCCGGGCGCGGCAGGCTGACGAAGGCACGCTCTTCCGTGTGGCGTCCATCACCAAGATGGCCACCGCCCTCACCGTCCTGCGCCTGTGCGAGGCTGGCCGTTTCGCTCCGGACGACCTCGTCGCTCCCCTGCTCCCTTCGGGCGAGGGTCTGGAGGGCATCACCCTCCGCCATCTCCTGAGCCATACTTCCGGCCTGCGGGACGTGACCCTGTCCGAAGCCGGCCTGCGCAGCGGGGTCCCCTACCCCGATGTGCTCCGGCAACCCGGATGCCGTGAAGGCCGCCCCGGCGAGCGCTTCTGCTACTGCAATTTCGGTTTCGGGCTGCTCGGCTGCGTGATCGAGCAGGCCACCGGTCAGCCCGTCAGCAGGGCCATGGAGGAGCTGGTGCTCCGGCCCCTCGGCATGCGCGGGAGCCTGGACGCCTCCACGCTGGAGGAGGGGCGGATCATGCCGGTGACGCGGGTGCTGACCCGCCGCTCGGCGCCGGACGTCCGCGTCACCCCGCTGGGACGCATCCCGCTGGACAGTCCCGATCCCCTGCGCCACTACGGCCACACCGCCGGGGCGCTGTACACCGACGCCGCGTCCCTCTCCGCCCTGCTCTCCATGCTGACCGCTGGCGGCGTGACCGAAAGCGGCGAACGTTTCCTGAGTGAACAGACCGTCCGGGAGATGACGGGCACGCAGGCCGAATACGGCCGCATCAGCCCCACCCTCTCCTACGGACTCGGCCTGCTGATCGTCCGCGATCCGTCCCTGAGCGGCGGGCGCATCCTCGGCCATCAGGGCTTCGCCTACGGCTGTGTGGACGGTGCCTTCTGCGAGGAGGAGACGGGCCGCCGGGTGATCTTCCTCAACGGCGGATGCTCGGAAGCGCGCATCGGCCGCCTCGGCCTGTGCAACCGCGATCTGCTCCGTTGGGCCTTCCGGGAGGAGATGCCGCGATGGAAGTGACGTCCGTGCGCCGCGTGCGCAAGCGCTGCCTGATCACGCTCGGCAGCGAGACCCTGCACATCCCGGCAGATGTGTATGACGAGCGCCCCCTGCTGCCCGGCGACGAGATCGACCCGGAGGAGTATGATCAGTGGCTGCTGGTCCGCCAGTTCAGGCCGGCGCTGAACTATGCCGTTTCCCTCCTGGCCCAGCGTCCCTTCGCCGAGAAGGAGCTGGAACAGCGGATGCGCCGGATCGGCTACCGGCCCGTCACCTGCGAGCTGGTCATCTACAAGCTGAACAAATACCACCTGCTGAATGACCGCGAATTTGCGCGGCAGTGGGCGGCGAGCAGGGTCTCGCGCAAGCTGGGCCCAGCGCGTATCGCCCAGGAACTGCGCCGGAAGGGCGTCTCACCGGAGGACTCGGTGGAAGCCCTGGCCGCGCTCGACGGGGAGACCGTCGACGGGCAGGCCTTGGCCGTCGCCCGCAAAGGGTTCGCTACCGCCAGGCCCGGCGAGGATCCCCGGAAGACCGCGCAGCGCGTCACCGCCATGCTGGTGCGCCGCGGATTCAGCTTTGAACAGGCCAGGCAGGCCATCCGGCAGCTCCGCGAAGAGGCCGGCGACAACGATGAGACAGGAGCAGAACCATGATCGAGACCGGTGAAATCCTGCAAACCCTCCACATGATCCAGGAGGAGAACCTCGACATCCGCACCATCACCCTGGGGATCAATCTTCTCGACTGCGCCGATCCGGATCCGGAAACCTGCGGCCGCCGCGCCTATGACAAGGTGTGCCGTGTGGCCGGCAACCTTGTGCGGACCGGCGAGGATATCTCCCGGGAGCTCGGCATCCCGATCGTCAACAAGCGCGTGTCCGTCACGCCGGTCAGTCTGATCTGTCAGGGGGATCCGAGGCCCATCGCCCGCTGGCTGGATCAGGCGGCAAAGGAGATCGGCGTCAACTTCCTCGGCGGCTATTCCGCCATGATGCAGAAGGGCGCCACGGCCGCCGATGAGCGCCTGCTGAAGTCGATCCCGGAGGTCCTCTCGACGACCGAGCGCCTGTGCAGCTCCGTCAATGTGGGCTCCACCCGCGCCGGCATCAACATGAACGCCGTGCGGGAGATGGGCGAGATCATCTGCGAGACCGCCCGCCTCACCGCCTCGCAGGACGGCCTCGGCTGCGCAAAGCTGGTGGTCTTCTGCAACGCGGTGGAAGACAATCCCTTCATGGCGGGCGCCTTCTGCGGGATCGGCGAACCCGAGTGCGCGGTCAACGTCGGCGTCAGCGGCCCCGGCGTCGTCAAGCGGGCGCTGGAGCAGGTGAAGGGACAGCCCTTCGACATCGTCGCCGAGACCGTCAAGCGCACCGCGTTCCGCATCACACGTGTCGGACAGCTGGTGGCGCGCGAGGCCTCCCAGCGGCTGAACATTCCCTTCGGCATCGTGGATCTCTCCCTCGCGCCGACCCCGGCCCGGGGCGATTCGGTGGCGCACATTCTCACCGAGATGGGCCTGGAGATGGCCGGCGCGCCCGGCACCACCGCGGCCCTCGCCCTCCTCAACGACGCCGTGAAGAAGGGCGGCGTGATGGCCTCCAACCATGTGGGCGGTCTCAGCGGCGCCTTCATCCCGGTCAGCGAGGATATCGGCATGATCGAGGCGGCCTCCGCCGGTGCGCTCACGCTGGAAAAGCTCGAGGCCATGACCTGCGTCTGCTCGGTGGGGCTGGACATGATCGCCGTCCCGGGCGACACCTCCCCCGCCACCGTCTCCGGCATCATCGCGGACGAGGCAGCCATCGGCATGGTCAACAACAAAACCACCGCCGTGCGCGTGATCCCGGCCATCGGCAAGGCTGCGGGCGACCGCGTGGAGTTCGGCGGCCTGCTGGGCTTCGCGCCGGTCATGCCGGTCAACGGCTTTGCCTGCGATGCCTTTATCGCCCGGGGCGGGCGCATCCCGACGCCGCTGCATTCCCTCAGGAACTGATTCATCACGGAGGTTTTCATGGGCAACTTTGTGGACAGAGCCCGCATCACCTGCAAGGCGGGCAACGGCGGCAACGGCTGCGTGTCGTTCCACCGGGAGAAATTCGTGCAGAACGGCGGGCCCGACGGCGGCGACGGCGGAAACGGCGGCAGCATCCTCCTCCACGCGGACGAGAACCTGCACACCCTGCTGGACTTCCGCTTCAAGAGCAAGTATACGGCTGAGGACGGCATCGCAGGCTCCAGCGGGCGCTGCAAGGGCAAGTCCGGCGACGACCTGATCATCAAGGTGCCCGTCGGCACGGTGGTCAGGGATGCGGAGACGGGCCTGATCGTCGCCGACATGGACACGCCCGGCGAGACGCGGACCCTGCTGCGCGGCGGCCGCGGCGGATGGGGCAATATGCATTTTGCCACCCCGACCCGCCAGGCGCCCAACTTCGCCAAGCCCGGCTTCAAGACGGCGGTCCACACCTTCCAGCTGGAGCTCAAGACCATCGCGGACATCGGCCTCGTCGGCTACCCCAACGTGGGCAAGAGCACCATCCTCTCCGTGGTCACCGCGGCCAGGCCGAAGATCGGCAACTATCACTTCACCACCCTGACCCCGAACCTCGGCATCGTGCGCCGCCACGGGCAGGATATGGTGCTGGCCGACATTCCCGGCCTGGTGGAGGGCGCCAGCGAGGGCGTCGGCCTCGGCCATGACTTCCTTCGCCATGTGGAGCGCACCCGCCTGCTCTTCCACGTCGTGGACATCGCGGGCAGCGAAGACCGCGATCCGGTGGCCGATTACGACCAGATCAACCTTGAGCTGGCCAACTACGGCGAGCTGAAGAACCGCCCGCAAATCGTGGTCTGCAACAAGATGGACCTGCCCGGGAGCGAGGAGAACCTGGAGCGCCTCCGCGCCCATGTGGCGCCGATGGGCTGGCCGGTCTTCGCGGTCAGCGCGGCCACGCACCAGGGCTTCGAGGCCCTTCTCGACGAAGCGGAGAAACAGCTGGAGACCCTTCCGCCGGTCCGGCATTTCACGGAGGAAGCCCTGCCGGAGGATGAGGTCCCCCTGACCGACGACTTCGGGATCGAGGTGGAGGACGGCGTCTACCGCGTCACCGGCGCCGCCATGGAACACCTGATCGAGAGCGTCAACTTTGACGACGAGGAGAGCCTGAACTGGTTCCACCGCACCCTGCGCCGCCTCGGCGTGATCGACGCCCTGCGCGAGAAGGGGGCCGGCGAGGGCAGCACGGTATCCATCGGCGACATGGAATTCGACTTTATCGACTGACATCGGAGGAACACAATGACCAGCAAACAGCGCGCCATGCTCCGCGGCATGGCATCCACCATGGACCCTGTCCTTTACATCGGCCGGGACGGGATCACCCCCGGCACCCTCACCCAGGTCGAGGAGGACCTTGAGGCCCACGAGCTCATCAAGGGCACCGTCCAGCAGAACTGCCCCATGACCGCAAAGGAGGCCCTTGTGGCCCTGTGCGAGGCCACCGGCGCGGAACCGGTCCAGTTCATCGGCCGCCGCTTCGTCCTCTACCGGCCCAGCAGCAAGGAGCCGAAGATCATCCTCGCATGAGCGCTCCCGTCACGCACGTCGTGCATCCGTTCGGCCCGCTCTTCTGCCCGGAGAGCCGGATCCTGATCCTCGGCAGCTTCCCATCCGTGAAGAGCCGGGAGGCCAGCTTCTTCTACGGTCATCCGCTGAACCGCTTCTGGCCCATGTTGGCGGCGGTCTTTTCGGAGGCTGTCCCGCACACCGTGGAGGAAAAGACAGCCCTCGCCCTGCGGCACCGGCTGGCCCTGTGGGACGTGATCGCCGAGTGCGACATCGTCGGGTCGTCGGACGCATCGGTCCGGAACGCGGTCCCGACGGACATCGCGCGGATCACGGCCCACGCCCCGATCCGGCGCGTGCTGACCAACGGCGCGCTCTCCACAAAGCTTTACCGCCAATATCTGGAGGCGGTCACGGGGATCGAGCCGATCCGCATGCCCTCCACCAGCCCGGCCAATGCCGCCTGTTCCTTTGACAAGCTCGTGGAGATCTGGCGCGCCGCACTGACTTCATAGAAAAACGAGGCTTCCGGCCTCGTTTTTTGGCTTTTCACGTTTCGTTAGGGAAACTTCGATGATGAGGGGATGCGCCTGCGGGCGCACCAGAGGGCTTTCCGATCGCCCTCTGGACTCCTTCGGGGCCATCCTGTTAAGAATGGCTTTGGCAATGCAAGGTTCGTTTATCAACATTGTTTTGAAAAATGCCAAACAAGGAAGAGTCGATCCCGAAGGGTCCAGGGATTCGGAGCGCCCGGAAAACTGTCCGGGGGACAGTTTTCAGCGGAGAATGGGCGGCAGCCCCGGATCGATCGGAAAGCCCCTGGCGCGCTCCGCAGAGCGCGAACCCTCTCCCATAAGGTTTCCCGAACTTTCCGTGAAGAGCCTGCTTTTCCCTGGCAATTTGCCTCTTCACGTGTACAGTTCGCCCATGTAGTACTGCTCCTGGAAGGCGATCGCTTCGAGGATCTCCTCCCGCGGCGGCCTGCTTCCGTCCACACTGACGATCCATTTGTCCTCACAGTCGTTGAGGCGGTGCAGCACGCCGATGACCTCTCCGGTGAAGCGCCGCAGGGGGCGGTCCGTTCCGAGGAGGTAAACGTCCTGTTCCTCGCCGTCGCCCGCCATCAGGCCGTCCACGTAACCGTAGTTGATCGGGTAGATCATGTCCGCCCGGTCCGGGTGCGCGCTCCCCATCGGCCGGTCGACCGTACCGCTCACCCGCTGCCCGATGATGCCGCCGTAATCGCGAGTCTCGATCGGAAGGCGGTAGACCCGGCTCCGCTCACCGCTGTCGGTCGCCATATGTTTCCAGAACGTGCAGCCGTACTTCTCGTACAGGCCGACCTCGTTGGTGGAGATATAGACGCATGGGTACCCGTCCGCCTTGGCCAGCGCGTACACATGCTCAAGCAGCTTGCCCGCCCGGCGCTTTCCGCAGGCCTCCGGGTATGTGTAGACAAAGCCGCACCATGGTTTCAGGGCAGGGTCCGGGATCTCGTCGCGCTCCGCGTAGGTGCAGAAGGCGAGCAGGCTGTCCCCCTCGGTGAGCAGGAGAAGCCGGCTCGTCTCCCCCATGCGGCTCCGGAACGTGCCACCGCGCAGGAGCCGCTCAAGCAGACGCGCGGCGCTCCAGTCGCTCCTGCCGATCTGCCGGAGCCAGTGCTCCGGACACTCGCTGTCGAAATAGTTCAGGATCTTCATGGCTCGTAGACCGTCTCCGGCTCGGTAAAATCGGGGTCGGGCGGCGGCAGCTTGTCGCAGACCATGATGAAGGCGTCCTCGCCGTTGTCCTCGTAGTAGCGCTTACGGCGGCCCACCCGGATGAAGCCGAGCCCGGTATACAGGCCCTGGGCGGCGGCGTTGCTCTCCCTCACCTCGAGCGTCGTATAGACCGCGCCGAGGTTGGACAGGTACTGCAGGAGGGCCAGCGTCATCTCATGGCCGATCCCGCGGCGCCGGAATTCCTCCGCGACCGCAATGTTCGTGATATGGCTCTCGTCAAGGATGATCCACGCGCCCGCAAAGCCGGCGATCCGGCCGTCCTCCACCGCCACCAGATAGCGGGCCGCCCGGTTCCGGGTCAGCTCGCCCTCATAGTCGGCGCGGGTCCAGGGCCTGGCGAAACATGCCTCCTCGATCGCAAGGACGGCGTCGAGGTCCTCCATGGTCATGCGGCGGATGATGCGCTCAGGCATGGGCGGCAGCCTCCATCAGCTTTTTGTTGCGCTCGGCGTTCGGCGCACGGAGGTAGAGGGGCATCAGGGTGAGGTAATCCACCGCCTCGACGGCAGCCGCAAACTCCGCCACGACAGCCGGGTTGAGGAAGGCCAGCGACGGCCGCGCGAACACGGCGCTCTCCCCGAGCAGTTCGGCCAGCCGCCCGCGGTGCACCGGCATCCCGTCTCCGACGAAGAGGAAGCGTTCCCCCAGCGTCCGCAGCTGTGCCGCGTAGTCCTCAAGGCGGATGGGCGTGTCCGGCATCAGCCGCTCCGGGCGGACAGCGCCGCTGCGGAAGGCCGCCCCGTACACCTGTCCGGCCCGAGCGTCCTGGATCGGGCAGATCACGCCGTCGAAGTCGCCGGCGCCGGCCGCCAGCGCCTCGAGGGCATTCACCGCCGCACAGGGCTTGCCGCTGCCGTGGGCCAGCCCCTTCAGGGTGCTCACGCCGAGGCGCACGCCCGTGAAGGATCCCGGGCCGACCACGCAGGCCAGCCTGTCCATGTCCGCGAGGGTCAGCCCGCTCGCCGTGAGCGCCGCGTCGATCATCGGCAGCAGGTTCACCGAGTGCGTGCGCTTGTTGAGGACCATGGCGCTGTAGCGGACGGCATCCCCGGAGAGGACGGCCACGCCGCAGGTCGGGCCGGAGGTATCGATCGCAAGAATGTTCAATGGGCTTCCTCCTCGGAATCAGGGATACTCAGCGGACGGAATGTGCCGCACGGGGTCCAGGTGATCTCCCGGACAGTCTCGCCCAGCGGGGTGACGGTCACCAGCAGGTGATCCGCCGGAATCGCGTCCGGGCAGCGGGAGGGCCATTCCACCACGGCGACGCCGTCCCCGCCCAGATACTCATCCATGCCCATCTCGTAGAGCTCTTCCGCGCTGTTCAGGCGGTACCAGTCGAAGTGGTACAGGGGGATGCGGCCGCTGTCATAGACGTTGAGGATGGTGAAGGACGGGCTTGAGACCGGCCCGTCGACCCCCAGCCCGCGGGCGATGCCGCGGGTCAGTTCGCTCTTGCCGGCCCCCAGGTCGCCTTCCAAAAGCAGCACATCCCCCGGCAGGAGGAGCTGTGCGAGTCGTGCGCCCAGGGCTCGGGTCTCCGCCGGGGAATGTGTCTGCATAGATCGTCCCTCACTTGCTGAAGATTATCTCCTGCCCCAGTTGCCCTTGAGGATCGGAGAAAGCGGTTTGTAGATGAAGAAAGTGACCACCATAATCATGATGCTCTTGATCAGGTTGAACGGCGCGGTGACCAGCAGCAATGCTTTCCATTCGGTATCGGCGAAGGGGAATACCTTGCCGATCGTCTCCACGATCTTCTCAAGTGTCATGTACGGAATCAGCCGGCTGAAGGTCGGGAACAGGAACCACTTGTTCAGGAATACGCTGATGACCGTCACCAGCACCATACCGACGACCATTCCGGTCATGGCGGTCTTGAGCGTGCGTTTCCGCTGATACATGATCGCCGCAGGCAGCATGAAGGACGCACAGGTGATGAAGTCCGCGATATCTCCCACGCCCACAGTCTCACTGAGGCCGCGGATCAGGAAGTGGACAACGTCCTTGATCAGCAGGATGACCAGACCGGGGATCGGTCCCATGGCGAAGCCGCCCAGCATGACCGGGATGTTGGAAAAATCCAGGTTGTAGATGTTCGGCACGACGGGAATGGACGGCACGAAGGCGAACAGGACGGTCGCGACCGCAGCCAGAATACCGGTGGTAGCGATCTGACGGGTTCCGAAGACTTTCCCTCTGGTTTTGCCTGACATGAAGCATACCTCCTCAAAATACGCACGCCCCTGAAGCAACTTGCTTTTCAGGGGCGGAAATTGGCGTATTTCCAGCGCTCTTCTCTCATCCAGACTGTACTGTCGGCCCCGGAATCTCACCGGATCGGCCTGTCTTTTCGACAGGTTCGCGGGCTTTACCGCCGGTAGGGAATTTCACCCTGCCCCGAAGAAGCTTCATGAAGGCTATGCCATTGTATTGGGCGGGCCATGCCGCCGTGATCATCTTAGCACGCACCTGCCTGTGTGTCAAGAATGAATTGTTGACAATGCCCTGCCCTTGCGTTAAGATGGATTTCGCAACAGGAGGGATTCCGGACCATGAATCGGGAAGTCAAACTGGCAGGACATTATGTGAAGCGATACTGGCTCTGGTATGTGCTGGGCATCGTGTCGCTGACCGCCGTGGACGCGCTTGTCGTCTACCTGCCCAAGATCACGGGCCAGATCGTCGGAGGCCTTGAGAAGAACACCGTCGCGATGGATCAAATCCTTCGGCTGCTGATCCGGATGGTCTCCATCGCGGCCCTGGTGGCGCTGGGGCGCTTCGGCTGGCGCTTCTTCTTTTTCGGTGCGTCCAGAAGCGTCGAGCGCGACCTGCGCAACGACCTGTTCGGCCATCTTGAGACGCTGTCCATGCGCTATTTCAACGAGCACAAGACCGGCGACCTGATGGCCCACTTCACCAGTGACCTGCAGTCGATCCGCCAGCTGCTGGGCATGACGATCATCACCGCCTTCGACGCGACGGTGGAGCTGATCCTCGTGCTGACCAACATGATTACCTATGTGGACTGGCGGCTGACCCTCGTGGCCCTGACGCCCCTGCTGCTGATCATCATCGGTGACATCTTTTTCGGCAAGGCCATGCACCGCCGCTTCATGGAAAAGCAGGAGGCTTTCTCCGCCCTGACCGACCAGACGCAGGAGTCCATCAGCGGCATCCGCGTGATCAAGGCCTTTGTGCAGGAACGCAAGGAGCTCTACGCCTTCGCGAAAGCCAGCCTCCGCTGCAAGGACAAGAACCTCGCCGTGGCGCGGCTTGTGTCCACGGTCTTCCCCCTGCTGGACCTGGTCATCGGCGTGTCCATGATGCTGACCCTGCTCTACGGCGGCAAGCTGGCCATCGACGGGGAGATCGGCCTGGACCAGTTCGTCGTCTTCAACACCTATCTCACCATGCTTGTCTGGCCGCTGATCGCGGTCGGCGAGGCGGTGTCCTCCATCTCCCAGGGTCTGGCCTCCCTCAAGCGCGTGCGCAGGATCCACGACGCCAAACCCGACATCGTGGACGAAGGCGACCCCGCCGTCACGTCCCTCTCCGGTGCCATCGAGCTGGACGGCCTGTCCTTCGCCTATCCCGGCGCGGAGGCGCATCCGGCGCTGACCGACGTCTCCCTGCGCGTCGCGCCCGGAGAGACCCTGGCCATCATCGGCCGCACGGGCGCCGGCAAGACGACCCTCGTCAACCTGATCGAGCGGCTGTGGGACACCGAGCGGCGGGACATGATCCGCTTCGACGGACGGTCCATCCGCGAGATCCCGCTCTCCGTCCTCCACCGCGACATCGCCTATGTACCGCAGGACAACTTCCTCTTCTCCGACACCGTCGCGCGGAACATCGCCTTCGGCGTGGAGCAGGCCGGTCAGGAAGAGGTCGAGGAGGCTGCGAAGCAGGCGTGCGTCCACGACAACATCCTCGAATTCCCCGAGGGATACGAGACCCTCGTCGGCGAACGCGGCGTGACGGTCTCCGGCGGCCAGAAGCAGCGCACCTCCATCGCGCGGGCCCTGCTGAAGGACGCGCCGATCCTGATCCTCGACGACGCCCTGTCCGCCGTGGACACGGACACCGAGGAGCAGATCCTCCACAACCTGCGCGAGACCCGCCGCGGCAGGACGACGATCATCATCGCCCACCGCGTCTCCACGATCCAGCAGGCAGACCACATCGCCGTCCTTGAGGACGGCCGCCTGGCGGAATACGGCACCCACGATGAGCTCCTGGCCCTCCAGGGGATCTACCGCGGCATCTACGACAAGCAGCAGCTCGAGAAGCAGCTGCGCGAGGAGGGCGGTGAGCTCCATGACTGACCGGAAGAAACGCCGCATCTTCAGCCGCGAGGATGAGCGAGAAGCCGTCCGCGACATCCACTACGAGGGCAATGCCCTGCTCCGACTGCTGAAATACATGCGCCCCCACCTGAAGACGCTGTTCTTCTGCTTCTTCCTGGTGCTGGTGGTCACGGCCCTGGACCTGCTGCGCCCGCTGCTGATCCGCAACGCCATCGACAGCTACATCACCGGCCCCGCCGACCACCGCTTCCTCGCCGGGGAGCAGTCCGGCTGGCGTTTCCAGGGCGTCGTGATCACCACCGTCGCCTACATCGTCACCCTGCTCGCCCTCTTCGTGTGCAACCGCGCCCAGTTCTGGCTGATGCAGCGCACCGGACAGGAGATCGTCAAGGGCCTGCGCGACGACCTCTTTGCCCACGTTGAGAAGCTGACCATGCGTTTCTTCGACATCACCCCCGTGGGCAAGATCGTAACCCGCCTGACCAACGACGTGGACGCCATCAACGATGTCTTTGCCAATATCCTGGTGCAGCTGTTCAAAAACACCGTCAAGATCATCGGCCTGGCCACCGTGATGCTGGCCCTGAACCCGGTCATGGCGGGCTATGCCTTCGCCCTGCTGCCGCTGGTGGCGGTGCTGACCTTCATCTTCCGCAAGCTGAGCCGCAAGGCCTTCCAGGTGACCCGCACCCGCGTCACCGACCTCAATACCTACCTCTCCGAGCATCTCTCCGGCATGAAGATCATCCAGCTCTTCGGCCGGGAGAAGCGCAAGTATGAGGAATTCGGCGGGAAGAACGACGCCCTCTACCGCGCGGGCTACCGCGAGCTGATCATCAACGCGACCTTCCGCCCGATCCTGTACCTGATCGCCGTGATCGCGACCTCCCTCGTCACCGGCGTGGGTTCCGGCAACGTGCTGAACGACACCATCACGATCGGCACCCTCTACGCCTTCATCTCCTACATGGACTCTTTCTTCCAGCCGATCCAGGAGCTGGCGGAGCAGTTCTCCACCCTCCAGAGCGCCATCGCCTCGGCGGAGAAGATCTTCACTCTCCTGGACACCAGGCCGCTGATCGAGGACCCGGAGCATCCGAAAGCCCTGGGCGAGGTGAAGGGGCGGATCGAGTTCGACCACGTATGGTTCGCCTATGTGGATGAGGAGTGGGTGCTCAAGAATGTGAGTTTCGTCATCGAGCCGGGTCAGCGCGTCGCCTTCGTGGGCGCGACCGGTGCCGGCAAGAGCTCCATCCTCAACCTGATCGGCCGCTACTACGACGTGCAGAAGGGCGCCATCCGCATCGACGGCATCGACATCCGCGAGCTGAGCCGGGACGAGATCCGCCGTGCCATCGGCCAGGTACAGCAGGACGTGTTCATCTTCACCGGCGACATCCGCTCCAACATCCGCCTGCGCAACGAGGAGATCACCGACGAGCAGGTGGAGGAGGCCGCCCGCGAGGTCAACGCCGCGCGCTTCATCGAGCGCCTGCCTGCCGGTTACTCCCACGCCGCCACCGAGCGCGGCAGCACCTTCTCCGCGGGTCAGCGCCAGCTGATCTCCTTTGCCCGGACCCTCGCCTACGATCCGGCGATCCTGATCCTCGACGAGGCCACCGCCAACATCGACACCGAGACCGAGCAGTGGATCCAGGAAGCCGTCGAGCGCCTGATGCAGGGCCGCACGACGATCATGGTCGCCCACCGTCTCTCGACGATCCAGCACGCGGACACGATCATGGTCATGCATCACGGCCGCATCCGCGAGCAGGGCTCCCACCAGGAGCTGCTGGAGCTGGGCGGCATCTACAAAAAGCTGTACCAGCTACAGCTGGCCAATACCTGACCGTCAACCCGATGCCCGTCCGGCCGATGATCCGGGCGGGTTTTCCGTATTGCAAAACTCCGGCCCGCACTCTGCAGGCCGGAGTTTTGCAATCGGTATGGTTTACTTTTTCTTCGACTTGGCTGCCTTCTTCTGCGGGATCGCGTCCTTCATGGCCTTGCCGGGCTTGAAGGCGGGCACGCGGCTCGCGGCGATCTTCAGCTGTTCGCCGGTGCGGGGGTTGCGGCCGACGCGGGCCGTGCGGGTGCGCACCTCAAAGGTGCCGAAGCCGATCAGGACCACCTTGCCGTCAGCGGCGAGGCCTTCGGTAATGCTCTCAAGGGTCGCGTTCACGAGTCTGCCGGCTTCCGCCTTGGTAATCTCGGCCTTGGAAGCCACTTTGTCGATCAGTTCGAGTTTGTTCATGGGTCAAACCATCCTTTCCTATTTAGTTGTCCGTGTCTCGGAGTATCGCCATTATACATGATTTTCCATCCGCATGCAACAGTCTTCGCATGATTCCCGGACGAAAACGCAAAGATTGCGGCTGTTTTCCGACCGGATACGGTGAAGCGGCCCCGCGAAGGTCACCCATCGCGCCGCGCAGCGAAAAAATCCAGCGCTTCCGCCTTGTCGTGAGCGATCTGCGCCGTGAGTTCCTCCTTGCTGCGGAAGGGCTTCTCGGGGCGAAGATGGCGCAGGAAGGTCACCCGCACCGTCTCGCCGTAAAGGTCCGGAGCGTCGTCAAGGATGTGTGCTTCCACCGTCACGCCGCCCTCGGGAAGAGTCGGATGGCGCCCGACATTCACGATGCCCGGGTGCTCCGCTCCGCGGTAGGTGACCGTGCATGCGTAAACCCCGTAGGACGGGAGGATCTTGTGCGGCGGTATGCGGACATTCACCGTGGGAAAGCCCATGGTCCTCCCCTGCCGCTTCCCGTGCTGCACCGGCCCCGTGAGGCTGTAGTCATGGCCCAGCAGGCGGGCCGCCTCCGCCACGTCCCCGGCGCTCAGGCAGCCCCGGATCCGGGTGGAGGACACCGGTTTGCCTCCGTCGCACACCGCCGGAACGATCTCCGCGAGGAATCCGTGCGCCGATGCCCAGGCGGACAGAGAATCCCCGTCGCCGCGTCCGTCGCGGCCGTAGGAAAAGTTGTAGCCGCAGACGACGGCCGGGGGACGGAAGCGCGCGGTCATGTCCGCGAGAAAGGCCTCCGGCTCGAGGTCCGCGAGCGTCCGGGTGAAGCGGATCTCCGCCAGCACGTCCGCCCCGAAGGCCGCCATCAGGCGGGCGCGTTCAATGGGCGTCGTCAGTCGGCGCGGAGCCAGATCGGGCCGGAGCACCTCCATCGGATGGGGCTCGAAGGTGCAGACGGTGAGGGGAACGCGCCGCTCGCGGGCGAGTTTCATCCCCCGCTCCAGCAGCGCCTGATGGCCCCGGTGCACGCCGTCAAACATCCCCAGCACCAGCACGCAGGGCGGCGTCTGAGCGGGATCGCGGATCCATCTCACGGTGCTTCCTCCTCCCACAGGGCGCGTCCGCCGTCCGGATGGCTGTCCAGGAAGGACTGCAGGATCACGGCGGCGGCGACCTTGTCTACGTGCTGTTTTCTCTTCTCCCGGCGCATGCCGCCCGCGATCAGGGCGTCCTCGGCCACCACCGTGGTCAGGCGCTCGTCCTGATAGCGGACCCGCAGGCCGGCCTGCTCCAGCTGGGCACAGAGGGCGCGGATCTTTTCCGCCTGGAAGCCCTCGCTTCCGTCCATGTTGCGCGGCAGGCCGCTGAGGACCCGGTCGGTCTCGTACCGGGCGCAGACAGCCGCGATCTTCTTCGTGTCCGGCCCCCAGCCGACGCGGGTGATGACCTCCACGGGGCTCGCGATCGTGCAGGTGAGGTCGCTGACCGCCACGCCGATGCGCACGTCGCCGATATCGAGACACACGATCCGCTCGTTCATGCCAGTTCCTCCACCCCGCGCCCGACCGCCGCAAAGCAGGGCTCAACGGTGAGCAGCGTCCGGGCCGTGTCCAGGACGTCCTGCTGCGTCACGTCCTCGATGGAGGCGAGGATCTCCTCCTCCGTACGCGTCCGGTTGAGGATCAGCAGACGGCGGCCGAGGGCGTTCATGCGCGCGCCCTGGCTCTCCAGGCTCATCAGGAAACTCGTGCGGAGCTGACGTTTGGCCTCGCGGAACTCCTTCTCCGTCAGACCGTCGGCCACCAGCTTCTCCCGCTCGCGGTGGATCTCCTCCAGCACGCGGCGCGCGTTCTTCGGATTGACGCCGGCGTAGATGCCGAAGGTGCCGAAGCCCTCCTGGGCGCCCGGGAAGGTGTAGACGCTGTACGCCATGCCGAGCTCCTCGCGGATCCGCTGGAAGAGCCTGGACGACATCGCGCCGCCGAAGACCGTCCCGAGGATCGTCAGGGCGGTCACGCGGTCATCGCCGTAGGCATAGCCCGGGTAGCCGAGCATCAGATGCATCTGCTCGGTATCCTTCTCCCGCAGGCAGCGCTCGCCGCTGAGCACGGTCTGTGTCCCGATGGGAGGCTGCGGGGTGTCATTCTCCCACGCGCCGAAGTATTCCGCGATCAGCGCCTCCACCTGCGCGCGGTCATAATTGCCGGAGAGGGCGATCACCGTCCTGGACGGCGCGTAGTGCGTATCGCGGAAGCGGCGCAGATCCTCGCTGGTGTAGGCGCGGATCAGCTCCTCTGTGCCGATGATCGGCTGCCCGGCAGGCGTGTCTCCGAACTGGGCCCGGGTCAGCAGTTCCCCGCACAGGTCCTCCGGGTCATCCTCGTCCATGGCGATCTCCTCGAGCACCACGCCGCGCTCGCGCTCCAGTTCATCCGGAGCGATGCGCGCGTGCAGCACCAGGTCCGAGAGCAGGGAGACCGCTTCCGGCAGCTCCTCGTCGATCACCTTGGCATAAAAGCAGGTGCAGTCCCGGGCGGTGAAGGCATTCACCTGCCCGCCCAGTGCGTCCGTCTCCTCCGCGATCTGCCGCGTGGTCCGGTGCTCCGTCCCCTTGAAAACCATGTGCTCGATGAAATGGCTGAGTCCGTTCTCCTCCGGCTTCTCCACAAGGGAGCCGACGTGCAGCCACACGCCGACGGAGACCGAGCGCAGCCAGGGCAGCTTTTCCGCGACGACCCGCAGGCCGTTGGGCAATGTCCAAAGTTCTGTCATGTGTCCTCCGAAATGATATAATGGACTATCATCCTTGATTATATCGCAATTGATGCTAAGTGCAAGAGGCAGAAAGAATGATATATCACGCCTTTGAAATATGATTCATAAAAAGCGGAGCCGGGTGGCTCCGCTTGAAGCAGTAAATTGTTCAGATTCTTTGATAAACTTCTCCGCCTTCTGTTATATGGTACTCCGCAGGACGTGAATACAATTCTTTGATGCTTTGCACGGTATCCTGAAAGCCCTTTACAGGCGATTGTTCGCCCATCAATTCCGTGATATCGCCCTTCAGATCATTGATCTTATTGACCGCTTTCGCATCCACAACAACGCCGATCCCGAGGAATCCGGGTTTTCCGCCCCTAGCGTTGTTCTCTGCCAGTTCGACTCTTCCCTTCACGTTTGAAATATCAGCATTGCACTTATCATAATGCTGTTTCAGGTCTTTTTCGATGTATCCGAGATAGGAATCATCGAAATTCTGAGAAAGCATAATCTCCATTTCAGAGCATACGCCATACAGTCTGACTGTTTGAGTATAGCTTTTCAACCTTTCTCTTAAATCATCGGTGATGTCTTCTTTTCCGATTGACACTGACAGCCGGAGTATGTCCCTGATATAGAACTGTGTATTCCTTTCAGCCAGAATCTTTGCATTCTGAATGGTTTGCAGAGCTACTATGCGCTGTTCCGGATGACGCATGATAGATGCAAAATTCTGATAAACAGAAATCACTGCCTGCATCTCTGCAAAAAGTTCACAAGCTTTGTCTGTATAAAGGAACTCAAGCACCTCATCCAGCTTTTTCTGCACATCAGATAGCTGATGGTAGATTTCATGCAAATAGTATTGCTGGGTCGCTATGGACAAGACTGAAAAAACTGTGTAGGCAACAAGTTCCTTGTTCATCTTGACCAGTTCAGCGTTTTCAACAAATCTGTGCTGTGCGTTTACTTTCGTTGGCTGATAATGCCCATTCAATTTCTTCAGCATGGTACCGGGTAACCCCTTGGGGAAGAAAACCTTATATGTTTTGCTCATTGCAAAGGCAGTCGCAGCCATTGGAATTGCTTGCAGAAGTCCGACAATTTCAAACGACGCCTCTGAGTCAAGCTTTCTCCATCTGCGTTGATCCAGATAATCAACCTCTTCATCGGAAGCTGAAACCGTAAAGCCTTCATACTCAATCAACTGCGTATCAGACATGTAAACACCTCCATAAATATAGTTTACCATTATGTGATATCAATGTCAACTTTTTTCCTTATATGATTGAATAGTCTATAGGTGTTTTGTTTCGATCTGCGGATTCGATTTCGACATTCTGCGGATAGACTTACTACAGAGGATTTGCTATGATGGCATTGTCGAAATCCCCAACAAAATACAGGAGGAATGCATCATGGCAAGCGTATCCCTGCAGCACATCTACAAGGTCTACCAGGGCGGCGTGACCGCTGTTTCCGACTTCTGCCTCGACATCGAGGACAAGGAATTCATCGTGCTCGTCGGCCCCTCCGGCTGCGGCAAGTCCACCACCCTGCGCATGGTCGCCGGTCTGGAAGAAATCTCCGAGGGCGAGCTCTATATCGGCGACAAGCTGGTCAACGACGTCGCGCCGAAGGACCGCGACATCGCCATGGTGTTCCAGAACTACGCTCTGTATCCCCACATGACCGTGTATGACAACATGGCCTTCGGTCTGAAGCTGCGCAAGACCCCCAAGGATGAGATCCGCCGCCGTGTGGAAGAAGCCGGCCGCATCCTGGACATCTCCCACCTGCTCAACCGCAAGCCCAAGGCTCTTTCCGGCGGTCAGCGTCAGCGCGTCGCCCTCGGCCGTGCCATCGTCCGTGAGCCCAAGGTCTTCCTCTTCGACGAGCCGCTGTCCAACCTAGACGCCAAGCTGCGCGTTGCCATGAGAACCGAGATCACCAAGCTCCATCAGCGCCTGCAGACCACCTTCATCTACGTTACCCACGACCAGACCGAGGCCATGACCATGGCCAGCCGCATCGTCGTCATGAAGGACGGCGTCGTGCAGCAGGTGGACACCCCCCAGAACCTGTATGACTATCCCACCAACGAGTTCGTCGCCGGCTTCATCGGCAGCCCCCAGATGAACTTCTTCAACGTCACCCTCAAGCGTGACGGCCAGGACGTCGTGGCTGTCTTCGGCGACGAGACCGGTGAGAACCGCGTCGTGATCCCGCGCTACAAGGTCGACAAGTTCATCGACGAGAGCTACATCGGCCAGCAGGTCGTCATGGGCATCCGTCCCGAGGACATCGACGACAGCGAGGAAGCCCTGCAGAAGTTCGCCAACGCCACCCTGAAGGTCAAGGTCGAGGTCACCGAGCAGATGGGCTCCGAGACCTACCTCTATCTGACCACGCCCGGCAAGGACGGCAACGTCATTGCCCGCGTCGACCCGCGCACCAAGAGCCGCGCCGGCGACGAGATCCGCGTCGCGATGGATGTGGAGCACCTCCACTTCTTCGACAAGGACACCGAGAAGACCCTGCTCAACCGCTGATTTCAGCGCGCGGAGCATGCTCCGCAAGCCGAAAAGTTTCGGAAAAGTTTACACTTTCAAGGCGTCCGGACTCTCCGGACGCTTTTCATTTGCTGACCGTTGTGCTATAATGCTTGGCGTGGGAGGAGGCGGACAGGCCATGACAGCGGAAGATCGTTTGCGGCAGGCTCTGCTTCCCTATGGGGAGCTCCTCTCGCTGCGCCGCGCTGGCGGTCCGGAGGACAGCGGCCTGCTGACAGCCCCGGTCCACGGCACGGACCTGCTGGTCTGCTGCCCGCGCGGCGAGGCCAATGCGGACGCCCTCCTCTCCCTCGCTTCCGGGATGCTGAAAGGCCTCCTGCAGGCCGATTCCGCGGAGGAGACGACGGAAGCGCGCTGGATCCGCCGGCTTTCGGGCGAATGGACGGCCGCGGATGAGACAGCCCATCCCCTGCCTCCGGCCACCCGCTGCGTCCTGGTGCTGCAGATGCGCTCGGGCTCCCTGCCGGACGGCCTTCGGGACATGGTGCCCATGCAGCGGCAGGATGTCCTGATCCGCTTCGGCGCCGGAAAGGCCGTTCTGGTGAAGGACCTCGTCCGCGGCGAGGGACCCGCCGAGCTGCTCGACTTCGCCTGTGCCCTCCGGGAGACCTTCCTGGAGGAGGAAGGCCAGGAGATCCTGATCGGCATCGGTGAGAGCGACGTTTCGCTCCGGGACAGCTTCCGCCAGGCGCAGGACGCCCTGACCCTGGGCCTGCGCTATGACGCGGACCGCGGCGTCTGGCGCTGGCAGCGCATGGTCGCGGAACGCCTGCTGGACGATCTGCCGCCGGAGAAAGCCGCAGCCTGCACCGCCCTGATCTTCAACCGCAAGACGGCCCGCCTCCTCGACGAGGAGCTGCTGAACACGGCGGAGATGTTCCTCCGCAACAGCCTCAACCTGTCCGATACGGCGCGCCAGCTCTTCATCCACCGGTCGACGCTGATGTACAGGCTCGACAAGCTCCAGCGCGCCACCGGTCTGGATCTCAGGCTCTTCGACGACGCCATGACCTTCTGGCTCCTCCTGCTCCTCAGGCGGAGGCAGCTGGAATCACAAACCCGCAACCAATTCACAATGGAGGATAGATGACCATGAAGAAAAAGCTCGCTCTGCTCCTGTGCATGGCCCTGTGTGCCTGTGTGCTGAGTTCCTGTGCCCTCCTGCCCCTGGGCGGGATCAGCAGTATGCTGCCCCGCAGCGGCGGCACCGGCAATGCCGCATCCCAGGCGACAGCCGCACCGGCTTCTTCCGGCAACACGGTGACCATTTCCCGCGAGCAGTATGAGCGGTACAAGCAGTTCGACGGTCTGCTGGACATCATGGACAACATCGACAAATACTACCTGTTCGATGACGCCGACCATGAGACTCTCCTGCAGGGCGCCGCGACCGGCATGCTCGACGCTGTCGAAGACCCCTACACCTTCTACTATACCCCCGATGAGTTCTCCAAGATGTGGGAGGACGACAACGGCAACTATGTGGGCATCGGCGTGCAGATTTCCGCCAACTACACCACGCAGATCTGCACCATCACCCGCGTCTTTGCGGGCGGCCCCGCGGACAAGGCCGGCGTCATGAAGGGTGACATCCTCTACCGCGTGAACGAGGACCTCTATGTCACGGCGGACAACCTCGATGAGGCGGTCTCCATCATGCGCGGCGTGGAGGGCACCGACGTCACGGTCACCTTCCTCCGGGGCGGCGAGCCCTACGAGGTCACCATGACGCGCGCGGCCGTGGTCAGCACGCGCGTGGACTCCATGATGCTCGACAACCAGATCGGCTACATCTATCTGTATGAGTTCGCCGGCGACTGCACCAAGGAGTTCATGGCCGCTCTGGACCGTCTGGTCGACGAAGGCGCGAAGGGCATCATGATCGACCTGCGCGACAACGGCGGCGGCTGGGTTCAGGACGCGCGCGCCATCGCGGACTTCTTCCTCCCCTCCGGTGTGGTCTGCTATCTGGAGGACAAGGCAGGCAACCGCGAGTATTACCGCACCTTCACCGACGGCAGCGAGGTCGAACTCCCGCTCGTGATCCTCGTCAACCAGTACACCGCTTCCTCCTCCGAGATCCTCACCGGATGCCTCAGGGACCGCGCCAACTGCAAGGTCGTCGGCGTCAAGTCCTACGGCAAGGGCATCGTGCAGGGCGTCATCAACCTGAACAACGGCGCGGGCATGCAGGTGACCGAGGCCCAGTACTTCACCCCCAACGGCAATGCGGTCCACAAGCTCGGCATCACGCCCGATGTGATCGTGGAGATGCCCGAGGACGCCAAGACGCTGTACCTCTTCGGCGACATGGAGGACGTGCAGCTGAAGACCGCCTATGACACCATGATGGAGATGCTGAAGTAAGCATCTGTCGGTACTGAAAAGACTTCCCGGTTCTCCGCTATACGGAGCGGCCGGGAAGTCTTTTTCGGTTCTTCGTGTTTTCGCGTCAGAAAGGTCTGGCGGCTCAGGGCCAGAGCGGCGACGGATAGAAGCCTTCGTCGGTCATCCGGCGGACGGCGTTCACGACGGTCGGCCTGTCTTCCGGGTAGGTGACGCCGAACCACTGGCCGTCGCTCGGCAGCACGCGGACATCGGCCCGCCCGTGCTCCAGGGCATCGTTGACGATGAACGGAAGCAGATACTCCGCCTTCAGCGGATTCTCCCGGATCGCCTTTTCGAGGAAGACCGGGAAGCCGACCCGCAGTTCATCCAGGAAGGAACCGGTGAAGCCCCAGAGATTCATGGAGACCGGGGAATCCCCGGGCAGGAGGGTGTAGTGGAGGCCGTCCTCGGTGTACAGAGGACCGTCACTGCTCTCCACGATGTGGGTGCGCTCGGTGACGCCGGTCAGGCAACCGTCCTCGCCCACGCTGCACACGCCGCGGGACACATAGCCGTTGGCCGTGGTGGTGTGGTCGAGGCGGTAGCCCACCATCATCCAGTGCGCGCGCTCCCCGTCCTTCGCTTTGGAGAGGAAGTCATAGGCGGTGCGGAAGGCGTCCGCGCCGTAAAAATCGTCCGCGTTGATGGCGGCAAAGGGCGCGTCCAGCAGATCCGCGCAGCAGAGCACGGCGTGGCCGGTTCCCCAGGGCTTTCTGCGGTCCCCGGGCACCGTGAAGGGAGCGGGGATCTTGTCGAGCTCCTGGAAGGCGTAGCGCACCTCCATGTGCCGCGCCACGGGCTCGCCCACCAAGCGTTTGAAGTCCTCCTCGATCTCATGCTTGATGAGGAACACCACGCGCTTGAAGCCCGCGCGCTTCGCATCGTAGACCGAATAGTGGGGGATGACCTCCCCCGCCGGCCCGATCGGATCCATCTGCTTCAGTCCGCCGTAACGGCTGCCCATCCCGGCCGCCATGATCAGCAAAATCGGTTCTGCCATCTCTGTATCCTTCCTTTCCGGATTCTTCAGATGCATCATAATCCATGACGCGCTTTTTATCAAGCCGTGCGGAGGAATTTGACGCAAAACAAAGGAAAAGCACAATTCCCTCTTGACTTTATTGCTTTAGTGCGTTATTGTTTAAAGCGTTAAAGAGAAGCCCGTGACTGCGGGCTGTGAGGAGTGTGACCTGTTATGAGAAAGAAGCTTGCCCTGCTGCTCGGTCTGTGCATGGCGCTGTCCTTAGCGATCTGCTTGCCTGCCCTGGCCGAGGAAGCCGCCGCCGCCGATCCTTCGCAAGGCATGGCGCTGAAGATCATCATGCTCGTGGCCTTCTTCGCCGTCATGGTCGGCATTGGCCTGTACTGCCGGCGCAACGCCACCGATGTCAACGGCTTTGTCCTCGGCGGACGCTCCGTCGGCCCCTGGCTGACAGCCTTCGCATACGGTACGTCTTACTTCTCCGCCGTCATCTTTGTCGGCTACGCGGGCCAGTTCGGCTGGCGCTTTGGCATCGCCTCCACCTGGATCGGCTTGGGCAACGCCATGATCGGCTCCCTGATGGCCTGGGTGATCCTCGGCCGCCGCACCCGCATCATGACCCAGCACCTCGGCAGCGCCACGATGCCCGACTTCTTTGAGAAGCGCTTCGGGTCCCCGGCCATGAAAGTGATCGCCTCCGTGATCATCTTCATCTTCCTGATCCCCTACACCGCCTCCCTCTACAACGGCCTCAGCCGCCTGTTCGAGATGGCCTTCGGCATCCCGTACCTCTGGTGCGTGCTGGTCATGTCGGTGCTGACGGGCATTTACGTCATCGCCGGCGGATACATGGCCACCGCCATCAACGACTTTATCCAGGGCATCATCATGATCGTGGGCATCATCGCGGTCATCGTCACCGTGCTCGGTCAGCACGACGGCCTGATGGGCTCCATGGCGGAGCTGGCGGTCGAGTCCGACACGGCCATCGCCAACGGAACGACGCCCGGCATCTTCGCCTCCTTCCTCGGCCCGGATCCGATGTTCCTCCTCGGCGTGGTGGTCCTCACCTCGCTCGGCACCTGGGGCCTGCCCCAGATGGTCGGCAAATTCTATGCCATCAAGTCCGAGGGCGACATCCATAAGGGCACCATCATCTCGACCGTGTTCGCGGTGATCGTGGCCGGCGGCTGCTACTTCCTGGGCGGCTTCGGGCGCCTGTCCGATGCGGTGACCGAGATCACCCAGGCCGGTCCTCCCGCGGGCGGCTATGACAACATCATCCCCAACATGCTCTCCAACCTCGGTCCCCTGCTGATCGGCGTGGTCATGATCCTCGTGCTCTCCGCCTCCATGTCCACCCTGTCCTCCCTGGTGCTGACATCCTCCTCCACCGTGACCCTCGACCTTCTCAAAGGCCGGGTGATCAAGCAGATGGACGAGAAAAAGCAGCTGCTCATCATGCGCGCGCTGATCGTGGTCTTCATCGCGATCTCCGCCGCCATCGCCATCGTGCAGGTCAACTCCCCCGTCGCCTTCATCGCCCAGGCCATGGGCGTCAGCTGGGGTGCGATGGCCGGCGCCTTCCTTGCCCCCTTCCTCTACGGCCTGTACTGGAAGCGCACCTCGCGCACGGCCTGCTATGTGTCCTTCTTCTTCTCGAGCATCTTCATGACCCTGGCCATGCTCATCAACCTGAAGGTCATGGACAACTTCCTCGGCGATCTCAACAACCCGATCTACGCCGGCGCGTTCTGCATGCTTTTCGGCCTCGTCATCGTTCCGCTGGTCAGCCTTGTCACGCCCAAACCGGATCGGAAGCTGGTGGAAAACGTGTTCTCATGCTATGAAAAGAAGGTCATGGTCCGCCAGACCGAGGCCCTCGGAGACGAAAAGGCATGATCGTTGACATCCACACCCACACATTCCCGGAGCGGATCGCGGCGGCGGCCCTGCGGAAGATGCAGGGCCAATGCCACACCGCCCTCTTCACCGGCGCCACCGAGCCGGAACTGACCGCCTCCATGCGCCGCGCCGGGATCGACCGCAGCGTGATCCTGCCTGTCTCCACCAATCCGCAGCATGTGGTCAAGGTCAACGACGCCTCCCTGCGCATCAACGAGTGCACCGAAGAGACCGGCCTGATCTCCTTCGGCTGCATGCACCCGGACTATGACGATGTCGACGGAGAACTGGGCCGGATCGCGAAGGCGGGGATCCGCGGCATCAAGCTGCATCCGGTCTACCAGCGCTGTGATATCGACGACCCGCGCAGCCTCCGGATCCTGAGGGCCGCGGCGGATCACGGGCTGTCTGTCATCATCCACGCGGGATATGACGTGGGCTATCCCGGTGAGACGCAGGCGCTCCCGGAGAAGATCGCCCGCGCGCTGGAAGCCGTCGGACCGGTCAGGATGATCCTCGCGCACATGGGCGGATGGCGCTGCTGGGAGGAGGCTGCGAGACTCCTCGGCGGGAGCGGCGTGTACATCGACACCGCCTTCTCCCTCGGCCCGATGCACCCCATCGGCGACGGCTTCTACAACACCCCGGAGAGCCTGGCCCGAATGGACGCGGAGGCCTTCACCCGCCAGGTGCGGGCATTCGGCGCGGACCATGTGCTCTTCGGCACCGATTCCCCGTGGGAGGATCAGGTCACGGAGGTCCAGGCCATCCGGGCCCTCCCCCTCACCGGTACGGAGCAGGACGCCATCCTCGGCGGGAACGCCTGCCGCCTGCTCGGCCTCTGAACACGGCATTTTACGGAGATACGTCCGACACGGCGTATCTCCTTTTCCGTACGCGAAAAGAGAACCGGCTCGCGGTTCCCTCTTCGTGTGTTTTCGGTTATCTCGGCATGCTCAGCGCTGCCTGGCCGTCCCCCCTCAGGATCATGGGCGGTGCTGCATTCGGGATGAACAGCGACTCGCCCTTCTTCAGGGTGCGCTCCACCTGCTCCCAGCACAGCGTCAACTCGCCGTCGAGCATCGTCAGGAGACCGAAGTCCCGGATATGCGGAATGTGGACCGACGAATCGCGCCGCGGGCGGAGCAGGTCGAGGGTGAAATAGGTCTTGTCGAGCACGCGTGCGACCGGGATCTCCGGGGCGGGGATCGGCTCGGGCGCATCCTCCGGGTCCGTCACCGCGAGGGCCTGCTTCAGGTGAAGCTCCCTGCCCTTGCCGTGCTCATCCACGCGGTTCCAGTCATAGAAGCGGTAGGTGATGTCCGAGGACTGCTGGATCTCGTAGAGCATGATGCCTGCGCCGATCGCATGGACACAGCCGGCCGGGATGTAGCAGACATCCCCGCGCTTCACCTTCACCCGGCGGAGGAGCGGCTCCACGTCCGCACCGTGCTCGCAGGCCGTCTTGAGCTGATCCAGCGTTGTCCCGGGCTGAATGCCGTAGACGAGTTCCGCGTTCTCGGGCGCGTCAAGGATCAGCCAGGCCTCCGTTTTGCCGAGTTTCCCGTGCTCATGCTTCGCCGCGTATTCGTCGTTCGGGTGGACCTGCACGGACAGAGGCTCCTGCGCGTCGATGATCTTCAGCAGCAACGGGAAGGCGCCGAACTGGTACCGTCCCACCAGCTTGCCGCCGTAGAGGCGGATCAGCTCGGTCAGCGGCACGCCGGTGCTGTCCTTCGACTCAAGGCCCGGGATGCAGCTGACCTCCAGGCTCTCGCCGGTGGGCACCTCGGGGATCTCCTTGCCGTACACGCTCCGGAGGCGGTCGCCGCCCCACGGCGTCAGCTTCCCGCCGCGGAAGGCCGGCTGCATGGCGATCGGAAGCAGCGGGCAGTCCTCCGTCAGGCGCTTCTCATAGCCCATATAGACCGCATCGCGGTCCTCCAGATAGGCTGTGCCCGCGCGGCGCATGCCGAGCGACATATAGAAGCGGTCCGCGCGTGCGTTGGTCACCTGTGCGTCGCAGCGCAGGCAGTCGCATCCGAGGGAGATCAGGATCGTCTCCACATCCGCCACCGCCTGGCGGCCGAGGCCCTGACTCTGCAGGGCAGGATGCACGGCCAGCCGGTGAAAGACGCCGGGCCGGATGCCGAAGAGCCAGTTGACGCTGCTGTAGACCGGGGTGGTCTCCGTGCTGACGGTGACGGAAAGGATCATGCCCTGCTCGCCGTACAGACACCAGAGTCTTCCGTCGAGCACATCCTGCCGCACCAGTTCCTCGTTCGGGTATTCCCCCCAGTGCCAGTGCTCCACGCCCTGGCTGGTCATGTGGTTGCTCGTGATACGGAACAACTCAAACAGCGCAGGCAGGTCGCTCTCCCGTGCTTTGCGCAAAATCATCGGTCAGCACCCCTTTCGTTGATCGGTTCATCTGAGAAACCGTCGGCGAGACTCCCGCCGACGGTCCTGTGTGCTTCTTATTCCGCGGCTTCCGCGGTCTGAGCCGCGTCGGCGGCAGGCGGCCAGCCGTTCAGCAGCTCATTGACGATGCGGACGACAGCCGCACTGGTGATCGTCGCACCCGACACGGCGTCCACGTCTTCACCGAGGATGATCGGGGCGCTCTTGCCGATGAACTGGGCAGTGAAAGCCTCTTCCTCGCACTTGCGGCCGCGGTCCTCCGTCTCGCCGGCTGCGTCGACCGTGATCTCCCTGACGGCACCGTTCGTGTCGATGACCAGGATCACGGTGATGTCTTTCCCGGCGACGAATCCGGCGCCCTTGCCCGTCACACGGACGTCGGTCGGATAGGTCTGCGCGGGCTTCGGCTCAGGCTTGGCAATCGGTTCCGCGGGCTTGATCTCGGGACGTTCGGCCGGTTCGGCGGCCTCCACGGTCGCCTCGGCCGGCTGCGGGATCGCCTTGAGCAGGATCTCGTTGACGGTCTGCACGACCACCGTGCTGGTGATCGTCGCGCCGGACACCGCCTCAATATCCTCGCCAAGGGTCAGAACAGCGCCCTTGCCGATGAACTGATCGGTGAAGGCAGCCTCGCCGCACTTCCGGCCGTAGCCCTCCGATTCGTTCGCCGCGTCCACCGCGATCTCCGCGATGGCAGTGCCTTCCTCATTCAGTTTCAGGCTGACGGTCACGTCCTGGCCGGAGAAGCCCTTGTTGGAGGCGGTGATGAGCCCCTCGTCGTCCTGAGGCGCGCTGTTTTCTTTCATCTGAACCTCCGGCGGCCAGCTGTTCAGCAGGTCATTCACGATGCCGACGACAGCCGCGCTGGTGATCGTCGCGCCGGTCACGGCATCCACATCCTCGCCGAGCACGACCGGCGCGCCCTTGCCGATGAACTGGTCCGTGAAGGCCGTCTCCGCGCACCGGCGGCCGAGATCCTCGGATTCGCCCGATGCGTCCACGGTCATCCCACCGATGCTGCCGTCCGTGTTGACGGTCAGGGTCACGATGATGTCCTTGCCGGTGAAGCCGGCGTCCCAGCCGGCCATCGTGACAACGGTGTCATGCGTACGGGCCGGCTGCGGCTCGCGCACCGGCAGCGGCTGGGCGGGCCGGATTTCCGGCCGCTCAGCGGGCTCGGCCGCGGCCTGCGGCACGGGCTGGGGGATCTCGGCCGCTATGATCTCATTGACGGCCCTGACCACCGCCGCGCCGGTGATCGTCGCGCCGGACACCGCTTCGATGTCCTCGCCGAGCGCCAGCACAGTGCCCTTGCCGATGAACTGGTCCGTGAAGGCCGCCTCGCCGCACTTCCGGCCGTAGTCAGCCGATTCGCCGGCTGCATCCACCGCGATCTCCGCGATGGCCGTGCCCTCCTCGTTGAGCTTCACGCGCACGGTGATGTCCTTGCCGGAGAAGCCCGTGGCTGTCGCTGTGATGAAGCCCTCTGCTTCCGGAGCGGCCGCTTCCGCGGGCTGCTCCTCCTCACCGGGCTTCGGGGGCCAGCGGTCCAGAATGTCATTCACGATGCCGACGACGGCGGCGCTGGTGATCGTCGCGCCGGTCACGGCATCCACATCCTCGCCGAACACGACCGGCGCGCTCTTCCCGACGAACTGGTCGGTGAAGGCCGCCTCCATGCATTTCCGACCGAGGTCTCTTGTCTCATTGCCGGCATCCACCGTGATCGTCTTGATGCTGCCGTCGGTGTCGACGGTCAGGGTGACGGTGATGTCATTGCCGGTGAAGCCGACGTCCTTGCCCGTCAGCGTGACTTCTTCCGTGTGGGTCCGGGCCGGCTGCGGTTCGCGCACCGGCAGCGGCTGGGCGGGCTGGATTTCCGGCCGCTCGGCGGGCTCCGCCGCTTCCGCTTTCACCTCGGGCTGGGGGATCTCACGCGCCAGGATCTCGTTGACGGTCCGCACGACCACCGAGCCGGTGATCGTCGCGCCGGACACGGCTTCGATCTCCTCGCCGAGCGTCAGGAGGCTGCCCTTGCCGATGAACTGATCCGTGAATTCCGGGCTTGCGCACCTGCGGCCGGCGGGCGACGACTCGTTGCCGGCATCCACCGCGATCTCCGCGATGGCGTTGCCTTCCTCATTCAGCTTCAGGCTGACAGTGATATCCTTTCCGGAGAAACCTGTGTTGGAAGCGGTGATGCCGCCCTCGATCGCCTGATAGACATAGACCTCTTCGGGCTCTTTCGCTTCCTCGGCGGGCTTTGCCGTTTCCTCAGGCTGAGCCGGTGCGGCCGCCGCGTTCTTGAGGATCTCATTCACCGCACGCACAACCGCCGTGCTCGTGACCGTTGCGCCGGTCACCGCGTCGATGTCCGCGTCCAGCATGACCTTGCCGCTCTTGCCGATGAACTGGCTCGTGAAGGCCTCCTCCATGCAGCGCTGGCCGATGCCGGGCGTCTGCGAGGTCGCGTCCACCGTGATCGCCGTGATCGCGCCGGTGCCGTCCAGTTCCAGGGACACCGTCACATCCGCGTCGTTGTAGCCGGGCTTCGTCGCCGTCAGGGACGCCGCCTCTGCGGGCTGCTCAGGTTCTTTCTTCTCCTCAGCGGGAGCCGCCGCGTTCTTGAGGATCTCATTCACCGCACGCACGACCGCCGTGCTCGTGACCGTCGCACCGGTCACCGCGTCGATGTCCGCGTCCAGCATGACCTTGCCGCTCTTGCCGATGAACTGGCTCGTGAAGGCCTCTTCCATGCAGCGCTGACCGATGCCGGGCGTCTGCGAGGTCGCGTCCACCGTGATCGCCGTGATCGCGCCGTTTCCGTCCAGTTCCAGGGATACCGTCACGTCCGCGTCGTTGTAGCCGGGCTTCGTCGCCGTCAGGGACGCCGCCTCTGCGGGCTGCTCGGGTTCCTTCTTCTCCTCCGCGGGAGCCGCCGCGTTCTTGAGGATCTCATTCACCGCACGCACGACCGCCGTGCTCGTGACCGTCGCGCCGGTCACCGCGTCGATGCCCGCATCCAGCATCACCTTGCCGCCCTTGCCGATGAACTGGCTCGTGAAGGCCTCTTCCATGCAGCGCTGGCCGATGCCGGGCGTCTGC